>JBQTJT010000130.1:0-33379 GCA_052386855.1 Reyranella sp.
CCAGGCAGCGGCGCGCATCGCGTGGTGGCGCTGTGCGGGCCGTACCTGTCGGGCAAGACCAGCCTGCTCGAAAGCATTCTCTACGCCACGGGGGCCATCGGCCGGCGCGGTTCGACGCGCGCGGGCACCTCCATCGGCGATGCCGCCGCCGAGTCGCGCAAGCGCGGCATGGGCACCGAGATCAACGTCGCCTCGGTCGACTATCTCGGCGATCAATGGACTTTCCTCGACGTCCCCGGTTCGATCGAGTTCCAGCACGATGCCTTCGCGGCCCTGGCGGTGTGCGACGTGGCGGTCGTGGTGTGCGAGCCCTCGCCCGAGCGCGTCGTGGCCCTGGCGCCGCTGCTGAAATGCATCGAAGACCGCCACATCCCGCACATCATCTTCGTCAACAAGATCGATTCGGCGGAAGCCCGCGTGCGCGACATGCTGGCGGCCCTGCAGACCGTGTCGACCCGCAAGCTGGTGCTGCGCCAGGTTCCCATCCGACGCCCGACCGCCGATGGCGGCGAGGAGACGATCGGCTACGTCGACCTCGTGAGCGAGCGCGCCTATCGCTACAAGTCGAGCGGCGCCTCCGACCTGATCGAGATGCCGGCCGAGATCCTGCCGCGCGAGGCCGAGGCCCGGCGCGAGATGCTGGAAACCCTCTCCGAGTTCGACGACACGCTGCTGGAGCAGCTCATCGAGGATATCGCCCCGGAAAAGTCGCTGATCTACCGCGACCTCCACGACGAGTTCGGCGCCGACAAGATCGTGCCCGTTCTGCTGGGCGCCGGCGATCGCGAGAACGGCGTCCGCCGCCTGCTGAAGGCGCTGCGCCACGACACGCCGTTCGCGGCTGAAACCGCCAAGCGCCGATCCCTCACGACCAACGGCTCGGCGGTGACGGAATGCTTCAAGGTCCTGCACCAGTCGCACGCCGGGAAGCTCTCGCTGTGCCGGGTCTGGTCGGGAACGCTCACCGAAGGCCAGGCGCTGGGCGGCCACCGGATCGGCGCGATGCTGCGGCCGTTCGGCCAGCGGCTCGACAAGATCTCCGAAGCCCGCAGCGGCGAACTCGTGGCGCTGGCCAAGGTGGAGGCGCTGTCGGCGGGCCAGACGCTGAGCGCGGCGGGGATCGCCCCGTCGGCCGACTTTCCGGCCCCGGCATCTCCGGTGTTCGTCCTGTCGCTGGCCGCCAAGAACCGCAACGACGAGGTCAAGCTCTCGGGCGCGCTCCACAAGATCGTCGAGGAAGATCCCTCGCTGGCCTTCGAGGCGCGCGCCGAAACCCACGAGCTGCTGCTGAAGGGCCAGGGCGAGATGCATCTCAAGGTGGCAGTCGACAAGCTGGCCGGCCGCTACAACGTCGCCGTCGAGACCACGACGCCGCGCGTGGCCTACCGCGAGACCATCCAGGCCGGCACCCAGCAACATGCCCGCTACAAGCGCCAGACCGGCGGCCACGGCCAGTTTGCCGACATCAAGGTCGAGATCCGGCCGCTGCCGCGAGGCTCGGGGTTCCGCTTCGTCGACAAGATCGTGGGTGGCGTCGTGCCGCGCAACTTCATCCCTGCGGTCGAGGAAGGCCTGATCGACTGCCTGAAGGAGGGCCCGCTCGGCCAGCCGGTCGTCGACATCGAGGTAAAACTGCTCGACGGCCAATTCCACGCGGTCGACAGTTCCGAAATGTCGTTCAAGATGGCAGCGCGCATCGCCATGAGCGAAGCCATGCCGAAATGCCGGCCGGTGCTGCTGGAGCCGATCCTGAAGGTGACGGTCGCGGGGCCGAGCGAATCGACGCCCCGCCTGCAGCGGCTGATCTCCGGCCGCCGCGGCCAGCTGCTGGGCTACGACACCCGCGACGGCTGGAACGGCTGGGACGAAGTCTCGGCGCTGATGCCGGAAGCCGAGATCGCCGACATGATCGTCGAGATACGCTCGGTAACCCAGGGTGTCGGCACCTTCCGCACCGAGTTCGACCATCTGCAGGAGCTGTCCGGGCGCACCGCCGAGCGCATCGTCGAGGAAACCAAGAAGCGCCAGGCGGCGTGATCAGGCTTCCGGTCACAAGGCGGTGAGAACGGCCGCGAGCGCCTTCTCCATGCGTCGGCTTTCGCTCAAACTCTCCTCGTGGACTTTCCCACGAGGAGAATATCGCAATGTTCAACAGACGGTCTCTGATGGTGGGGGGCCTCGTGATGGCCGCCGCTCCGTCACTGGCCCGCGTCGCGGACGCCCAGGCTGGGCGCCCGACGCTGGTGTTCGTCGGCCACGAGCTTTGAGGCGGCTGCAAGATCTGGCGTGCCCAGTCCGAGCCTGATTTCCTCAAGTCCGACGCCTTCAAGAAACTCGTCTATCAAGTGGTCTATCCGGCGAACGCCGAGCTGGTGCCGAAAGAAGACAGTTGGCCGGCCGCCGCGCGGCCGATCCGCACGGCCTTCCTGGACACCGACGAAGGCAAGTCTCGCCCCGCGGCGACGCCGCGCTTCATCCTCTTCCAGGACGGCAAGGTCGTGCTGACCGTGACCGGCAACGCCGGCTGGAAAGACAAGATGTGGCCCATGATCCAGGAAGTGACCGGTACGAAAGCCTAGGTCCCGGGGAGTAGTTCCCGGCGCCGCCGAGTTGCTTCATATTGCCCCCGTGGAAGCGTTTCACGGGGGCATATCCGGATGTTGAACAGGCGATCATTCACGATCGGCGCCTCGGTGTCGGCAGCGACAGGGTTCGCGGGCATCGCCGACGCGCAGGCCGGCCGGCCGCTGCTGGTGCTGGCAAGCGACGACGCGTCGCCCGCCTGCAAAGTCTGGCGCACCCAGTGGGAGCCGCTGTTCCTCGCCTCCGCGGCCTACAAGAAGCTCGACTACCGGGTCGTCAATGCCCCGACGTCCGCACTCCTCTCCAAGCAGCAGACATGGCCCGCCGACCTGCGCTGGCTCCTCGACACGTTCCTGATGAGCCAGGTCGGCGTCCAGGAAGGCTTCGAGGTTCCGCGCTTCTTCCTGGTGCAGAACCGGCAGGTCACCATGTCGACGGCCGGCAACAATGCCTGGCGCGACGTGATGTGGCCCACCATCCTGGATGTGACCGGCACGAGCAACTAAGGCAGCTCCGGCAACATTGGAGGCACCCCGATGGCCAACGACCTGTTCCGCCGTCAACTCGCCGGCTACGCCTCGGTCCACCGCGACTGGCGCAACAAGGCCACGCACTTCGTCGGGATTCCCCTCATCGTCTTCTCGCTGCTGCTGATCCTGTCGCTCGCGCGTTTCGAGGCCGGCGGGCGCGACTGGACCGTGTCTCTTGCCGTGGCGATCGTTGCGGTCCTTGCCTGGATGGCGCTCGACCTCGGCATCGGCATCCTCATGGGCCTGGTGATCGCGCCGGCCTGGTATGCCGCCGTGATCCTGGCCTCCGCGCTGGGATCGCCTTCTGCAGTCTGGGTAGCGTTCACCGTTCTTTTCGTCGGCGGCTGGGCGCTGCAATTTCTCGGCCATCACTACGAGGGCAAGCGTCCGGCGCTCCTCGACAACATCTTCCAGGGCTTCATCGGCCCGATGTTCCTGGTGGCCGAGATCCTGGTGGTCATGGGTCGGCGCCGCGACCTCGCCGACGCCATGGGCGGCGGACACGTCACGGTCCGGTGAGCAGGGTTGATTTGCGACGGCCGCTCCGACGCGCGATGACAAGCGAGACGCGACAAGGGGCGTAACAGGAGTTGGGCGAATGCTGATCAAACGCACGCGCGGCTGGGAATTGCCCGAACGTCTGGCGACACCGGAAGGCCATTATCTTCAGCGACGGACGCTGATCGGCGCCATGGGCCTGGGTGCGGCCTCCCTGGCGTTGCCCGCGACATCGTTCGCGCAGGACAAATCCGCCGATCCGTCGGCCGGCCTCTATCCGGCCAGACGCAACGACAAATACGGCACGCCCACGCCCGTCACGACCGAACGGCTGGCCACCACCTACAACAATTTCTACGAGTTCGGCACCGACAAGAGCATCTGGCGCGAGGCGCAGAAGCTCGAGGTCCGACCCTGGACGATCAAGGTCGGCGGCATGGTCGAGAAGCCGTTCGAGATCGGAATCGACGATCTGCTCGCGAAGATGCAGCTCGAGGAGCGCGTCTACCGTCATCGCTGCGTCGAAGCCTGGTCGATGATCGTGCCGTGGAGCGGCTTTCCGGTCCGCTCGCTGGTCGAGTTCTGCAAGCCCCAGGGCAGTGCCAAGTTCATCGTCATGAAGACCTTGTCCAGGCCGTCGGTGATGCGCGAGCAGCGCGACCTTCTCTATCCCTGGCCCTATACCGAGGGTCTGGCGATGGACGAGGCGATGAACGACCTCGCCTTTATCGCCACCGGCCTCTACGGCAAGCCGATACACAAGCAGAACGGCGCGCCGCTGCGCCTCGTGGCGCCCTGGAAGTATGGCTTCAAGAACGTGAAGTCGATCGTCAGCATCGATTTTACCGACAAGAAGCCGGTGTCGTTCTGGGAAAAGCTGCAGTCCAGCGAATACGGCTTCTGGGCCAATGTGAATCCCGACGTGCCCCATCCGCGCTGGAGCCAGGCGACCGAAAAGCCGCTGGGCAGCGAGGATCGCATCCCGACGCTGCTCTACAACGGTTATGCCGACTTCGTGTCAGGCCTCTACACCGACCGCAAAGCGGAAAAGCTGTTCATGTGACCTCCCGCCTTTGCCTCGCCGCGCCGGCCCGCTACAACGGGCACCGGCCGGTGAGGCCAAGGGAGGACTTTCGTGAAGATCAATCGTCGTTCAACGCTGGCGGGCGCAATTGCTGCAACGACTGCGGGATTGCCGCTCTCGAAGACGACCTTCGCGCAGGCTTTCCCGAACAAGCCGATCAAGATCGTCGTGCCCTTCGCGGCCGGCAGCGCCACCGACATCGCCGCGCGCGCGCTCGGGGCCAAGCTGCAGGACATCCTGAAGCAGCCGTTCGTCATTGACGACAAACCCGGCGCCTCGGGCCAGCTTGGCGCCTCGGCGGTGGCAACCGCACCGGCCGACGGCTACACGCTGCTAATGGGCACCAACACGACCAACGCCGCCAACGGCGCGCTGTTCAAGAAGCTCTCCTACGATCCCGAAAAGGATTTCGCGCCAATCGCGCGCTGCATCACCGGCGTCAACGCCCTGGTGGTCAATCCTGCGCTGCCGATCAAGACGATCTCCGAGTTGATCGCCTACGCCCGCCAGAATCCCGGCAAGCTCAACTACGCCGAAGCCAGCGCCTCGCAGCGCCTGTCTGGCGAAATGTTCAACTCGATGGCCGGCATCAAGATCGAGCGCGTGCCCTACAAGGCGAGTCCCCAGGCGCTGGGCGACGTGGTCTCCGGCCAGGTCCAGGTCATGTTCCCCGACCTGCCGCAGGCCATGACCCAGATGGACGCCGGCAGAGTGCGCGGGCTCGGCACGACCGGTCCCAAGCGCACCAGCGTCGCGCCCGACCTGCCGGCAATCGCCGAGTTCGTGCCGGGCTACTCGCTGGTCTACTGGCTGGCGGTGTTCGCGCCGTCGGCGACGCCTAAGCCCATCCAACTGAAGCTCTATGAAGCCATCGCCGAGGCCTTGAAGGACCCGGCAACTGGCAAGGCCATGACCCAGGGCCGCATGGAAGTGTCTCCACTCGGCCCCGACGATTTCGCCGCCTATGTGAAGGCCCAGACCAAATGGTGGACCGAGGCGATCAAAGCCGCCGGCATCGAGCCGGAGTGAGCGGGCCATGAACAAAGTCATCATCGAGAAGAACGGGCCGGTCAGAACCGTCTGGATGAACCGGCCGGAGAAGAGGAACGCGCTCGACAGCGAGCTGATGGCCAACATGATCGAGGCGTTGCAGGCGCCGGTCGCGGCTGAAGACCGCGTGCTGGTGATCCGTGGCAAGGGCGACGTGTTCTGCGCCGGCCTCGACATGGCCGAGCGCAGCAAGAGCGCCGGCGACGGCAAGGCGAGCGGCATCGAAATCATGCTGCGCGCCATCGAGCTCTGCCCGCTGCCGGTCGTGGCCGTGGTCCATGGCGACGCCATCGCCGGGGGCAACGAGCTGGCGCTGCATTGCGACCTGGTGGTGGCGAGCCAGAAGGCGCGCTTCGGCATGTCGCTGGCCCAGGTCGGGCTCGCGCCCAACTGGTTCCTGGCCAAGAAGCTGATGGAAGTGCTGGGCCCGGTGACGACGCGCGAGATGCTGCTGCTGGGAGATCCCCTGCCTTCGACCAAGCTCTTTGCGCTGGGCCTGATCGCGCGCTGCGTGCCGGCCGACCAGCTCGAGGCCGAGGCCACGAAGGTGATCGACCGCCTGGCCGCCAATGCGCCGCTCTCGCTCAAGGCCATGAAGGCGCTGACGGTGCGCCAGCTCGAATTCCGCGACGCCATCCCGCACGACGATGTGGACGCGGCCGTGCGGGCGGCAATGCAGAGCAAGGACGCGCAGGAGGGCATGAAGGCCCGCCTTGAAAAACGCACCGCGAAGTTCAGCGGAAAGTAAGAGGGAACCGCCCATGTCGATCCGGCTGCGCCTCGACAAGCCGTGGCGGCCGCTTTCGACCGAGGAGGCCACGCGCCTGCCGGGCCAGCTCGGCGTCTACCAGGTAGCCGATGCCAAGGGCACCGTCCTGTTCATCGGCCACGCCGGCGGGCGCTCCGCCTTCGGGTTGCGCACCGAGCTGCAACGCGAAGCGGGCGAGCGCAGCCCCGGCCATCAGTTCCGCGTCGAGGTGAATCAGCAGTACCGTTCGCGCTGGTTCGAGCTCCTGATGGTGCACAAGGCCGATCACGGCAGCCTGCCGCCCGACAATGCAAAGAACCCGCCGCCGAATCTCGGCCGGCTGAGCCCTGCCTGACGAGGCCCCCATGGATTTCGAGCCCAGCGAAGAGCAGCAGCTGCTGATCGACCAGGTCCGCCGCTTTGTGCGGGAAGAGATCATCCCGCTCGAGGCCAAGCTCGACCCCGACGCGGCGGAGCTGGAACCGGCCGATCACGCCCGCCTGGTCGAGAAGACCAAGGCGATGGGCCTGTTCGGCATCGACATCCCCAAGGAATATGGCGGCCCCGACATCGATATCGTAACGCGCGTGCTGCTGGCCATCGAGATGGCGCAACACCGGGCCGGGCTTTACGTCCCCTGCTACGGCACCTTCGGCGGCGCGGGCCTGGCGCAGATCTTCGAGGCCAATGAGGACCAGAAGGAGCGCTACCTCTATCCGACGCTCCGCGGCGAGAAGAAGGCCTTCTTCGGCCTCACCGAACCGTCCGGCGGCAGCGATCCGGCGCGCGCCATCCAGACAAAGGCCGAACGCAAGGACAACGGCTGGGTGCTGAACGGCGCCAAGATCTTCATCTCCAATGCCGACCGGGCGCAATACGGCATCGTCTTTGCCCGCACCGACGTCGCCAAGGGCCGGGCCGGCATCACCTGCTTCCTCATCGATTCCGACACGCCCGGTTTCCATGTGCGCCGCGTCGTGCACACACTGCGCTCCTCGCACTACGCGACCGAGCTCGAGTTCAAGGATTGCTGGGTGTCGGATCACCAGGTGCTGGGCGAGGTCAACAAGGGCTTCGCCGTCGCCAACGATCGCCTCACGCGCCAGCGCATTCCCTATGCCGCCGGCTGCATCGGCGTCGCCATCGCCGCCCACGAGATGGCGATCGAATGGGCCAAGATGCGCTCGACTTTCGGCGAGAAGCTGGCCAACCGCCAGGCCGTCCAATGGATGCTGGTCGACAACGAGATCGACATCCGCACCGCCAAGCACTTCACCCTGGAAGCCGCCGAAAAGGCGCGCCGCGGCCTGCCGTTCCGCATCGAAGCCTCCATCGCCAAGCTCACGGCCTCTGAGGGTGGCGGCCGAGTGGTCGACCGCTCGATGCAGATCCATGGCGGCATGGGCATGACCAAGGACCTGCCGCTGGAGCGCTGGTATCGCGAGATGCGCATCCGGCGCGTCGGCGAGGGCCCGAGCGAAGTGCAGCGCATGGTGATCGCGCGCGAGATCCTGGGCAGCAACCTGCGATGAGTGCAGGACCTCTCGCCGGCATCAAGGTCGTCGAGTTCGGCCAGAACCTCGCTGGCCCCTACTGCGGCCAGATCCTGGCCTTCCTCGGTGCCGAGGTGATCAAAATCGAGCGCCCCGAGGGCGACGACGCCCGCAAATGGGGGCCTCCGTTCATCGAAGGCGACGCGACGGGATTCATTGCCCTCAACCGCGGCAAGAAATCGATCACCTGCGATCTCGGCGACGCCAAGCAGCGCGAGGCCTTGATCGAGCGCATCGGGACAGCCGACATCTTTGTGCATAACCTGCGGGCCGACGTGCCGGCCAAGTTCGGCTTCGATGGCGTCACGCTCACCAAACGCTTCCCGCGACTGATCTATGCCGACCTTGGCGCCTTTGGCCATCTTGGCCCCTGGAAGGACCGGCCGGGCTATGAGCCGATCATCCAGGCGGTCGCCGGCCTCATTTCGCTGAATGGCGATCCGTCGGGGCCAGAGGCACGCATCGGCGTCTCGATCATCGACCTATCGACCGGCATGTGGACGGCGATCGGCGTGTTGGCCGCACTGGCCAAGCGCACGGCGACCGGCCAGGGCAGCCTGGTGAACACGTCACTGTTCGAGAGCGGCCTGATGTGGACTTCGAACCACGTCGCCGGCTGGTCGGTGACGGGCAAGATGCCGCCACGGCAGGGCACGGGCCACCCCTCGCTCACACCTTACCAGGCGTTCGAATGCAGCGACGGGCCGCTGATGATCTGTCCCGGCAACGATCGGCTCTGGCGCAAGTTCGCCGAGGCGCTCGGGCATCCAGAATGGCCCGACGAGGAACGCTTCAAGACCAACGTCCAGCGCGCCGAGCGGCGCGAGATGCTGTTGGGCATGATCTCCGAAATCATGAAGAAGGAAAGCCGGGCCTACTGGTCGGCCAAGCTGGATGTGCTGGGCGTGCCCAACGGGCCGCTGAACGCGGTACCACAGGTGATGGAACTCGCGCAGGTGGCGGCACTTGCCATGTTCAGCCAGCCCTATGCCGGCTCGAACGCCCTGTTCCATGGCCTGCCACTCAGCATCGACGGAGAACGCGCCGGAGCCGCGGAGAAGGCACCGAAAATCGGCGAGCACAACGGCAAAGTCTGAGCGTCAGTCCGCGAAGCTCAGGCAGTAGTCGCGCACGCGCTCTATGGGAATGCGGGCGTGGCTCTGAACGATGATGAACTTGCCGCCGGGATCCTTGCCATTGGGCAACAACACCTTTCGCTCGAAATCCTCGGCGGCCCAGACGCAGGACTTTCTCGAAAAGAGTTGGTCATCGGCGTAGTAACAGGGATCCCAGTGGGCGTGATAATCGAACAGGTTGCCCTTGAGTTCGGCGACACTGGTGTAGAGCGAGTATTCCGTCCACGGAACCGTACTGATCTTGCGGCCCAGCCAGTAGCAAAGCATCGAGATGCCATCGATGGGCCCGAAGCGGAAGTGCCGGATGGTTTGTGCAGCGAGATCGCCGTGGAGAATGTTCGGCGTCACCGACAGGCCGTGCGTCTCGGGATCATAGGGCACGCCGGTGATCTTGGAGACATGCTGCCACCAGTCGTGATGCGCCTTCGGCTCCCAGCGTGATATCGCGACCCTGTTCTTGATGAAGGTCGTGGCGTCGAAGTCGCCGACGCAGCAGACATCCGAATCCAGCGTCAGATAACCGCCGAAACCCAGCATCGCCGGAACCTGGAGTTTTACGATCTGCTGCCGGTACCATCCCGTCATCAGGTAGAAGCGGCTGCCGATGGGAAAGAAGTCGCTCTCGGACCGGACCGAGACGTCGATATTCGGAAAGCGCGGCAGGCTGCTGCGCAATTCCTGCACATCGCGGCGCGGCGCCACGATCAAGAGTTCAAATGGCTGAGAGCCACGCCAATGGCGCGCCAGCGATTCGATCAGGAGATCTGCACGGCCGAGATCGTCGCGGCGCTTCATGCGCCGAAGAGCGAGAGGAAGGATGGCTTGGCGAACTTCGGTGAACATCGGCCGGGTCGGATTGGAAGCTATAGGGGGCGCCTGCCCACTACCACACCAAATGGTGTCGAAGCCCTTCGTTTGCACCAATCAGCGGCATTTCGCCTATCGCCCTTGCCCCTCGCGAACAAAAAAACGCCGGGCCAAGGGCCCGGCGAGTTGAACCGGGAGGCTTCACGTCTGGGAGACGTGGGATCAAAAGGATCCCGAGTTTCGATGACGATCAGAACAAACTTTTCGTATCGAAGACCTGAAGACAGCCTATTCCTTGCCCAGTTTATTGGTAGAGGCGATGTGGCGAACGCTGGCATGCGGCCAGCGCATGCCTTTCATTGGCTATGCAAACCTGCAGGTCTGAGCCATTAGAATCGCGTTTCTGCGACTTTCCGCAGGAGAAAATCGCGGAACACGGCGATGCGCTTGGAGTGCCGGAGTTCTTCCGGGTAGGTGAAATACACATCCGTTGTGCGGACATTGAGATCCGGCAGAACCATCTCGAGCTTGGTCGACTCGCGGGCGAGGTAATCGGGCAACGAGGCGATGCCGAGGCCCGATTCGACTGCCCGGAAGATGCCGTAGACGTTGTTGACGCGCAGCACGACGATCCGCAGCGAAGGATCGACATTGCCCTCATGCAGCAGCCAGTTGACGTCCTGCACGGGCGCCCGGGCATCCTCGCCGAAGATGATCAGGCGGTGCTGGTCGAGTTCCTCGACGGTCTTGGGCTTTCCGTACTTCTGGATATAGCCGTGCGAGGCGTAGACGTGGCTGCGCACGGTCAGCAGATGACGCTGCACGAGGCCCGGCTGGCGCGGCATGACCATGCGGATCGCCACGTCGGCCTCGCGCATCCCGAGGTCGAGCTCGTTGTCCGACAGCACGAGACTGACGTCGATGTCAGGATACATCGCAATGAATTCGTGCATCTGGGCGGTCAGCCAGGTCGAACCGAAGCCGACCGTCGCCGTCACCTTCAGCCGGCCCGCCGGCTTGTCCTGGTTGGCGCGCAGGAGCGCCTCGGCGGTGTTGACCTTTGCCGCCATGTCGCGCGCGGTGCGGTAGAGCAGTTCGCCCTGCTCGGTCAGGATCAGGCCGCGGGCATGACGGTGGAACAGCATGACGCCGAGCTGCTCCTCGAGCGCACCGATCTGGCGCGAGATCGCCGATTGGCTGAGCTTCAAGGTCTCGCCGGCATGCGTGAAGCTGCCGGCGTCGGCTACGGCCTGGAAGATCCGCAGCTTGTCCCAGTCCATGACATTGCCTCCCTAAGGCGTTTGGCGCAGCGCGCCATACGCCGACCCTGCCGCGTCACCGCCTACTCCGCGGCTTGCGCATGGCGTGCCTCCTGGCTGGCCAGCCACTTCTCCGCTTCAAGCGCTGCCATGCAGCCCGTTCCGGCCGCCGTGACAGCCTGGCGGAAGACCTTGTCCTGCACGTCTCCGGCGGCGTACACGCCCTCGATATCGGTGGCCGTCGAGTCCGGCCTGGTGATCAGATAGCCCTCGCCGTCCATCGCGAGCTTGCCCTTGAACAGATCGGTGTTGGGCGAGTGGCCGATGGCGACGAACACGCCGTCGGTGGGGAGTTGCTGCTCGACGCCGGTCTTGACGTTGCGCAGGCGCACGCCGTTGACCAGCGGCGCCGGTGTCTTCTCGCCCAGGATTTCCTGCACCGCGTGATCCCACAGAACGGTGACCTTGGGATTCTTGAACAGACGATCCTGCAGGATCTTTTCGGCGCGGAACGAATCGCGGCGATGGACCAGCGTCACCTTCGACGCGTGGTGCGTGAGATAGAGTGCCTCCTCGACGGCTGTGTTGCCGCCGCCGACGACGACCACTTCCTTGCCCCGGAAGAAAAACCCGTCGCAGGTGGCGCAGGCCGAGACGCCGCCGCCGCGGAAGGTCTCTTCGGTCGGCAATCCGAGCCACTTCGCCGTGGCCCCGGTCGATATGATGAGGGCGTCGGTCTCGTAGCGATCGCCGGAGTCGCCGATGCAGACGAACGGCCGGCGGCTGAGGTCGACCTCGACGATGGTATCGAAGAACAGTTCCGTGCCGACATGCTCGGCCTGCTTCTGCATCTGCTCCATCAGCCAGGGACCCTGGATAACGTCGGCGAAGCCCGGATAATTCTCGACATCCGTGGTGATGGTGAGCTGGCCGCCCGGCTGGATTCCCTGCACGAGCATCGGCTTCAGGCTGGCGCGGGCGGCATAGATCGCCGCCGTGTAGCCTGCAGGCCCTGACCCTAAAATGAGCACTTTACTGCGATGAGTTGCTGCCATGTGCGTCCCGCATCCCGCCTTCCGCATATCTCATACATATATGCAAACCTCGCCACCGATGCACGGGCTAAAGAGTTGATGGCGCAATTGTTCACAGGACGCGCGCCAATTCTCGCAACTTTATTGCGTGGATGGCATGGTTCTGGCATAGAGCGCGGCCAACGGAGGAAATCCAAGATGGCTCGCGCAAAGCTCGACCGAATCGATCGGCGCATTCTCAGCGACCTGCAATCAAACGGTCGCATGACCAACGTCGATCTGGCGGAGCGGGCGGGCATTTCTGCGCCCCCATGCCTGCGTCGGGTCCGTACCCTCGAACGTGCCGGCATCATCAAGGGCTATCACGCCGAACTCAGCCCCGAGGCCCTGGGCTACAGCGTCTCGGTGTTCGCCCTGGTCGGGTTAAACAGCCAGGCCGAGGCCGACCTCAAGTCCTTCGAGGAGCTGATCGCCAAATGGGACGAGGTCCGCGAGTGCCATATGCTGGCAGGTGAAGCCGACTTCCTGCTGAAGATCGTGGCTGAGACGTGGGACGAATATCAGAAATTCCTGACGACGCGGCTCACCTCCGCTCCCAACGTCAGCCACGTGAAGTCGATGATGGTGTTCCGCACCGCCAAGCAAGTGCCGGGCGTGCCGATCCCCGTCGAATAGGAGGATATCCATGGACGGAACGACTGCCCCCGACGTCACCCTCGAACAACTGCATGCGATCGCCGACGCCTTCGCCCGCCGCGACGTCGATGGCATCGTGCATTCGTTCGCGGATGACGGCGAGTTCCGCAATGCCAAGGGCCCCCATTACTGGGGCCAGAGCTTCAAGGGCAAGGCCGCCATCCGCGGCTACTTCGAACCCCTGTTCGCCAACGCCGGTGACGTGAAGTGGCAGCACACCAGCGAATTCATCCATGGCAACCGCGCCGTCACGGAATGGCACCGCACCGCCACACTCAGGAGCGGCGAGCGCCAGGAATGGCTGGGCTGCGATCTCTACACCTTCCGCCGCGGCCTCATCGTCATGAAGGACACCTACATAAAAGTTGTCGTCTGACCGGATTCCCTCTTGCGGGGAACGTTGTGTATTGATACGGTCCTATAAATACACGGCGTTGTCACAAAAGCGACAAGGAGGTCCGATCATGAAAGATCTCTTCCAGGCGTCCCGGGTCCTGCTGCTCGACATGGCGTCGACGCTGCTCTTCCTCGCCGCCTATGTGCTGACGGACAACCTCTTCCTGGCAGTGGCCCTCGGCATGGCGCTGGGGATCGGCCAGATCGTCTGGCACTTCGCCCACAAGCAGCCCGTCGAGGCCCTGCAGTGGCTGAGTCTGCTCATCATCCTCGTCTCGGGCACGGCGACGTTCGTCACCGACGATCCGCTTTTCGTCATGCTGAAGCCCACCATCATCTACATCGTCGTCGGCCTGGTGATGCTGAAGCGGGGCTGGATGAACCGTTATCTGCCGCCGATCGCCCAGGCGACCGTGCCCGATCTCGGCATCACCTTCGGCTATATCTGGGCGGGGCTGATGTTCTTCTCCGCCGCGCTCAACATCGTGCTGGCGCTCAGCCTCGACGTCGCGACCTGGGCCGCCGTGAAGTCGGTCTGGGCGATCGGCAGCAAGGTCGGCCTGTTCCTGATCCAGTATGCGATCATGAAGTCGACCGGCATCCGGCGCGCACGCGCCATGATGGCGTCTACTTGAACCTGCCTATTTAAACTGGACGCCCACGACCTCGTAGGAGCGCGCGCCGCGCGGCGTCTGGACCTCGACCGTGTCGCCGACGGTCTTGCCGATCAGCGCCCGGCCAATCGGCGACGTCACCGAGATACTGCCCTTGCTGAGGTCGGCCTCATAGGGCCCGACGATCTGGTACTTCACCTTCTCGTCGGTGTCCTCGTCGGCCAGCCGGACAGTGGCGCCGAACTTCACGATCTTGCCCGTAAGCTTGCTGAAATCGATCACCTCGGCGCGCGAGATGATGTTCTCGATCTCGGCAATCCGGCCTTCGATGAAGCTCTGGCGTTCGCGCGCGGAGGTATATTCGGCGTTCTCCGAGAGATCGCCGTGCTCGCGCGCAGCCGCGATCGCCTTGATGATCGAAGGCCGCTCAACGCTCTTCAGGTGCTTGAGTTCGTCCTCGAGGCTTTTCAGCCCTTCGGCCGTCGTGGGAATCCTGTCCATTGCCGGATCGTCCTCAATGAATCGTGCGGCGTCAACGGCCAACGGACACAACCGGAAGGCCCGCGGTGGGCAGGTCCGGTCGCATCGCCCGGCAGGGGTCGCCGGTGCCGGACGTCTAGAAGGTCGTTTTGAAGTAGGATTGCAGCGGCGCCACGTCCAGAGCACCGGCACGCATGGCGGCGATTCCCTCGACCGACGCTTTGGCACCCGCGACCGTCGTGTAATAGGCGATCTTGTTCATCAACGCGGTACGCCGGAGCGTAAAGCTGTCGGTCAGCGCGTTTGCGCCGTCGACGGTGTTGAAGACGAGCTGGACCTTGCCGTCCTTCATCAGGTCGACAATGTGCGGCCGGCCCTCGAGCACCTTGTTGACCCGCTGGGTCGTGATGCCGTGCTTGCGCAGGAAATCGGAGGTGCCGCCGGTGGCGACCACGGTGAAGCCGAGTTCGACCAGGCGCTTGACGGGTTTGACCATCGCTTCCTTGTCCTGGTCCTTGACCGACACGAAGACCACGCCCTCGAGCGGAACCTTGCTGCCGGCGCCGAGCTGCGACTTGGCGAAGGCGCGGCCGAAATTGGTGTCGAGGCCCATCACCTCGCCGGTCGAGCGCATCTCGGGGCCGAGGATGATATCGACGCCGGGGAAACGGGCGAACGGGAAGACGGCTTCCTTGACCGCAACATGCTTGCCGCGCGCCTTCTTGATGGCCAGCGCCTTCAGCGACTCGCCGGCCATGAGCCGGGCGGCGTACTTGGCGATCGGCTGACCGGTCGCCTTGGCGACGAACGGCACGGTGCGGCTGGCCCGCGGATTGACCTCGAGCACGTAAACGTCGCCGTCCTTGACGGCATACTGCACATTCATGAGGCCCACGACCTTGAGCGCCTTGGCCATCGCCTCGGTCTGGCGCTCGATCTCGGCCAGGATCTTGGGCGGCAGCGAATGCGGCGGCAGCGAGCAGGCCGAGTCGCCGGAATGGATTCCCGCTTCCTCGATATGCTCCATGATGCCGGCCACGAAGACGTTCTGGTCCTTGTCGGCCAGCGCATCGACATCGACCTCGATGGCGTCGCGCAGGTAGGAGTCGATCAGCACCGGCGTATCGCCCGAAACCTTCACGGCCTCACGCGTATAGCGCTCCAGGCCGGCGCGGTCGTAGACGATCTGCATCGCCCGGCCGCCCAGCACGTAGGAGGGGCGAATGACGACCGGATAGCCGATCCTTTCGGCAACGGCGATCGCCTGCTCCTGCGAGGTCGCCGTGCCGTTGTCCGGCTGGCGAAGCTTCAGCTCATGGATCAGCTTCTGGAAGCGGTCGCGGTCCTCGGCCAGATCGATGGCATCGGGCGAAGTACCGAGAATGGGGATGCCCGCGGCCTCGAGCGGCTTGGCGAGCTTGAGCGGCGTCTGGCCGCCGAACTGCACGATCAGGCCCAGCAACTCGCCGTTGCGGCGCTCGACCTCGACCAGTTCGATGACATCTTCGGCCGTCAGCGGCTCGAAGTAGAGGCGGTCGGCGGTGTCGTAGTCGGTCGAGACCGTTTCCGGGTTGCAGTTGACCATGATGGTCTCGTAGCCGGCGTCGCGCAGGGCGTAGACGGCGTGGACACAGCAATAGTCGAATTCGATGCCCTGGCCGATGCGGTTCGGCCCGCCACCCAGGATGATGACCTTGCGGCGATCGGTCGGCTGGGCTTCGCACTCCGCCGGATTGACGCCGTCGCCTTCGTAGCAGGAGTAGAGATAGGGCGTGTGCGACTCGAACTCCGCGGCGCAGGTATCGATGCGCTTGAAGACGGGCCGCACGCCGAGACTGTGCCGGCGCTTGACCACGTCGGCGGCCTTCATGCCGGTGAGCTCGGCGAGCCGCTCGTCGGAGAAGCCCTTCTTCTTGAGGTCGAGCAGTTCCTTGGCGTCGGTCGGCAGGCCGGAGGCGCGCACTTCGGCCTCGATCTGCACGAGCTGCTCGATCTGACGCAGGAACCACGGCTCGTACTTCGATGCCTGCGCGATCTCCTCGACCGTGAGGCCGTGGCGGAACGCCTGGGCGATCACCAGGATGCGATCGGGCGTCGGCCGCGACAGCGCGCCCACGACGGCGGCCTTGTCCGGCGCACCCTTGATTTCCATCTCGTTAAGGCCGGTGAGGCCCGTTTCCATCGAGCGCAGTGCTTTTTGCAGCGACTCCTGGAAAGTGCGCCCGATCGACATCGCCTCGCCCACGCTCTTCATCGACGTCGTGAGCAGGGGTTCGGCGCCGGGGAACTTCTCGAAGGCAAAACGTGGAATCTTGGTGACGACGTAGTCGATGGTCGGCTCGAACGAGGCCGGCGTCGAGCCGGTAATGTCGTTCAGCAGTTCGTCGAGCGTGTAACCGACGGCCAGGCGCGCGGCGACCTTGGCGATCGGGAAGCCCGTGGCCTTCGACGCCAGCGCCGAGGAGCGCGAGACGCGCGGGTTCATCTCGATCACCACCATGCGGCCGGTCGCCGGATCGACGGCGAACTGCACGTTGGAGCCGCCGGTATCGACGCCGATCTCGCGCAGGCACGCGATCGAGGCGTCGCGCATGATCTGGTATTCCTTGTCAGTGAGCGTCAGCGCCGGCGCCACGGTGACGGAGTCGCCGGTGTGGATGCCCATCGGATCGACGTTCTCGATCGAGCAGATGATGATGCAGTTGTCGTTGCGGTCGCGCACGACCTCCATCTCGTACTCTTTCCAACCGAGCACGGACTCCTCGACCAGCACTTCGCCGACCGGCGAGGCTTCGACGCCGCCCTGCACGATCTCGAAGAATTCGTCGCGGTTGTAGGCAATGCCGCCGCCGGTCCCGCCCAGCGTGAACGACGGGCGGATGATCGCCGGCAGGCCGACGATGTCGAGCGCGCGCGCCGCCTCCTCGCGGTTGTGCACGACCTCGCTCCTCGGCGATTCGAGGCCGATCTTCGTCATGGCGTCGCGGAACAGCAGCCGGTCCTCGGCCTTGTCGATCGCCTCGGCATTGGCGCCGATCAGTTCGACCTTCAGCTTTTCCAGGCGGCCATCGCGATGCAGCGACATCGCCGTGTTGAGCGCCGTCTGGCCGCCCATGGTCGGCAGAATCGCGTCGGGCCGTTCCTTCTCGATGATGCGCGCCACGAAGTCGGGCGTGATCGGCTCGATGTAGGTGGCGTCGGCCAGACCCGGATCGGTCATGATCGTGGCCGGGTTGGAATTCACCAGAATGACGCGATAGCCCTCGTCCTTCAGCGCCTTGCAGGCCTGCACGCCCGAATAATCGAACTCGCAGGCCTGGCCGATCACGATCGGACCGGCGCCGATGACGAGGATGCTCTTGATGTCTGTGCGCTTGGGCATGGTTGCTCTACTTGCCCTTGCTCTTGTCGATCATCTCGACGAACCGTTTGAAGAGATAGTGGCTGTCGGTCGGGCCGGGCGAGGCCTCGGGATGGTACTGCACCGAGAAGGCCGGCTTGTCGGTGCAGCGGATGCCTTCGTTGATGCCGTCGAACAGCGAGACGTGCGTCACCTCGGCGTTCTTCGGCAGCGATTCGGGAATGACGCAGAAGCCGTGGTTCTGCGATGTGATCTCGACCTTGCCGGTGGTGAGATCCTTGACCGGCTGGTTGGCGCCACGATGGCCGCGCTCCATCTTGCGCGTCTTGCCGCCGATGGTGAGCGCCAGAAGCTGATGGCCGAGGCAGATGCCGAACAGCGGCACCTTCTTGTCGAGCACGGCCTGGATCGCGGGCACGGTGTAGGACACGGTCGCCGCCGGATCGCCGGGACCGTTGGACAGGAACACGCCATCGGGCTTGTGGCGTAGAATGTCCTCGCCGGTCGCGGTCGCAGGCACCACCGTCACCTTGCAGCCGGCGTCGGCCAGGCAGCGCAGGATGTTGCGCTTGGCGCCGTAGTCGACGGCCACGACGTGATACTTGGGCTTGGTGAGCTTGCCGTAGCCCTTGCCCAGCGCCCACGCGGTCTCGTCCCATGTATAGGTCTGCTTGGTCGTGACTTCGATGGCGAGATCCATGCCGTCGAGGCCGGGCCACTCCTGGGCGACCTTGAGCAGCTTCGGGATATCGAACTTGCCGTCGGGCGCGTGGACCACGACGCCGTTGGGCGGGCCCTTGTCGCGGATGTGCCGCGTGATGGCGCGGGTGTCGACGCCGCAGATGCCCGGCAGGTTGTGGCTCTTCAGCCAGTCGTCGAGCGGCTTGGCCGCGCGCCAGTTGGCGGGCTCGGTGATCTCGCCGCGCATGACGACGCCGCGTGCGAACGGCGTGATGGTCTCGATGTCCTCGAGATTGGTGCCGACGTTGCCGATGTGCGGAAACGTGAAGGTGATGATCTGCCCGGCGTAGGACGGATCGGTGATGATTTCCTGGTAGCCGGTCATCGAGGTGTTGAAGCAGACCTCGCCCACGGCGTGGCCCGCAGCCCCGATTCCCTTGCCCCAAAACACCGCGCCGTCAGCCAGCACTAGGGCGGCCGTGGCCCAACGCGGCGCGGCGTCTTTCGCGCCGGCGGTCTTGGTTGAAGTCATGATTGCTTGCGTCCGTTCCGGCCCGCCCGGCGTCGCCCGGGGAGGCAACCTGCGAACCGCGCGGGTTGTAACCAAGCGGTCGCAGAGGGTCAAGGCGTGGAAGACAGCTAATTCACAAGCTATTTCAATAGCTTATTTGCTTTGCCAACAGCGGCCGAGGCGATTAGTTTCCGCCGCTTAGCCATTGGGTGACCAATGGCGGACCTGTTGGGATCAAACCGATGCTGCGTGACAAATTGAACGACGCCATGAAAGAGGCCATGCGCGCCCGTGACCAGGCCGCGCTGGGCACGATTCGCCTGATTCTGGCGAAGCTCAAGGACGTCGACATCGCCGCCCGCACCGAGGCCAGCCGCGAGGGCGTCGCCGAGGACAAGATCCTGTCGATGATGCAGGGCATGATCAAACAGCGGAACGAATCGATCGTGCTCTACGAAAAGGGCAACCGCGCCGACCTGGCCGACAAGGAAAAGGCCGAAATCGCCGTCATCGAGCGCTTCCTGCCGCAGCAGATGGACGAGGCCGCCGTCGCAGCCGCCGTGCGCGAAGCAGTGGCCGCCGCCGGCGCCACGTCGGTCAAGGACATGGGCGGCGTCATGGCCGCCCTCAAAGCCAAGTACGCCGGGCAGATGGATTTCGCCAAAGCGTCCGCCGCGGTGAAAAAGGTGTTGGCGGGCTGATCTTCCCCACTATCCCCATGGCGTGGCCCTGCTCGCAGGGCCATCTTAGGGGATGGCGTTTCCACCGGGCTTCCTCGACGAACTGCGCGCGCGCGTCAGCCTGTCTGACGTCGTCGGCCGCAAAGTCTCATTGAAGCGCCGCTCCGGCAGCGAGTACGCGGGCCTCTGCCCGTTCCACAACGAGAAAACGCCGTCCTTCACGGTCAACGACAAAAAGGGATTCTTTTACTGCTTTGGCTGCCAAGAGAAGGGCAGCGCCATCGATTTCGTGATGAAAACCGAGGGCCTCGCTTTCCCAGAGGCAGTTGAAAAGCTCGCACGCGAGGTCAACCTACCAGTGCCGCGCGCGACTCCTCAGGAGCGCGAGCGCGCCGAACGCGCCTCGACTCTGCAGGAGGTCGTCGAACTGGCGACGCGCTGGTTCCAGAAGCAGTTGCGCCTCCCCGTCGGACGCCACGGCCTCGACTATCTCCGTGGCCGCGGCCTCAGCGACGAAACGATCGACGATTTCCGCCTGGGTTTCGCCCCCGACTCGCGCGACGGCGTGATCGCGGCGCTGAAGCGCGAGAACGTGCCGCTCGACAAGATCGTCGAGGCGGGCCTCGCCATCCAGCCCGAGGACAAGCGCGATCCTTACGACCGCTTCCGCGGCCGCGTGATGTTCCCCATCGCCGACCGGCGCGGCCGGATGATCGCCTTCGGTGGCCGCGTGATGGGCACGGGCGAGCCGAAGTATCTCAACTCGCCCGAGACACCGCTGTTCCACAAGGGCGCCAACCTCTACTGCCTCGACCGGGCGCGGCAGGCCGTGACCAAGGACCAGCCGGTAATCGTGGCCGAAGGCTACATGGACGTGATCGCGCTCCACGGCGCGGGCTTCACCGGCGCGGTGGCACCGCTCGGCACGGCGCTCACCGAAGGCCAGCTAGGCGAACTCTGGAAACTCGCCGACGAGCCCTATCTTTGTTTCGACGGCGACAACGCCGGCCGCCGCGCGGCGTCGCGCGCCGCCGAACGCGCGCTGCCGCTGTTGCGCGCCGGCAAGAGCCTCCGCTTTCTTGCCCTGCCCGCTGGCGAGGACCCCGACAGCGTGATCCGCAGCCGTGGTGCCGAGGCCATTCGGCGTGTCCTCGAGCTCGCCCGCCCGCTGTCCGACGTGGTGTGGGAGATGGAGACCGAAGGCAAAGTTGCCGACACGCCGGAGCGCCGCGCCAGCCTGCAGCGCGCGGTCGAGCAGCGCGTCGCCGAAATCGCCGACCCGATGGTCCGGGACTACTACCGGACCGACATGCGCAACCGGCTCAACCGCATCCGCCGGCCGGACGCGCCGGCCTGGCGGCCCGGCGAACGGCGGCCATTCCGCCGGCCGGGAGATCCCGCCCCCAGCCCCTTTTCCGCCGGTTCGGCCGCCCGCCAGTCGAGCCCCGAAGCCGACGGCGCGCGCCAGGAACGGGCGCTCCTGGGCGCCCTGATCGAACGGCCGGCCCTCCTCCATGTCCTGGCCGAGGATCTGGCGGCCTTGCCAATCGCCAACCCCGACCTTGCCCGGCTGCGCAGCGGGCTGCTCGATGCCCTGTCGATGATCCCCCTGGGCGTCGATCCGGCCGCCGATGACGCCATGGCTGAGGGAATTACCGGCGAGACCTCCCTTGAAGGCCGCCTGATCGAGGAGCATCTCCAGCGGACCGGCCTCGGCAGCCTGGCTGCCGCCGCCCGGATCAAGGCCCGGGAGGTCTTCCGGGACGACCCGCCGGATGGCGACGGCCGGGTCGGGCAATGGCGCCGGGCGGCCCGCCACATGAGCCAGCTCACCGCCGATCCGGAGGAGCTGAAGCGGGCGGAAGAGGCCCTGGCGGAGGATATGAGTGAGGAGAATCTGCGGCGCCTGCAGGCCATTCTCGACCGGATGCGACGGGAAAGTGTCGAATCGGGCGCCGGATAGCAGGCTTGCAGCTGAATATGGGGGACTACCCTATCGGCGCTTGAACTTAACCCCCATATAGTAGAAGGGTAGTTTTAGCGGGATCGCCCTTCCGCACCCCCTTCTTGCAGCCAAATTCGCGGCCTACCGGCCGTCGGACCCGTTTGTCGCACCCAAGGAACAGTAATGGCGACCAAAACCGCGACCGCAGCCCAGCCCGAAGCCACCGAGGCCCGCGAAGAGGGCCCCGATGCCCCCCTCCTGGACACCCTCGGCGCCGAGCTCAAGAAGCTCGTCCAGAAGGGCAAGGAGCGCGGCTATGTCACCTATGACGAGCTGAACGCCGCCCTGCCGCCCGACGAAGTGTCCTCCGAGCAGATCGAGGACACGATGGCGATGCTGTCGGAAGCCGGCGTCAACGTGGTCGAGGCCGAGGAGCAGGAAGAGACGCCTGCCGCCACCCCGGCCGAGCCGGCCAAGACCGCCGTGGTCGCGGCCGAAGCGACCGGCGAGGACGAGGAACTCGGCCGCACCGACGATCCCGTCCGCATGTATCTGCGCGAGATGGGCAGCGTCGAGCTGCTGAGCCGCGAAGGCGAGATCGAGATCGCCAAGCGCATCGAGGCCGGCCAGGACAAGATGATCGGCGGCATCTGCGAGAGCCCGATGACGATCACGGCGCTGCTGGCCTGGCGCGACGCGATCAACGAAGGCCGCATCCTGCTGCGCGACGTGATCGACCTCGAGGCGACCCAGGGCGGCGCCCCCGGCGAAGCCAAGGCCGCGATGGCAGCCAACCCGCCGCCGCCGGCAATGCCGCGCCCGGCGATGCCCAAGCTCGTGCGACCGGCCGCCCCCCCGGTCAACGGCGCCGCTGCCGCGCCCGGCGAAGCCACGGCCGAAGGCGCCGAGGACGATGAGGAGAATGCGCTGTCGCTGTCGGCGCTCGAGGAGAAGCTCAAGCCCGAGGTGCTGCGCAACCTCACCAAGATCGCGCGCGTCTATCTCGACATGTCGAAGGTGCAGAACCGGCGCCTGTCGACCCTCAACCGCGGCCAGAAGCCCAGCCCGGAATTCGAGAAGAGCTACGAGAAGCACCGCAAGAAGATCGTCGACCTGGTCCGCCAGATCCACATCAATGCCAACCGCATCGAGCAGCTCAAGCTCGCGCTCTACGACCTCAACCGTCGCCTGATGATGATCGAGGGCAAGCTCCTGCGCATGGCCGAGGGCTTCCGCATCCCGCGCCAGGACTTCCTCGACCATTACCTGAACCACGAGATTGATCCCAACTGGCTCGAGAAGGTCGGCAAGCTGCCGGGCAAGGGCTGGAAGGATTTCGCCAAGAAGAAGGGCGCCGAAGTCGAGAAGATGCGCGAGGAAATCCGCGTCATTTCCGACCATGCCGGCGCGCCGATCTTCGAATACCGCCGCATGGTCAAGACCGTGCAGGACGGCGAGCGCGAGATGATGCGCGCGAAGAAGGAGATGATCGAGGCCAACCTCCGCCTCGTCATCTCGATCGCCAAGAAATACACCAACCGCGGCCTGCAGTTCCTCGATCTCATCCAGGAAGGCAACATCGGCCTGATGAAGGCGGTCGACAAGTTCGAGTACCGCCGCGGCTACAAATTCTCGACCTACGCCACCTGGTGGATCCGACAGGCCATCACGCGCTCGATCGCCGACCAGGCGCGCACCATCCGCATCCCGGTGCACATGATCGAGACCATCAACAAGCTGGTCCGCACCAGCCGCCAGATGCTGCACGAGATCGGCCGCGAGCCGCAGCCCGAGGAACTGGCCGAGAAGCTCGGTATGCCGCTCGAGAAGGTGCGCAAGGTCCTGAAGATCGCCAAGGAGCCGATCAGCCTCGAGACGCCGATCGGCGACGAGGAAGATTCGCATCTGGGCGATTTCATCGAGGACAAGAACGCCGTCATTCCGATCGACGCGGCGATCCAGTCCAATCTGCGCGAGACCACGACACGGGTGCTGGAGACCCTGACGCCGCGCGAGGAACGCGTGCTGCGCATGCGCTTCGGCATCGGCATGAACACCGACCATACGCTCGAGGAGGTCGGCCAGCAGTTCTCGGTCACCCGCGAGCGCATACGCCAGATCGAGGCCAAGGCGCTCAGGAAGCTCAAGCATCCGAGCCGCTCGCGCAAGCTGCGCAGCTTCCTCGATACGTAGTTTAGGGATCAGGCATCAGATTTGGGGCGGAGGCAACGCCGATCCCTGATGCCTGTTCCCCGATTCCTGGAAGGGGCCCGTAGTTCAGGTGGTCAGAACGCGCCGCTCATAACGGTGTTGTCGCAGGTTCGAGTCCTGCCGGGCCCACCAGTCTTCGCTGCTCGGGCAGCGAAGACTGTCCGCCGAAGCGTCAGCGAAGGCGGAACCTGCGTGGCTTCGACTGGCAAGCCACCCTTTTCGCCAGCCAAGTCGCCGGGGTCCGCCAATCGTCGTACTGGAGCGGCCGTAGGGCGCCTCTATTGAACGAGTGGAGGCGGCTGGAAGCGCCCTCAAGGCGGGCAAATCCGCCCGGTTGACAAACTTACCAACTAGTAGGTAAGTTCACCGCATGAGCCCCGACACCCGAAGCCTCCTTCTTCAGGAGGCTGAATTTCTCATCCGTACCCGCGGCTATTCGGCCTTCAGTTACGCCGATCTGGCCGAGCGCGCTGCGATCACGAAAGCCAGCGTGCACTATTACTTCCCGACCAAGGAGGAGCTGATCGTCGTCCTGGTCCGGGAATACATCGAGCGCTTCGTGGCGACGCTCGCGCGGATCAGGCAACAGCACGCAGGCCCGGGCGAGCGGCTGAGAGCCTACGCGCTCCTGTTTCTCGACGGCTTCGAGAAAGGCATGTTGCCGCTCTGCGGCGCCCTTTCGGCGGAGCGCTCCGCCCTGCCGGTGAGCATGCGTCCGCAGGTACCGGAATTTTTCCAGATCCATCTCGACTGGGTGGGTGGCGTGCTCGAAGAGGGCAAGGCGGCCGGCTCGCTGCGCCCGGACATCTCGCCTGACCAGGTGGCGCTACTGCTGCTCAGCACACTCGAGGGCGGCACCTTCGTCGGTTGGGCGCTGGCGCAAAAGGCTCCGGTTCTCGCGGCCTTCGAGGCGGCGCTGCACAGCATCGAGAATCGGGATCCCGTGCAACCGGAGGGAGATCGACGATCATGACGCAGTGAAGCGTCGGCGAAATGTCGTCCGAACGACGACAGAACCTGGACCTGGCCGCGATGGACGATAATGCGCCCTCCGGCGGCTGCCGAATCGAGGAGGGACCATATGAGCGACAAGCACAGAGGAACGACATGAACGACACACATACCGGAACCTGTTTCTGCGGCGCCGTCGAGATCGAAGTGACGGGCGCGCCCGAAGCGATGGGCTACTGCCACTGCAGTTCCTGCCGATCCTGGTCGGCGGGGCCGGTGACCGCCTTCACCTTGTGGAAGCCCGAAAAGGTGAAAGTCACGAAGGGGGCGGAGTTTGTCGGCCGGTTCATGAAGACGGAGAAAACCGACCGGCAGTTCTGCAGTAAATGCGGCGGCCATCTCATGGCCGGCCACCCGACCTTCGGCCTGATAGACGTCTATGCCGCGACGATCCCGACTGTCGCCTTCGCGCCGGGCGTCCATGTGAACTATGCCGAGACGGTGCTGCCGATGCAGGACAGGCTGCCCAAGCTGAAGGACTTTCCGGCCGAACTGGGCGGCTCCGGCGTGGTCCTGCCCGAGTAGCGTCCTGGCCCCGCAGCGGCTCGGATCGGGCCCATGATGCAGCCGGTCATCACGCGGCACTCATGACGGTGTTGTCGCGGGTTCGACTCCTGCTGGGCCAGCCACCTCGCCCGATCGTCGCGCACGCCGGCAAGCAATGCCGACCGTTCAACGCGAACTTGATCTTGCGCACAAACGCCGGTCTGGCACGATTTTTCGGCCGAAGTGCCCAACCTGAAAGTTCGCTCGGCGGGTGTCAGCGATAGCCGGTCACATCGGCGGGCTTGCCGGCGTCCTGAACTTCGGCGACGTACCTCCAGGCATCGGGCTGGCTGCCGTCGAGATCGGTGAACCCGTAGACTTTCGCCAATTGCCCGCTGGACAGGGACTTTCCGTTCCAGCGCGATACGTTGGTATCCTGCGCGAGCGCCGCTACGGCCCGGCCGACGAACGCCGGGGTCTCGGAAATGGCGAAGTGGGGCGAGCGCTTTGTCGCGTCACGCCAGTTCGCTTCGGCGACGCCATAGGCCTCGAGCATGGCTTCAGATCGCAGCCAGCCCGGCGTGAGTGACACGGCCGTCCCGCCGTAGGCTTTCAGCTCATGCGCCAGCGCGAACGCCATTCGATTCACTGAGGCCTTGGCCAGGTCGTAGAAGAAGGAGACCCGATAGTGGGTCCTGTTGTACTCATCGGTTCCGTCGGTCACCTCGACGACGAGGCCGCCTGGCGTCTTGATGAGCAGCGGTATCGCAAAATGGCTGGTGATGGCGTGCGTGTCCACGGCCCTGCGCAGGGTACGCAATCCGATGTCCAAAGAGGATTCCCAGACGGATTTGTTCCACTCCATAGTGGTGGCGCCCCAGATATCGTTCACGAGAACGTGCAGGCCGCCCTGTTCGTCTTCAATGCGAGTGACGAGCGCGCGCACTTCTTCGGGTACAAGATGGTCGACCTGGACCGCGATCCCTCGCCCGCCGGCCTCATCGACGAGAGCTGCGGTCTCCTCGATGGTCTCCGGCCGGTTCATTTCCGATCGCCTGGACCGGCTCGTTCGCCCGGTGACGTAGACGGTCGCTCCGGCCGCACCTAGTTGCACGGCTATCCCGCGTCCCGCTCCTCGCGTCGCTCCAGCGACCAATGCAACCCTGCCTGCCAGCGATGTTCCCATACCGCCCATTCTAAATCACGCCAGCCGGTTCAGCATCGACTCCCTGCCGGAACTGACGACTCGACCAGTAGGCTCCAGTGCTTGTCTTCATCCTGTTTGGCCCATCATTCCCTTCGCCTGCCTGTAGGTTGTGCCAGTTCGGCCATTGCGCCGGACGGTGCCGGTCGGCGTTGAATTCCGGCGTGGAGCACGCCGACGGCGATAGCGCGGCGAACAGGAGGCAGCATGCAATATATGGTCGGCAGGTTCTTCGGCACGACGACGCCGTTCCCTGAAATCCTGATCCGCCTGTTGCTGGCGGCGGCCTGCGGCATGGCGGTCGGGTTCGATCGCGAGATGAAGAACCGGCCGGCCGGGCTGCGGACGCACATGCTCGTCTGCGTCGCCGCGGCGACTTTCACGATCCTGACATTCGAGATGTTCCATCGCGTGACCGCCGCCGACAGCAGCGTCTCCGCCGATCCGCTACGGATCATCGAGGCGGTCGTCGCCGGGGTCGCCTTCCTCGGCGCCGGTACGATCCTGCGATCCGGGCGGAACATCGAGGGCATCACGACCGGCGCCAGCCTGTGGCTCGTCGGCGCCATCGGCATTGCCTGCGGCGCCGGCTACTACGCCATTGCGATCGTCATCGTGATCCTGGCGCTGCTGATCGTTTCCGTGCTCCTCAAGCTGGAGCATCGCATCAACAGCCGCAGCCGTGGCGAGGACAAACCGCACCCTTGAGCGGCATCGATTTCGGCGGCCCCGGCCGGTTTCGCCGGGCGCGGCGCATGCGGGCGCCGGCGCTGGTCGGCGCCGTCTCTCATGCCGCGGGCAAAGCGCTGCCGAATCGGGCGGCGACGTCGCGGCGGGCGCGCGAGCGCCAGACCGCGGAACCGCTCCGCATATTCGGGCCGGTGCCGTTCGCGAAATTCGACGATTCCCGAAATCGGCCTGCGCATGACCCGCCCTTCCCATCTGTCTTGCGCGATGCCGCGCTGCCTCGGGGATCCGGTGGGCCGGATCAAGCCTTCATTCCGAAGCGCCGCCCAGGCCCTGCGAATCGGGGATTCGGGCAAGCGCCAGGTCCTCTGGGAAAACGTAGAGATTCTCGATCGCGCGATCCAGCAGCTCCAGCTCCTGGCGCAGCGCGGCATGGCGAAGCTCGGGCAGGGCGTGGGCGAGGTTTTCGTGCATCGCGCGCAGGCGCCGTGCGATCTGCATGTTCTCCGCGCCGTAGTAACGTATTTCGCAGAAAGCAAGATGCACGAAGCTTTCCCAGTTCGGCGTCCGCAGGATCGCGCGCAGCTGCCCCTCGCCGTCGGATATGTTCTCGTTGCGCAGATCGCGTTTGCCGACCACCCGAAGCAGGCGATGAAGCTGGTCGATGGCGAGCACGGCCGTCGTTGGATCGTTGATCGCCTTGGAAAGCGCCTTGACGGCGACATCGACCAGGATGCGAAACGCGAACATGGGATCCTGCTCGAGCGTGCGTTCCGGCCCAAGCGCGCTTGCCGTCCGCAGCTTGCCGTCGTCGACCGCGACTGCACCGCCGTAGAGACGAAAAATGGGGTCGCCCACGGCCACGAAATCGCCCACCTGCGGCACGAACTCGATGACGCCGTTCAGGCGCCGTGCTTCGGCCACGAGGGTGTCCAGATCTACGGCAAGAACGATCCCCGACCTGCCTTGGTGATGGATGATCCGGCCAGGCGGACCAAGCGGCCGGCGCAGCGGGGCGGGCATGCGGGGTTCCGTCCGCACATCGCCGGGGTAGACGCTTTCGATCACCGCGAGTCCGTACTCGCTCACGCGCGCGACGATGCTGACCGGGCGCAGCAGCCTGGCCGCATAGTCGATCAGATAGAGGAAGGCGGCAATGCAAACGAGGCCGAGAATTGCCGCAACAAACAGGGCCAATTGATTGACTTCCGTCTCGGTCCTGCTCAACACGCCCACGGCAAACAGCAACGCAAAAACGAACAAGCCCACGGTGTATCTGAGGACGTTGTCCCGCAGCAGCGTGGTTGCGATGATCCGCGGCGTCAATTGCCCGCTTGCGACCTGGATAGCCACGAGCAGGGAACCGAAGGTGAAAACGATGAACGAAAGCGTCAACGTGATTACCGTCTGGAGCACGGCCTGCGCACCGGACACGCCGACGTCATAGAATGTCCATCCGAGCGAGGCGTCGATCCGGTGCGTGACGCGAAGCACGACTTGCTCGAGGACGATCGCGACGAACGGCACCACCCAGAGCGAGGATCTGCTGTAGCTCTTGAGCCGAGCCCATCGATTCCACTTCATTTCGGCGTCTCCCTCGGCTTGTGCCGTGGCGGTCGTGGTTTCGTCATCTGTGCCCTCGACCTGGACGGATCAGTCAACGGGCCGGCCGGGGCGGCGCAATTAGCCACTTTGCAGCAACTACAAACTATGGCATGGCGCCCGGGATGACGCATCTCGGGGCGCCGGCGGCAGCCTTCGATTCGGGCCCGGGCAGCGGACGGGCAAGTGGCGCAGAGCGGAGTGCGGCCGCGGTTATTTCGCGAATGACGATGAGACACGGCGGCAAGGCCGAATTTGGGACGAGAGGCGGAGGGGCTTGCGATCGAGCAGCGGAACTGGGCTCATCAGGATTGTTCTTTCGCCCGCAACCCGCTAAGAGACGCGGCCCTGAAGTTCCATCGACAGGTTTGCGCCGAAAGGGACTTCTCGTCGGGTTGTCATCGCGTCGCCGCGATGAATAGTCGACGCAACTACTGCACGACAGTTGCGAGCTTGGAATAAACAATGAATATCAACTAGATGGCCGCCTACCAGTACATCTACGTCATGAAGGGCCTCGCCAAGGTCTACCCCGGCGGGCGCAAGGTGCTGGACAACATCTGGCTGTCGTTCCTGCCGGGCGCCAAGATCGGCGTGCTCGGTCTCAACGGTTCCGGCAAGTCGACGCTGCTCCGCATCCTGGCCGGCCTCGAAACCGACGTCGCCGGCGAATGCTGGGCGGCGGAGGGTGCGACCATCGGCTTCCTGCCGCAGGAACCGGCTCTGGATCCGGCGAAGGACGTACAGGGCAACGTCATCGAGGGCCTGGCCGCGACCAAGGCCCTGGTCGACCGCTTCGAGGCCGTCAGCGCGCGTTTCGCCGAAGAGCTGTCGGCGACGGAGATGGATGCGCTCATCGCCGAGCAGGCCGAGCTGCAGGAGAAGATCGACGCGGCCGGCGCCTGGGACCTGCAGCGCACCATCGACATCGCGATGGACGCGCTGCGCTGTCCGCCGGGCGATGCCGACGTGACGCGGCTGTCGGGCGGCGAGCGCCGCCGCGTCGCGCTTTGCCGGCTGCTGCTGCAGAAACCGGACCTGTTGCTGCTCGACGAGCCGACCAACCATCTCGACGCCGAGTCGGTGGCGTGGCTCGAGCGTTTCCTCGCCGAGTACCAGGGCACCGTCGTCGCCGTCACCCACGACCGCTACTTCCTCGACAATGTCGCCGGCTGGATCCTCGAGCTCGACCGCGGGCAGGGCATTCCCTGGGAAGGCAACTACTCATCCTGGCTCGAGCAGAAGCAGCAGCGGCTGGAGCAGGAGGCAAAACAGGAGAGCGCGCGCCAGCGCACCCTGCAGCACGAACTCGAGTGGATCCGCCAGTCGCCGCGCGCCCGCCAGGCGAAGAGCCGGGCGCGCATCACCGCCTACGAGACGCTGCTCGCCGAAAGCACGGATCGGGCGGCGCCCGAGGCGGGTCAGATCGTCATTCCGGCCGGCCCGCGACTCGGCGATCTGGTGATCGAGGCGCACGGCCTCAGCAAGGGCTATGGCGACCGTCTGCTGATCGACAACCTCGCGTTCCGCCTGCCGCCGGGCGGCATCGTCGGCGTTGTGGGGCCGAACGGCGCCGGCAAGACGACGCTCTTCCGCATGATCACCGGACAGGAGAAGCCGGACGCCGGCGCCATCCGCATCGGCGAGACCGTGCGGCTTGGCTACGTCGACCAGTCGCGCGACTCGCTGGCGCCAGGCAAGACCGTGTGGGAGGAGATCACCGACGGCGGCGACGAAATCGAGATCGGCAAGCGCAGGATGCCGAGCCGCGCCTATGTCGCCGCCTTCAACTTCAAGGGTGCCGATCAGCAGAAGAAGGTCGGCCAGCTTTCCGGCGGCGAGCGCAATCGCGTCCATCTCGCCAAGATGCTGAAATCAGGCGCCAATCTGCTGCTGCTCGACGAGCCGACCAACGACCTCGACGTCGACACGTTGCGCGCGCTCGAGGAGGCGCTGCTGGGTTTCGCCGGCTGCGCCGTCATCATCAGCCACGATCGCTGGTTTCTCGACCGGATCGCCACCCACCTGCTGGCGTTCGAGGGCGACAGCCAGGCGGTCTGGTTTGAAGGCACCTACAACGACGATGAAAGCGACCGCCGCAAGCGCCTCGGCGCCGAGGCCGACCAGCCGCACCGCATCAAGTACCGCCCGCTGACGCGGGCGTGAATGCCGAGACGCCGCGATTCTGGCGCCGACGCCAGGGGTCACTGACAGGAAACGGGGATCGGGCGCCGCGAGCCCGACCGCAGCGGCTACTGCGACGCGTTCTGACTGCCGGACGGCTGCGTCTTCTTGCGCAGCACGTCGAGCAGTCCGGCGACCTTGCCGCCCTTGCTCTGAATCACCGAGGCGAACTCGGCGCGCTGGGTCACCGCCATGCTGACGCCTTCGACCATGACGTCGACGATCCGGTAGCTGTCATTGTCGCGGCGCAGGCGCCAGTCGACGCGCACGTTCTCGGCGTTCGGCCGAATCACCTGGCTCTGCACCGTCGCATAGTCGACCTGGTCCTCGCGCGCGCCGATGACCTCGAATCCCTCGCCGGAGTACTCGGAGAAACGCTGCGAGTAGGCCTGGACGATCAGATCCTCGAACATCTTGAGGAACTCGGCGCGCTCGGCTTCGCTGGCGGCGTTCCAGTAGCGACCAAGCACGAAACGGCCGATTCCCGGAATGTCGAAATGCTCGCTGAGCAGAGTCCGGAAACTGGCCTCGCGCTGGTCGCGGGTGATATCGCCGCCGGTCAGCGCGCTGATTGCCGTGTCGCCGAGATTGCGAATGTAGCCGGCCGGATCGGCGGCCATCGACGACGCGCCGCCGCCGGCCGCCAGCAGGGCCGTCGCGAGTGCGGCAAGGAAGGAACGGCGCGCCAGCATTGCAGATCTCCGGCGGCGCCTATTGCTGCGTCTCGCCGCCGCCCACGGGAACGATGATGCCGGATGTCGGCATGTCGTCCGGCGATTCGCCGTTGCGGATCGCGTCGTTGCGCCGCTGGCGATAGAGACTGCGAATCGTCGCGTAGTAGTCGAGCGAACCCTCGCGAATCTCGTCGAGCGTCTTCAGGTTGCGCGCCCTCGTGTCGACGACCTCGAGACCGGTGCGGACATACTGCAGATACTGCACGTCATGGTTGCGCGCCACGTAGGTCAGCGGGTCGAGGAAGATGTCGACCACCTTGCCGGTTAGGTCGCGCGGATTCGAGGGGCCAAGCAGCGGGACGACGAGATAGGGCCCCTCGCCGACGCCATGCACGGCCAGCGTCTGGCCGAAATCCTCATCGTGGTAGACGAGTCCCAGTTCGGTCGCGACATCGAACAGGCCGAGCACGCCGAGCGTCGTGTTGATGGCGAATCGGGCGACCGTGGTTCCGGCCCGGCCGAACGAGCCCTGGAACACGTCATTGGCCAGCACCACCGGGCTGCGCAGATTGCGCAGGAAATTGCGGATGCCGTCCTGGACAGGGTTCGGCAGCGCGACGTAGTACCAGCCGGCTACCGGCTTCAGGAATATTTCATCGAGGAAATAATTGACCTCGAAGAAGTAACGGTTCATCGGCTCGAGCGGATCGTTTGCCTCTTCGTAGGCGGCAACGGCCTCCGGATCGTCCGCCGGCGGCGTCGTTGCGCAGGCGCTGAGTGCCAACGCGACGGCGACTGCACAACCGCAGAAGTACCCCTTGAAATCAGGCAGACGGATATTCATGAAGCGCCCAAACCTCTTGCAATCCTGGATCGGCAAGATCGACGAGGCGGGTCGCCCAGAATTCGCCCCGCGCCGAAACGATGGTCGTTTTGGCGCATCGTCCGCTTGATGCCGATCATGCCCCCGGGTGTTCCTGGCACCTTGTACTGCGTGCCGTCGTCGCCGCGACCGACGCAACGGCTTCAATCCCCACTAACTCAACTAGCACAGGGGTTAATGAAACGCCATACGACTTGACCCGAACCTGTGTGCGATGTGCCACTCTGTGGCAAAAATGTCGCATAAATGAATGCGTTGAGTGATGGAATGCTTGGCATGGCCGCCCGTGCGTCGCATCCGAAGGAATTCAGTTCGGCCGGCCGGCCATGGCGAAGTCGATGGTTTCGGCGTAGTGGCAAGCAACCAGGCGGCCGGCGAGTCGACGCAGTTCCGGTCGTCGCGTCGCGCACTCGGCGGTGGCAAATGGGCACCGGCGGTGAAAGGCGCAGCCGGGCGGCGGATTGAGCGGCGAGGGCAGTTCGCCCTTGACCGCCAGGCGCACGGTCCGCAGCGCCGGATCGACTGCCGGCGTGCTGGCGAGTAGCGCTCGCGTATAGGGATGGCGGGCGTCGGCGAAAATCGTCTCCTTCGGTCCGTGTTCGACGGTGCGGCCGAGATACATGACCATCACCTCGTCGGCGATGTGCCTGACGACGCTAAGGTCGTGGGAGATGAACAGATAGGCGAGGTCGAACTCCGCCTGCAGGTCCATGAGCAGGTTCAGCACCTGGGCGCGGATCGAGACGTCGAGCGCCGACACCGGCTCGTCGGCGACGACGATCTGCGGGCGC
>JBQTJT010000131.1:0-58148 GCA_052386855.1 Reyranella sp.
TCTACATCTTCTTCCTGCGCCAGATGCAGAGCGGCACCGGCCGCGCCATGGGCTTCGGCAAGTCGAAGGCGCGCCTGCTGACCGAGAAGCACGGCCGCGTCACCTTCGACGACGTCGCCGGCATCGATGAGGCCAAGGCCGAACTCGAGGAGATCGTCGACTTCCTGAAGGACCCGCAGAAATTTCAGCGGCTCGGCGGCAAGATTCCCAAGGGCTGCCTGCTCGTCGGTCCCCCGGGCACCGGCAAGACCTTGCTGGCGCGCGCCATCGCCGGCGAAGCCAATGTGCCATTCTTCACCATCTCGGGCTCCGACTTCGTCGAGATGTTCGTGGGCGTGGGTGCCTCCCGCGTGCGCGACATGTTCGAACAGGCCAAGAAGAACGCGCCCTGCATCGTCTTCATCGACGAAATCGACGCGGTCGGCCGTCATCGCGGCGCCGGTCTCGGCGGCGGCAACGACGAGCGCGAACAGACGCTCAACCAGCTGCTGGTCGAGATGGACGGCTTCGAAGCCAACGAGGGCGTCATCCTGATCGCCGCCACCAACCGTCCCGACGTGCTCGATCCGGCGTTGCTGCGGCCCGGCCGCTTCGATCGCCAGGTCGTGGTGCCGAACCCCGATGTCGGCGGCCGCGAGAAGATCCTGAAAGTCCACATGCGCAAGGTCCCGCTGGCGCCCGACGTCGATCCGCACGTTCTGGCGCGCGGCACGCCGGGCTTCTCCGGTGCCGATCTCGCCAACCTGATCAACGAGGCCGCGCTCCGCGCTGCCCGCGTCGGCAAGCGCCTGGTCACCATGGCGGACTTCGAATACGCCAAGGACAAGGTGCTGATGGGCACCGAGCGCCGCTCGATGGCGATGACCGACGAGGAAAAGACGCTGACAGCCTATCACGAGGCCGGCCACGCCCTGGTCGCCATGCACGTGCCCAAGAGCGATCCGCTGCACAAGGTCACGATCATCCCGCGCGGCCGCGCGCTCGGCGTCACCATGCAGCTGCCGGAACGCGACCACCTCAGCCACACCAAGCAGTTCCTCGAGTCGCGGCTGGCGATCCTGTTCGGCGGGCGCACGGCCGAAGACATGATCTTCGGGCCGGAGAACGTCACCACGGGCGCCGCCAGCGACATCCAGATGGCGACCCAGACGGCGCGGGCCATGGTCACCTCGTTCGGCATGTCGGACAAGCTCGGGCGTGTCCGTTACCAGGCGAACGAGCAGGAAGTGTTCCTCGGCCACTCGGTCGCCCAGACGCAAAACATTTCCGAGGCGACCTCGCAGATCATCGACCAGGAGGTCCGCCGCCTCATCGAGGAGGCAGAGGGCCGGGCGCGCGTCATCCTCACCGAGCGCATCGACGAACTGCACAAGATCGCCAAGGCCCTGCTCGAGTACGAGACGCTCGGGACCGACGAGATCGGCCAGGTTCTGCGCGGCGAGAAGATCGTTCGCGACGACACCGGCGGGGCCGGGCAGGAGCGTCGCCGGCGCGCTTCGGTTCCGACCAGCAGCAGCAGCGGTCCGGCACCGGGTGCCAGCCCCGAGCCGCAGCCGGGCATTTGACGGCAGCCTACGCCGGCATTCCGCTCGATCGCCCGCGCTTGATGGCGATCGTCAACGTAACACCAGACTCGTTTTCCGACGGCGGTGAACGCCTCGACCCCGCGCAGGCCATCGACGATGGCCTGCGTTTTGTTGCCGACGGCGCCGACATCGTCGATGTCGGCGGCGAATCCACCCGCCCCGGCTCGCAGCCGACCTCACCGGACGCGGAACTGCGGCGCATCCTGCCGGTGGTCGAAGGCCTGGCACGCCAGAACGTGCTTGTTTCGATCGATACGCGGCGGGCCGCGGTCGCGCGCGCGGCGCTCGATGCCGGCGCGCGCATCGTGAACGACGTCTCGGCCTTGCGCGACGACGAGGCGATGCTGCCGCTGGTGGCCAGCCGGGATGCCGATGTCGTCCTGATGCATCGGCGAGGCTTGCCGGAGAACACCTTTGCCGGGCCGGCCTACGCGAACGTCGTGGAGGAAGTTCGCCAGTTCCTGCTGGAGCGCGCCGCGGTGTGCCTGGCAGCCGGTGTGAAGCGGGAGAGGATCGCCCTCGACCCCGGCATCGGCTTCGGCAAGAGCGTCGCCCAGGAACTCGAACTGATCGCCGGTGCGGGCCGGCTGGGCGATACGGGCTATCCGGTGCTGATCGGCTGCTCGCGCAAGAGCTTCATCGGCAAGCTCACCGGTGTCGCAAGGCCCAGCGACCGCGATCCGGCCTCGGTCTGGCTGGCCGTCGAGGCGGCACGGCGGGGGGCTGCGATCCTGCGTGTGCATGATGTCGCCGCCACGCGGCAGGCTCTCGCCGTTTCGGCGGCAATGCGATAGTCTCAAGCGCATGTCCCGTTCCCTCTTCGGCACCGACGGCGTGCGCGGCCGTGCCAACAGCGCGCCCATGACGGCCGAGATTGCCATGCGCATCGGCATGGCAGCCGGGCAGGTTTTCAAGCAGGGCGAGCATCGCAACCGGGCCGTCATCGGCAAGGACACAAGGCTCTCCGGCTACATGATCGAGCAGGCGCTGACGGCGGGCTTCCTGTCAGTCGGTGTCGATGTCCTTCTGCTCGGGCCCATTCCGACGCCGGCGGTGAGCTTCCTGACGCGGTCGATGCGCGCCGACATGGGCGTGATGATCTCGGCGTCGCACAACGCCTACGAGGACAATGGCATCAAGCTGTTCGGCCCGGATGGTTTTAAGCTTTCCGATGCCGTTGAAGACGAGATCGAAGCGCTCGTGATGTCGCCCGCCGGCATGCAGCTTGCAGCACCTGCCGCCATCGGCCGTGCCAGGCGCCTCGCCGACGTCGATGGCCGCTATGTCGAGGCGGTGAAGGCCTCGGCGACACGTGGCCTCGATCTCACGGGTCTCAAGGTCGTCGTCGATTGCGCCAATGGCGCGGCCTACAAGGTGGCGCCCACGGTGCTGTGGGAACTGGGCGCCGAGGTAATTCGCGTCGGCGTGTCGCCCGATGGCTTCAACATCAACGGCAACTGCGGCTCCACCCATCCTGCGGTCCTGCAGGAGCAGGTGGTCGCGCACGGCGCCCATATCGGCATCGGCCTCGATGGCGACGCCGATCGGGTTTTGCTGGTCTGCGAGAAGGGCCGGACGGTCGACGGTGACCAGTTGATGGGCACCATCGCCGATCTGTGGGCGCGCGATGGGCGGCTGACCGGTGGCGGCGTGGTTGCCACGGTGATGTCCAATCTCGGGCTGGAGCGCTACCTCGGGTCGCGTGGACTCTCGCTGGTGCGCACACAGGTCGGCGACCGCTACGTCCTCGAACGGATGCGGGCCGATGGCTTCAATCTGGGTGGCGAACAGTCCGGCCATATCATCATGACCGATCATGCCACGACGGGCGACGGTCTGATGGCGGCGCTGCAGGCGTTGTCGGCCATGATCAAGACGGGCAGGACCGCGAGCGAGACCTTCCATGCCTTCACGCCGGTGCCGCAGCTCCTGAAGAACGTGCGCGTGGGCGACGCCAATGCGGCGATGGGGGCGATGTCGGTCGTCAAGGCGATCGCCGCCGCCGAGCAGAAGCTCGGCAAGAACGGCCGCATCCTGGTGCGCAAGTCCGGAACCGAGCCGTTGATCCGCGTCATGGCGGAAGGTGACGACTCGGATCTCGTGCGCACCGTCGTCGACCAGATCATCGAGGCGATTCCCCGGCAAGCGGCATGAAGGGCCCGACGTGAAGGGCAGAGTCCTGATCGTCGCCGGATCGGATTCCGGCGGTGGCGCGGGAATCCAGGCCGACATCAAGGCCGTCACCGCGATGGCAGGCTTTGCCGCCACGGCGATCACGGCGCTGACGGCCCAGAATACCGAAGGCGTACACGGGGTCGTGGCGGTGGAGCCCGCCTTCATCGCCCAGCAGATCGAGGTCGTGCTGACGGACATCGGCGCCGACGCGCTCAAGACCGGCATGCTGCACAGCGCCGAGGTGATCGAAACGGTCGCCGCCTCTTTCCGGAAGCACGCGCCCGGCACGCCTCTTGTCGTCGATCCGGTCATGGTCGCCAAGGGCGGGCATCGGCTGCTGCTGAGCGCGGCCGAGGCGGCGCTGCGCGACGTGCTGCTGCCGATGGCGGCGCTGGTAACGCCCAATCTGCCCGAAGCGGAAGTCCTCGCGGGCTTCCCCGTCCGGACGGAGGCCGACATGCGCCGGGCCGCGGAGCATCTTGCCCGGCAAGGGGCGAAGGCGGTGCTGATGAAGGGCGGACATCTCGAAGGCGATCGCGTGATTGACCTGCTGTTCCACGAGGGACGCTTCGACCGCTTCGAGGATGCACGCATCGCAAGCCGCCATACGCATGGCACCGGCTGCACGCTGGCGTCGGCGATCGCCGCCGGCCTTGCCCAGGAGATGAGCCTGAAAGACTCCGTGATGCGCGCGCGCGCCTATGTACGCGCCGCCATCGAGACCGCGCCCGGCTTCGGCCGCGGCCACGGTCCGCTCAATCACGCCGTGACGGTCAAATCAGGCTAGCGCCGATCGCCGCCGGATCGCCCGGCGTCCATTTGCCGGCCTCGGCGAGGGCGATGAAGTTCCAGACTTCGCGATTGAACGCGTCCGGCTCCTCGATGTTCACCGTGTGGCCGGTCTTGGCGAAGATCGCGAGCCCGGCATTGGGCAGCACGCGCTTCAGGTAGAGGCTGGGTTCCAGGCAGGGCTCGTCCTCGTCGCCGCTGATGATCAGCGTCGGCACGTCGAGCTTTTTCCACTCGTCCTCGAAGTCGTACAGCGACGGCCGCTTGCCCTGGAAGTTCTCCATGGTGTTGGCGGCGCCGACGTCGGGATGCTCGCCGAGATGGCGGACGAACTCGGCGAAGCCGCGCGGATCCTTCTGCTTGAAGCGCGAGCGCGTCGGATTGCCGGTCAGGCTCTCGGCGTACTTCTGCATGCCCGTGGCACGGATCTTCTGGGCTGCCGCCTGGGCGCTTTTCTTGAATTGCTCATGTCCCTCGCGGCCGGCGCCCGAACCGATGCCGGCCAGGGTGAGCGAGAGGGCGCGATCGGGATAGCAGCGACCGAAATGCGCCGTCGCGAACGCGCCCTGGGAGAGGCCGACAACATGTGCCTTGGCGATCTTGAGATGATCGAGCACGTGCTTGGCGTCGTCGACCGCATGCTGCTGCGAATACATCGCCGCGTTCGCGGGCACGTCGGAGCCGGGATAGCCGCGGAAGGAATAGGTGATGCAGCGGTGGCGGCGCGCAAAGAAGCGCATCTGCGGCTCCCAGCTCCGCCAGTCGCCGCTGTATTCATGGACGAAGAGGATCGGCGTGCCGCTGCCGGTTTCCTCATAATGGAGCTTCACGCCATCCGGCGTCGTGGCCTGCGGCATCTGTCTCTCCGTCCAGTGATGTTCTACGCGCCGAAGCGTTCCAGCCGCTCGAGCACCGTGGGGATCTTGTCGTCGGCGACATTGGCGAAGGCCAGTCGCACGAAGCGCTCCTGGCCGGCGCCGAACATGTCGCCCGGAATGGTCAGCAAATTCTCCTCGTCGGCGAGACGCTTGGATACGTCGGTCGAGCGCTGGCCTGAGAACGGATGCTCGACGTAGGCGAAGTAGGCGCCGATGCTGACCAGCCGCCAACGGTTCGAACGCGTGAGGCCCTGGCCCAGCATATCGGCCCGGGCCTTCAGTCCTTTGGTGTTGTTCCGCGCCCAGAGCAGCAGGTTCCGCAGACCGTAGAGAGCCGCTTCCTGACCAAGACGCGGCGGGCAGATCGAGACACAGTCCATCGCTTTCTCGATCTCCGCCATCAGGCCGGGGCCGGCTGTCACGCCACCGACCCGGTAGCCCGTCAACGCGAAGACCTTGGAGAAGCTGTAGAGATGAACCAGCGTCCCGCGCCATTCCGGGTCGGCAAAGAGATCGTGCGGCCGCTCGCCTTCCGGCAGGAAATCCTTGTAGGTCTCGTCGAGAATGAGGGCGATGCCGTGTTTCTTGGCGAGTTCGTAGAAGGCGTGAATGGTGGCGCGCGGGTAAACGGCGCCGGTCGGATTGTTGGGCGAGATGAGGATGATGGCGCGCGTGCGGGGGCCGATCAGCTTCGCCGCGTCCTCGGTGTTGGGCACGGCGCCCGAGCCGGGGCGGAAGTCGAGCGACACAGGCTCGACGCCCTGCATGCGCATCCACATGTCGTGATTGAAGTAGTGCGGTCGGGGCACGATCACCTGGTCGCCGGCCTTGGCGAGGCTCATGAGCGCGAGGCAGAACGCCTGGTTGCATCCCGAGGTGATGCCGACCTCGCCGGCGCCGATGGATGCGCCGTAGAAGCTCGAGAGATGGGTCGCGTAAGTTTCGCGTAATGCCGGCAGTCCCAGGATAGGTGTGTAGCCGTGCATCGTCGGGTCGAGCAGAAGTTCGCCGAGGTGCCTGCGCAGTTCCATCGCCGGCGGGTAGCCCGGCACCGCCTGGCTGAGATCGATCAGCGGACGGTCGGCCGGAAAGCTGCGCCCCAGTACCCAGCGCTTGGTTTCGCCGATCGGCGAGGGCTCGACGGCGGCAAGCCAGGGATTGGCTGTGAGAGTTCGGTTCATGCTGAAGGGTCTAGCAACGGAGACGCGACGGGAGAAGAGCGTCGCCGGCGTTTGCCGGTCGCAAAATGCATTGCTTGGGCGCCGTCTTGTGCATAGCATTCGTGCAAGGCTCCAAAAAAGGAGCCATCGCTTCGCGGTAACGTGGGCAATAGGGATCAGCCGGCCGACCCGGACGGCACAAGGAGGAAACAACTATGACTTCGAAGAAGGTCAATCGTCGTCGCTTCGTGGCTGGCACGGCTGCCTTGTCGACCGCCATGGTCGCTGCACCTTTCGTTCGTGGCGCCTATGCCGCGGGCCAGGTCTCCGTGTTCTTCTGGGACCATTGGGTCCCGGCCGGCAATGTCGAGATCAAGAAGCAGGTCGCGGCGTGGTCTGAAAAGGCCAAGGTCGAGGTCAAGGCCGACTTCATCACGTCACAAGGCCGGCAGAACGTTCTCACCATCAATGCCGAGGCGCAGGCGCGCCGCGGCCACGACATCGTCACCATCGGCAACTGGAACGTGCGCGACCATGCCGACAAGCTCGAGCCCGTCGATGACGTGGTCGGCAAGCTGGTGGCCAAGAACGGCGAGGCCAATCCGGTCGCCACCTATCTCGGCAAGGAAAAGGGCAAGTGGGTCGCCGTGCCGACGAGCTGGGGCACCCAGAACAAGGGGCCGGCTGCCCGCATCAGCATGATGAAGGAGTTCGCCGGCATCGACGTCGTGAAGATGTATCCGGCGGCGGCTGTTCCCGAGACAGCGGAAGCCAAGGCCTGGAACAACGACATGATGCTCAAGGCGGCTGAAGCCTGCTTCAAGGCTGGCAAGCCGTTCGGCATCGGACTCGGCACCACGGCCGACAACGTCGACACCCAAGGATCGCTGATGGCCTCGTTCGGCGCCGAGCTGGTCGACGTCAAGGGCAAGATCCAGATCAAGTCCGACGCGGTGCGCGCCTGGCTTGAGTATGCCCAGAAGTTGACGAAGTTCCTGCCGCCCGACGCCCAGAGCTGAGACGATTCGTCCAACAACCGTGCCCTCATCGCCGGCAACTCGTCCTTCATCTACAATCCGCCGTCGGCCTGGGCCGTCGCGGTGCGCGACGCCCCGGCCATCGCCGCCGACACCTGGCACTTCCCGCCGCCGACCGGCCCGAAGGGCAGATTCGTGCCGCACAGCATGAACTTCTGGGGCATCTGGCAGTTCGCGCAGAACAAGCCCGCAGCCAAGGAACTAATCGAGTTCCTGATGCAACCCGACAATGTCGATGCCCGTAGCACCGCGGTCATGGGCTACGATCTGCCGCCGTTCGCCAAGATGGCGGAGTCGAAGGTGTGGGACAAGATCGGGCCGCCGGAGGGTACCGTGTTCAACTATCCGGTGAAGAAGGAGCACCACGCGGTGCCCCATTTGGCGCACATGCCCGCGCCGCCGGAGATCGCGGTGCAGATCTACAACCGCGGTACGGCGTCGACCATGGTGGCCAAGCTCAAGGCCGGCGAGTCGATCGATCAGGTCATCGCCTGGGGCAACAAGGAGCTCGAGGGCTTCCTCTGACGGGAAGTCTGTTCCGGCCGGGGCGGTGATGCCGCCCCGGACCGGGTGCATCTGATACGGAAACGCCCGGCAGATGGCCGGGCGCCCAGGCACTTTGCGAGGAGGCACGAGTGGCCAACAGCACAATGGTAGTCGGATCGGCTGAGATTGCGGCACCGCGCCGCGTCGGCAGCCTGAAAAGGCTGGCGCGCCGGCGGTCGACGACCGCGCTTCTGCTCTGCCTGCCGCTCATCCTCCTGATCGTCGGCCTGAAGGTCTATCCGACTTTCTACGCCATGTTCCTGAGCCTGCTCGACCGCAAGATGGTCAAGTTCGTCGGGCTCGACAATTTCATCTTCCTGCTCGACCGGCCGTCCTTTCAGCTGGTCATCTTCCAGTCCTGCCTGTTCGCCGTCACCGCGGTGATCATGAAGGCCCTGCTGGGGTTCATCCTGGCGCATCTGATGCACAACATCCGCGGCAAGAACCAGCGCATCTGGCGTGGCCTGCTGCTGGTGCCATGGGTGATTCCGCTGTCGCTGTCGACGCTCACCTGGTGGTGGCTGTTCGATCCGTCCTATTCGGCGTTCAACTGGACGCTGAAGTGGCTCGGCTTCGAGTCCATCTCGTTCCTCGGAACCACCTGGAACGCCCGCATCGCGGTGATCCTGGTCAACGTCTGGTTCGGCGCGCCGTTCTTCATGATCATGTACCTGGCGGCACTGAAGTCGGTGCCCGAGCAGCTTTACGAGGCGGCGGCAATCGATGGCGCAACCGCATGGCAAAAGCTGATCTTCATTACGCTGCCGATGATGCGCAACATCATCCTGATTACCGTGCTCTACAGCCTGATCGTCACTTTCGCCGATTTCGACATCGTGCGAATCCTGACCAACGGCGGGCCACAGGACTCCACGCATCTGTTCGCCACCTACGCCTTCAATGTCGGCATCGAGTCGGGTAACATCCCGCGCGGCGCCTCGGTCAGCCTGTTCATGTTCCCGATCCTGGCGACGCTCGCGTTCTTCGTGCTGCGCGACGTGCTTCGCCGCAGCAAGGAGATCTCGACATGACCAGCATCGCGGCACCGGCGCCTGCGCAAACGCCGAAGGCCCGCACCGGCAGTCTCGAGCGGCAGCGCCGCTGGGCGTTGCGCGGCAGCTATGCCGCGCTCAGCGTCTTCGTGGTGATGTTCCTCATACCGCCGTTCTACATGATCATGACGAGCCTCAAGTCGTCGGCCGAGATCTCGGCGCAGAAGGGCAATCCCTGGATTGCGCAGAATCCGACCCTGGACAACTTCGTCTACCTGGCGACCAACGAACAGTTCCAGCGCTATTTCTTCAACTCCGTCTGGGTGACGACGCTGGTGGTCATCCTCAGCATGACGATCGCCATTCTCGCCGCCTTCAGCCTGTCGCGCATGGGCTTCAAAGGCAGCCAGGTGATCTCTACCGGCGTGTTCCTGACCTACCTGGTGCCACCGTCGCTGCTGTTCATTCCGCTGTTCCAGGTCGTCGGCAACCTCGGTCTGATCAACAATACCTGGGTCCTGGTGCTGCTGTTCCCGACGCTGGCGGTGCCGTTCTGCACATGGATCATGATCGGCTATTTCAGTTCGATTCCCAAGGAACTGGATGAAGCCGCGTTGATCGACGGCGCCAGCTATCCGCAGATCCTGTTGAAGATTTTCATTCCGGTGGCGCTGCCTGGCATCATCGCTGCCACCATTTTCGCCTTCACGGTCGGCTGGGGCGCCTTCCTCTATCCGCTGGCCTATCTCTATAGCGCCGACCAGGCGGTGCTGACGATCGGCATCGTCCGCGAGCTGATCCGGGGCGACGTGTTCGCCTGGGGCACGATCATGGCCGCATGTGTCATTGGCGCGGCTCCACCCATCATCATCTACACGTTCCTGATGGATTACTATGTCGCCGGCCTGACGGCGGGCGCAACGAAGGGATAGACGGCATGTCGCAGGTTTCGATCCGCAAGATCGTCAAGGAGTACGAGGGCGACGTCCAGGCGGTGAAGGGCATCGACCTGGAGATCGATGATCACGAGTTCGTCGTGCTCGTCGGCCCGTCCGGCTGCGGCAAGTCCACGACGTTGCGCATGATCGCCGGGCTCGAGGAAGTCACCTCCGGTGAAATCTGGATCGACGGCGACGTGGTGAACGACGTGCCGCCCAAGGACAGGGACATCGCCATGGTGTTCCAGAACTATGCGCTGTATCCGCACATGAGCGTGTTCGAAAACATGGCCTTCGGCCTGAAGCTGCGCAAGTTTCCCAGGGACGAGATCAAGCGCCGCGTCGATGACGCCGCCAAGATGCTCGACATCCAGATGCTGCTGGACCGCAAGCCGAAAGCCTTGTCGGGCGGCCAGCGCCAGCGCGTCGCCATGGGCCGCGCCATCGTGCGCAATCCCAAGGTGTTTCTGTTCGACGAGCCGCTCAGCAACCTCGACGCCAAGCTGCGCGTCCAGATGCGCACCGAGATCAAGAAAGTGCACCAGCTCGTCCCGACGACCACCGTCTACGTCACTCATGACCAGGTCGAGGCGATGACGCTGGCCGATCGCGTGGTAGTGATGAACCACGGCGTCATCGAGCAGGTCGGGACGCCCAACGACCTCTATCATTCGCCGGCCACCAAGTTCGTCGCCGGCTTCATCGGCTCGCCGGCAATGAACTTCATCCCCTGCCAGCTCGAGCAGGCGGCGGGCGCGCTGCGTGTCCGCCTCAGCGACACGCTCTCCTTCCCGGTGCCGCCCGAGCGCACGGCGCGCTACGCCAGCCATGCCGGCAAGGCCGGCCTGGTGCTTGGCCTCAGGCCCGAGCACATCGCCGAGACGCGCCCGCACACCGAGCCCAACCAGCACGATTTCGACATGAAGATCGACGTCGATGAGCCGATGGGCATGGAGACGCTGGTCTACTTCACCATTGCCGGCTCCGATATCTGCGGCCGGGTCAGTCCCAATGCCGGCGCCACGGCGGGGCAGGTCATGAAACTTCGCGCCGACCTCAGCAACATGCATCTGATCGACGACAGCACCGGCAAGGTGCTCTAATCGTCCAATCGAAGCGTTAAGGAGAAATCGATGGCTACGTTGACGGGCAAGGTCGCCTGGGTGACCGGTGCCGGCTCGGGTATTGGCCAGGCGGCAGCAGTTGCGCTCGCGAAAGAGGGCGCGACCGTGATCCTGACCGGCCGCCGCAAGGCGCCGCTGCAGGAGACGGCGACCACGATCAAGAAGGCGGGTGGCAAGGCCGACGTGCAGGCGGGCGACCTGATGAAGGCCGCGTCCGTCGCCAAGATCGCCAAGGCGATCGAGAGGAAGTACGGCCGCTGCGACATCCTGGTGAACAACGCCGGCCTGAACATCCTCGAGCGCACATTCGCCCAGCTTTCACCCGCCGGCATCGACCAGGTGATCCACGGCAATCTCTCCAGTGCCTTCTACTGCACTACGGCGGTGCTGCCGATGATGCGCAAGCAGAAGGACGGGCTGCTGATCCACACGTCTTCGGTCGCCGGCCGGGTGCCGGGGCCGCTGAGCGGCGCCACCTATTCGGCCGCCAAGCACGGCGTCGTGGCGATGAGCCATACGCTCAACATGGAAGAATGCGTGAACGGTATCCGCTCCTGCGCGGTGTTGCCGGGTGAGGTGGCTACTCCCATCCTCGACAAGCGTCCGGTGCCGATCACCAAGGCCGAGCGTGCGAAGATGGCGCAGTCGGAGGATGTCGGTGACCTGATCCGCTACATCGCCTGCCTGCCGGCGCATATCGTCATCAACGAAGTGATGATCAACCCGACCTGGAATCGCGGCTACGTGGCCGCTCTGCAGCGCGCGAAGGGCTGATATGACCGTTACCCTCAAGGCGAAGGCACTCGAAGCCTTCGTCGCGGACATCTTTGCCTCTGCCGGATGCTCCACGGAGGAGGGCGGCCGCATCGGCCGCTACCTCGTCAGTGCCAACCTTTCCGGCCACGACAGCCACGGCGTCGTGCGGGTACCGCGCTACGCCATCCAGAAGAAGAACGGCACGGTGGTGCCCGACGTCACAGTCGAGGTCGTGGTCGACACGCCGGTGATCGCCGTCGTCGATGGCAAGTACGGCTTCGGCCAGACGGTGACGCCGCAGGCCGTGCGCATCGGCATCGAGAAGTGCCTCGAGAACGGCCTCTCGGCCGTGACCTTGCGCAACGCGGGCCACGTCGGGCGCGTCGGAGACTGGGCCGAGATGGCGGCCGAGGCGGGCCTGGTGTCGATCCATTTCGTCAACGCCTCGGGCAGCGTGCTGGTCGCACCTTATGGAGGCGTCGAGCGGCGCTTCTCGACGGCGCCCTATTGCGTCGGCATCCCGCGTCCCGGCATGGACCCGCTTGTCCTCGATTTCGCTACTTCGATCGTGGCCGAGGGCAAGGTCCTGGTGGCGAGCCAGGGCGGCAAGAAGGTCCCCGACGGCGCGCTGATCGGCCCCGACGGCAAGCCCAGCGCCGATCCGCACCTGCTCTACGGCGATTACACGCCGACCGGCCCGCGCGAGCATGCCAAGGGCACCGGCGCCATCCAGGCGTTCGGCGACCACAAGGGCTCCGGCCTCGCCTTCATGTGCGAGATGCTTGGCGGCTCGCTCAGCGGCAACGGTGCGACCGATCCCAAGCGCGGACGCTTCGCCAACGGCATGCTGTCCTTCTATGTCGACCCCAAGGTGTTCGATCCCGCGGGCTTCTTTCCCACGGACATCGCCAAGTACGTCGACTTCGTGAAGAGCTCGAAGCCCGCCGGCGCCGGCGGCGAAGTGCTGGTGCCGGGCGAGCCCGAGCAGCGCATGCGGGTCAAGCGGCTGGCCGAGGGCGTGCCGCTGCCCGACGACACCTGGGCCGCCATCGTCGACACGGCGCGTTCGGTCGGTCTCGACGAGCGCCGCATCCAGCGGGCAACGGCGCCTTAGCTAGCGACTTGGCGCGCGCCGGAGCCGGTGGAACGGCCCGGCGACCGGATCGTCGAAAGCGAGCGTGGCGGTGTAGTCGGTTCGCAGCATGCGATGCAGCGCCGCCAGCCTCTGGCTGTCGGCCACCATGCCGGTCTCCGTCTCGAGCTGCTTCTGCTCCATCGGCCATAGCCGGGCCAGCAGCACCTCGTAGCCGAGTGCCAGCGCGCGATCGATCTGGCGCCGGAGGTCGGCGACATGGGCCTCGGTGCTCCACTCCGGATGCCGCAGCACCTGGCCGGTGAAGCCGATCCACTTGAACTTCGGCGTGGTTTGCGGCGCCGGACCCAAGGTGTCGACACCGGGCTCCGCCGATCCCCAGTGCAGCGAGGCGTAGATCATCGCCCAGTCGAAATCGTGCAGCACGAACACCGTGCGCGCCGGATCGGCCTCCTTTTCCAGCCGCTCTATCGCCTGTTGCCATCTGCCGTCGAGGCCGCGCAGTGGCGCCAGGCTCCAGACGTTGTAGGCAAACAGCGTCACGGTGAGGCCGGCCAGCGCCACAAGGCCCCGGCGGCCCCAGTGCTTTTCAGCCGCGAGCAGGACCAGCATCCAGCCCGGCGTCAGCCAGGCCATGACGTTGATCTGCATCTGCGGATCCTGCGGCTGGGAATAGAGATTGAACACCGAGCCGGCGATGAAGGTGACGCCGAACACGGCCGCCAGCGCCAAGGCCCGGCCGTCGTGGCGTTGACGCCACAGCATCGGCACCGCGATCGCGGCGATGGCCAGCATCCAGACGGTGGCGGTGTAGCGCCAGATGTCCCAGCCCGGAATGCCGGGGATCGCGGCCACGCCGGCGCCCAGCAGATAGGCCACCATGCCGTCCCACAGATAGCCGACCTTGGGCCAGGTGAAGCCCGCCCACACCGAGTTCACGGCCTTGCCCGTCCACAGGAGATCGAGCGGCCCCACAGCGCCGGAGTGGCCGTGCGAGGCGAGCGCCGCCACGCTCGCCATTGCGGCCATGGTGGCGAGGAACAGCGCGAGCCGGCCGATGCGCAGCGCCGGATGCTTCTCGCAGAGCCAGAGTGCGGCCAGCATTGCGGGAAGCGTGGGAAACATCAGCCGCCACTCGAACAGCCAGGCAAGGCTGAAGAGGGCCGCGACCGCCACCACCCGCGCCGTCGTCGGCCGCGCGAACCAGACGGCCGCCAGCGCCATCGATGCGAACAGCAGCGTGTAGGAGGGAAGAATGTCCTCGTTCACGATGGCGAGGAACATCACGAAGCTGGACGAGATGTGAAACAGGGCCGCGAGCAGCGCCACGAGGCGATCGCCCGTGAGCGCGCGCACCATCAGGTAGACCGCGCACAGGCAGAGGCTGGCGCTCACCGCGTTCAGGATCGTGATCTGCCGCCGGGGATCGCCCGCGAACACGCCCAGCAGGTCGAGCACCCGGCAGAGCGCGCCGTAGACCGGATAGAAGAGATAGTTCGCGGGGTAGAGCGGCGCCGAGGCGGGATCGACGACCCAGGGCTTCAGTTCGAGGCTCTTGAACACGCCGTTGCCGGTGAGCCCGCCCTGGGCATTGTCGAACCACAGGATGAGGGCGATCAGCAGCGCGCTGCCGCCGACGGCCAGCAGGGCGAGATCGGCGGCATGGCCGCCCTGGGGCGAAGATTTGGGGGAGGTACCGGCGAAGACCACGAGTGCTTTTGTTTACAAGGGGTTAGAGGGACTGTCATGGGCAAACCAGGGCGCGGAGTGGAATTGCATATCCTATGAAAAAACTCCGCGCGGCGCCTCGCATTTGCTAAGAACGATCAGCATCCCGCGAGTGGGTGAAGGGGGAAACGGCTGGTGCTCGAATGACGATCCTTGCCATCAGTGTCGTGGTCATCATCGTCGTTGTCGGTGGCGTGTTCTGGCTCTGGCTGCAGGCGACCCACGGAGAGGTCGGACCCGCGCTGGTCGCGACCGCGCTGTCGCTCGTCGTCATCTTCGTGGCTTTGTATTTCATGCTCGCGCTGCAGAATCGGGGCAGCGTTGAGGAAGAAGGCCAGCTGAGGGAAGCGTTGCCTGCTTGTGCTGGAGCACGCGCTCAGACCTGATCGTTCCGGCGCGGTGCTTCCGCTCCTAGCTCTTGGGAGGCTTATCCGATCCAGCCTTGCCGTGGGCCCGATCTTGCGGCGCCCGCGCGAACATCGGCCGGCTTTCCGGAAGCTCGGCCCTTTGTTCGCCTGGGGACTTCGGTCGAGTGTCCGAGCGATAAAGGTAATAAGCAAAGCCGCCGACGGCGGCGAGGAGGGCAAGCGCCAGGACTTCGTACAGAGACATGATCCAGCATGTACCGTGGGACAGGGCTGCTGGCGAATGGGGTGATGCGCCACTCGCCAGCAATCAGATCGATGCTACTCGTTTCCGATGCCCCGGCCGGACGAAGCCGACCAACGGCGACGGCGCGGCGAACCACGCGGTTCCGTTCGATGTCGGTAGCGATCCCGAGGGTGGTCCCACGATGGTGCGGATGCCAAGAAAGCCATATTTTGCGGGCTTTCCGGCTGGCGCTCCCTACGGGATTCGAACCCGTGTTTTAGCCTTGAGAGGGCCACGTCCTAGGCCTCTAGACGAAGGGAGCTAGGGCCGATGGCGACAGATAGTCGAAGGAGCCCGGCGGCGCAACCCCTGCCGCCGTGCGGTCAGGGAAGCGGGCGCGCGATCCAGAAATTGAGTTGACCCAGGAAGTCCTCATTGCACTCCTTGCCGCTCCAGCGGTCGACTTTGCCGCCGATCGCACGCGCACTGCTTATGCGCCGGCCATGGGCGCCGGTCCGATGGATATTGAAGGTCCGGCTGTCGGTATATCCAGAGGCGATAACGACGCCGTTGGTTTCCTGCGGGATGACGACGGCGAACAGACGCTGCACGCCGGCATCGACTATCCCGACTTGCGCCCGCCGGACGCTCGCTGTCGGAAAGTCGAGCAACTGTCCGTTCGACATGGGCGCAGTTTCACCCGCGGAGATGGTGTGCGCGATCCACGCTTGGAGCTTGGCGGCTCGTTGCGATTCGGACTGCGCCTGTACTGGTGGCGCAATCAGGACCGCCGCACCAAGCAACATGGTGCGACGAGGCAATCTTGCCCGGTGCCTGCCCATGGCGGCCCCCTGCTTGATTTGTCAGCCTTTGGAAAAAAATCGCATGGTCCGGCGGGGCGAGCAATATCAGCGCCTGCGTCAGCCGGGCTTTCGGCCGGCAATCCGCGACAGCACGCCCGGCACGAACGGGTGGACGGCGACATCGACGAAGCCTGCGTCCTGCAGATAGCTCTTCACTTCGGATTCCGTGTGGGCGAGGCCGGTGCTGTGCTGGATCGCCTCGTTGAGACCCCAGAGCGCGGCGGAGAGCGGTCCGCGCCGGTCGTCGTGCAACGTCTCGCCGATCAGGTGCATCTCGCCGCCGGGGACCAGCGCGGCGAAGGCCTTGCCGACGACGAGGCGGATCAGGTCGGGCTCGTATTGCGGCAGGTTGCTGGCCATCACCACGACGTCGACGCCGTCCGGGAACTCGGTGCGGGTGAAGTCGCCCGGGAGCGTGCGGACGCGGTCGGCCGCGTTGTTGGCCGCGATATATTCGTCGGCCACGACCGTGACTGGCGGCAGGTCGAGCACGATCGCCTTCAGGCCGGGGAACGTCTCTGTCGCCACGATGCTGTAGGCGCCCGAACCGCCGCCGAGGTCGAGCAGCAGCTTCCGGCTCTTCAGGTCGACGCTGCGGCTGAACAGGCGGGCGGCGCCCATGCCGATCGAGTAGGTGGCGGCGTGATAGCGTCTGGCATCCTCGACCGTGAAATCGACATAGGCGCCCAGCCGGTTCTCCTTGGGATTGCGGAGCCGCTCGGAAAGCTCGCCGAAGGCCGCCCAGCGCGGCTTGGTGAACAGGATCCACGGCCCGGCATAGCGGTCGCTGTCCCTGACCAGGAAGCGTTCTACGTCGGCGGCATTGGCGAAGCGCCCCTCGCCATTGTCGCCGTCGCGGGTAAGCAGGGTCATGGCGACCAGGACGGTCATCAGGCGCTCGGCGTTGCGTTCGCTGATTCCGACGACCTCGGCGACCGCCGCGATCGTGTTCCCGCCATGGGCGATGGCTGTGAACACTCCCAGCTCGACGGCGGCCATCAGGGCGGCACTTTCCCAGTAGGCCTGGGCCATCTTCTGCAGACGCGTCGTATCGAGGCGCGGTTTTTCGGCCATCCTGTGTTTCCTCTTTTGTTGCCGGAGCATAGCGCGCGGGCCTAAGCTTGTGCTTCGCCTGTTTCCGCCGGGAGGAACCGCCCATGGACATGCATATCGCCCAGGATCTGCCGCTCACCGGGATCGACGTCAGCGCGCTGCCGCCGGCCGAAGGCGAGGCGGTGCTGCGCCGCCAGCTCGCCGCGGCCTACCGGCTGGTCGATCATTTCGGCTGGACCGAGCTGATCTACGGCCATCTCACGGCGCGGGTGCCGGGCGAGCAGCCGCACTTTCTGATCAACCCGTTCGGCCTCAACTACGACGAGGTCACGGCCTCGAACCTGGTGAAGATCGACCTCGACGGCAACGTCATCGGCAAGTCCGACTATCCCGTGAACTACGCGGGCTTCGTCATCCATTCGGCCGTCCACATGGCCCACGCCGCCCGCCACAAGGTGGTGATGCACACCCATACCCGCGCCGGCATGGCGGTGTGCGCCATCAAGGAAGGGCTGCTGCCGATCTCGATGGCCGCCACGACCTTTCACAACAAGCTCTCGTATCACGACTATGAAGGCCCCAGCCTCGATCTCGACGAGCGTGGCCGTCTCCTGGACAACCTGGGCGACAACCAGGCGATGATGCTGCGCAACCACGGCATCCTGACCACCGGCCGCACCGTGCCGGAGGCGTTCATCCGGCTCTATCGCCTGGAGCGCGCCTGCCAGATCCAGCTCGATGCCGGGGCGGCCGGCACGCTCAACATCCTGGGCGACAATCTCGCCGCCAAGTCGGGCGCCGATGTCGACGGCTTCTCCGAAAAGGGCGGCGGCGCCATCGGCGACCTCGAATTCGCCGCCCTCATCCGCAAGATCGACAAGACCGATACGAGTTGGCGGCACTAAGCCCGGGCTAGCGGATCATCGGGGGCGCAGCTTGTAGAGCGCGCGCAGCGAGCCGCTGGGCGCCTTGATGTCGGCGATGCGCCAGCCGGCCGGCGTTTGCTCCAGCTCGATCAGCAGTCTGGTCGCCTTTCCCTGATTTGCGAAGGTGACGGTGGCGGTTGCCGCCGTCGTGCCGTTCGGGACCACGGCAATGGCCAGCTTCGTGATCTCCCAGTCCTGGGCGTCGACGAACGGGTCGCCGTTGAGAAGCGGCACTTCCCGGCGCCGGGCTGCGGCCGTGGCGTCGGCCTTCATGGCGCGCGCGAGATCGGGGGCGAAGAAGCGGCCCGGCTCGTCGTAATTCTGGCCGGCGTAGTTCCTGTTCAGATACGGTTTGTATATCGCCTCGAGGAACGCCTGCGCGGAGGGCTGCTGCGCACCGACCTGGCTCGGCGCTACAACCGCGCCGGCACACGCAAATATGACGGTCCGTCTACGGATTCCGGTCGGTTGCCTCGTCACAATTTTGCCTCCGTCGCCGTCATATTAGCCGAGCAATTCCCAGTAAGTACATGTTTTTACTTGATAAATTAGATATGTCTCACAACCGCTTGAGACTCATCAATATTATCGCATCGCCTAGGCAACATGGCGGGGATGCCGTATTATGCAAAACTGCATTCCTCAAGTGAAAAAAAGCTTAACCAAGAGGGCGACCTGATCTCCGCCGAAGGCGTCGGGTGGCGGGCGTCGTCGCCGCATTGAGTGTCTGTACCGCGAATATCGGAATCGCGCGCCTGGGTTGTGGGTCCGGGCACGCGTTGTGTGGTGTGGGAGTAGAAAATGAAGTGCCAAGGGGTGAACCCGAGGGCCTGTGAATGGCTGGCCTCTCGGACTGTGGGTACGTTCACCAAAACGAGCGAGGAACCTGCGGGGCCGGCGACGACTGGTCGTCCTGATCGCACGAGCGCGATCTAGGTCTTCTTGCGCGCGTCGCGTTCCCCTCCGAGCCGTTGCACGGAAGCCGGCCGCACGCGCTGGCGGAGAGGCGGCATTGCGTCGTCGGCCATCGTTGGCGGCTTGCTCCTCGTGCACCGGGCCGAGGCGCAGCCGGTCATCGATTATCCCAACGGCTCGACCAATGCCTCGAGCATCGTTCTGTCGACGGACACGACCCAGCTTCAGGTTCTGACCGGCTCGGCAACGCAGTCCGGCATCATCTCCGAAACCGGCGGGTCGCGTCCGATCGAGAAAATCGGCGTGGGCACGCTCACGCTGAGCGGGGCCAACACCTATACCGGCACCACGACGATCAGCGCAGGCATTTTACAGATCGGTGCCGGCGGCACGGCTGGCGTGCTGGGCACAGGCAGCGTGGTCAACAACGCCACGCTGCAGATCAACCGTTCGGACGCCACGTTCACGATCTCGAACGACATGTCCGGCACCGGCGCCCTGATCAAGACGACCGCTGGCACCGCCACCACGCTGGTCCTGACTGGCACGAATACCTACAGCGGCACGACGACGATCACCGAGGGCATCCTGCAGATCGGCTCGGGCGGCACGGCGGGAACGCTGGGGACGGGTGGCGTCGTCACCACCGGCGGCACCCTGCGTTTCAACCGCTCCGATGCGCTTTCGGTCTCGGGCGTGATCTCCGGTACCGGAACGGTGAGCCAGTTCGGCGCAGGCACGACGACGCTCACCGGCGCCAACAGCTACACCGGCGCCACGACGGTCACGACGGGCGTGCTGAACATCCAGAACAACACGGCGCTGGGCACCACGGCGGCCGGCACGACCGTCTCCAGCGGCGCGGCGCTGGAAGTCCAGAACAGCATCACTGTCGGCGCCGAGGCGCTGTCGCTGAGCGGCAGCGGTATCTCGACCGGCGGCGCGCTGCGCAACATCTCGGGTACCAACAGCCTGGCCAGCGCAATCACCCTGGCCGGTGCCACCCGCATCAATTCCGATGCCGGCACCCTCACCCTGAGCGGTGCGGTCGGCGGCGCCACCCAGAACCTGACGGTCGGCGGCGCCGGCAACACCACCCTCTCCGGCGTCGTCGGCACGACCACGGGCACGTTCAACAAGGACGGCACCGGCACGGTGACGCTAAGCGGCGCCAACACCTACACCGGCGCGACGACGGTCTCCGAAGGCGTCCTGAACATCCGCAATGCGACTGCGCTCGGCACGACGGCCGGTGGCGTGACGGTGACGGGCGGCGCCGCGCTCGAGCTGCAGAACAACATCACCGTCGGCGCCGAAGCTCTGGCGCTCAACGGAACGGGCGTTGCCGACGGCGGTGCCCTGCGCAACGTCTCGGGCGCCAATACCTATGGTGGTGCCATCACCCTGAGCGGCGGCGCGACCCGGATCAACTCCGATGCCGGAACGCTGACGCTCAGCAACACGATCGGCGGGGCGGGTCAGAATCTCACGGTCGGCGGCGCCGGCACCCTCACCGTCGCGGGTGTCATCGGCACCACGACCGGCACCCTCACCAAGGATGGCGCCGGGACAACCAACCTGACCGGGGCCAACACCTACAGCGGCACGACAACGATCTCCGCCGGCACGCTGAGCGTCGGTGCTGGCGGTACGGTGGGCACACTTGGCACTGGCGCCGTCGTCAACGACGCCACTCTGCAGATCAACCGTTCGAATGCAATCACGGTTGCCAACGATATCTCCGGCGCCGGCGCCCTCACCAAACTCGCGGCCGGCACCGCGACCTTGACCGGCGCCAACACCTACGCCGGCACGACGACCATCTCGGCGGGTACCCTCAACATCGGTGGCGGAGGTACGACCGGTACGCTCGGCACGGGCGGCGTGGTCAATAATGCGACGCTTGTTATCGACCGGTCGGATGGCGCGATCACGATCGGCAATAACATCTCGGGGACCGGCGCGCTGACCAAGAGCGCTGCGGGGACGAATTCCACGCTGACGCTGACAGGGACCAACAGTTACAGCGGCACGACGACGATTACCGCGGGCACCCTGCAGATCGGCGCCGGTAGCACTTCAGGCACGCTGGGCACCGGCGGCGTCGTCACCACCGGCGGCACGCTGGCCTTCAACCGCTCCGATGCCCTCACCGTCTCGGGCGTGATCTCGGGCACCGGCGCCGTCACCCAGATCGGCGACGGCACGACCAGCCTGACGGGCGTCAACACCTACAGCGGCACGACCACTATTTCGTCCGGCACGCTCAGCATCGGCGCGGGCGGCGCGACCGGCGCGCTGGGCACCGGCGCCACCACCAACAACGCCACCCTGCAGTTCAATCGCACCGGCGCGCTCACGGTCTCGAGTGCGATCTCCGGAACCGGCGCGGTCGCCCAGGCGGGGACGGGCACGACGACCCTGACCGGGACCAACAGTTACGGCGGCACCACGACCATCTCGGCCGGCACGTTGCAAATCGGCGCGGCCGGGACGGCCGGCACGCTCGGCACCGGCGGCGTGGTCAACGACGCCACGCTCACGTTCAACCGCTCCGACAACATCACCGTCGTCAACGATATCTCGGGAACCGGCACTCTCACCAAGACCAATGCCGGTACCAACACAGTCCTGACGCTGACCGGGACCAATACCTACAGCGGCACGACGACCATCACCGAGGGCACGCTGCAGATCGGCGCCGGTCTCACGTCAGGCACGCTGGGTACCGGGACGGTCAATACCACCGGCGGCACCCTCGCTTTCAACCGCTCCGATGCTCTCGTCGTCGAAAGCGCGATCACGGGCACCGGCACCGTGACCAAGCTCGGCGCCGGGACGACCAGCCTGACGGGTGCCAACACCTACAGCGGCATCACCACGGTCACGACCGGGACCTTGCAGGTGGGCGACGGCGGCACGGCGGGCTCGCTCGGCACCGGCGCCGTCACCAACAATGCGACGCTCGCCTTCAACCGCTCGGACGCGATCACAGTGGCCAACGTGATCTCCGGCACCGGCGCGGTGACCCAGGCCGGCACCGGTACGACCACGCTGACGGGTGCCAACGCCTACAGCGGCGCCACGACCATTTCGGCCGGCACCTTGCAGGTGGGTGCTGGCGGCGCGACCGGGCAGCTCGGCACCGGCGCTGTGACCAACAATGCCACGCTCATTTTCGACCGCACCGGGGCGCTCACCGTGGCCGGAGCGATCTCGGGGACCGGCGCCGTGAACCAGGTCGGCACCAGCACGACCAGCCTGACGGGAGCCGGCACCTACACTGGCACGACGACGATCTCGGCCGGCATCCTCAGTATCGGCGCCGGCGGTGCGACCGGGTCTCTGGGCAGCGGCGCCGTCGTCAACGACGCCACGCTGCAGATCAACCGGACGGGAACGGTTACGGTCGCCAACGACATTTCCGGCACCGGCGTTCTCACCAAGATCGCGGCCGGCACGGCGATCCTGACCGGGACCAACAGCTACTCGGGCACCACGACGATCTCGGCGGGCATCCTGCAGGTCGGCGCCGGTGGCACGACGGGGACGCTCGGCACCGCCAACGTCGTCAACAACGCCGCTCTGTCGTTCAACCGCTCCGATGCGCTCACGATCGACAATGTCATCTCCGGCACCGGGACCGTGACCAAGCTCGGCGCCGGCACGACCAGCCTGACGGGTGCCAACACCTACAGCGGCATCACCACGGTCACGACCGGGACGCTGCAGGTGGGCGACGGCGGCACGGCCGGCAACCTCGGCACCGGCGCCGTCACCAACAATGCGACGCTCGCCTTCAACCGCTCGGACGCGATCACGGTGGCCAACGCGATCTCCGGCACCGGCGCGTTGAGCCAGGTCGGCGGCGGAACGACCAGCCTGACCGGCGCCAACACCTATAGCGGCGCGACGACGATCTCGGCGGGTACGCTGAGCATCGGCGCCGGCGGCACCACCGGTGCGTTGGGCACCGGCGCCACCACCAACAACGCCAGCCTGGTGTTCAACCGGTCGAACGCGCTCACGGTCGCCAGCGCGATCTCGGGCACAGGCACGGTGAGCCAGATCGGCATCGGAACGACCACCTTGACCGGCGTCAACAGCTACACCGGCACGACGACGATCTCGCTGGGCACTCTCAATGTCGGTGGCGCGGGCACGGTCGGCGCCCTGGGCAGCGGCGCCGTGGTCAACAACGCCACGCTGATCATCGACCGGTCGAACGCCATCACCGTCGGCAACGACATCTCGGGGACGGGCGCACTGACCAAGACTGCGTCGGGAACCGCCACCACGCTGACGCTGACCGGAACGAACACTTATAGCGGTGCCACGACGATCACCGAAGGTACGCTGCAGGTGGGGCTCGGCGGCACGACGGGCACGCTGGGCACCGGTGGCGTCGTCACCACCGGCGGCACGCTGGCCTTCAACCGCTCCGATGCCCTCACCGTCAGCAGCGTGATCTCGGGAACCGGCACGGTGACCAAGCTAGGCGCCGGCACGACAACTCTGACCGGCGCCAACACCTACAGCGGTACCACGACGATTTCGGCCGGCACCTTGCGGGTTGGCGACGGCGCCACGTCAGGCACGCTCGGCACCGGTGCCGTGGTCAACAATGCCGCAATGGGATTCAATCGCTCGGACGACGTTACGGTGGCCAACGCGATCTCGGGCACCGGCACGGTGAGCCAGATCGGCGACGGCACGACCAGCCTGACGGGGGCCAATACCTATTCCGGCACCACCACGATCTCGGCCGGGACGCTGAGCGTCGGTGCGGGCGGCGCGACCGGCGCGCTCGGCACCGGGGCCACCACGAACAACGCCACGCTGCAGTTCAATCGCACCGGCGCCCTCACGGTCTCGAGCGCGATCTCGGGAACCGGCGCCGTCACGCAGATCGGCACGGGCACGACCAGCCTGACCGGAACCAACAGCTACAGCGGCACGACGACGATCTCGGCCGGCATCCTGAGCGTCGGTGCGGGCGGCACGGCGGGCACGCTGGGCAGCGGCGGCGTCGTCAACAACGCCACGCTACAGCTCAACCGCTCGGACGCCATTGCCATCGCCAACGACATCTCCGGCACCGGCGCGCTGACCAAGCTCGGGGCCGGTGTCGCAACGTTGACGGGCAACAATACCTATGCCGGCACCACGACGATCTCGGTCGGGACGCTGAACATCGGCGGCAACAGCGCGTCCGGTACTCTGGGCACGGGCAACGTGGTCAACGCCGGCATCCTCCTGATCGACCGGACGGACTCCGTCACCGTCGCCAACAACATCTCGGGCGCCGGCGCGCTGACCAAGAGTGCCGCGGGGACTGCCACCACGCTCACTTTAACCGGAACCAACAGCTACAGCGGCACGACGACGATCACCGAGGGCACCCTGCAGGTCGGCGCCGGCGGCACGACAGGGTCGCTGGGAACGGGTGGCGTCGTCACCACCGGCGGCACGCTGGCGTTCAACCGCTCCAATGCGATGACGGTCTCGAACGTGATCTCGGGAGCCGGGACAGTGAACCAGGCCGGAGACGGCACCACGAGCCTGACCGGCACCAACACCTATTCGGGCACGACGACGATCTCGGCCGGCACGCTCAGCATCGGGGCAGGCGGGACGACCGGCCAGCTCGGCACGGGGGCGGTCACCAACAACGCCGACCTCGCCTTCGATCGTTCCAATGCGATGACGGTCGCAAACGCGATCTCGGGCACGGGCGCGTTGACCAAGTTGGGGGCGGGAACGGTAACGCTGACCGCCGCGAACAGCTATGCCGGCACGACGACGATCTCGGTCGGCACCCTCAACATCGGCGGCACGGGCACCGTCGGCACGCTGGGCACCGGCGCCGTGGTCAACAATGCCGCGCTGGTCATCGATCGCTCGGATGCGCTCTTCACCCTGGCCAACAACATCTCGGGCACGGGCGCGTTGACCAAGACCGCGTCGGGCGCGAACAGCGTCCTCATCCTGACCGGCACCAACAGCTATTCGGGCACGACGACGATCACCGAAGGCACGCTGCGGATCGGCGCCGGCGGCACTTCAGGCACGCTGGGCACGGGCGGCGTCGTCACCAGCGGCGGTATCCTGGCCTTCAACCGTTCCGATGCGCTCTCGGTCTCGGGCGTGATCTCGGGGACCGGCACGGTCACCCAGATCGCCGCCGGCACGACGACCATGAGTGGCACCAACACCTACACCGGCGCCACGACGGTGACGACGGGTGCGCTCAATATCCAGAACAACACGGCGCTCGGCACCACGGCCGCCGGCACGACCGTTTCCAATGGTGCCGCCCTCGAAATCCAGAACGACATCACGGTCGGCGCCGAGGCGCTGGCGCTCACCGGCACCGGCATTGCCGCCGGGGGCGCGCTGCGCAACATCTCGGGTACCAACATCTACGGCGGCGCCATCACCTTGAGCGGCGGCGCCACCCGGATCAACTCCGACGCCGACACGCTCACTTTGAACGGTGCGATCGGCGGCGCGGCCCAGAACCTGACGGTCGGCGGCGCCGGCAACACGATATTCGGCGGCGTCATTGGCACGACGACGGGCACGCTCACCAAGGACGGCACGGGTACGGCGACCCTGATGGTGGCCAATAGCTACACCGGGGCCACCACGATCTCCGCGGGCACGCTCAACATCCGCAACGCCACCGGGCTCGGCACGACGGCGGGTGGCGTGACGGTGGCCAGCGGGGCGGCCCTCGAAATACAAGGCGGCATCGCCGTCGGTGCAGAGGCGCTGTCGCTGAGCGGCCTGGGCATCTCGAGTGGCGGTGCACTGCGCAACATCTCCGGCGCAAACAGCTATGCCGGGGCCATCACCCTAGCCGGCGGCGGGGCCGGCATCAGCTCCGATGCCGGTACGCTGACACTGAGTGGTGTGATCGGCGGCGTCGGCCAGACCCTCACGGTCGGGGGCGCCGGCACGACCGTGCTGACGGCTGCCAACACCTACAGCGGCACGACGACGATCTCGGGAGGAACGCTCAGCGTCGGCAACAATACGGCGACCGGCACGCTGGGCTCCGGCGCGGTGGTGAACAACGCGACACTGGAGATCAACCGCTCGAACGCGGTCACGGTCGCCAACGACATCTCAGGCACCGGTGCGGTCAGCAAGGTCGGCGCGAACGCGCTCACGCTGACCGGCACCAACAGTTATGGCGGCACCACGACGATCTCGGCCGGCACGTTGAATATCGGCACCGGCGGCACGGCAGGCACGATCGGCACCGGCGCCATCGTCAACAATGGCACTCTCGTGTTCAACCGCTCCGACACGTTGACCGTCAACGGCGCGATTTCGGGCAACGGCGCGATCACCCAGGCCGGCGCAGGCAAGACGATCCTGGCGGCCGGCCTCAACGGTTACACCGGTACCACGACGATCTCGGCCGGCCAGCTGCAGATCGGCAACGGCAGCACGAGCGGCACGGTCACCGGCAATATCGTCAACAATGCCGTGCTCGATTTCGATCTGCCGAACGCCACGACCTACACCGGTGTGATCTCGGGGACCGGTTCGGTGACGCAAAGCGGCACCGGTACGCTCACTTTGACGGGGACGAACACCTACAGCGGTCCGACCACCGTCTCGAACGGACGTCTGGCCGTCAACGGCAGCATCACCAGCAACGTGACGGTGGCCAGTATCGGCAATCTCGGCGGCAGCGGCACCATCACCGGCACCGTCGCGAACAACGGCATGCTGGCGCCGGGCAACTCGATCGGCACCCTCACGGTGAGCGGTACGTTCACCCAGGCCGCCGGCAGCTCCTACGAGGTCGAGGTCAATGCCGGCGGCCAGGCCGATCGTCTCAATGTCATCGGCGCCCCCGGGACCGCGACGATCAACGGCGGTACTGTGACCGTCGTGGCGGAGGCCGGCGTCTATGCGCCCAGCACCACCTACACCATCCTCAACGCGACCGGCGGCGTGACGGGCACCTATTCAAGCGTCACCAGCAACTTTCCCTTTCTGCAGGCCTCGCTGGGCTACGACACCAACAATGTCTACCTGACCTTGAAGCCCGGCGGCTTTGCGCGTGGAGCGCAGACCGCCAATCAGATGGCCGTCGGGGGTGCGCTCGACCAGAGCGTGGCAGGCGCCACCGGCGACTTCGCCACCGTGCTCGGCACCATGTCCACGCTCACCCTGGCGCAGGGACAGGCGGTGATGAACGCCCTGAGCGGCCAGCAATATTCCGGCTTCGGCACCGCCAACATCGCCAACGGCCTGCTGTTCATGAACGTCGTCGGCCAGCAGATGGCATCGGCCCGCAGCAGCGGCGGGGCCGGCAGCCGCGTCGCCCTGGCCCAGGCTTGCGATGTCGCCTGCGATGACCCGGAGAGGGGCCAGACTCCGAGCCCGTGGAGCCTGTGGGGCAGCGCGCTGGGCGGCACCGGCAGCGTGGCGGGCAACGGCAACTCCTCCACGCTTACCTACAATGCCGGCGGCTTCGCGACCGGCGTCGACTTTCGCGCCGATCGGCGCTTCCTGGTCGGGCTCGGGTTGGGCTTCGCCAGCGGCAACCAGTGGCTCAGCAATTTCAGCGGCCGCGGCACGACCAACAGCTACCAGGCCAGCGTCTACGCCTCCTTCACCGAAGCCGCCTTCTACGTCGATGGTCTGGCAGGCTACGGCTATAACGAAAACGAGATGACCCGCATGATCACCATCCCTGGCCTGCAGCCGCGGACGGCGCGGGGCCAGACCGGCGCCGACCAGTTCCTGGCCCAGGTCGAGACCGGCTACAGGATCGGGATCTATGCGCCGGCTGCGGCGACGCTGACGCCGTTCGCGCGCTTCCAGACCTCGACGGTAACCCAGGCGAACTTCGCCGAGACCGGCGCCAACTCGCTCAACCTCAATGTGGCGCAGCAGACGACCAAGTCGATGCGCAGCACCCTGGGAGTAGAGCTGGCGGGCGCCGTCGATGCCGGCTGGCGCGACAAGCTCGCGGTCCAGCTCCGGCTGGGCTGGGTGCACGAGTATGCCGACACGTCACGGCCTGTGACGGCGACCTTCGCCGGTGCGCCAGCTGCCGCCTTCACCGTCTTTGGCGCAGCCCCTCAGCGCGACAGCGCCGTCCTGGGTTTCTCCGCCAGCACCGCGATTGCCGATAGCACGTCGCTCTACCTTCGCTACGACGGCGAAGTCGGCACCGGCACCGACAGCCACTCGATCTCGGCCGGCTTCAGGCTGTCGTGGTAGCGGCTGCCACGATGTCCAGGGGGCTAGGCGCGGAACTGCTTGCGGTCCGTGCCCGAATAGAGGGCCTTCACCGACCGTTCGGTGGCGTCGCGATGGGCCGCGAGCGCGGCGGGGTCGAGGTCGGCCCGGGGCTCGGGTTCCATGTCGAAGTTGCCGTGCGTGTCGCGGCCGCGCACCAGCATGGCGGAGTCGCGGACTTTCAGCTGGCGGACGTGGGGCGGGATGTAGCGGATGGCAAAACCGATGCGCCGGTCCAGAGTCGTGTTCGGTCCCGAGCCGTGGACCAGCAGCACATGATGCAGCGACATCTCGCCGGCCTTGAGCACCACGTTGACGCCGGCACCCTCGGGCACATCGACGGCGATCTCCTGGCCACGGGTCAGGAGATTGTTCTGGTCGAACGTGTCGCGATGCTCGAGCTGGTTCTTGAGGTGGCTGCCGGGCCAGAACTTCATGGCGCCGCTTTCGACCGGCGCGTCGGCGAAGGCCACCCAGGCGGTGATCACGTCGTCGGTGCTGAGGCCCCAGTAGGTTGCATCCTGGTGCCACGACACGAACGCGGACGATTGCGCCTCCTTGGTGAAGAAGGTGGTGCTCCAGCACAGGATATCGGGCCCGATCACATCTTCGACGGCATCGAGGATGGCGGGATGGCGCGCCAGCTGGTTGGCCCAGGTGTAGAGCAGGTGAACCTTGTGGCGACGGTCGCCGGCCAGCGGTCCGCCGGCCGCGCGCTCGGCCGCTTCCAGCCGGTCGCGATACGATCGGGCCTCTGCGGCGGACAGCACACGCAAGGGGAAGTGGAAGCCGTCGCGGCGGTACTGGGCGACCGCTTCGGTGCTGAGACGCTTGGCCATGGGATCCTCCACCCGCCAGTCTAGCAAGTTTCGCGGGTCTTCAGAAGAAGCGCCAGAAGACCAGGACCATGACGGCATACATGGCCAGGATGACGGCAGCGCCCAGGAGCCCGGTCTGGACTTCCTTGCCGGGGGCGGGATGTAGCCACCACCCGAAGTGCCCGGCGACCCACGGCACGAGAAAGCCGGTCAGGCCGACGCTGACGATGTTGCCGAGGAACAGCGAGACGGCAAACGAAAGGCCGAACACGTTGCTGAACAGCGGCGTGCCGACGAAGACCCCGAACAGGAAGACGATCGGGTAGAGCATCAAGAGGACCAGCATGTCCATCTTCCACACCGGCAGCGGCGCCGCACCCGGCCCGGCGGCGTCCCGGAACCACTGCTCGAAGCCGGAACTCGCGATGCGGGCGTGGAATTCCTCGGTGAAGGGAGCTGCCTCCTCGAGCAGCGCCTTGCGCTCCGGCGAGTCGAGCCAGGCCTGCATGTTGGCTTCGCTGTCGAAGCGCATGATGGCGACGAAATCCTCCTGGAGGCCCGGCACCGGTGGTTCGAACCGGTAGCCCTGCAGGCCGGGCGCCTTGGACTGGGCGGCGGCGACCTTGCGTTCCCAGGCGCGATACTCCGTTTCCTTGCCCGGCTTCACGCGGGTGGCGATCACGGCCGAAACCGGCGCACGCTTGCTGCCGCCGGAATCGTCCTGGACGATGTGCACGTCGTCGCGACCCACCAGCATGGGCGCGGCACCCTCGATCCGATGCTGGCGCTCGGCCGAGGCCAGCCAGCGCTGGGCATCGGTCAGGGTCTCGAAGCGCTGCAGGATCACCCAGTCGACCTGCAGCGGCGGGCTGGGCGGCAGCAGCCGCTGCTCGATGAAGCCGGGGAAGCCGTGAATGAGGTCGCTGGTCTGGCCCTGCCAGCGTGCGAAATCGTCGGCGCGCTCGGGCCGTACGCAGGTTTGCGTCACGATGCTGACGCTGCGGCCCGGTGCGCTTGCGGTGTCGCTCACGGCTTGGCCGCGAGCTTGCTGTACAGCCGGTCCGGGGTGAAGGGCAGGTGGGCGAAGCGCACGCCAACCGCGGCGGCCAGCGCATTGGACACCGCCGGCGCCACCGGGTTGATGCCGCACTCGCCCTGGGACTTGGCGCCCAGCGGTCCGATCGTGTCGTGCGTGTCGGCGAAGAAGATGTCGGTGTGCGGCGTGTCGGCGAAGGCCGGGATGCGGTAGTTGCGCAGCTGCGGGTTCACCATGTGGCCCTCGTCGTGGATCATGTTCTCGGTCAGCGCCCAGCCGTAGCCCATGGCGACGGCGCCATCGAGCTGGCCGCGGCACTGCATGGGGTTGATGGGAAAGCCGATGTCGGCGGCATGCACGCTGTGCAGGACACGGATCTCGCCGGTGATCCTGTGCACGGCAAGCCGCACGCCCTGGACGTTGAAAGCGATCGTGCGCGGCGACAGGTAGGCCCGGCGGCTGACCGTGAAGCGATGACTGACCTTGTCGCCGGCGGCGTGGAGCTCGGTGAGCAGGATCCGCTTGTTGCCGCAGACGACCGCATCGTTGTCGAGCCGGCACTTGTCGCGATCGACGCCGCTGTGGCGGGCGGCGAAGTCGAGGATGTCGTCGCGCATCGCCTGGGCGGTGAGATGGACGGCCTTGCCCGCCACCACCGTGCCGGTGCTGGCGAAGGTGCCGGTATCGTAGGGCGTGCGGTCGGTGTCGGCGTTGATGATGTCGACGTCAAGAGCACGCACGCCGACGATGGAAGCCGCGATCTGCTTGTGTGCCGTGGTGATGCCGTTGCCCATCTCGGACGAGCCGCAGGCGAGGTGATAGGTGCCGTCGGGCAGCAGCTTCATCTCGGCGCCCGAACGGTGCTCGGTCGGCGGGCCGCATTCGAGCATGGCCAGCGCCGTGCCTGTTCCCTCGGCCCAGTCGTCGCCCTCGGGCTTGGCGACGCCATTGCCCTTCTTGAGCTCGGCCTCGACGATGTCGAGGCACTGGTCGATGCCGTGGCTGCCGAAGCTCGCGTCGCCGGGCTCCTTCCAGATCGATTCGATATTGTCGCCGGGGCGCACGACGTTCTTGCGCCGCATCTCGATCGGATCGATGCCCAGCAGGCCCGCCAGCTCGTCCATGGCGCATTCCATCGCGAAGGTGGTCTGCGAGGCGCCGTAACCCCTGAAGCCGCCGCCCGGGATCATGTTGGTGTAGACGACATGGCCGACACCCTTCTTGTTGGGGCAGCGATAGGCCGCGAACGGGCTGGCCATCGCGGCGGCCAGGGTCTCGCTGGCGTGGTTGCCGTAGGCGCCGGTGTTGGACACGACATGGGCGTCGAGCGCGGTCAGCGTGCCGTCTTTCCTGGCGCCGATTTTGATCCTGGTCGTCATCTGATGCCGCGTCGAGGCGCCGATGAATTCGTCTTCGCGGGTCCATTCCCATTTAACTGGGCGGCCGCCCAGCTTCATGGTGGCGAACAGGGGGAGATCTTCCGACATCATCTCCTGCTTGCCGCCGAAGCCGCCGCCGACCCGCTCGGTGAAGACATGGATGTCGCGCACCGGCACGCCCATCAGGTAGGCGAGCTTCGTGCGGGCGGAGAAGGGGCCCTGCGAGCTGGTGCGCACGTGCCAGCGGCCGTCCTCGCCCTTCCAGGCGATCGAGCCGTGGGTCTCGAGATGCACATGCTGCACCCGCGACGTCGAGTAGGTCATTTCGTGGACGGCGTCGGCTTCCTTGAAGCCCTTGGCCACGTCGCCGATCTCGCCCTGCAGCGTGCAGAAGATGTTGTCGTTCTGGGTGATGACATCGTTCTTGTTGTGCAGCCGCGGCGCACCGGGCTCCATGGCGGCAACCGGATCGAAGACAGCCGGCAGGATTTCGTACTCGACCTCGAGGGCGCGCACGCCGGCTTCGGCCGCGGCCTCGGTCTCGCCGACCACCATGGCGATGCGCTGGCCTGCGAAGCGGGCCACGTTGTCCAGCATGTAGGTATCGTCGGGATCGACGAGATGGTCCTCGTGCAGCGCCGTGCTGTAGAGTCGGCGTGGCAGGTCTTCCCAGGTGTAGATGGCCACGACGCCCGGCACGGCGGAGGCCTTTGAGCGATCGATGCGGGTGATACGCGCATGGGCATGCGGCGAGCGCAGCACCTTCATGTGCAGCATTCCCTCGATCGCGATGTCCATCGTGTAGCGCGCCTTGCCGGTCAGGATGGCGTCCGTGAAGGGGTTGGGCAGGCTGGCGCCGCAGGCCTTGCCGGCGACGTCCGCCTCGATGTTGCTCTTGCCGCGCAACGCATCGTCGATTGACCGGTAGCCGGTGCAGCGGCAGAGGTTGCCCTTCAGCGCGTGCGGCAGGTCGGCCTTGTGCGCCTCGTCGAACGCGGCCGAGGCCGTGGTCATGATCATGCCGGCGGCGCAGTAGCCGCACTGGAAGGCCTGGGCGTCATGGAACGCCTGCTGCACCGGGTGCAGCTTGCCGTCCTTGGCGAGGCCCTCGATGGTCGTGATCTTGCGGCCCTCGCCGCGGAAGGCCGGGACGAGGCAGGAATGGAACGGCTTGCCGTCGAGCCACACTGTGCAGGCGCCGCAGTCGCCCGCGTCGCAGCCCTTCTTGACGCCGAACACTTCCAGATCGCGCAGGAAGGTGCGCAGGCATTGGCCGGGCCGCGGCTCCGCCGAATAGAGATGGCCGTTGACGTCGAACTTGCTCATGCCAGCTCCGCGCGGATCTGTTCGGCAAAGTAATAGGTGAGGTGGCGCTTGTAGCGCGCCGAGCCGTGGACGTCCTCGAAGTAGCCGTCACCCGGCAGCTTGTCGTTGATCGTGTGGCGCAACTCGTCGGCCGACGGCATCTTGGCAAAGCGCAACTGCACCGGACGCGGTGTCGAAGCCGTGATCGTCAGCAGGAAGTCGGTTCCCTTATCGTTGGCGGTGCCGACGATCAGCGCCGCCGAGCGTCCGAGATGGGTGAGCGACATTTGCCGCATGGCATGTCGCTTAGACAGCGCCGAGGCCGGCAGGCGGATCGAGCGCAGCAGCTCGCCCCGCTTCAGCACGTTCTTGTGGTTGCCGGTGACGAAGTCGACGACCGGCACCTCGCGCGGCTGGCCCCCATTGGACTGATTGGGGCGCGGCCACAGGGTGCAGACGCCCTCGAGGGCCGCGGTGAGCGAGATCATCGCGCCGGCCGGCAACGACATGCAGACGTTGCCGCCGATGGTGGCGGCATTCCAGATCTTGAACGACATCAGGAACGCGTCGATGCATTGATGGAACAGGGGAACGGCCCGCCACGCCGGCGGTCCCTTGAAGGCATGAAGATCGGCGACGCGGCAGGTCGCGGCGATCTCCAGTCCATCGGCCGTCGCGGTGAGCGGCGTCCAGCCCATGCTGTCGAGATCGATCAGCGTGTTGGTGGCGACCTGTGGTTCCGAGAACAACCAGGTGCCGCCGGCCAGCCAGGCGTATCCGTCACGCCATTGGCCGATCTGGTCCGACGAGCCCGGACGTTTTACTTCGACGATCGTGTTCAGGTTCATGGCAACCTCGAGGTTCAGTCCTTGTAGACCTCGACGGTCTGCATCATGCCCATCTCCTCGTGGTTCATCATGTGACAGTGCAGCATGAAGACGCCGGTGTAATCGAGGAAGCGGGAGCGGAAGACGGTGCTGCCACCATTGCGCGTCACGATGACCGAGTCGCGCCATACCAGGTCTGCGGGCCGCTTTCCGTCCAGCTGCGTGACCTGGAACGGGTTGGTGTGGATGTGGAAGACATGGTCGTCGTGAAAGTGCGTATTCACGATCGTCCATTCCTCGACGGCGCCCAGCTTGACGCGCTGGTCGATGCGGTTGGGATTGAACGTCTTGCCGTCGACCAGGAAGGTGAACTCCTGCCAGTGGCCGGCGGCATCGGCTTCCGGCGCGGTGGCCGAGAAGGTGATCGTGCGCCTGCCGGTGATCTCGCTGTCCTTGATGTCCTCGAACGGCGGCTTGGGCAGGGCGGCCGGCAGCTTCATCGGCATCGGATCGCCCGCCACCACGAGGCGGGCCAGCGGCCCGACCGGCGAGGGATGGCCCTGGTCATAGGGCAGCGCCCGGAATTCGTAGGTGCCGGGCGCCCCCGCCTGGATCAGGATATCGGCGCGCTGGCCCGGCGCGAACAGCAGGGTCTTGAGTTCCTGCATGTTCTTGAGCGGGATGCCGTCGTAGGCGATGACATTCAGATTGTGCTTCTCGAGTTCCAGGAAGAAGTCGTCCTGGTACTGCGAGCCGACCAGCCGCCAGCGCTGCACTTCGCCGGGACGCATCGTGATCGTCGGCCGCCGCTGGCCGTTGATCGCCAGGAAGCGCGTCGCGGTCTCCGGAAACAGCGTCGAGAAATTCTCGATCATGCCGAAGGCGTCGAAGACGACCTGCGACATCAGCATGACGCGCTCTTTCGCATTGGTGATCTCGGGCACACCGGCGAAATCGCCCTCGACGATGAGGGCGCCCGCCATGCCGCTGGCAATCTGCACGTCGGCACCGCCGTGATGGTGCGGGTGATACCAGTAGGTGCCCATCGTGTGGTCCTTGGGCAGGTCGATCTCGATGTCGTACTTCTTGCCCGGCACCATCGAGCGCATGACGTTGTCGGCGATGCCGCTCGGGCTGCAATGGGCGCCGTGGAAGTGGAAGTTCGTGTTGTTGAACTGGTGCGGCAGCGCCATGTTCTGCGGCATCGGATCACGGTTGGGCGGAAAGTCGTTCGACAGCCTGATCTTCAGCTTCTCGCCGGGCTTCATGCGCAAGGTCGGGCCGTGGCTCGTGCCCTCGTAGCTCCTGAGGTAGAGCTTCTGCCCGCCGATGTCCTTGTAGGCGTAGCGACAGGAGAGTGTCGTGTTGAGCACGCCGTTGACTGAGCGCCGGACCTCGGGCTCGAGCAGCGGCTGATCCACCGACGCCGCCGCCGCCTGGACGATGGGGCCGGGGTCGAGGCCCATCTTCGAATGATCGTGGCTCTGGTGTTGCGCACTGGCAGAGCGTGGCAGCAGGAAATATGCGCCCAGCGCCGCGCCGCCGTTCAGCAGGCCGCGTCGCGATACGGAGGGCTTGATCAAGCTGCGCCCCGCGGCTTTTCCCGGCCGAGATTCCTTACCCATGTGTGCGTCCCCCAATACCCAATCCCCGAAGAAACCTGCCCATTTCGGCATCGCAAGGTCCAGCCAAAAGTCCTGGGTGGCAACTGCCAATCGCGTCGTTTCTGCTGTAGCACTTGATCCAGCGTCTCATTGAACATCAATCCTAGAAAAGCACTGTGAGCCGGAGCGTTGTCGCCAGGGCACCGGCCAGATTGGGCGACACGCCCGGCGTTGGAATGTACGACACGGTAGGCTGCAGGAAGGTCGTGGCGAACAGGTGTGCCTGATAGTAGGCTTGGAACATCAATTCGCTCTGACGGGCGAATAAATTCGGGTTGAGCCGTGAGAGGCCGACACCGAAGCCCATGGAATCGCGCTCCCGGCTTCCGACCAATCCGAACCCCGTGACACCCGCGCCGTAGTACTGGCGAATGGGGAGGGTTTGCGAGCTGTTGGCGCCGAATTGATAGAACATCGTGATCCCCGAGGACGGGACGCGTTCGTTGACCCCGTGGGCGATCCGTTGCGAGCCGAAGAGATAGAAGCCGCCGAAGCCGTTCTCCGTAACGCCACCGAAGGAGACGACTCCGGTCTGGCGCCACAGGCCGATGCCGAATTGACCGGGATGATTGCCATCCCCGAGCGTCCAGTTCGTGCCGATTTCGCCGATGCCGAAATAGTAGCCGTTGAACAGCGGCGGATTGAGACCGGTCTGGATGCCCTGCGCCCGGTTGCTGTCGTAGGCGCCGACGCTGACGTAGAAGGACTTGGTGGGCGTGAAGGTGGTGGTCGCGCCGTTGGCGACATTGTAGTAGCCGGGAACGGCGCCAATCATCGAGCCGTTGGCAAAAACAGGAGACCAGAGCAGGCCGCTCACCGCCGGAATGTTCTGGGTTTCGTCTTCGAAAATGACCGGACGCAGGACGTTGCCGAAGTCCAGCGTCGGGTCCATGCGGCCGATGCGGACTTTCAGGACGTCCTTGAGGATCTCCTGCGCATACCACGCCTTGAACAGTTCCGAGCGGTTGAAGGGCGGCAGGCCGACGATGCCATTGTAGCCGGCGACGCTGCCGGCATCGGCGTTGGTGTCCGCGCCGTTGAACTGCAGGTACTCGACGCCGAAAGAGGCGCCCGTCCAGCCGACGAGCTTCGCGGCGTCGATCTCGAGGCCGATGAAGAGCGCGCTGTTGTTGGTCCATCCGCCCGGGTTGGCGCCACCCGCGACCACGACGTTGGTGTCCGCGAGCCAGAGGCCTCCCAGCCGGATGCCCCATTCGTCTTTCAGGCCGAGTGTGCGGCCAAGCCAGCCGGTGCCGGTCGAATAGGTCGTGGCTGCCGGATTGCCGCTGACGGCGGCGACTTTCTCCTTGGGGTGCGGCGCGTCTGCGGGCGGCGACGGGCTTTGTGCGCCTGCATTTCCGCCGACGAGGAGCGCCGCCCCGCAAAGCACGGCAAGCCAGGCGACGGAGGCGCGGTCGCGAATGGACGTCCTTTGCGCTGTAAAACGACCACTCAACGCCATCGGTCTGCCCCCGCAGAGCCCGCCGCAGAGCTCCAAGACCCGTGGATAGGATGGGGGCATCCTGCGCCAAGCCGCGTGCCTCCGCCGGTCAAGAAATGGTCAAGATTTGGCACGGACAGGGTATAAACAACGCGATGCTGACCTACGCGTTCGGTCCCTTCGTCCTCGATCCTGCCGAGCGGCGCCTGGCACGGGCTGGCCGGCCTTTGGCCGTTCCGAGAAAGGCTTGGCAGATCCTGCTCTTGCTGGCCGAGGCTGGCGGTCGGCTCGTGCCGCACGAGACGTTCCGGACAACGCTCTGGCCCAACGTCGTGGTCGAGGACCGCACGCTCACCGTCCATATGTCGACCCTGCGCAAGGCACTCGGAACCGATCCAACCGCGGACATCATCGAGACGGTCGCCGGCGCAGGCTATCGGCTGGCCGTGCCGGTGCGGGCCTTGTCCAAGGCCGACCTGCCGCCGCGGACTGCCAGCGGGCCGCCGATGGCCGACGCCAGGCTGCTTGCCGTGCGGACCTTTTCGACCGGCGACCTTGCCGAAGCCGACACTTATCTCGGGGTTGGCATTGCCGACGCGGTCACCACGGTTCTGGGCACGCTGCCTGGTCTGACCGTATCGCCGGTCGGTGCCGTGGAGGATCTTGCCGGTGCGCGCACACTCGGGCTGGCGCACATGCTCGAGGGCGCCGTGCGGCGCGACGCCGAAAAACTCCACGTCTCGGCTCGCCTGATCGACGTGGCGAGTGGGCGCACGGAGTGGAGCGAACGCTTCGAGCAGTCCCACATTGACGGCGCCGCCCTGGAGGACGCCATCGCCACAAAGGTCGCGACCTCGCTTCCGCAAGGATTGGCGCAAGGATCGGCCACCGACCATGGCCTGCACAGCTATCGTCCCCAGGCGACCGAGGCGTATTTCCTGCAGCTCCAGGCGCGCGCGCACCTCAAGCCCTTTACGCGCCTGCCCCTGCTGAAGGCCCTGACCCTGTTCGAACAGGCGCTGGTGCTCGATCCCGACTATGCCATGGCCCATGCCGGGCTGGGGTCGGCCTATCTGCTCATGGCGTCGACGGCGATGCTGCGGCCGCTGCAGGTGGACGAGGCGATGCCGATGGCGCGCCGCGCCGCCGAGCGGGCGCTCGCCCTCGATGAGAGCCTGGCCGAGGCATGGGCCGTCCTCGGCCGCGTGAAGATGGAACACGACTGGGACTGGGAGGGCGCCGAAGCCGACTTGGCGCATGCCATTGCGCTCAATCCCAGTTCGGTCGAAGCGCTCGCCACCTTCGGCCAGTTCCTGAGCGCGATGGGCCGCCATGATGAAGCGATCGAGGCAATGGAGCGGGCGAGGGCGCTCGACCCGCGGAGAGTCGAGACTCTCCAGCATCTCGGCATCGCCTATTGGATGGCTGGCAAGGCCGACCGGGCGCTCGGGGTCGTGACGGACAGTCTGGCGCTCGCGCCGGATTCGGTTCGCGGGCAGTACGGCCGCATGATGATCCTCGACCAGCTCGGCCGCCACGACGAGGCGATGACGGAGCGTCTTTCGACGCTGAGGGGGCTCAGCGTCGCACAAGGTCTGGCCGAGCACGTGGAAATGCTCCTGCGCAGCAAGGGCTGGCGCGACGCGATGCATGTGTGGATCGGTCTGCTTGAGCGGACCAATCGGTGGGAGGGTGCGGCGATGCAATGGATGGCGGTCGGCGAGCCGGAGCGCGCGCTCGATGCGCTCGAGCATTGCATCAAGGCGCACACTACTTATCTCTGCTTTACGGCGCAGAACCCGTACTTTCACCCGCTCCATGGCGAGCCGCGCTTCCAGCGCATCCTGGCGACGCTCAAGCTCGACGGACGCACCATCGCGCCGACGTGATGATTTTTCCCAAAATCCCCCGGAATCCTGCACCGATATTGCGAAACTCCTCCCCAGCGCCGCGCTGCGTCGATAATATTGACGCATGCCTGCCTTCGATGGTGAGCGTCAGATGTCTCAAAGCGGCCATTCAGTAGTTGATCCTGCGTCTCACGGGCCGGGTCGGCTGGTTGACCTGACGACCGACGGGGTGCCGGCAGCGCAGCGGCTGGCGTTCTGGCGTGAAGGCGTCCTCAAGCGTATGGAGCCGACGGCTGCTTCAGAGACCAAAGGCCCGTTCCGGGCGCGCCTGCGTCGCATATCGGTCGAGGGCGCGGAACTGGTGGAGCACATTTCGGACTCGGTGACTGCGCTCCGTACCGCCGAGCGCCGCCGCATCGACGGCTGCGACGACATCTCCATCGACGTCATGCGGCACTGCCAGGCGGCGTCGATCGACCACGGCGGCGAGCATCGTCTGCGGGCGGGTGACGTTTGCGTGGTCGACTATGCCCAGCCCATCGAGGTCCGGCGGTCCCGCCATGCCGCGATTGGCTTGATCATGCCGCGAAGCCGGGCGTGCGAGGCGATGGGAGGCGACGTTGCCGCTCTGGCCGGCACCCGCCTCGTGGCGCGCGGCATGACGACCGTCCTGCGGCACCATCTGCTGACGACGCTCGACGAGGCCTCGTTCATGTCGCCGCCGGAGCGCGTGCTCGCCGTCAACGCCGCGGCCGACATGGCGCTTGCCATCCTCCAGGCCGGCCGGTTCGGGACGGCCGACAGCGAGCAATTCAGCGAAGGATTCTACTGCGCCGCCCGCTGCCTGATCGATCGCCTGTGCACGAACGCGGACCTGACGCCGGAACGCGTGGCCGTGGCGCTGGGCTGTTCGCGCGCCTCGCTCTACCGCGCGTTCGCCCGGCACGGCGAGAGCATAGCGGCCACCATCTGGTCGGCGCGGGTCGAACGCGCCCATCGCATGCTGGTCGCGGCCGAGAATGCTGGCCTGCTGGTCTCCGACATCGCGCAGCATTGCGGCTTCCGGGAGCTTCCGACGTTCACCCGCATGTTCAAGCGGCGCTTCGGCATGACGCCCAGCGAGGCGCGGGAACGGGGTGCCGCGGGGGCCTGAGGGAGTCGTCCTCAGCGTGCCTCGGGCGTTGACGTGCAGCCTTCTTCACTTGCTGTCGGCAACGGAAGGCTGGAGGACGAATACCCCGTGGGGCGACTTTCCCACGGGAATACTGGCGACCATCTTCATCTCTGCGAGGTCGATAACTGCGACCCGGCGCAGGAACCGCTGCGTCACCCACAATTCCTTGCCGTCGGCGGTCATGTCGATGCAGTCGGGCCCGCCGGGAATGCGAATCTGATTGGTAACCCGCATCTCCTGCGTGTCGATGCGCGACACCGTGCCTTCCAGCCGGTTGGTGAGGAAGTAGTGACGCCCGTCGCCCTGGGGCCAGAAATTGTGGGCGCCGCGGCCGGTCTTGAGACGTCCCGTCAGTCGTCCGTCCTGCGGGTCGACGACGACGAGCCCGTCTTCACCGGTCATCCCGACCAGGAGCCGCTGGCCATCGGGCAGCATCACCACCCCGGCCGGCGAAATGCCGACGCCGACATTCCACTTCATGGTCTGGGTTTCGAGGTCGATGGCGATCAGCCGACCGGTCTCCTGGATCGTGACGAACACCGTCTTCGACTCCTTGTCGAAGGCGAGATGGCTCGGCAGGGACTGGATGAAGATGCGCTTCACCAGCTTGAAGTCGCTGGCCGAGTAGATGTCCACGTGATCGAGCCGGTAAGCCGCGGTCACGAACCACTTGCCGTCGGGGCTGAAGCCGAGCTGGTAGGGGTCGACGATGTCGGGAATGACGCGGCGGCGCTCGCCCGTTACGGCATCCAGTTCGAGCAGTTCGTTCGTCAGGGTCGATGCGAGGAACACTTTCGAGCCGTCCGCCGATCGGATGAGATGGTGTGGCTCTCGGCCCATCGGCAGCTTGGCCGTCTCCACCCGCTTGCTGCGGCTCACGACGCTGTAGTTCACATCGTCCGAATTGAGGACGAGCACACTGTCGGCAACCGCCGGCGCAGCCGCACCGATCAGCGATGCGATCGTCGCACCAAGCCATTTCCCGGACATTCTCATCCCCTTGGTCATATCCATCGCCTGACGCGCGTCTTGTAAGCTTCGTAGGCCGATCCGAGCATCGACGAGAGATGGGCTTCTTCGAGCCTGATCTGGATCGACATCGCGAACAGGGCGAGGCTGGCGGCCATCAGCGTCAGGGCACTGGGCGCCGCCAGCAGACCGCCGAGAAACATTCCGGCCATGCCCAGGAAAACCGGATTCCGGCTGAACATGAACAGGCCGCGTTCGACGAACTGCGACGGCTCCCGATCCGGGACTCCGATCCGCCACGCATGCCCCATTTGGAACTGCGCCAACGCGGCAACGACGACCCCTTCCAGCATAACGACCAACCCAAGCAGCTGGATTTTGGACGAATGCGCCCACTCGAGGGGACCGGTAACTTGCTCGACGAACGGCCATCCCGCCCGCAGGGTGAAGACGCCCAGCAGCACCGCGAACGAAAGACGAAACGCGGCCTGGCTCACGCGTTGAGTAGCATCGGCATCCAGCACGTAGACCGGTCCGCCGCTTTCCTTGGCGACACGGAGCGTGCCGGCGACGAATGCCGCCGCGTACAAGACCAGCAGGACGAAAGGACCCCAGCGAAGTAGTGCAGGCAGATCGAATGACATGCGCTCAGCTCCGCGGTGCCAGAACGCGGCGGATCTTCTGTAGCGCCACGTCCTGGTTCTCGTGCAGGTCGATCGTCGATCGGAAGCTACCGTCGCGGTCGAGCAGGTAGACCGACGCCGTGTGATCGACGGTGTAGCCGCCGCTCGGCTGGGGCACCTTCTTGAAGTAGGCGTTGAAGGCCTTGGTGGCCTCCTCGATCTGTGCCGGCGTACCGGTAAGCCCGAGGATGTCGCCGGCGAATACGGAGATGTAGTCCTTCAGGATGGAGACAGTGTCGCGCTCGGGGTCGACCGTCACGAACAGCGCTTGCACGTGCTTCGCGTCGGGGCCGAGTTCCTCGAGGAGCTGCGACATCAGGGAGAGGCCGGTGGGGCAGACGTCGGGACAGTGGGTGAAGCCGAAAAAGACCAGCCTGACCTTTCCGGCAAAAGTCTCCGGACCGACCTGCCGACCGAGGTGATCGACCAGCCTGAACCGCTCGTCCATCGGCTTGCCCAGGGATTCCAGGACGTTTTGGCCGCGCGACATCCGGTCTCCGCCCAGGCCCTCGATGGGCACGGTCCAGGCGACGTAAGCGGCCACGGCACCGAAGGCGACCAGGACGGACAGAGCGATGATTTGCAGGCGAGGCGACATGGCGGTTCACCGGGTCGAGGGCGTTGCGGATGGGGCAGGATGCTGATCGTGAGGCGGCTGTTCTCCCATTCGAACCAGCGTCAGGAAGTAAAAGCCGACGCCCACCAGCGAAAGCAGGACGAGCATGAGGAGGTTCTTCTGCCGGGTGGCATTGGCTCTCGGGTCCGTCACCTGCTTCATGCCCGGCGCGCCGTCAGCGACCATAACGCAATAGCCGCAAGGCATTCAGCGTCACCAGCACCGTGGCGCCGGTATCGGCGAGGATGGCCGGCCACAGTCCGGTGAGTCCGATCACGGTCGTGATCATGAACACGCCCTTCAATCCGAGGGCGACGACGATGTTCTGGTGGATCACGGCCATGGTCTGGCGCGACAGCACGATCAGCCGGCCGACGTCCGCCACGTTGCTGTTCAGAATGGCGGCGTCCGCCGTTTCGAGCGCCACATCGGTGCCGCTGCCCATGGCGATGCCGATGTCGGCGGCGGCAAGAGCCGGGGCGTCGTTGATACCGTCGCCCACCTGGGCCACGGACAGGCCGGCCTGACGCAGTTCGCCGATGACGCGGAGTTTGTCCTCGGGCATCAGTTCGGCGCGATAAACCATGCCGCCCAGACGCGCGGCGATGGCCGCCGCCGTCCGGGAGTTGTCGCCGGTCAGGATCAGGGTCTCGATCCCCAGCGACTTCAGCCTGGCGAGGCCGTCGCGTGCATCGGCGCGCGGCTCGTCCCGGACCGCCAACAGGCCGAATACTTGCCCGTCGGCCACCAGGACGGCGACGGTCTTGCCGTCTTTCTCCAGTCTCTCGATTTTTCCGGCGAGTTCGGGCACGACGGCCGCCCGATCCGAAATGAAGCGCGGCGCACCGAGGAACAGTCGGCGTCCCGACACAAGGCCTTCGACACCCTGGCCGCCGATGGCGCGAGAGGCCTCCGAGACCGGAAACACAACCGAATCCGCCTGCGCGCGAGCGAGGATCGCTCGCGCGATGGGATGGCTCGATCCGGCTTCCAGTGCCGCCGCCAGCGCGAGAACTTCCTTCTCGCTACCTGTGACGCCGACGATGTCGGTCACCTTCGGCTTGCCTTCGGTCAGGGTACCGGTCTTGTCGAACGCCACGACCTGCAGCTTGCCGGCCGATTCCAGGACAGAGCCGCCCTTGACCAACAATCCGCGACGCGCGCCCGCCGACAGGCCGGCGGCGATGGCGGCCGGAGTCGAGATGACGAGGGCGCAGGGGCAGGCGATCAGAAGCAGCGCGAGCGCCCGATAGATCCAGTCCGCCCACAGCCCGCCGAGCACCAGCGGCGGCACGACCGCGACCAACAGGGCCACGACGACCACGGCCGGCGTGTACCATGCCGAAAACCGGTCGATGAATCGCTCGGTCGGCGCCTTTGCCTCCTGCGCTTCCTCGACGAGTCGGATGATGCGGGCGATCGTGTTGTCGGCAGCCGTCTTCTCGACGACGATCGACAGGACGCCGTCGCCATTGATGCTGCCGGCGAAGACCGCGTCGCCAGCGCTCTTGGACTTTGGAACGGATTCGCCCGTGATGGGCGCTTCGTCGATCGAGGACGAACCGGCAACGATCTTGCCGTCGGCCGCGATGCGATCGCCCGGCCTGATGCGGATGCGCTGGCCGACGGCAAGCGTCGCCATGCCGACTTCGTGGACCGCGTCGCCTTCCTCGACGAGAGCCGTCTTGGGCACGATGTCGGCAAGCGCGCGGATGCCCGCCCGCGCCCGCCCGGCGGCGTAGCCTTCGAGGAGTTCGCCGATCAGGAACAGGAACACCACAACCGCGGCTTCCTCGGCGGCGCCGATGACCACGGCGCCCGCCGCCGCGATCACCATCAGCATCTCGATGCTGAAAGGAGAGCCGGCCAGGGCTGCGGAAAAAGCGCGGCGCGCGATCGGAAAGGCGGCGATGGCGGTCGCCGCGATGAAGACCCACGCGGCGCGCTCCGGCATAACGAGCGACAAGCCGTAGGCAACCGCCACGAGAAGGCCAGCAGCAGCCGTTATCCTGGCTTTGCCGGTCCGCCACCAAAGCACGTCCCCCGGCGAGGTGCCGACAGCGTACGCTTCCGTTCCGCCACCGCCAGGCGTTCCGTGTGAAACTTCGGTCGGTTGGAAGCCGAGAGCGCTGACCGTGCTCTCGATCTTCCTGGCCTGAACCAGAGCGCGGTCGGCCTCGACCGTCAGGATGCTGGTCGCAAAGGAAACCTTGGCCCCAGAAACGCCGGGAATGCGGCGCACCGCCGTTTCGATCTTGGCGCTACAGGACGCGCAATCCATGCCGTCGACCCAAAAGCGGAAAGCCTCCGGCGATGATGATGCGGCGGTTGAAGGCAAAGACGTCACAGGCTTGTCCTTTTCTGACCTGGAGCGTACTTTGCATTCTCCAGTGACTGGAGGTTCAAGAAAAAAATGGCACTCCTCGACGATCTTGGCCAGTACAGCTAGCGCCCGTGTATCGGCGAAGCACGCTAATGGGCCTGCTCGGCACGTTCGCCGGAACCCATGAACTGCGCGCGCATCCCGCCGCGTCGCCCGATCTGTTGCGAGTTCGCGAGAACGACCGCGTCATTGGTGCGCCCGAGGCGCCGATCGTGATCGTCGAGTACGCTTCCTTCACGTGCGCGGCCTGTGCCCGCTTTCACAACGACGTGCTGCCGGCGGTGAAGCGGCGCTGGATCGACAGCGGCAAGGCCAAGCTCGTCTTCCGCCAGTTTCCGTTCGACAACGTCGCGACCCGGATGAGCCAGCTCGCCGAATGCAGCACCGCGGCCAACTTCTTCCAAACCGTCGAGACGCTGTTCCGCACCCAGGATCGCTGGATCCGGACGGCCGATCCCGCGGCCGAGGCGGTCAAGCTGCTGGCCGGGCTCGGTGTGACGCGGCAGTCGGCGGAGGCCTGCGCCGCCAACGCCGCAGTTTTCGACAAGGTGATCGACGACGTTCAATCCGGCCAGGCCCTCGGGGTGAACAGCACGCCCACCCTCTTCATAAACGGCGAGAACCATCACAATCCCGGCAATGCCGATGCGATCGATGCGATGCTGCATAAGTCGGCCGGATAGTCATCAGCAGAGAGGAAGTCGCAGACATGACGACCCCTTCCGGCTTCGGCCTGACCATCGGCGGGCTTTCCATGCGCACCGGCGTGAAAGTCCAGACGATACGTTATTACGAGACGATCGGCCTATTGCCGCCGCCGGACCGCACCGAGGGAAACCAGCGCCGCTACGACGACCGTGCCGCCGGCACGCTGCGGTTCATCCGCCATGCGCGGGACCTGGGCTTCGAGATCGACCAAATCCGGGGCCTGCTGTCGCTGGCGGCGCACCCCGAACGGCCATGTGCCGACGCCGACGCCATTGCCAACCATCACCTGGAGCAGGTCGAGCGGCGCATCGCCATCCTCCGGTCTCTACGTGGCGAACTGAAGCGCATGGTCCGGCAGTGCTCCGGCGACCGCGTGGCGACCTGCCGGGTGATCGAGGTGTTGGCCGATCACGCCCATTGCCAGTCGGAGCACCGTCGCTAACGCCCCGCGGCCTTGTCGATCGCCTTGTCTATCACCTTGGCCATCTCGTCATAGCTCCGTACCCCACGCAGGACGGTATCGCCGATGATGAACGTCGGCGTGGAATTCACTTTGTACTCAAGCTGACCGGTGCGGAACTCTTCGGCGATGGCGGTCGACAGCTTGTCGTCGGCAAGGCAGGCCTCGAACGCGGCCCGGCTGACGCCGGCCAGCAGACCGATCTGTGCAAGACCGGCTTTGGGGTCCTGGCTATGGGCCCAGCCATCGTGGCTGCGGTTCAGCACTTCGATGAGGCCGAAGAATCGAAGGCGCGGCACGCACTCCGTGAGGATGGCAGCCGTCATGGCGACCTGGTCGAACGGGAAATGGCGGTAGACGAGCTTGACCTTTCCCGTGTCGATGTAGGTCTCCTTGAGACGAGGCAGAATTTCGACGTGGAAGCGCTTGCAATGGTCGCAAGTGAGCGAAGCGTACTCGATCAACGCTACCGGCGCGTCGGGATTGCCAAGCACCCGCTCGGACAACGGTGGCGTGGACGCCGACGCAGGCCAAGCGCCTAAGGCAAGCGCGGCCATCGTGAATGGGAGAAGGAGCGCTTTTCTAAATCTGGACATGCAACCTCGCGGAACTGGGCTTGTCGTTCAGTTCGATCCGCATCTTCCATCCTCCAGCCGCTGGAGGTTCAAGAAGAAAGACCGCCTGATCGACGGCGAGTGTTGGTACTGCCAGTGCTCGCCAAGTTGCAGATTCAGCAGGTCCTGGCATGGTGTTTTTGTTGACGTGCACCAGCATATGCCCGGTCCGACAGGCCGGGCGTCTTGTGTCAGGGAGCACGAATTTTCAGACAGGTCCGCGACTAGGGCCTTCGTCGAAAAGGATCGTCCGGTTGAAGTCGGCCGGCTCTTTCCGAATTTCCGGACAGACACATTCTGGGCAACTCGTGACTGAAAAATCGCCCTCAGCGGGTATCGAACGCCGGGAGCCGGTGGGCCGTCACTGCCGGCGCCACCCCGTCGAAGCGTTCGATCTCGACCAGGCAGGTCTGGGCGATGCAGCCCTGGCTCAGCTTCGAGGCGCCGATGTCGAGGGTGAGCGCATTGGGGTTGCCGTGCTTCTCGAGCGGCTGGTTGGAGCCGTGGTTCTCGGGATCGAACCAGGCGCCGGTCGAAAGCCGCACGACGCCGCGGCGGATGCGGTCGGAGAGCCGCGCGGCGGCGAGGCAGGCACCGCGGTCGTTGAACACGCGCACCAGATCACCGGCCGCGATGCCGCGGGCGGAAGCATCCTCGGGATGCAGCGTGACGGGCTGGCGGCCCTTGATCTTGGTCGCGCGCGAGTGCGGGCTGTGGTCGAGCTGGCTGTGCAGCTTGTCGGTCGGCTGGTCCGACAGCATGTGCAGCGGATGGCGCTTGGCGGCCTTGGCGCCCAGCCATTCGATCGGCTCCAGCCACACCGCATGCGGCGGGCAGTCGTCGTAGCCGAACGAGGCGATCTTCTCGGAATAGATTTCGATCCTGCCCGAGGGAGTCTTGAGCGGATGCGCCGCGGGATCGGCGCGGAACTTGGCCAGCATCACCGGATCGCGGTTCTCGCCCTTGGCTTCGGCGATGCCGGCCTCCCAGAATTCCTCGAACGGCGGAATGGTGACGCCCGCGGCGGCCGACTTCTCGCGCGACTGCTCGTAGAGGTGTGACAGCCACGCCATCGTATCGCGGCCTTCCGTATAAACCTCGCCCTGGCCGAGGCGTCGGGCAAGCTCGGAGAAGATCCAGTAGTCGTCGCGCGCCTCGCCGATCGGCTCGCGCGCCTTCTTCATGGCGATCAGGAACGGCTCGCGGCTGCCGTAGCCGATGTCGGGACGCTCGAGCGTGGTCGTCGCCGGCAGCACGATGTCGGCCATGCGCGCGGCCGGCGTCCAGAACTGCTCGTGGAAGACGATCGTCTCGGGCTTCTGCCACGCCACCATCAGGCGGTTGAGGTCCTGGTGGTGGTGGAACGGATTGCCGCCGGCCCAGTAGACCAGCTTGATGTCGGGGTAGGTGAGGTCCTGGCCGTTGTAGGAAACCTTGCCGCCGGGATTGAGCAGCATGTCGGTGAAGCGGGCGACCGGGATGAAGTCGGGGACGGCGTTCTTGCCCTGCGGCAGGGTCGGGCCGGAATACTTCGGGTGCGCGCTGCCCATGAGATTGACCGGACCGTAGCCGACACCGAAGCCGCCGCCGGGCAGGCCGATCTGGCCCAGCATGGCGGCGAGCGTGATCAGCGCCCAGAAGGGCTGCTCGCCGTGGTGCGAGCGTTGCAGCGACCAGCCGATGCTGACGGTCGTGCGCGTGGCCGCCATCTCGCGCGCCAGCGACACGATGCGGCTGGCGGGAATGCCGGTGATCTTCTCGGCCCAGGTCGCGTCCTTCGGCTGGCCGTCCGTCTCGCCGGTCAGATAGGGCGTGAACCGGTCGAAGCCCACGGTGCAGCGGTCGAGGAACGCGCGGTTGTAAAGACTCTCGACGAACAGCGTGTGGCAGAGCGCCAGCATCATCGCGGCGTCGGTGTTGGGCCGGATCGCCAGCCATTCGACGTCGCCGCCGGTGTCGAGATCCTCGCCGGTCGGCGTCACGTTGACGAAGCGGACGTCCGCGTCGCGCATGGAATAGAGGCCGCCCTTCACATGGTGCAGCGTGGCGCCGCCGGCATTGATCTGCGCGTTCTTGCGCGGCACGCCGCCGAAGGTGACGAAGAGCTTGCAATCCTTGGCCAGCACGTCCCAGCCGGTGTGCATCGACATCAGCTCTTCCATCGTGGCCACGATGTGCGGCATCAGCACGCGCGCCGCCCCCAGGCTGTAGGAATCCTGGTGGCGCACGTAGCCGCCGAGCGCATTCAGGAAGCGATGGACCTGGCTCTGCGCATGATGGAAGCGGCCGGCGCTCGACCAGCCGTAGGAGCCGCCGAAGATGGCGCGGTTGGAGTGCGCGTCCTTCACGCGCTTCAGCTCGGCGGCAACGCGATCGAGCGCCTCGTCCCAGGGCAGCTCGATGAACGGCTCCTGTCCGCGCTTGTCGGTCGCGGCACCCGGGCCCTTTTCCAGCCAGCTCTTGCGGAAGGCCGGCCGGCGGACGCGCAGGCGCGCCACTTCGTCGGACAGCATGTGCAGGCCGATCGGCGAGGGATCGGGATCCTTCGAGAAGGGATGGAGCTTCGTCGCTTGGCCCTTGTCGTCGTATTCGACTTCGTAGACGCCCCAGTGGGCGGCGGTGAGGGTACGCTGATGGGTCATGCTCAGGCCGCCTTGGCGATGGAGAGGAAGCGATCGACGTCCGCCGGATTCGTGTCGAACGCCGTGACCAGCCTGAAAGCCCGCTCGCCCGGACGATCGGATGGCCAGGGATGATACTGCGCTCCTGCGGCTGCCAGCGCATCGTGCATGCGGGCCGGCAGGACGACGAAGATCTCGTTGGCGTCGACAGGATAAAGAAGCTGCGTGCCCTTGAGCGGCGTCAGCCCGGCCACGAGCAGGCGGGCCATGGCGTTGGCATGGCGCGCGTTGGCGAGCCATAGCCCGTCGGTCAGATAGGCGTCGAGCTGGGCCGACAGGAATCGCATCTTGGAGAGCAGGTGCCCGCCGCGCTTGCGGCGGAACTCGAATTCACGCGCGAGCGCCGTGTCGAAGAAGACGACGACTTCGGCCGCGATCGCACCGTTCTTGGTGGCACCGAGGCTCAGCACATCGACGCCCGCCTTCCACGACAGTTCCGCCGGCGTGGAGCCGACGAAGGCCAGCGCATTGGCGAAGCGCGCGCCGTCCATGTGGAGTTTCAGCCCATGGCGGTGCGTGGAGGTGGCGATGGCGGCGACTTCCTCCGGACCGTAGACGGTGCCGGATTCGGTGGCCTGGGTGATGCTGACGGCGGCGGGTTGCGGATGATGCACCACGCCGTAGACCGGCTCGGCCAGCATCAGGGCCAGCTTGCGCGGGTCGATCTTGCCCGCCGGTCCGTCGACCGGGCATAGCTTGGCGCCTCCCGTGAAGAATTCCGGCGCGTTGGCCTCATCGACCACGATATGCGCCGCTGGGTGGCAAAAGATGGCGCCCCAGGGCGGCGTGCAGCAGGCCAGCGACAGCACGTTGGCCGCGGTGCCGGTGGCAACCGGGAAGGCCACTAGGTCGGGGCGCTCGAAGAGGTCGCGCAGCCGCTGCTCGACCTTGTGTGTCCACGCATCGGCGCCGTACGACGGCGCGGTGCCGCCCGAAAAGGCGCGGCTTACGGCCTCGATGATGGCGGGATGGGCGCCGACTTCGTTGTCGCTGCGAAAGTTCATGCCTGTTCCTCGGGGCGGCGCGTGACGGCCTCGATGCGATTGCCGTCGGGATCGCGCACGAATGTGGCGTAGTAGTCGGGACCGTAGACGTCGCGGAGGCCGGGCGGTCCGTCGTTGCCGCCGCCGTTGGCCAGCGCCGCTTCATGGAAGGCCCGGACGGCGGCGCGGCTCGGCGCGCGAAAGCACCAATGGCGATTGTCGGCCACGAGCTTCTCGGTGCTGAGATAGACCGAAAGATAGCAGGGAGCGCCGTCGGTCCCGCGGCGCTCGCCATAGCCGATCGAGCGCTCGCGGCGGTTCACGCGCGGAACCCCGAGGGTGCCCAACACCGCATCGTAGAAGCGCTGGGCCCGGTCGAGGTCGGTCGTCGTGATCGACAGATGGTCGAACATCGCTAGCGCGCGACCCCGGGCGGGAATTCGACGGTCCCGATCAGCGCGCCGTTGCGTGGATCGACGATGTACGCCGCCGATGGCCCGCCCTGGGTCTCGACATGGACGACCAGGCGGTCGCCCGCGGCGTTCATCGACACCACGCGCGCGCCCGACGGCAGCGCGATGCGTTCGGCGAATCCGCTCGTCGCCTGGCCCGACGCTGGCGGCCGGGCGGCGTTGGGCGTAGACATGCGGCGGGCGATTTCGGCCGCGACGACGACGAAACCGGCCACGATCAGCAGGCCCATCACGATAACCAGCACCTTCAGCCAGAGCGGTGCGGAGGCCTGAGCAGGGGGCGTCAAAACAACTCCATGAGCGATGCCGCCCGCCACACCGTGACCTTCGATGAAAGCGCTTCCGGCGAGCGGCTGGACCGCGCGCTGGCCCTGGCCTTGCCGGCCCTCACGCGAAGCCGCGTAAAGGCGCTGATCGAGGGCCGCCGCGTGACGCTGGCCGATGGCACGACGATAGAAGAGCCGTCCCGCAAGGTCAAAACGGGCGATCGCTTCGTGGTCGACATTCCCGAGCCCGAGCCCGCGATCCCGCTGCCGCAGGCCCGGGATCTGCACATCCTCCATGAAGATTCCGACCTGCTGGTGCTCGACAAGCCCGCCGGGCTGGTCGTTCATCCGGCGCCGGGCAACCCCGACCATACTTTGGTGAACGCCCTGCTGGCCCATTGCGGTGACAGCCTGTCGGGCATCGGCGGCGTTCGCCGGCCGGGCATCGTCCACCGCCTCGACAAGAACACCTCGGGCGTCATGGTCGTGGCCAAGAACGACCGGGCCCATCAGGCCCTGTCCAAGCTCTTTGCCGCCCACGACCTCACGCGCGTCTACCAGGCGCTGGTCTGGGGCCAGCCGAAACCCAAGTCCGGCACCATCGAGGCGGCCATCGGCCGCCATCCCGTCGACCGCAAGCGGATGACCGTCCGCAAGACCAGCGGCCGTGCAGCCGTGACCGAATACTGGACCGAGAAGAGCTTTGGGCCGGCCTTATCCCCGGTCGCGAGCCTGGTTGGGGCCAAGCTCCAGACCGGCCGGACCCATCAGGTCAGGGTGCATCTCTCCCATATCGGCTGCCCGGTCGTGGGCGACCCGGTCTATGGCCGCAAGCGGAACACCGGGGGGCCGGAATCGTTGAAAACGTTCGAACGGCAGGCCCTGCACGCGGCGGTCCTCGCCTTCCGCCATCCGACTACCCACAAGGTGATGAACTTTGCCACAGAATTGCCTCAAGACTTCAAGAGGCTCCTGGCATCGCTGAACGGCGTTAAGTAATACCCTCAGTACCTGAGTGGATTAGTAGGATTTAGATTGACCCGGCGGGTACCCGACTAATAAGCTCAGGTTTAGCAGTCGACGGGTGAGAGTGCTAAACGCCCGTTCACACCAGTCTGGAGTACGAAAGAGAGCCGCCCCATGAGTGCAGCAGCCACCGCCAACCTTCCCTCGCTCCCGTCGTCCCTGACGCCGGAAGGCAACCTCAGCCGCTACCTGCAGGAAATCCGGAAGTTCCCCCTGCTCGAGCCGCAGCAGGAGTTCATGCTGGCCAAGAGCTGGCGCGAGCACGGCGACACCAAGGCCGCCCATCAGCTCGTCACCAGCCATCTGCGCCTCGTGGCCAAGATCGCCATGGGCTATCGCGGCTATGGCCTGCCGGTGGCCGAGCTGATCTCCGAGGGCAACGTCGGCATGATGCAGGCGGTCAAGCGCTTCGACCCCGACCGCGGCTTTCGCCTGGCCACCTATGCCATGTGGTGGATCCGCGCCTCGATCCAGGAATACATCCTGCACAGCTGGTCGCTGGTGAAGATGGGCACGACGGCGGCGCAGAAGAAGCTGTTCTTCAATCTGCGCAAGCTCAAGAGCCAGATGCAGGCCATCGAGGAGGGCGATCTGTCGCCCGAGCAGGTGACCAAGATCGCGACCCGCCTCGGCGTGCCCGAGGAGGAGGTGGTCAACATGAACCGCCGCCTCGCCGGCCCCGACTCCTCGCTCAACGCCCCGGTGAAGTCCGAGGCCGACATGGAGTGGCAGGACTGGCTGGTCGACGAGACCCCGAACCAGGAAACGCGCCTGGGCGAAAGCCAGGAGCTGGGCCAGCGCAAGCAGATGCTGGCGGCGGCGCTGCGGCAGCTCACCGACCGTGAGAAGCACATCATCGTCGAGCGGCGCCTGGTCGACGAGCCCAAGACGCTCGAGGATCTCAGCGCCAAGTACGGCATCAGCCGCGAGCGCGTGCGCCAGATCGAGGTGCGCGCCTTCGACAAGCTGCAGAAGGCGATGAAGAACATGGTGGTCGAGGCGGCTTCGAGGCCGACGACGCAGCCGGCCCCCGCGCACGGCTGACATCTTCCGCTCGCTGGTGGTCTGCGGTAAACTGGTCGGAATTCTAGCCGGAGTTTACGCATGATCACCGTGGGTGCCTTCGAGGCGAAGACGACGCTTTCGGCTCTGCTCGAACGCGTCGCCGCGGGCGAAGAGGTTCTCATCACCAAGCACGGCCGTGCCCTGGCCCGCATCATCCCGGCTGTGGGCGTCGACAAGGTGCGGGCGAAGGCTGCGATCGCGGCGATCCGCCGGGGCGCGCGGGGACGCCGCTTGGGTGGCCTCTCGGTGCGCAAGATGCGCGATAGCGGACGTTCATGACGGCGTTCGTCCTCGACGCGTCAGTCACGATGGCGTGGTGTTTCGAGGACGAGGCTTCCGACGCGGCATGGGGCCTTCTGGACCGGCTTGGAGAAGACACGGCGTTGGTACCGGGCATCTGGTCGGCCGAGGTGGCGAATGTGCTGCTTGTCGCCGAAAGGCGCCGTCGCCTGACGCGGCCGCAATCGCGCGCCTTCGTGACGAGACTGCTCGCCTTGCCCATTCTGGTCGAAGAGGAGACGCCGCAGCGCGTGCTGGGCGAGGTGTTCGCGCTTGGCCGCGAGACGGGCCTCGCGGCGTACGACGCGCTGTATCTCGAGCTTGCCGCACGGCACGATCTGCCTCTAGCCACGCTGGATCGCGCCATGCGGCGCGCAGCGCGCAAGAACCGGATTGCGATTCTGCCGGCCTGACCGTCTTCAGGAGGAAAACGGATGACGCCTTCGCCCATTCTCTACGAGACGCTGCCGAGCGGCATCGCGCGCGTCGTCCTTAATCGTCCCGAGACGCGCAACGCGCAGGACACCGCGTTCCTCTATGAGTTGAACGACGCCTTCGACCGCGCCGCGCAGGACGACACGGTGAAGGTGATCGTGCTCTCGGCCAACGGGCCGCATTTCTCCTCGGGTCACGACCTGCGCGAGGTCGACGGACACGGCAACATGGCGAAGCACGAAACCGTCGGCACCTGGGGCGGGTTCGGCAAGCCCGGCGCCGAGGCGCAGTATGCGCGCGAGCAGGAGATCTACCTCGGCTTCTGCGAGCGCTGGCGCAACATTCCCAAGCCGACGCTCGCCCTGGTCCACGGCAAGGTGATGATCGGCGGGCTGATGCTGATGTGGCCGTGCGATCTCATCGTCTGCTCCGAGGACGCCGAGTTCCTCGACCATTCGGTGGCGATGGGCGTGGGCGGCGCGGAGTTCTTCGCCCATCCCTGGGAGATGGGCATCCGCAAGGCCAAGGAATTCCTGTTCACCGCCGATTGGATCAAGGCCGCCGAGGCGCATCGGCTGGGCATGGTGAACCACGTCGTGCCGCGGGCCGAGCTCGAGTCGTTCGGCATGGCCATGGCCGAGCGCATCGCCCAGAAGCCGCTGTTTGCGCTCAAGCTCACCAAGCAGGCGATCAACGCCGCCCAGGACGCTCAGGGCAGGGTGGGCGCGATGCAGACTTCGTTTGCGCTTCATCATCTGGCGCATGCCCACAACATGCTGGCACACGGCAAGCTGGTTGACCCAACGGGGCTAATGCCGGCCATTAAGAAACATGAAAAGGCAGCGGACTAGCGGACTTTTCGCGTCACCGCCGCTCCTGTATGTTGCGCCCCATCATGAACGCCCAACACATCGCCATCGTCGGCGCCACCGGCGCGGTCGGAGTAGAAATCCTCCGCGTCCTCGAGCGACGGAACTTCCCCGTCGCTTCCCTGAAGCTGCTCGCCTCGGCCCGCTCGGTCGGCAAGACCCTCGAGTTCAAAGGCAAGCCGCACAAGGTCGAGGAGCTGACCGCGTCCGCCTTCAAGGGCGTCGACATCGCCTTCTTCAGCGCCGGCGCCACGAGGAGCCGCGAGTTCATTCCCCACGCCAAGGCCGCGGGCGCGGTCGTGATCGACAATTCCTCCGCCTTCCGCATGGACCCCAACACGCCGCTGGTCGTGCCCGAGGTCAACCCTGAGGATCTCGCCAAGCACAAGGGCGTGATCGCCAACCCGAACTGCACGGCGGCGATCCTCGCCACGGCGGTGTGGCCGATCCACCAGGCCGCCGGCGTGAAGAAGATCGTCGTGTCGACTTATCAATCGGCCTCTGGCGCCGGCGCTGCCGCCATGCAGGAGCTCGAGGACCAGGTGCAGCAGCACGCCGGGGGCAGGGAAGTCACCAGGAGCATCTTCCCGCACCAGATCGCCTTCAACGTTTTCTCGCACAACACCAAGGTTGCGGAGAACGGCTACAACGAGGAAGAGAACAAGGTCGTCGAAGAGACGCGCAAGATGTTCCACATGCCGGAGCTGGCGATCGTGCCGACCTGCATCCGCGTGCCGGTCCTGCGCGCCCACTCCGAGGCGATCACGCTCGAATTCGAGCGGCCGCTGTCGCCCGCCGAGGCGCGCGAGATCCTGGGCAAGGCGCCGGGTGTGAAGCTGGTCGACGATGCTGCGGCCAACCACTTCCCGATGCCGCTGGAAGCCAGCGGCGACCTCGACGTCCACGTCGGCCGCATCCGCGCCGACCTCTCCAACCCGAACGGCCTGGTGCTGTTCGTGGCCGGCGACCAGCTCCTGAAGGGTGCCGCCTGGAACGCCGTCCAGATCGCCGAGGAACTCGCCAAACTCCAGATTCGCACCCAGGCGGCGGAGTAGCTCAGCTCTTCACCATCACTTCGATCAGCGTTGGTCCATCTGTCCGGGCCAGCGCCTTGTCGAGCGCCGCATCGAAGCCGGCGGCGGTGTCGACGCGCTCGGCGGCGAGGCCGAAGCCCTCGGCGATTTTGCTGATGTTCATCGGCGGGTCGTTGAAGTCCATGCCGATCGGCGTGTCGTTGCCATGGAACAGTTTCAGCCGGTTCTTCAGGATCTGATAGCCCTGATTGTTGGTGATCACGAAGATCACCGGCAGCTTCTGGTTGGCCGCCGTCCACAGCGCCGTGATGGAATACATGGCGCTGCCGTCGCCGATCACCGCCACGACGCGGCGCGCGGGCTCCGCGATCTGCACGCCAACGGCCGCGGCGATCCCCCAGCCGATGCCGCCGCTCACATTGCCGAAGAAGCTGTTGCGGTCGCGGAAGGGAAAATAGTTCATCAGCGTCGCCGTGCTGGTGAGGCCTTCCTCGACGATGATGGCGTCCCTCGGCAGCTTGTCGGTCATGCGCATCATCGCCCATTCCGCCTGCAGCGGCTTTTCGCTGGCGGGCGCGGTGATCTTGGCCGCGCGCGCCTTGCGTTGGGCAGTCCAATTACGCGGCGCGATCTCGGCCAGCGACGCCTTGGCGCGATCGGCAAGCGCCGTGCCACCCAGCTTCTTCAGGAGTGGCACCAGCGCCTTCAGCGTCTCCTTCACGTCGGCGCGGAGCGCGATCTCGGCCGGAAAGTTCTTGCCCATCTCCCAGTCGCGCTGGCCGATCATCGCCACCGCCGTCGTCTCGGGCAGCGGCTCGGTGGTGCTCCACACCGACATCTTCAGCAGGTCGGCGCCGACGCACAGCATGAAGTCGAATTCGGAGAGCACGCCGCGCACGTATTTCTGGTCGCGGTTGAGCGCGCCGAGATAGCAGGGATGCTCGGAGGGGAAATGCGCGCCCCAGGCCACGGTCTGCTGCAGCACCGGCGCGCCCAGCGTCTCGGCCAGTGCCGTGGCTTCGGCGAAGGCATCTGACGTCGCGATCTCGTGGCCGGCCAGGATGACCGGCTTCTTGGCCGCCAGCAGGCGCTTGGCGAGTTGTTCCAAAGCCGCGTCGGACGGGCGCACGGCGGTATCGACCCGCGTCACCTCGCCCATGTCGATGGCGGCCTCGTTGTTCAGGATGTCGCCGGGCAGCGAGATGAACACCGGGCCGGTCGGCGCAGTGGTGGCGATCTTGGCGGCGCGGCGCAGGATGCGCGGCAGGTCTTCGATGCGGCTCACTTCCGTCGCCCATTTCACGACCGGCGTCGCGATCGGCACGAGCGGCGCGTAGAGCAAGGGCTCGGTCAGCCCATGGCCCTGCTCCTGCTGGCCCGCGGTCACGATCATCGGCGTGCCCGACATCATCGAGGTGTAGATCGAGCCGATGGCGTTGCCGAGGCCCGGCGCCACATGGACGTTGCACGACACCAGTCTGTTGGAAGCACGCGCGTAGCCGTCGGCCATGGCGATGACCACCGCCTCCTGGAGCGCAAGCACATAGCCCATCTCCGGCGCCGAGGAGAGCGCATGCATGATCGGCAATTCGGTCGTGCCGGGATTGCCGAACATCTTCACGACGCCTTCGTCGCTCAGCACGCGGAGAAAGGCGTCGCGGCCGGTGATGGTATTGGTCTTGGGGAGCGCGTCAGGCATCGTTTCCTCCGTTGGTTCCGGCACGCTAGCATAGCGACATGGCAATGGACGCCCTTCCGGACAAGCTCTCCCGCCTGCCGATATGGCAGGGGCAGGTGACGCTGGAGCCGCTGAAGGGCGGGCTGACCAATATCTCGTATGTAGCGACCGATCGCAGCGGCAGATATGTCGTGCGCTGCGGCGCCGACATTCCCGTCCACCACGTCTTCCGCGACCGCGAGCGCGCCGCCTCCATCGCGGCCTTCGAGGCCGGCCTCTCGCCCGAGGTCGTCCATGCCGAGCCGGGCATCATGGTGCTGCGCTTCATCGACGGCCGCACTTTTAGCGAAGCCGATCTCGCCACCAACATCGGCCGCATCGTGCCGCTGCTGAAATCCTGTCACGCCGATGTCGGCCGGCGCGTGCGCGGACCCGCCAACGCCTTCTGGGTGTTCCATGTGATCCGCGACTATGTGCGGCTGATCGATGCCGCTCCCCGGTACCTGGCGGTGGCCGACGGGCTGGAGCGGGCGCAGGTGCCGATGCCGATGGTCTTCGGCCATCACGACCTGCTGCCGGGCAACTTCATGGACGATGGCCGGAAGCTGTGGCTGATCGACTGGGAGTATGGCGCCTTCGGCACGGCCATGTTCGATCTCGCCAACCTGTCCTCGAACGGCGGTTTCGGCGAGGCCGAGGACACGGCGCTGCTCGATGCCTATTTCGAAGGCAAGGTATCGGCCGATCTGCGCCGCGCGTTCACCGCCATGAAGGCGGCCAGCGCGCTCCGCGAGGCGCTGTGGGCGATGGTCTCCGAGGTTCACCTGAAGACGCCGGGCATCGATTACGCGGCGCACCAGCGTGACTACCTCCGGCGGTTCGAGCAACTCATGGCCCGCTCATAATATCCCGGACCGCCAGACACCCGCCAGCACAAAGATGCGAGCGATGGCCACGGTGGGGGGCAGCCAAACAAAACATGAGTACACCCGCCACAGAAAAAAAACGCACAAGG
>JBQTJT010000132.1:0-2261 GCA_052386855.1 Reyranella sp.
CCGGCGATCCGGGTCATCCCCGACAGGGACAGGGGAACATCCGCGAAACGGAACATCTTGGCAGCCATAGTAACGCAGGTTTAGAATTGTTACATGTTTTCCGAGGCTTGACGTAGGAAATTGAGACTCTCGGCCGCGGCGGGGACCTCAATTGTGCCGCTTTGGAAAGGCAAATCGGAGTATGTACGTGTACCGGGTTTCATTCTTTCAGGACCTCGACCATGGCAAATGAGTCTCAGCAGGGCGTCGGCCAGAAGGGCCGCTTCTACCTGACCAAGAACATCTGGGTGCCGCAGGAGCCGCTCGAGAACTTCAATCTCAAGCTGTCGGACATGATCGTGCGCCGGATGCCCAAGCTGCCGCTGTCGGGCGAGGACGCGATGCGGTCGTTCCCCATCCTGGGCGAACTCAAGAAGAGCCACGACAAGATCAAGGCGGACCTCCAGTACCTGCTGAGCCACCACGAGGATATTCCGGCGCTGCACGAGGTCCATCCGCGCGACCTCTACGTGCCGGGCCGTGCCTGGCGCACGTTCCTGCTCAAGCTGTGGGGCCATGAGGTCAAGGAAAACGCCGCCGCGGTGCCCGACACGATGGCGGCGATCAACAAGATTCCCGGCGTCCATACCGCACTGTTCAGCATCCTGCATGGCTTCGCCGAGATCGAGCCCCATCGCGGGTCGGCCGCCGGCGTGGTCCGCTTCCACTATCCGCTGATCGTGCCGACCGAGCCGGAGAAATGCTGGATCGAGATCGGTGGCCACCACTTCTTCTGGAAGGAAGGCGAGCCGCTGGTGTTCGACGACACGCGCGAGCACTGGGTGAAGAACCAGACCGACCAGACCCGCGTCGTGCTGATCATCGACTTCAACGCCAACATGCCGTTCCCGGTGAACCTCTACACCGGCCTGCGCTACAACCTGATCCGCCGCAGCGCCGAGGTGCTGAAGGTCATCGAACGTGCCTCGATCGGCGTGCCCCCGCGCAACCCGACGGTACAGCCGGCGAACGGCCTGATCAGCGGCGCCCGCAGCACGACGGCGGTACCCGCCGCCGCCCGCAGCGACGAGCGGCATTAGGTCGGCTCAACCATCGGAGCGGCGACTCCCTTCCTTTCATGTTCCTCTCCCCCTTGGGGGAGAGGTTAGGTGAGGGGGTGATGACAGACGATGCTGTCACCAGAAGTCGCGAATTGCGTCGCGACGGAAGCCGAGCGGAGAAGATCTGCTGAGAGCTTCTACGGGATCGCCGGATGGGCGGCCTGAAGTTCCGACGACAGCACCCATCGGGCAATACTTTGCAGACTTCGCGTGCCTGTCTCTGAAACTCGTCATCGAGATTGACGGCGATCATCACGCCTTTCAGGTCGACGCCGATGCTCGGCGAACAGCAGCCTTAGAACGCAAGGGTTGGCGTGTCGTTCGCTTCTGGGCGAATCACGTTGTGCAGAATCCCGATGGAATATGGGCGGAGATCGAGCATTTGATCACGATCCCCCTCACCCAACCTCTCCCCCAAGGGGGAGAGGAGCCTGATTCTAAATGAGTTGCTAAACTCAGGCCGCCAGCCGGGCGGCGATCTTGTCGATGCTCTCGAGGGCGTCGATCGGGCCGAGGGCGGCCAGGGTCAGTTCGCCCTCGAGCAGGCGACGCGCGACGCGGCGCACGGCGTCCTGGTCGACCGCCTCGATGCGGGCCACGATCTCGGCGTAGGGAATCGGGCGGTTGTGGACGATCAGGTGGCGGGCCGCCTGCTCGCAACGCGCCCCGCTCGATTCCAGCGCCATCAGCGTGCCGGCCTTGATCTGGTTGCGGGCACGGATCAGTTCCTGCTCGTTCAGCGTGTCGGCGACGCCGACGAACTCCTCGCACACCGCCGGCACCAGCTCGACGAGGTCGTCCTCGCCCGTGCCGGCATAGATGCCGAACAGGCCGCCGTCGGCATAGGCGGTGTTGAAGCAGTGGATGCCATAGACCAGGCCCCGCTCCTCGCGGATGCGCTGGAACAGGCGCGAGGACATGCCGCCGCCGAACAGCGTCGAATAGATGACGCTGGCGTAATAGTCGGGGTCGCGATAGCCGATGCCTTCGCAGCCCAGCACCAGGTGCGCCTGCTCGAGCGTGCGCGCCTCGCGGCTTTCGCCCCCGACATAGGCAAGCGGCTGCACGCCTGGCGCGTTGGCGGGCGTGCACGGCACCGCGCCGAAATACCTGTCCGCCAGCGCGACGATCTGCTCGTGCTCGACCCGTCCCGCGGCCGAC
>JBQTJT010000133.1:0-10618 GCA_052386855.1 Reyranella sp.
CTCGGCGTGGTGGAGCTGAAGGACGTGGTGAAGCCCGGGATGAAGGAGCGCTTCGACGAGCTCCGGGCCATGGGCATCCGCACGGTGATGATCACCGGCGACAACCCGCTCACCGCAGCGGCGATCGCCGCCGAGGCCGGCGTGGACGACTTCCTGGCCGAAGCCACCCCCGAGGACAAGATGGCCCTCATCAAGAAGGAGCAGGATGGTGGCCACCTGGTGGCCATGACGGGCGACGGCACCAACGACGCCCCCGCCCTGGCGCAGGCCGACGTCGGCGTCGCAATGAACACGGGGACGCAGGCGGCGCGCGAGGCGGGAAATATGGTCGATCTCGACAGCGATCCGACCAAGCTGATCGAGATCGTGGGCATCGGCAAGCAACTGCTCATGACCCGCGGCGCGCTCACGACCTTCTCGGTCGCCAACGACGTGGCCAAGTATTTCGCCATCATCCCCGCGATGTTCATCGCCTTCTATCCGCAACTGGGCGTGCTGAACGTCATGCAGCTCGCCACGCCTGAGAGCGCCATCCTGTCGGCCATCATCTTCAACGCGCTGATCATCGGAGCGCTGATTCCGCTGGCGCTGCGCGGCGTCCAGTACAGGCCCAGCAGTGCCGCGGCACTGCTCCGCCGCAACCTGCTGCTCTACGGCGTCGGCGGCCTGATCGTGCCCTTCGTCGGCATCAAGCTGATCGACGTCATCGTCACCGCAACAGGCCTTGCCTGAGGATAAAGCCATGCTTCGCCATATCAGAGCTTCGCTCGTCATCCTGCTGTCGATGACTGTCCTGCTGGGTCTCGCCTATCCCCTGGCGATGACCGGCCTGTCGCGCGCCCTTTTCCCCTACCAGGCGTCGGGGTCGCTGTTCGAGAGCAACGGCAAGATCGTGGGCTCCACCCTGATCGGCCAGAACTTCACCTCCGACCGCTACTTCCACGGCCGGCCGTCGGCCACGGTCGATGCCGACCCCAACGATGCCACCAAGACCGTGCCGTCGCCCTACAATGCCGCCAACTCGGCAGGCTCCAACCTGGGTCCGACCTCCAAGGCGCTGGTCGAGCGCGTCCAGGAGGAGGTGGCCAAGCTGGGCGGTGCCGCGGACAGGCCGGTGCCGGTCGACCTTGTCACGACCTCGGGCAGCGGCCTCGACCCGCATATTTCACCCGCCGCTGCGGCCTGGCAGGTGGCGGCCGTCGCCAAGGCGCGCGGCCTGCCCGAGGCCGAGGTCCAGAAGCTGGTGGCGCAGCACACGGAAGGCCGGATGTTCGGCGTGCTGGGCGAGCCCAGGGTCAATGTCCTGGCACTCAATCTCGCCCTCGACGCGCTGGCGAAGCGGTGACAATGATCCGCGGTCATGGCCGCTTCGCTTGACGAGTCCCGCCCGTCGCCCGACGCCCTCCTGAAGGCGGCGGAAAAGGAAACGCGCGGCAAGCTGAAAATCTTCCTCGGCGCCGCTCCTGGTGTTGGCAAGACCTGGGAGATGCTGTCGACCGCCCGGCGCCGGAAGCTCGAAGATATCGACGTCGTCGTGGGCGTGGTCGAGACGCACGGCCGCGCCGAGACCGAGGCCCAGCTTGCAGGCCTCGAAATCCTGCCGCGGCGGCGGACAGAGTACAAAGGCCGGACGCTGGAGGAGATGGATATCGACGCTGTCCTGGCCCGGCGGCCGGCGCTGGTGCTGGTGGACGAGCTGGCGCACACCAACGCCCCCGGCAGCCGCCACCCCAAGCGCTACCTCGACGTCGAGGAACTGCTGTCGGCCGGCATCGACGTCTATTCGACGCTCAACGTCCAGCACATCGAGAGCCTGAACGACGTGGTGGCGCGCATCACCCGCATCCGCGTCCGCGAGACCGTTCCCGACCGGATTGTCGATACCGCCGACGAGGTCGAGCTGATCGACCTGACGCCGGCCGACCTGATCGCGCGGCTGGCCGAGGGTAAGGTCTATGTGCGTGAGCAGGCCGAGCGCGCGGTGCGGCGCTACTTCTCGCCGGGCAACCTGACGGCACTGCGCGAACTGGCACTGCGGCGTACCGCCGAGCGCGTCGACGACCAGATGCTGAGCTACATGCGCGAGCATGCCATCACCGGTCCGTGGGCGGCCGGCGAGCGGGTGATCGTCTGCCTCGATCCGAGCCCGGGCGCCGCCAATGCCGTGCGCGCCGCCAAGCGCACCGCCGACAGCCTCGATGCCGAGCTGATCGCGCTCTATGTCGAAACGGAGCGCCACATCGGCCTCAGCGACGCCGAGCACGCCCGCCTTGGCGAGACCATGCGGCTGGCGACGCAACTCGGCGCCGAGGTCGCAACGGTGCCTGGACGTTCGGTGGTCGAGGAGATCCTGGCCTTTGCCCGTGCGCGCAACGTCACGCGGGTAATCGTCGGGAAGTCGCAGCGCTCGCGCTGGTTCGAGCTGACCCACGGCTCGGTGGTCGACGAACTGGTGCGCAGCGGCTCGGGCCTCATCATCGAGGTGGCGCCCTCGGCCGATGGGCCAGCTCCTGCCGGCCCGACTGACTGGCTGCTGGGCGCGCCGCGGCAGATAGGGCCCTATCTCGAAGGCGTCCTGACGACCGTTGTCGCGACCGCGGTCGGCAAGGCGATCGATAGCCTCATCGATCTGCCCAACATCTCGCTGGTCTTCGTGGTGCCGGTGCTGGCGGCGGCGGTGCGGCACGGGCTGGTGCCGTCGCTCTGGGTCTCCGGTTTGAGTGTGCTGGCCTACAACTTCTTTTTCATCCCGCCGCTCTACCTATTCACCATCTCCGATCCCGCCAACGTCGTGGCGCTGTTCTTCTTCATGGTGGTGGCGGTCGTGGCCAGCGCGCTCGCAGTCCGGACGCGCACCCAGACGGAATCGGCACGGCGCGAGGCCCGCACCACGGCCGAGCTCTACGCCTTCAGCCGCAAGATCGCCGGCGTCATCGAACTCGACGACTTGTTGTGGATCGTGGTCACGCATCTGGCCCGCCTGCTCAAGGCGGAGGTCGTCATCCTGATGCCGGAGCAGCAGAAGCTGGCCACGCGTGCGGCATTTCCACCGGACAGCGAGCTGAACGAAGCCGATCTCGCCGCGGCGCGCTGGTCATGGGATGCTGATCGGGCGGCTGGCCGTGGTACCGATACGCTGCCGGGTGGCCGCTGGCTGTTCGTGCCGATTCGCACCAGCCGCTCGGTCGTCGCCATCATCGGTGTGCTGCCGCAGAAGCAGGACCACACGCTGTCGGCAGGCGAGCGCCGCCTGCTGGAAGCTGTGGGCAACCAGGCCGCCGTCGCCGTCGAGCGCGTGACCCTGGCGAAGGATATCGACCAGGCGCAGCTCGGGGCGGAACGCGAGCGCATGCGCTCGGCCATGCTCACATCGGTCTCGCACGACCTGCGCACGCCGCTTGCCTCGATCATCGGTTCGCTGTCGAGCCTGCGCAGCTACGGTGCGCGCTACGATGCCGCGACGCGCGAGGAGCTGCTGGGTACGGCATTGGCCGAGGCCGAGCGGCTCGACCGCTTCGTCGGCAATCTGCTCGACATGACCCGGCTCGACGCCGGCGCCATCGTGCCCAAGCGCGAGGCCGTCGAGGTCGGCGACCTCGTCTCCACCACCCTGCGCCGCGCCCAGCCGCTGCTGAAAGGCCACGCCGTCGCCAGCATCGTGCCCTCAGGCATGCCGGCGCTGTCGCTCGACTTCGTGCTGGCCGAACAGGTGCTGTTCAACCTGCTCGATAATGCCGCCAAGTACGCGCTGGCCGGCGGCCGCATCGAGGTCGAGGCCCATCGGGCAGGGGACCGCGTCGAGATCGTCGTGCGTGACGAGGGACCGGGCATCGCAGCCGATCAGCTCGACCGGATCTTCCACAAGTTCCACCGCGTCCAGGACGGCGACCGGCGGCTGGCCGGGACGGGCCTCGGCCTCGCCATCGCCAGGGGCTTCGTCGAGGTCCAGGGCGGCACGATCACGGCCCGTAACCGGGCCGATCGCAGTGGCGCCGAGTTCGTCGTGAGCTATCCTGCTGCCTGACATGACGGGCCGCACATGACGGGCGATGCCGCCTTGATCCTGATCGTCGAGGACGAGCCTCCGATCCGCCGGCTGCTGCGCACGACGCTGGCCGCCCAGGACTATCGCGTCCTCGAAGCCGCCACCGGCGCCGAGGCGCTGGCGGCGCTGCGGCATCAGCGCCCCGACCTTGTGCTGCTCGACCTCGGCCTGCCCGACATCGATGGCCTGGCGCTGATCGGCCAGATCCGCGCCAGGAGACCGGTGCCCATCGTGGTGCTGTCGAGCCGCGGCGAGGAGGCGGCCAAGGTGGCCGCGCTCGATGCCGGCGCCGACGACTATGTCACCAAGCCGTTCGGCGCCGACGAGCTGATGGCCCGTCTGCGCGCCGCGCTGCGTCACAGGCTGCAGCAGCAGGGCGCCGAGCGGGGTTTCACCAGCGACGATCTCAGCGTCGACCTGGTGCGCCGGCTGGTGCGGCGGGGGCCTGAGGACATAAAGCTCTCGCCCAAGGAATACGACATCCTCGAACAGCTCGTGATCCATGCCGGCAAGGTGCTGACCCATAAGCACCTGCTGCGCGAGGTCTGGCGCGACGAGTCGGTCGATCCGCAGTACCTGCGCGTCTATGTCCGCCAGCTGCGCCAGAAGATCGAGGCCGATCCATCCTCGCCGCGCCATGTGCTGACCGAGCCCGGGGTCGGCTATCGGCTGGTCTAGACCGGGAATTCATAGGGCGGACTCCGGTCACGTCTCTTGCCGCGTCCGGCAAGGTCTCTCCGCCCCAGGACAGTGAGCCGGGACAAGTCCGAGAATCGGGGCCATGTCGCCGCATTTCCGCGGCACGTTTCGTGTGCCGCTGATGCGTCACCGGCGGCTTCGGCAGGTCAGTTCTGCCGGTTGGCCATGCCGGATCCGGTGCCGCCCGTGCGGATCTCGCTTCCCGACACCGGGCGACCGGGGTCCTTCATCCCGATCTTGGCGTAGGGATACTGGTAGCGGTAGTTGATGGTGTTGCCGTTGAGCGTCAGCTCGACGGCGACGGTGAACGAGGTAACCCTGTCGGTGCCGTCGAACTCTCCGCCACCCTTGCACGTCGCGGTGTTGGCGCCGGTGGTCTGGCAGACCGCCACCCAGGTGGTGCCGAACGGCGAGACCTTCCCCCAGGGAACGTCGATCACGAAGGTGTTGCCGACACCGTAGATATGCCACGTCGAGCGCCCGGCCCATCGTCCGACCCATGGCGAGCCCGCCGGCGGCGGCCCGCTGACAACGCTGGCGGCGGTGGGGAACGAATTCGTGATGCTGGGGCAATCGCCTCCACCGTAGTCGACGATCTCGTACTGCACCGGCTGGGGGCTGGCCGTCCAGCTCATGACGTAGGTGCATTTCACTCCACGGCCTGTCGGTGGCGCGACCGTCGGCGCTGCCGGCGCCGCCGTCTTCACTGCATTCTCGGCCTCGACCGCGCACTTCACGGCCTTGACCGCTTCCACCGCGACGGTGTCGGCCTCATCGCGGGCGGCGGCGAAGGTCAGCTCGATCTCGGCGCGCGGGTCGGCGGCAATCGCCTTCTTCTCGGCCGAGGCGACGGCGCCCTCGGCAGCCGTCAGCGCCGTCGAGGTGGCCTCCATTTCCTTGGCGGCGGCCTCGAGGTCGGCCTGCAGCGTGACCGCGCACGCCATCGCTTCCTCCGAGGCTTTTTTCCGTTGGGCGGCCGCCAAGAAGCGAGGACCATATATCTGCCACGCCCAGCCTTTTCTTCCGCTATCGCTCCCTTCGATCTCCTTCCTGATCTTGCCGAAATCCTCCACGAACTTGTTCAGTGCGCGGTGAGCGGCGTCGGCATCCCTGAGGAACGCATGAAGGTCCGTCATGCTCTTGACCCGCGCCTCGGCACCCAGTTCGGTCCTGCTGCGCTGGCGAAGCGCGTCGAGTTGGGTGGCAAGGCTTCCAGGCGCCACGGCGGCCGACGGCGCGCCGGCCGTCCCCGTGGTGGCATAGGCGGCGCGGATCTCGTTCAGCGCAGCGGCCGCGAGTTCGACGTCACGCTCGGTAAGCAGCCGGAGTTTCAGCACTTCGGCGAGGTTGGTCGCTGCAAGGGGATCGCGGGGGGCTGCCATCACGCTCTGGCTCGCCGAGCAGGTCGATTGCGCCGTCTCCTCGGCGTGCTTGCGCAGGCTCGATACTTTCGCTGCCGCATCCCTGGTGCGTTGCCGGGCCGCCGCCGCATCCTTGGGGATGGCCGGTGACGGCGTCAGCGCCCCGGCGTTGGCGTCGGCCGTCAGCTGTCTGAGTGCCGCCGTAAGCTCGATGGCGTTTTTCTTCATGGCGGGGATTGCCGCCTGCGCCGGCGGACAAACCGAGGGAGCCCGGCGGACGATCTTCTCGATCTCGGCGAGAGCCCGTTCGATGTTCGCCATGGCCGCCTCCATCCTCTGCAGGTCCTTCGCGGTCTCGGGATTGAGTTGGGCGATGCGCGTGGCTTGGCAGGCGGCCAGGCGAAAGATCCTTGCGCTCGCCTTTTCCACTTCTGCGCGGCCTTGTTGTTCCCGCTGCTGTGCGTTTTTGTGATCCTCCTGGGCCTTCAGTACCGTGCGCTCCAGCTCCCCGATTCCCCGGCGCACCAGCCTTTCAGAATCGATCGTGGCACTGAGGCGCTGCTCGAGGTTCTTCACGCGCTCCGTCGCCTGGACCTTGTTCGTGGACTGCAGTTCATCGAGCTCCTTTTTGGCCTTCCTGAGCTCCTCCTTCAGCCAGGGGACGCTGTAGGCCGTGGCCTCGTTCGTCAGTTTGGCCAATTCGCCGCTGGCGGTGCCAAGTTCCTTTTTCGCGCTGGTCACGGATTTGAGCGCTGCGCCGGTGCTCGCTTCCAGGCCTTCCTGCGCCTTCCTCAGGGCGAGGCCTTCTGCCTCGAGCCTGTCGAGGTTAGGCTGGTATACCGCGTACGCCTCGTCCGCCGTCTTGGCCTTGAGGATTTCGGCACATGCCGGCGGATCAGCCGCAGGCGTCGTCTGCGCGGCCGACGGGCCGACGGCGAGGGCCGTCAACGCTGTGCAAGCGCCGGCAAGCCTCAGGATCGTGCGGCAGGACAGGCGATTCATGTGTCCCTCATCGAGGTGCGGGCTCAGCCCTTCTTCAGGCTCTGCCTGGGTTTGATGTCGGTCGAAATGCCGCCCGGAGTAGGCTTCTGGCCGGGGATCTTCATGCGGACCAGGGCAACGCTGGTATACTCGGCGTTGTAGTTGAGTATCCCGCCGTCGTGGACATACATCACGACCCTCACCGCGAACGACATCACCCTGAGATCATCCTCGTAGGTGCCGGTGCCCGAGCAGACCGCCTTGTTGACCTCGGTCCGCGCGCACGCGCCGCTCCATTTGTTGTCGAAGTTGGCCGAGCCGCGATGGACCGACTGTGCCGCGATGGCAAAGCGGGCGGTCTTGCCGTTGCTGATGGTGAAGGTCCAGAACTGGTCGTGGTGGTCGACCCAGCGGCCAGTGAAGTCGGCGTTCTTGTCGCCGAAATCCTGTGCCGGCGGCAGCGCGCTGGCGCCTGGTGGCGGCGATGGCTGGGGGGAGGCGGGCGCCGTCGGCGCGCCGGAGGGCGGCGAGGGCATCGCGGTCTGCGCCGCGCCGGCGCAGCGCACGGCATTCGTCACCTCCATCGCGATACTGGCCGCGTCCGCCTGCGCGGTGGCGAGTATCTTCTGAAGGTCGCCCTGCTGGTCGACGTCGGTGCCCGAGGCGATCACCCCGGTCTCGGCATTCTTCAACGCTTCCTCGATGGCGCCGAGCTGGCGCAGCATGGCGGGCACCGCGACCATCACTTCGCTCAAGCAATCCGCGCCGCCGATCGCCTCCCGGTAGCGGTTCGCGAATTCGGTGTAGCGCCCCTCTCTCAGCTTTGCGGCGCCCTTTTCGGCGTCGGTCCCAGCGTCCCCCCAGGCCCCCTCGTATTCCGACAGTGCGTTCGAGGCGCCGGCCTTGGCCTTGCTGAACGTGTCGTAGTCCGACATTGGCTGCCTGAGCGGATCGAAGGTCATCACGCGGGGGGCTTGCGCCTGCAACGCGCGGAGCCTGCCGACGAAACCGCCGTCCACCGGCGTCTGCTGCGCCGCGATTGCCGCCTGGATTTCCTTGAGCTTGGCGGCGGCCTGCACGACGTCCTGCTCCACCGCGGTTTGCTGGCGCTTCGCTTCCGCGAGGTCCACGGCGGCGCGGTCGCCGCGCGGCGCGGCCTGCACAGCCTCGTTTGCCTTGCAGGCCGATTGCGCGGCCTCGGCGGCATGCTTGCGCAGTTCTGCGATCGCTGCCGCGGCGTTGCCGGCGTTTTGCACGCCTGTCGCCGCCGTCGGGCCGGACTGCATTCGCTGCATGCCCGCCTCGGTCGTCAGCTTGTCGATCGCCGCTACCAGTTGTCGGGCATTCTTCGTCGTCTCGGGAATATCCGTCCGCGCCCTGAGGCAAAGCGCGCGCGCCTGTGCGACGAGGCTCTCCATGCGCGCGATGTCGGCCCCCACCTTGGCCAGGATCGCGTCGAGTCGCGCCAGATAGGGCCCGCCGCTCTCGTCTCCCCGTATTATCCATTCTCGGCGGCACGCCAATACGCCCGCCGCCTTGGCATTGGCGGCCTCGGCGATTGCCTTTTGCCGGTTCCACTCCGCCGTCGCCCTCTCGTGGGTCCGCTTGACGGCATCGCGGTTGAATTTCACGACGCTGAGACGGACCTCCAGCCTCTTCGCGTCATCGCCCGTTGCCTTCTTCCAGTCGGCCTCCGCCTTGGCGACCTCGGCCTCGGCGTTCGCCAGCTCGGCGGCGGTCCGCCCGAGGGGCACGAAACGCTCATCCTGCAATGCGACAATCGAGTCGTCGGCGTCCTGGGCTTCCTTGCGCCAGGCCGCGGTGTGACGCGAGACGATGTCGTCGACTTGGCTTGGAGTCTTGGCGGCGCGGAGTGCCTCGCAGGCCGCAGCGACCGAATCGGCCGGGCCGCGTCCCTGGGCCACCGCGACGGTGTCGGCCATCACGGCCATGGCCGCGACGACGATGACGAAGCGCGCTTTCGCACGATTCATGGCGAGGTACGCCTCGGTGCCGTCGTGGCGTTGCGCGCCGTGGTCACGCAGCCTGCCGCCTCGGTGGAAAGGCGGGAGGTCTCGTCGGCCTGGCGCCGCATCGTCGCGAGCTGCGCGCTCGCGCGCGCCGCCGAACCGGGCAGTCCCAGGGTCGCCGTGGCCTGTACCTGCCAGCATTTCTGCAGGGCCGCTGGAAGCGCAGCGTCGAGAGCCGTGATTGCCCGGTCGGTTTCGGGTGAGCAGCTCCGGCGCTTGTCCAGTTTGGCATAGCGCTCGGAGATCGCGCGCACGCGCGCCGCATGTGGTCTGATGTCTGGATGAGCGAGCAGCGCAGGATCGCTCAGTTGCCCGATGTGGCGGTCGGTCATCGCCAAGGGCTCGAAGTAGACCCGAACCTCGGCAGTCTCGCGGCGGGCCGTGTCGGCGGCGTCCTGCAGTGTCGCGAGCTCGGTGCACAGCGCGTCGAGTTGCGCGGCAAACTCGGGTGGGTTCGTCGATCCGGCAGGAGCAGGCGATGCGGCGTAGCTCGCCTCAATCCTCTGCAACGCCGCCTTCGACAGTGCGATCTGCTGCTCGGCCAGTGTGCGGCTTTTATCGGCCTCGGCGAGGTGGCCCGTCGTGGCAATACCGTGCGGATCCTGCATGACGGCCGCGCTGCGCTCGCAGGCCGCCTGCTTGGCGACCGCCGCGCCTTGGCGCGCCTGCGCGATGGTGGCCGCCGCCTGGGCGAGATCGCCGAGCGCCTTGGCCGTCGCGGCTGTACCCGGACCCTGGCGGTCGCGGTACGCCCTGGCCTGGTCGGCCAGCCGGCCGGTCTCGGCCCCGATGCGCGCCACTTCGGTGGTAGCGGAACGGATCGACGTCTCGGCCCGGGTGCAGCGGGCGAACATCGGGCCTTCCATCGCCTCGTGCAGGATGAAGCCGCCCTCGATCTGGTTCAGCATCGCGGTGACCTGCGTCGATGCTGCGGTCGAGGCGGGGGGCGGAGCACCGGGGGTCGCAGGCGCGGCGGGCATGGCGGGTGCAGTGGGTGCCGCGGGTGACCTCGCGTCCTTGCGCAGCACGGCGAGCCGGGCCTTCGCTGCCTCGACGTGCCGGCTGTTCGGATAGGCGGCGATGAAGGACTCGATCAGCTTGTCGTTGGTCGAATCCTTGGCGATGCTCCACACCGCATCGTCGGGACCCGACTGCGCCAGGACGTGCGTCGTGGAGAGGGCAAAGACCAAGCAGGCCAGCCAGGCGATCGCCCAAGCCGGCGCTACGCGTTGCGTTGTACAGGCGTCACCCAAGAGACACCCAGAACGGGGACTTCCCCGCTTAGCCCTTCCCCGGGGGACTTATAGCACGGCGATGGGCCGTCGCGGGAGGCTGGTTTGGGCGGTTCGGGTGCTGGCAGTGTCAGCAATAGTGTAGTGTTGGTAGCAAGTTAAATTGTCCGGTCTATGTAGCGAGGGAAGTGTCCGCTCGGTTTGGTTTTGTGGCAGGGGCTAGCCCCTGCCAGCCGGTCGCGTCGAGCGGTGTGACGCGATCCGGTTGAT
>JBQTJT010000134.1:0-4131 GCA_052386855.1 Reyranella sp.
GATCGTCGAGATAGTCGCGCATGAAGGGATTGGCCTCGCGCCAGCGCGCGAGATCGGTCGGCGCGAAGAACGAGGCGACAGCCTTGATCGGCGGCTTGTGGGCGGCGGCGAGCAGCGCCACCTGGCCGCCCATCGAGGCCCCGACCAGGCCGATACGATCGCGATCGACAAGCGGCCGCTTGGCCAGCCAGTCGATCGCGGCCAGCACGTCGAGCGGTTGGCGCAGTCCCTGGTCGTTCTCGCCCTCCGAGCCCAGCCAGCCACGCAGCGACAGTGCCAGGGCGGCATAGCCGTTGGCCGCGGCGGCGCGCGCCAGTCCGACCATGTTGTGGGCGTGGCCGGCAAATCCGTGCAGCAGGATCAGCGCGGGATAGGGCGGCTGGCCGGCCTGCGGCTTGAAGAAGTAGCCACCCAGGCTGACGCCGTGGCCGGGCACGCGCACCTGCTCGGCATCGGCGATATCGGGCAGGTCGTCCCAGCGGTGCATGACCTCGATCGGTACACCGTCGGGATCGCGAAAGCCGACCGAGTAGTAGCCCGGCGCCAGGTAATCGAGTTCCTGCGGGCGCTGGATGATCTCCGCGCCCGCGTCGCGCAGTTCGGCGAACACCTGGTCGACCTGGGCGCGGCTCTCGGCCGACACGGCAAGCCACAGCGCGCCCGGCCCGTAGGAAACGCCGTCCTTGGCCTGGCGCATGACGAAATGGTCGTAGCCGCGCGACCACATCACGCGGTCGGGACTCGCCCAGACGCGATGGAAGCCCAGCATCGGCAACCACAGCCGGTGGAACGCCACCGAGCGGGCGAGGTCGCTCACCTCGATCGCGGCGCCGGCGAAGGAAGAGCGTGGACGCATCAGCTCGGCTCTAGGCCCAGCGCCAGCAACTCGTCACGTCGCAGGTGCTGCTCACCGGCGAGAAAGAACTCGTCGAGCTGCGGCGGCTTCACGTTCGTGCCGGCCAGCATGGCATGGGCCTGCCCGCGATGATGCGTCTGGTGTTGGAAGAGATGTTCGAGGATCGAGATCACACTCGATGGCGGCGGCGTGCGGTTGGGCCGCGGCAGGACCAGACCCTCGGCCAGCGACGCCTCGGTCTGCCGTTCGCAGAAGGAGAGCAGCCGCCGATCGCTGGCGATCTGCGCATCATAGAGGGACGCTGCGTCCGAGAAATCGGGGATCGGGTCGTGATAGCGCTCGAGCACCGTGGGATCGCGACGCAACGCGTCGATGTAGTAGACGTCGACCCAGAGGACGTGGTTCAGCGTGGCGCGCAGCGAGGGGAAAAAGCTCGTGCGTGGCGCGGCGAACTCGTCTGCAGACAATGCCTTGCAGGCCGTCAGCAGACGATGGTTCGCCCAGATGTTGTTGCGGGCCATGGCGACGGCATGCCCGGGGAGCCCCGTCGCCATGGCAGTCGCTTCAGGCCGCCTGTGCCAGGTTGCGCAGCACGTAGTGCAGCACGCCGCCGTTCTTGAAGTACTCGACTTCCTCGGCGGTATCGATGCGGCAGGTGAGGACGATCTTCTCGCTGGTGCCGTCGCGGCGATGGATGGTGAGCGGCACGTCCATGCCGACTTTCAGCCCGCCGTCGATGCCGCCGACGTCGAAGCTTTCGGTGCCCACGAGGTTCAGCGTCTTGCGCGTCATGCCGTCCTTGAACTGCAGCGGCAGCACGCCCATGCCGACCAGGTTGGAACGGTGGATGCGCTCGAACGTCTCGCATACCACGGCCTTCACGCCGAGCAGGTTGACGCCCTTGGCGGCCCAGTCGCGCGAACTGCCGGTACCGTATTCCTTGCCGGCGATCAGGATCTGCGGCGTGTGCTCCTTGCGGTAGCGCATCGCCACGTCGTAGATCGGCTCGGCTTGGTCCGACTGCCAATGGTGGGTGAAGCCGCCCTCGACGCCCGGCACCATCTCGTTCTTGAGGCGGATGTTGGCGAAGGTGCCGCGCATCATCACCTCGTGATTGCCGCGGCGCGTGCCGTACTGGTTGAAGTCCTTCGGCACCACGCCCTCTTCCTGCAGATAGGCGCCGGCCGGGCTGTCCTTGCGGATCGAGCCGGCGGGCGAGATGTGGTCGGTCGTGATCGAATCGCCGAACTGGCCGAGCGGACGCGCGCCGGTGATGTTGGTGATCGATCCGGGCGTCTTGCCCATGCCGTCGAAGTACGGCGGGTTGCGCACATAGGTCGACTTGTCGTCCCAGGCGTAGGTCAGGCTGGGCTTGGTCTTGATGCTGCGCCAGAAGCGGTCGCCCTTGAAGACGTCGGCGTAGCGCTTCCTGAACGCCTTGGTGGTGACGAACTTGTCGACGGCCTTCGACACTTCCATGTTCGATGGCCAGAGGTCCTTCAGATAGACCGGCTTGCCGCCCTTGCCGACGCCGATCGGATCCTTGGTGATGTCGATCTTCATCGAGCCGGCCAGCGCGTAGATCACCACCAGCATCGGCGAAGCGAGGTAGTTGGCGCGGGTCAGCGGATTGACGCGGCCCTCGAAGTTGCGGTTGCCCGACAGCACCGAGCAGACCACGAGGTCGCCGTCGCCAATCGCCTTGGTGACGGGATCGGGCAGGGGGCCGGAGTTGCCGATACAGGAAGTGCAGCCGTAGCCCACCAGGTTGTAGCCGATCTTGTTGAGGTCCTTCTGCAGGCCCGAGGCCTCGAGATACTCGGTCACGACCTGCGAGCCCGGCGCCAGCGAGGTCTTCACCCATGGCTTGACCTTGAGCCCATGCTTCACCGCGTTGCGCGCGATCAGGCCGGCACCCAGCATGACATAGGGATTGGACGTGTTGGTGCAGGAGGTGATGGCCGCGATCACCACGTCGCCATGGCCGAGGTCGTAGTTGGTGCCCTCGCACGCGACGCGCTTGCCGGTATCCTTGCGGTCGAACTCCTTCTCCATGTTGGCGACGAACTGATGCGCCGCCTCCGACAGCGGCACGCGATCCTGCGGACGCTTCGGCCCGGCCATGCTCGGCACGACGTCGCCGAGATCGAGCGAGAGCGTGTCGGTGAAGATCGGGTCGACCGCCTTCTTGTTGCGCCACAGGCCCTGCTTCTTGGCATAGGCCTCGGTGAGCTTGGCCGCGGCGCCGCGGTTGGTGGTCTTGAGATAGCCCAGGGTGATGCCGTCGACCGGGAAGAAGCCGCAGGTCGCGCCATATTCCGGCGCCATGTTGGCGATGGTGGCGCGGTTGGCGAGCGGCATCTCGTCGAGGCCCTCGCCGTAGAACTCCACGAACTTGCTGACCACGCCCTTCTTGCGCAGCATCTGCGTGACGGTGAGCACGAGATCGGTCGCTGTCGCCCCCTCGGGCAGCTTGCCGGTCAGCTTGAAGCCCACGACGTCGGGGATCACCATCGGCTGCGCCTGGCCCAGCATGGCGGCCTCTGCCTCGATGCCGCCGACGCCCCAACCGAGGACCGAGAGGCCGTTCACCATCGTGGTGTGGCTGTCGGTGCCGACCAGCGTGTCGGGATAGGCGACCGTCTCCTTGCCTTCCTTCTTGGTCCACACGACCTGCGCCAGGTATTCCAGGTTGACCTGGTGGCAGATGCCGGTGCCCGGCGGCACGACGCGGAAATTGTCGAACGCCATCGCACCCCAGCGCAGGAACTGGTAGCGCTCCAGATTGCGCTCGTACTCGAGCTTCACGTTGGCGCCGAAGGCGGCGTTATTGCCGAAATTGTCGACGATCACCGAATGGTCGATCACGAGGTCGACCGGCACCAGCGGATTGATCTTCTTGGCGTCGCCGCCCAGCTTGCCCATGGCGTCGCGCATGGCGGCGAGGTCGACCACCGCCGGCACGCCGGTGAAATCCTGCATCAGCACGCGCGCGGGCCGGAAGTTGATCTCCTTGACCGACTTGCCGCCGTTCTTCAGCCAGTCGGAGAAGGCGGCGATGTCGCCCTTCTTGACGGTGGTGCCGTCCTCATGGCGCACGAGATTCTCGAGCAGGACGCGCAGCGAGAAGGGCAGGCGACTGAGGTCACCGACCTCCTTCTCGACCGCCTTGAGGCTGAAATAGGTATAGGTCTTGGCGCCGACCTTCAGCGTCTTGCGGGCCTTGAAGCTGTTGGGATGGGCGGCGGCCATGGTCGGGTACTCCTGGAAGACGG
>JBQTJT010000135.1:0-1568 GCA_052386855.1 Reyranella sp.
GCCGGTGACCTCGGCGACCAGGTCGGTGCCGAAGCGCTGCACGATCTGGTCGAGGGCGCCCTGGACCGGCGCGAGCGAGGCCAGCCGCTCGATCAGGCGATCGCGGCGCTCGACGGCATCCCGGCACTGCACGGGCTGGCCGTCGCGATAGACCGGCCGCGAGGAGAGGTTGCCCTCGCCATCGGTGAAGGGCTCGAAGAGCTGGGTCGGGAAACTGTGCGCCAGGTAGTCGAGCACGTACTCGCGCGGGGTGATGTCGACCTGGACGTCGCCCCATTCCTCGGCCGGGATGTCGGCCAGCCGGCGCTCCATCAGGGCCTCGCCGGTGGAGACAATCTGGATGACGGCGGCATGGCCGGCTAAAAGGTCACGCTCGATCGCCGCGATCAGGGTCGGCGTCTTCATCGAAGTGATGAGGTGAGAGAAGAAGCGCTGCTTGGCCGACTCGAAGGCCGACCGGGCCGCCGACTTCGCCTGGGCATTGAGCGTCCCGCGCTCGCCGGTGACGTTGGCGGCCTGCAGCGCGGCGTCGAGATTGTTATGGATGACCTGGAAGGCGCCGGCATAGGCGTCGTAGATGCGGACCTGCTCGTGCGTGAGTGCGTGCTCGACCAGCTCGTACGCGACGCCCTCGTAGGACAGCGACCGGGCTGCATAGAGGCCAAGAGACTTCAGATCGCGGGCGAGCACCTCCATGGCGGCGACGCCGCCGGCCTCGATCGCAGCCACAAACTCGGCACGCGTGGCGAAGGGGAAGTCCTCGCCGCCCCACAGTCCGAGCCGCTGGGCGTAGGCAAGGTTGTGCACGGTCGTGGCGCCCGTGGCGGAGACATAGACGACGCGGGCATTGGGCAGCGCGTGCTGCAGCCGCAACCCCGCGCGGCCCTGCTGCGACGGCGCCTGGTCGCCGCGTTCCCCCCTATTACTCCTTGGGCCGCCGGCGGCATTGGCCATGGCATGGCTCTCGTCGAACACGATCACTCCGTCGAAGTCCGGTCCCAGCCAATCGACGATCTGCCGCACCCGCGAAACCCTTTCCTCGCGCGCGTCGGTGCGTAGCGTGGCGTAGGTGGCAAAAAGGATGCCCTGCTCGAGCCGGATCGGAGTGCCCTGGCGGAAGCGGGCGAGCGGTGTCACCAGCAGCCGCTCCATGCCCAGCGCCGACCAGTCACGCTGGGCATCCTCGATCAGCTTGTCGGACTTCGAGATCCACACCGCCCGACGCCGGCCCTTCAGCCAGTTGTCGAGGAAGATACCGGCGACCTGGCGGCCCTTGCCGGCGCCGGTACCGTCGCCCAGCATCCAGCCACGCCGAAAGCGCACGGCGTTCGGTGCATCGTCGGGGGCGACCCAGACGACGTCGAAGGTCTCGTCGACCACCCACGATCCGGCGAGATGGCCGCTGTGCGCCTCCCCGGCATAGATGACGCTCTCGAGCTGGGCATCGGACAGCAGGCCGGCACCGACGACATTGGCTGGAAGGTGAGGCCGATAGGCAGGCCTGGGCGGCGCGACGGACGCCATCGCCGCGGATTGCACGAGCCGCGTCGGGTGCGGACGGGCGCCGG
>JBQTJT010000136.1:0-17619 GCA_052386855.1 Reyranella sp.
GTCTTGGCCGCCATGGTTCCCCTGCTAGCATGGCGACCATGAGCATGAAACTTCTTGAAGGCGAACGCGCCCTGATCACCGGCTGCGCCGGCGGCATCGGCCGCGGCATCGCAAATGCCCTTCTCGCCGAAGGCGCGACCGTCCTGGGGAGCGACATCACCGCGCCACCGACCGGCGACGGCGTCGATTTCCTCGCCGCCGATTTGTCCAAGCGCGACGGCTGGAAGAACCACCACGATGAAGCGGTGAAGAAACTCGGCACCATCTCGCGGTTCGTCCAAGCCGCGAGCCCGCGCCGTCTCGAAGTCGACACGCCCTTGTCGTTGAGCGAGGAGACTTGGGACGCCATGATCGATATCAACCTGCGCTCCGGCTTCTTCCTCGCCCGCGAGGTCGGCCGCCACATGCGCGACAACAGGATCAAGGGCCGCATGCTGCTGATCACCTCGCAGCATCGCGACACGGCCCGCAACCTCCCCCACTACAGCGCCTCGAAGGCCGGCATGACGATGGTGATGAAGGAACTGGCCCGCGTGCTGGCGCCCGACGGAATCAGGGTGAATGCAATCGCCCCAGGCGCCATCCCCGGCGGAGGCTTCGTCGCCGACAATCTCAATGCCTTGGTGGCGCAAATCCCCCTTGGCCGTGCAGGGACTCCCGACGATATCGCCCAGGTCGCCGTCGCCATTCTGTCGGAAAGATTTGGTCGTTACGTCGTTGGCACCACGGTAGAAGTCGATGGTGGAATAGGCCTTTTGAGTTGGATTCCCGCAAAGGCTTGACCGGCCCGGCCGGAAGGTTTGAGTTACGCCCCGAAAGAGGAGGACCATCACCATGACGCTTCGCATCAACTCCACAGCGCCTGATTTCAAGGCCGAGACGACCCAGGGCCCGATCGAGTTCCACAAGTGGATCGGCGACGGCTGGGCGATCCTGTTCTCTCACCCGAAGGATTTCACGCCGGTCTGTACGACCGAGCTCGGCTATATGGCGGGCCTCAAGCCCGAGTTCGACAAGCGCAACACCAAGATCATTGGCTTAAGCGTCGATCCGGTGGCCAACCACTCCAAGTGGGCCAAGGACATCGAGGAGACCCAGGGACACGCCGTCACCTATCCGATGATCGGCGATCCCGAACTCAAGGTCGCCACTGCCTACGACATGCTGCCCGAAGGCGCCGGCACGACGTCGGAAGGCCGCACCGCCGCCGACAACGCCACGGTCCGTTCGGTGTTCGTCGTCGGCCCGGACAAGAAGATCAAGGCGATGCTCACCTATCCGATGAGCACCGGCCGCAACTTCGACGAGGTGCTGCGCATCCTCGAAAGCTGCCAGCTCACGGCCAAGCACCAGGTGGCGACGCCGGTGAACTGGAAGAACGGCGAGGACGTGATCATCGTTCCGGCCGTCTCCGACGAGCAGGCCAAGGCCAAGTACCCCAACGGCTGGAAGGCCCCGAAGCCCTACCTGCGCATCATTCCGCAGCCCAAGTAGATAACACTAACCCCGCGCCCGCTCGGTCTGTTGGCCGAGCGCGGCGATGGCGGTGGCCACGATCGCGGGCGCATTGAGGCCGGCCTGTTCGTATTGCTTGGCGGGTGCGGCGTGGTCGATGAAGCGGTCGGGCAGGATCATCGGCCGGACTTTGAGGCCGTGATCGAGCAGGCCGTTGCTCGCGAGATATTGCAGCACCTGGCTGGCGAAGCCGCCGACCGATCCCTCTTCGATGGTGATCAGCACCTCGTGCTCGCGTGCGAGGCGCTTGATGAGGTCGGTGTCGAGGGGCTTCGCGAAGCGGGCGTCGGCCACCGTGGCGCTCAGCCCCTTGGCAGCGAGATCCTCGGCCGCGACAAGGCATTCGCCGAGGCGCGTGCCGAAACTCAGCAGCGCGATCTTGGTGCCTTCGCGCAGGATGCGCCCCTTGCCGATCTCCAATGGCGTGCCGCGCACCGGCAACTCGATGCCGACACCCTCGCCGCGCGGATAGCGGAAGGCCGAGGGACGATCGTCGATCTGGGCGGCGGTCGCCACCATATGCATCAGCTCGAGCTCGTCGGCCGCCGCCATGACGACGAAATTCGGCAAACAACCAAGGTAGGCGACATCGAACGAGCCGGCATGCGTGGCGCCGTCGGCGCCGACCAAGCCGGCGCGGTCGATGGCGAAACGCACCGGCAGATTCTGGATGGCGACGTCGTGTACGACCTGGTCATAGCCGCGCTGCAAGAAGGTCGAGTAGATCGCCGCGAACGGCTTGAAACCCTCGCAGGCGAGACCGGCGGCGAAGGTGACGCCGTGCTGCTCTGCGATGCCGACGTCGAAATGGCGGTCGGGGAAGCGCTCGGCGAACTTGTCGAGGCCGGTGCCCGACGGCATCGCCGCGGTGATCGCCACGATCTTCTTGTCGGCCTCGGCCTCGGCGATCAGCGCCTTGGCAAAGACGGCCGTGTATTGCGGCGCGTTGGCGACAGGCTTGGACTGCTTGCCGGTCACGACGTCGAACTTCACGACGCCGTGGTACTTGTCGTCGCTCGCCTCGGCCGGCGGATAGCCTTTGCCCTTCTTGGTGACGACATGGACCAGGATCGGTTTGTCGAGATCGCTGTCGCGGGCGTTCTTCAGCACCGGCAGCAGGTGGTCGAGATTGTGTCCGTCGACGGGCCCGACATAGTAGAAGCCGAGTTCATCGAACAGGGTGCCGCCGGCCACGAAGCCGCGCGCGAATTCCTCGGCGCGGCGCGCCGCCATCTCGAGCGGCTTGGGCAGCGATTCGGCGAAGGTGCGGCCGAGATTGCGCAGCGTCACATAGGGCCGGCCCGAGAGCAGCCGCGACAGGTGACCGGACATGGCGCCGACCGGCGGCGCGATCGACATGTCGTTGTCGTTCAGCACCACGATCAGCCGCGACCTGAGCGCGCCCGCGTTGTTCATGGCCTCGTAGGCCATGCCGGCGCTCATGGCGCCGTCGCCGATCACGGCGATGACATTGTTGTTGCCGCCGGCGAGGTCGCGCGCCACCGCCATGCCGAGGCCGGCCGAGATCGAGGTCGAGGAATGGGCGGCGCCAAACGGGTCGTACTCGCTCTCGGCGCGGCGGGTGAAGCCCGAGAGCCCGCCTTCCTGGCGCAGCGTGCGGATGCGGCTGCGGCGGCCGGTGACGATCTTGTGCGGATAGGCCTGGTGGCCGACGTCCCAGATCAGCCGGTCCTTGGGCGTGTCGAACACGTAATGCAGCGCCACCGTGAGTTCGACGACGCCGAGGCCGGCGCCGAGATGGCCGCCGGTGACCGACACGGCCGAGATCGTCTCCTGGCGCAGCTCGTCGGCGAGCTGGCGCAGCTGGTCGGCGCGCAGCCGGCGGATATCGGCGGGCACGTCCACGGTATCGAGCAGCGGCGTCAGGCTCTGGCCGGTCATGGAAACATCATACTCCTGCTCGGCCGCACATGCCGCTTCTCATGTGCGCCGGGCAACGACGAAATTCGCTGCCTGCCTTAGCAAATCCGCCGCCTCTCCGAACGAGTCGAGGTGCGCGGCAGCCTGTCGCGCCAGCAGGCCGGCCTGGGCACGGGCCCGCTCCACGCCCAGGATCGACACGAAGGTGGCCTTGCCGGCCGCGACGTCCTTGCCCGGCGTCTTGCCGAGTTCCACGACATTGCCTTCGACATCGAGCAGGTCGTCGGCGATCTGGAAAGCAAGGCCGAGATCGTGGGCGTAAGCGGACAGCGCCATGCGCGGATGCTCGCTGGCTTTTCCGAGGATGGCGCCGGCCGTACAGGAGAACGAGATCAGCGCGCCTGTCTTGAGCCGCTGTAGCCGCGTGATGGCGCCGATCGAGCGCTCGCCTGTTTCCGTCTCTGCCAGCAGGTCGAGCATCTGTCCTCCCACCATGCCGTGTGCGCCCGAGGCGCGCGCGAGCTCGGCAACCAGCGCTGTACGCACTGCCGGATCGCCATGGGTCTCATCATGCGCCAGCACCTCGAAGGCCAGCGCCTGCAGCGCGTCGCCGGCCAGGATGGCCGTCGCCTCGTCGAATTGCTTGTGGCAGGAGGGTTTGCCGCGGCGGAGATCGTCGTCGTCCATCGACGGCAGATCGTCGTGGATCAGCGAATAGGCATGGACGAATTCAATGGCGCTGGCGGTCCGCAGCGCCGACACCGTCGCGACCTTGAACAGCGTGGCGCCTGCCAGCACGAAAAAGGCACGCAGCCGCTTGCCGCCGGCCAGACTCGAGTAGCGCATGGCTTCGAAGAGACGCGCCTCGCCTTCGTCGCCGCTCGGCAGCAGGCGGTCCATGGTGCGTTCGACCGACTGGGCGGCGAAGGCCAACGCCTGATCGAACTGGCGGTGCGACGACAGCGGCATGAGTGGCTGGATCAGCCGAGATCGGCGGGCTGGCTGCTGACCGAACCGTCGGCGGAGAAGACGATCTTCTCCACCTTCATCTTGGCCTCGGCAAGCTTCTGCTCGCAGTGGCGCTTCAGCGACGCGCCGCGTTCGTAGGCCGAAATCGCCTCGTCGAGCTTCACCTGACCGCGCTCGAGCTGCTGGACGATGGCTTCCAGCTCCTTCAGCGCGTCCTCGAACGACAGCGCCGCGATGTCCTTAGGCACGGTGGGTTCTTTGGCCAATTTTGCCTCTCGGTCTGCCTGCGTAGGAGCTGGGCGAATGGCCACCGTCCTACCGAAAGGTGCCCGCCGCGTCACCTATTGTTGGCGAAAATGACCGATTCCGTGCGCCAAATCGGGCTTACACAACTGTGGATAGCGAATCACGCACCTGTGACATGGCGGCATTGCACGTTCGCAGGTCAAAACCCCACGCCGCGCATTGCGGCAGGCGCATACCGATGGCAGTTTTCGCCGTCTCGAAAAATAAACGGCCATTCATAGGAGAGAACGCCATGGGCAACGTCAGCCATCTCGTCACGCGAACCGCGGCTTTTCAGAGTTCCGTAGAGCAGGGCCTCGCGGAGGCGACGAGCGGCAAGGATCGTCAGTTCGTCACGGCGCTCGCCCGCGGCCTCGACATCCTCCGCGCCTTCCATGCCGGCGAAGGCATGCTGGGCAATCAGGAGATCGCCCATCGCACCGGCCTGCCGAAGCCGACCGTCGCGCGTCTCACGCATACGCTGACCGAACTCGGATACCTCAACTACATTCGCCGCTTCCGCAAATACGAGCTTGGCGCCTCGGTGCTCGCTCTGGGCTATGCCGCGATCTCCAGCATGGACGTCCGCCGTGCCAGCCGCGCGCCGCTCGAGCAGATCGCCCACGCGCTCAACGCCTCGACCGCGCTGGGCGGCCGCGACCGCCATTCGATGATCTATCTCGAAGCCTGCCGTGGCCCGTCGGTCGTGGCGATCACCCATGACGTCGGCACCCGCGTGCCGATGGCCAGCACTGCGATCGGCCGCGCCTACCTGTTCTCGCTGCCCGACGCCGATCGCAACAAGCAGATCGACGCCATCCGCCGCCGCTGGCGCGACGACTGGTCGAAAGTGAAGACTGGCCTCGAGCGCTCGTTCAAGGAACTGACCGATCACGGCTTCTGCGTGACCTGGGGCGAGTGGCTGCCGGAGCTGTGCGGCGTCGGCGCGCCGCTGCGCAACTCGGACGGCACCGCCGCCTACGCGATCAACGCCTCGGCGCCGATCTACCAGATCAGCCGCGACCGTCTCGAAGCCGACTGGGGCCCGCGCCTGGTCAAGATCGCGCGCGACATCCGCACCGGCATGGCCGCCCAGCCGGCCGTGACGCAGGCGCCGGCCGCCGCCGTCCGTCCGGCGACCAACGGCACCACCAACGGCCACCGGGCGCCGATCTCGGCGTTGGCGCGCCGCTAAGGCGCGCCATTTCCTCATAGATCCTTTTCGATCATGGCTATCCAACGACCGGCCGACGGGCGGCCGGTCGCTCCCTATGAGTTCGGCGGCTTCATCGGGCTGATCGGCCACCAGGTCACGCACTGGCGGCCGGGCTTCGTCGAGTTCACGCTGAAAGTGCGGCCCGAACTGTGCAACGCCAACGGGCTGTTGCATGGCGGCGTGCTGATGACGCTGCTCGACGGCGCCTCGGGCTTCGCCTGCACTTTTAACGACACCGCGACCACGCGGCGTCTCAGCGTAACGCTGGCATTCACCACGCAATTCATCAAGGCGGCGCGCGAGGGCGACGTGCTCGCCATCCTCGGCGCCTGGCGGCCTTCCACCAGCCAGAGCACCTTCGCTGCCGAGACGGAGATCTACGACCAGACCGGCGACCTCATCGCCACCGGCGCCGGCACCTTCCGCTACCTCAAGGGCGAGCGGTCGGACGGCACGCTCACCTTTCTCGACAAGGCAGCCGCGGACTGAATCGCTTTCCTCCCCATTCAGATGGGTCGCGGCTATGGCCGCATCGGCCATAGCCGCCAGGTGGCGCGTAGCGCCGGAGGGGGGGGGCATGACCCCATCGCCCTCGTAAGACGAGGGCACTTCCCCATTTGAATGGGGAAGAGAATGAGCCGGAAAAACTCTAGACTGGAGCGATGTCAAAAGCGCCTCCCCGCTTCGACGGAGTCTATGAGCTCGGCCACGCGCTGCATGTCCTCGATGGCGAGGTCCACGGCTTCTCCCGGAGCGACATCGAGCGTGTCGAGTGCTTCTGGACCTTCGGCGACCTGCACACGAGTTCGGCCGGCTTCGTGCTCCGCCTGCGCGACAGACGTCGCGCCTACCTGCATTTCCAGCATTGGCACGCCTTCGAACAGGATGAAGATTTCAGGATCGAGATCGAGTTGCTGGACGGCGAGACGGCGCTGCCAATCTTCACGTCGTCCGACCAGCCGCTCGGCGGCTGGTCCAGTGAGACGTCTCACCTCGACAAGATTTTCTCCGGCCAGCCTACCTGAGCGGCAGACCCGACTTGCGGCGCAGGGTTTCGAGCAAAGCCCGATTGAGATTGCCGGTCTCGGGGAGCTGATGCGCGGCCTCGAATGCCTTCACGGCCGCGAAGGTGCGCGGGCCGGCAGCCAGATCGACCGGGCCGGGATGAAAATCGTACGCCCGCAACCAGGCCTGAACCTCGCCGATCTCATCCCTGTTGAGCGTGACTTTCGGCCGGAGCTCTTCCTTCGGCGGGGCCAAGATTTCCACGACCGAAGGGCTGAGGACTTGAGGGGGCTGAGCAGGAAGCTGGACGGCTGCGAGCAGAGGACTGTAGCTCATGCTCTTCGGTAGAACCGCGCCACCTGACTGATTGAAGATCAGAGCGAGCGCCATTGCGCCGATGGCCAGCAACCCGACCGCAGGCGCTCCGCCGATCATCTCCTCGATCTTGAGCGCCATCGGTGTCTCCTCTCCTCAGAGTAATCATCGCCAACTGCAAACAAGATATCAAACGGATGGCCGGCGACGGAAGGACGGCCGTCCTCTTCGCGCGGACAATCTTGTAAGCATTGTAACGATTGTAACAGGGCCGCCGCGAGGAGCGCGCTCCTAACTCATCTTGTAGCGCAGCCACACCGCGCCGCCGTCGAGCACTTCGTGGCTCGCCAGCACCATGCTCTCGATCGGCGCGGGGCCGAGATCGACGTCGCCCGAATTGAAGACAGTGGGCGCGCCCGTGCTGCCGTCGATCGCCGGGCTGATGACGAGGCTCAGCTCGTCGAGCAAGCCCGCACGCAGCACGGCGCCATTGGCGCCGCCGCCGCCTTCGATCAGCAGGTTCCTGATGCCGAGTTCGCGGCTCAGCGTCTCGAACGCCAGGGCGAGATCGACCTCGGTCTTGCCGGCGAAGATGTAGGAGATGCCCTCGCCGCGCAGGCCGGCGAGATGCGAATCGGGCACCTGCTCGGTCAGGATCACCAGGATCGGATCGCCGCCGATATCCTTCCTCTCCCACACCGCCTTGCCGTGCACATCGAGGAACACGCCCCACGCTTTCGCCTCGCGCAGCGCGAACCAGTTTTCGCGCGGCAGCTTCTCCTTGGTGGGCGGATAGACCTTGCCCTCGCCGCGCGCGAATTCCTGCGCGGTGACGCGGCCGCACAGCCACGAGGCCCCGCCCAGCTCCTCGACAAGCTGGTCGTGCAGGCGTTCAAAAAGGTTGGGGATGACGTTGCCCCGGGGACGCCAGCGGCTTCCCCAGATGCGCCCATCGACGCTGCTGACCATGTGACACAGAACATACGGCTTCATGCGCCAGAGCTTAGCCGAAACCGGACGGCGAGAAAGCTCGCCGTCAGCCGCGCCGCGCCTTCTCGATCTTGGCGACGTCGATCCTGGTCATGTCCATCATCGCCTCGAACGCGCGCTTGGCCTCGTCGCCGCCGGCGGCCAGCGCCTCGGTCAGCACGCGCGGCGTGATCTGCCAGTTGACGCCCCACTTGTCCTTGCACCAGCCACACGCGCTCTCCTGGCCGCCATTGCCGACGATGGCGTTCCAGTAGCGGTCGGTCTCTTCCTGGTCGTCGGTGGCGATCTGGAACGAGAAGGCTTCGCTGTGCTTGAACGCAGTCCCGCCGTTCAGGCCGATGCAGGGAATGCCCGCCACCGTGAACAGGACCGTCAGCACGTCGCCCTTCTTGCCGGAGGGGTAGTCGCTGGGCGCCTTGTAGACGGCCGTCACCGCGCTGTCGGGAAAGGTCTTGGCGTAGAAGCGGGCGGCCGCCTCGGCTTCCTTGTCGTACCAGACGCAGATCGTGTTCTTTGCGGTTGCCATGACGAGTCCTTTCGCATTCCAAATACTTAACCAATAAGTTAAGTCTTAGGAAGCGCCGCGCCTGCTGTCAATCGGATCCAGCACCAAACTTTCACGTCTGGAGCAAAGGCACGCGCGCAACATGCCGGTGGGTCGTCTGGCCGAGCAGGCTGTGCACGAGGACGACCTCGCGCGCCGTCCAGCCGATCCGCTCGACCGGCTGCTCGGCGATGCGCCGCTGGTCGCGGAGCAACGTCACATGCGGCACGAAGCGGCGCGCCGGCCGCGGGCTGGGATCGAGCGCGTCGCTGAGGCGCTGCTGCAGGACTTCGAGGCCGATCGTGCTCTCGTCGCCGGAGAGGACGAAGGCGCCATTGTTGAAGCTCATCACGCGGTCGAACTCGACGCGGAAAGCCGGCATCGACAAGGTCGACGCGCGCTCGGCCAGCGCGTCGATCAGATCCAGCCGTGGCGCCTCAAGCATGTCGGCCACATGATAGAGCGTGACGTGGAAATGCTCCGGCTTTAGCGGCTTGCCCCGGAGCCCGTGATCGGTGCGCCACCGCGCGGTGCGCTCGGCGATCTGCCCCGCCGTCTCGGCATCAGGCAGAACGGCGAAGAACAACCGGTCGGTTGCCGGTGGTTGCGCCGGCACAGGTCCGAAGGTGGTGTGAAGCCGACGGCCGCGGCGCGCGAACAGCTGGGAGGGCACCCGACGGACGGGCCCTGTCAGGGCCGATGTCGAATTGAACAGATCGATGGTCTTTGTGAACAAGCCGTCCAAGAGCGTACCTCCCGAATTGAACGTTCACTATATGTTCTTTTTTGTGGATAAAGCAAGCGATCCTTCGGGCCGGCTCGCCTTTTGCCTCTACTTGATCGTGATCTCCGTGCTGCCCAAGCCCTCGAATTCGGTCTTGGCGACGCCGGTCCCCGGCAGGAACGCCGGCGGATGGACCGAACCTGTGAGCACGAGGTCGCCCACCTTGAGGTGCCGGCCGAGGCCGTTGAGGCGGTTGGCGAGCCAGGCGAGCGAGATCAGGGCGCTCCCCATGACGGCGCTGCCGGGCCCGTTGGCCAGTTCCTTGCCGTCGAGCGTCGAGCGGCCTTTGAGATTTGGGAAATCGAGCTTCTGCCAGTCCTTGATCTCGGTGCCCGTCACCAGGGCCGCCTGCAGCACGTTGTCGGCGATGCGCGCAGGCCCGCTCAGCTTGGCGACGTCGACGTAGCGGTTGTCGACCAGTTCCATGCCGCAATAGAGGTTGGCGACATGGGCACGGATGGAGTCCGCGGTATGCGGCGCGCCGCCGGCCGGCGCGTCTTTCGAAATGCGGGCCACCAGCTCGGGCTCGATGCCGGGCTTGAGAGGGTATCCCTTCTCGAACACCGCCCCGCTCTGGCGCAAGCCGCTCTGATAGATGCCGGCAAACACAGGCCCCGAGAGTTTCATCGGCTCGTACTGGTGCGGCAGCGTCAACGCCACCTTCCAGCCGGCAAATTTGTCGCCGGCGGCGGCGAAGAGATCGTGGATGGCGAACTGCACCTTGTAGGCGTCGGTCTCCGAGAGGCCGGCCGTGGCCTGGACGATGTCCATCGGCTTCTTCGAGCGCCGGCCCTCGGCGATCTTCTCGGCCAGTGCGGCGATTTCCTTGGCGTCCACGCGCGTCTCCCTTTTTGTCCCGCCCGCACCCTACCCTCGTCGGGCGGGTGCGGGGGAGCAAAAAAGGTCAGGCCGCTTTGGCCGCGTGGTACTTGCCGTAGAAGCTCTCGCCCTTGGCGGCCATGTCGCGCAGCAGCTTCGGCACCGCGAACTGGTTGCCGTACTTCTTGGCGAAGTCGTCACACTCGGCGACGAACTTCTTGACGCCGACCTGGTCGATCAGGCTCACGGCACCGCCGGTCTGCGGCGCAAAACCCAGCCCCATGATCGAGCCCACGTCGCCGTCCTGCGGATCGGTCAGCACCTTCGATTCGAGGCAGCGCACGGTGTCGACCGACTGCACGTAGAGCAGCCGCTTCTTGATCTCGTCTTCCTTGGCGCGCTTCTCCTCGCCCTCGCCGTACAGCAGCTTGGGATCGGCCGGGAAGTACTTCTCGAGCTCCGGCCACAGGCGCTTCCTGCCGTCGGCGGGATACTCGTAGAAGCCCTTGCCGTTCTTGCGGCCGTAGCGCTCGAGCTTGGTGTGCATCAGTTCGAGCACATCCTCGGTGCCCGAGGGCTCGTACTTCTGGCCCGAGGCGGCGGCGTCCTTGCGGGCCTGGTCCATGATCTTCCAGCTAAGGTCGATCGCGACCTCGTCGTTGAGCGACAGCGGGCCCACCGGCATGCCGGCGAAGCGTGCGCAGTTCTCGATCATGGCGGCGGGAATGCCCTCCTTCAGCATGCGATGGCCCTCGCTGATGAAGGCACCGCACACACGCGACGTGAAGAAGCCGCGGCTGTCGTTCACGACGATCGGCGTCTTGCGGATCTTCTGCACCAGGTCCATGGCGCGGGCGAGAGTCTCGGGCGAAGTCTTCTTGCCGACGATGATCTCGACCAGCGGCATCTTCTCGACCGGCGAGAAGAAATGCAGCCCGATGAAGTTCTGCGGCCGCGACGAGGCCTCGGCCAGGCCGCTGATCGGCAAGGTCGAGGTGTTGGACGCGAACACCGCGTCGGCCGGCAGCGACGCCTCGGCCTTCCTGGTGGCCTCGGCCTTGACCTCGCGGTTCTCGAACACCGCCTCGATCACGATCTGGCAGTCTTTGAGCGCGCCGAAATCCGGAGTCGCTGTCACCTTTGCCAGCAGCGCATCGCGCTTGGCCTGGTCGAGGCGGCCGCGCTTCACCAGCTTGTCGAGTTCGGCCGCGATGTGCGCCTTGCCCTTGTCGGCGGCGGCCTGGTCGCGATCGACCAGCACGATGTCGAGGCCGGCCTGCACCGAGACGGTGGCGATGCCGGCGCCCATCAGGCCGGCACCCAGCACGCCGATCTTCTTGTACTCCTGCTTCGGCACGCCCTTGGGCCGGCGCACCAGCTTGTTGGCTTCCTGCAGGCCGAAGAACAGCGTGCGGATCATGCTCTTGGCGACGGGATCGCGCAGCAGCGACACGAAATAGCGCGTCTCGACTCGCAGCGCCGAATCGAACGGCAGCTGCAGGCCTTCGTAGACGCAGCTCATGATCGCCTTGGGCGCCGGATAGACACCGTTGGTCTTGCCCGCGATCATCGCGTTGCCGCCGATGAAGGTCATGACGCCCGGCGGGCTCCACACCTGGCCGCCGGGGAAGCCCGGCGTCTTGAAGCCCTTGCGGTCCCACGGCTGCACGGCGCGGCCGTCGATTGCCTTGGCGCCCTTGCCGCCGAACTCGGGCGTGACCTGTTCGGTCGCCGGCGCCATCAGCCACGCCTTGGCCTTGGCCAGCAGCTCGGCCGGCGGCACGACCTCGTGGATGAGGCCGAGGCCCTTGGCGGCGTCGACCGTGAGTTCCTTGCCCTCGAGCAGGATGGGGGCCGCGTTCTGCACGCCGATCAGCCGCGGGATGCGCTGCGTGCCGCCGCCGCCCGGCAGCAGTCCGATCTTGACCTCGGGCTGGCCGATCTTTGTTTTGGGATTGGCCGCGGCGATGCGGTAGTGGCTGGCGAGGCACATCTCGAAGCCGCCGCCCAGCGCCGTGCCGTTGATCGCGGCCACGACCGGCTTGCCGCCAGTCTCCTGGCTGCGGAACAGCTTCTGCAGCGTGCTGAACTGCTCCATCAGCTTCGACGCATCGGACGTGTCGAGGCTCAGGATCATTTCGAGGTCGGCGCCGGCGATGAAGCTGTCCTTGGCCGAGGTGATGATAATGCCCTTGACCTTGGCATCCTTCAGCGCCGTCTCGAGCGCGCCGGCATAGGCCGTCATGGAAGCTTCGTTCAGCACGTTCATGCTGCGGTTCGGCATGTCCCACGTGATGGTGGCGATGCCGTCAGCGTCGACGTTGTAGTTGATCATTTTCAGACTCGCTCGATGATGGTGGCGGTGCCCATGCCGGCGCCGACGCAGAGCGTGGCGAGGCCGGTCGAGAGATTGCGGCGCTCCAGCTCGTCGAGCAGGGTGCCCAGGATCATGGCGCCTGTCGCGCCCAGCGGATGACCCATGGCGATGGCGCCGCCGTTCACGTTGATCTTGTCGGCCGGCATCTTCAGGACCTGCAGGTAGCGCAGCACGACGGCGGCGAAGGCCTCGTTCAGCTCCCAGAGATCGATGTCCTTCACGCTCATGCCGGCGCGCTTCAGCGCCTTCTCCGACGACGGCGCCGGGCCGGTCAGCATGATCGCGGGCTCCGAGCCGATCGAGGCGAAGGAGCGGATACGGGCGCGCGCCTTGAGGCCGGCCTTCTCGCCGAATTCCTTGGTGCCGATCAGGATGGCGGCGGCACCGTCGACGATGCCCGACGAATTGCCGGCATGGTGGACGTGGTTCATCTTCTCGACCTCGGGATAGCGCTGCAGCGCCACCGCATTGAAGCCCGGCATCATCTCGCCCTGCATCTTGAAGCTAGGCTCGAGTGCGGCCAGCGTCTGCATGGTCGTGGTCGGGCGCATCAGCTCATCGTGGCCCAGCAGCTCGATGCCGTTCTGGTCCTTCACCGGCACGATCGACTTCTTGAAGTAGCCCGCGTCCCAGGCGGCCTTGGCGCGCTTCTGCGATTCGACGGCGTAGCCGTCGACGTCGTCACGGCTGATGCCGTACTTGGTGGCGATCAGGTCGGCCGAGATGCCCTGCGGCACGAAATACATCGGGATGGCGACCGCCGGATCGGTCGGCCAGGCGCCGCCGTCCGAGCCCATCGCCACGCGCGACATCGATTCGACGCCGCCGCCGATCACGGCCTGCGACTGGCCCGACATGACCTGCGCCGCCGCCATGTTGGTGGCCTCCAGGCCCGAGGCGCAGAAGCGATTGACCTGCACGCCCGGCACCGTTTCGGCGAAGCCGGCGCGGACCGCGGCGGTGCGAGCGATGTCCGCCCCCTGCTCGCCGATCGGCATGACGCAGCCCAGCACGACGTCGTCGACCAGGCGGGTGTCGAGCTTGTTGCGGTCGCGGATCGCCTGCAGCGCGGTGACGGCCAGGCGCACCGGGGTCACTTCATGCAGGGCGCCGTCCTTGCGGCCTTTGCCGCGCGGCGTGCGGACGGCGTCGAAAATGTAGGCGTCGGTCATGGTCGTTCTCCTGCTCTCTTGTCGTCCTGAGCGTAGCGAAGGACCTAAGGCCAGCCGCAGAGGTGTCCTGTGGGGCTGGCGCGAGATCCTTCGCTACGCTCAGGATGACAATGTTGACGTTCATAGTACGGCCTTAAAGCGTTCTTCCGATCAGCTCTTTCATGATCTCGTTGGTGCCGCCGTAGATCTTCTGCACACGCGCATCGGCATAGAGACGCGCGATCGGAAATTCCCACATGTAGCCGTAGCCGCCGTGGAACTGCAGGCACTCGTCCACGACCTCGCATTGAAGATCGGTGGTCCAGTACTTGGCCATGGCGGCAGTGGCGACATCGAGCTCACCCTTGAGATGGCGCGCGACGCAATCGTCGACGAACACACGGGCGACATGGGCCTTGGTCTTGAGTTCCGCAAGCTTGAAGCGGGTGTTCTGGAAATCGATGATCTGCTTGCCGAAGGCCTTGCGCTCTTTCACGTAGGCGATGGTGTGGCTGAGCGCCGCCTCAATGGCCGCAACCGCCTGGATGGCGATCACCAGCCGCTCCTGCGGCAGCTGCTGCATCAACTGCGCGAAGCCCATGCCGGGCCCGCCCAGCAGATTGTCGGCCGGCACGCGCACGTCCTGGAAGAACAGCTCCGACGTGTCCTGCGCCTTCATGCCGATCTTCTCGAGATTGCGGCCGCGCTTGAAGCCCTCGGCCGTAGTCTCGACCGCGATCAGCGACGTGCCCTTCGCGCCCAGTTTGGCATCGGTCTTGGCGACCACGATGACGAGGTCGGCAAGCTGGCCGTTGGAGATGAAGGTCTTCGAACCGTTGATGACCCAGTGGTTGCCGTCCATCACCGCCGTGGTCTTGACCGACTGCAGGTCCGAGCCCGTGCCCGGCTCGGTCATGGCGATGGCCGTCACCAGCTCGCCGGCGCAGGCCTTGGGTATCCACTTCTTCTTCTGCTCCTCGCTGCCGTAGTGCAGCAGGTAGGGCACGACGATGTCGTTGTGCAGCGAGAAGGCCGGCCCCGAGGCGAGCGCGCGGCCCTGCTCCTCGATCAGGATGGCGCTGTAGAGGAAGTCGGCGCCGGCGCCGCCATATTCCTCGGGCATGGTGACGCCCAGCAGCCCCTGCTCGCCCGCCTTGCGCCACAGCTCGCGCGGCACGACCCCGTCCTCCTCCCACTTCATGTGGAAGGGCATGACTTCCTTCTCGAAGAACCGCCGGCAGGTGTCGCGGAACATCTCGTGTTCGGGCGTGATATGCGCGGCCAAAGCGGTCACTAGCGTCGTCCTCCAACGATCGATGGGCAGTCTTCTTATGGGGACTGTGGGCCGCCGGCGGTTGGTCCGCCAGCACAGGGTAGGTAGTTTACCTTTACGTAAACGTCAACGTCGTCCTGCCTTCGATCTTGATCGCGGGCGCCCATAGATATACATTACGTAAGGCGTATATCTTCGGGGTCCGACATGCAAGTATCCAAATGGGGTAACAGTCTCGCCATCCGCCTTCCCGTCGCCGTGGTCGAGGCGCTGAAGCTCAAGGAAGGCGATGAGATCGAAATCCATGTCTCCGACGCTCGGGAATTCGCCGTCGCCCGCAAGCCCGGCCGCACGGAATTGTTGAAGCGGCTTCGGGCATTCCGCGGGCGCCTTCCCGCCGATTTCACGTTCGACCGGGAGGAGGCGAATGCCCGGTAGCTTCTTCGACACCAATGTTCTGCTCTACGTCGTGTCCTGCGATCTGGAAAAAGCCGACCAGGCGGAGAAGATCGTCGGCAGCGGCGGCACGATCAGCGTGCAGGTTCTGAACGAGATCGCCAATGTCACCCGCCGCAAGACACGAATGTCGTGGCAGGACACCCATGCGTTTCTCTCCCTGCTGCGCGGCTTGCTGACCGTCCATCCCGTCACGGTCGAAACACACGAGACCGGGTTGGCGTTGGCCGAGCGCTACAATCTTTCTATCTACGACGCCATGATCGCCGCCTCTGCACTCCATGCCGATTGTGACACGCTGTGGTCGGAGGACATGCAGCACGGGATGGCGCTCGACGGACGACTGCGTATCGCCAATCCGTTTCGCGCGACGCGTTGATTCAGGCGCAAGAGAGCCTCCCGCTCCCTTACTCCACCGTCGTCGCACTCATCCCCAGCATCGCCCGCCGGCGCAGCCACTGGCTCGGGCGATAGCGGTCGTCGCCGGTGATGGCCTGCATCTGGACCAGGATCTCGTGGCATTCCTTGACGCCCATCCAATCAGCCAACGCGAGAGGTCCGCGCGGGTAGTTGAGGCCGAGGGTCATGGCAGTGTCGACGTCGGCGGCCGAGGCGATGCCGATCATCGCCATCTCGCAGCCGAGGTTGGCGATCATCGCGCACATGCGCTGGGCGATGAAGCCGGGCGAGTCCTTGATCACCGTGATCTTAGCGCCCGACTTGGCGAGCAGCGCCACGGCAGCATCGCGCACGGCCACGTCGGCGCCGGGCGCGGTCATGACCGTGAGGCGCTTGGCGGTATCGCCGGTGAGGTCGACGGCGATGGTGCGCTTGGGATCGAGGCCGAGCTCGATCGCGGTCGTGGTGCAATCCTTGCCGATCGGCGCCACCAGGATCGGGCTCTTGCCGTCGTCGGCGCCCAGCAGCTTGGCGCCGTCGGCGGCGATCAGATTCACCAGCTTCTTGTTGTGCGTGTCCATGATGACGACGCTGGGCGCCGGCACCGTGGAGGTCGGATGGTCGGCGCCGGGATCGACCTTCGCGCCCTTGGCATCGTAGCTGTACCAACCGCCGCCGGTCTTGCGGCCGAGCCGCCCCGCCGCATAGAGACTCTCGTGATAGGGGCTGGGCGTCATGCGCCGGTCGTGGAAGAAGCCCTCGTAGATGATCTTGCGCGCCGGGAAGTTCACGTCGATGCCGGTGAGGTCCATCAACTCGAACGGCCCCATGCGGAAGCCGCAGCTGTCGCGCATCACGGCATCGACCTGGCTCGGACTCGCCCGACCCTCCTGATAGATGCGCAAGCCCTCGGTGCCGATCGCGGTGCCGCCGAGATTGACGAGGAAGCCCGGCGTGTCGCCCACCACCACCGGCACGCGCGTCTGGCGCTTGCCCAGCGCCACCATGGCATCGACCGTGGCCTGCGAGGTGTCGGCGGCGCGGATGACCTCGACCAGTTTCATCAGCGGTACGGGATTGAAATAGTGCATGCCGCAGACGCGGTCGCGGTTCTTGAGCGCGCGCGCGATCGAGGCGATGCGGATCGACGAGGTGTTCGACGCCAGGATCGCATCGGGCGCGAGGACAGCTTCCAGCTCGCCGAACAGTTTCTGCTTCACTTCGAGGTTTTCGAACACCGCTTCCACCACGACATGGCACGGCTTGAGATCGACCATGGTCTCGGCGACGCCGAGATTGGCATCGACCTTGGCGAGATCGGCATCGGTCAGCCGTCCCTTGGCGACCAGCCCCTTCAACGTCTCCAGGATCGCGGCCTTGGCCTTCACCGCGCCACCGGGTGCGGCGTCAAACATGATCGCCTTCATGCCACCCTGCGCCGTCACCTGCGCGATGCCGCGGCCCATGGCGCCGGTGCCGACGACGCCCACGGTGAGATCGGGGCGGTTGATGTCGAGAGTCATACTACTTCCCTTCTGTCCTTCATGTTCACTTGGACCGCGAGCCACCCGCGCGCGCCAGAGCCCGAGCGTGCCGGAGGCGCGCGGGCCAGGAGCACATGACGAGGCGTTAGCCGCCAA
>JBQTJT010000137.1:0-19636 GCA_052386855.1 Reyranella sp.
CGTCGCGCAGGCGATCGATCTCGTCGTGTTCATTCGTGGCCGTGGCGAGGGCCGGCGAATCGAGACCATCGCCGAAGTCACTGGCCTCGATGCCACGGGCGATTACGCGATCACCGATCTCGCGTCGCAACGACTCCGCCTGCTCTGACCAAGGAGGGACATTATGCGCGTCGCTTCCCGTTTCTCGTGGACCACAGTATTGGCGGTGATCCTGCTCGTGGCGCTTGTTGGGGCCGCGAACGCGGCCGGTTCCAATATGCCGTGGGAAGCACCGCTCCAGTCGATCCTGGAATCCGTGGAAGGGCCAGTCGCGCGGATCATCGCGGTGATCATCATCATCATTACCGGCCTGTCCCTGGCCTTCGGCGATACATCGGGCGGCTTCCGCCGCCTGATCCAGATCGTCTTCGGCCTCTCGATCGCCTTTGCCGCTTCGAGTTTCTTCCTGTCGTTCTTTTCGTTCGGCGGCGGAGCGCTCGTCTGATGGAGCAGCGCGACTCCATTGCCGGCTTCTACGCACCCGTCCATCGCGCGCTGACGGAGCCGCTTCTTTTGGGCGGTGCGCCCCGGGCGGTCGTGATCGTCAATGGCACGCTGGCCGCTGCCGTCGGCCTTGGCCTCCGCTTGTGGATTGTCGGCGCGGCGATCTGGCTGGTCGGCCATTTGGCGGCGGTTTGGGCCACCAAGCGCGATCCTGCCTTCGTCGACGTGATGCGGCGGCATCTTCGCTACCCACAGCATCTGGCCGCGTGAGGCGAACCTCATGATGAATCTCGCCGAATATCGCCGTCGCTCCCAGAGCCTTGCCGATTTCCTGCCGTGGGCAGCGTTGGTCGAGCAGGGCGTCATCCTCAACAAGGACGGCTCGCTGCAACGGACCGCGCGCTTCCGGGGACCCGATCTCGACTCCGCGACGGCCGCCGAACTCGTGGCCATCACTTCCAGGCTCAACAACGCTCTGCGGCGGCTGGGCTCCGGTTGGGCAATCTTCGTCGAAGCCCAACGTCTGCCCGCAAACCACTACCCGGACAGCCGCTTCCCGGATCCGGCGTCCAGCCTCGTCGACGCCGAGCGCCGCGCGCAGTTCGAAGAGGAAGGGGCCCACTTCGAGAACCGGTATTTTCTCACCCTCGTATGGCTGCCGCCGGCCGATGATGCCGCGCGCGCGGAAGCTTGGCTCTATGAAGGCCGGTCTGGCAAAGAATCCGACTGGCGTGGCGCGCTGGCGGCCTTCATCGACCGCACCGATCGGGTTCTGGCCTTGATCGAAGACTTCATGCCCGAGGCCGCTTGGCTCGATGACAGCGATACTCTCACTTACCTGCATTCCTGCATTTCGACACGGCGCCAGCGCGTCAGGGTGCCCGAGACGCCCATGCACCTCGACGCCATCCTGGTCGATGAGGATGTCACCGGCGGGCTGGAACCACGTCTCGGCCGGGCGCATCTGCGGACCCTCACCATCATGGGCTTTCCGTCGCAGACCTGGCCGGGCTTGCTCGACGCGTTGAACCGGTTGGCCTTCCCCTATCGTTGGTCCACGCGCGCGATCTGCCTCGACAAGACCGAGGCCACCAAGGTGCTGGGTCGCATCCGCCGTCAGTGGTTCGCCAAGCGCAAGTCGATCATGGCGATCCTGAAGGAAGTGATGACCAACGAGGCCTCGGTCTTGATGGACTCCGATGCCGCCAACAAGGCACTCGACGCCGACTTGGCCTTGCAGGAGCTGGGCTCGGATGCTGTCGCCCAAGCCTACGTCACCGCGACCGTGACCGTCTGGGACGAGGATCCTGCCATTGCCCAGGATCGCCTCCGTCTGGTGGAGAAGACCATTCAGGGCCGCGACTTCACCTGTATGCGCGAGACGGTCAATGCGATCGAAGCCTGGCTCGGGAGCCTGCCGGGTCATGTCTATGCCAATGTCCGTCAACCGCCGATCTCGACCCTCAACCTCGCCCATATGATGCCGTTCTCCGCGGTGTGGGCCGGGCCGGAACGGGACGAACATCTCAACGCGCCGCCTCTGTTCTTTGCGCGGACAGAGGGTGCGACGCCATTCCGCTTCTCCCTCCATGTCGGCGATGTCGGCCACGCCCTTGTCGTGGGCCCTACGGGTGCCGGCAAGAGCGTGCTCCTGGCCCTGATGGCGCTTCAATTCCGGCGCTATCCGCAGGCGCAGGTCTTCGCCTTCGACTTCGGTGGTTCGATCCGGGCGGCAGCACTTGCCATGGGAGGCGACTGGCACGATCTCGGCGGGGCGCTCACCGGAGACGTCGGCGAGCCCGTCGCCCTAAAACCGCTTGCCCGCATTGATGATGCCGGCGAGCGCGCCTGGGCAGCCGAATGGGTCGCGGCCCTGCTGACCCGGGAGTCCGTGACCGTCACCCCGGACCTCAAGGAGCACCTATGGTCCGCGCTGACCTCGCTCGCCTCCGCTCCCACCATGGAGCGCACCCTCACAGGCCTTTCGGTCCTGCTGCAGTCCAACGCCCTGAAACAGGCGTTGCAGCCCTATACAGTCGGCGGCCCGTGGGGGCATTTGCTCGATGCGGAGGCCGAGCACCTGGGCCGCGCCGAGGTTCAGGTGTTCGAGACCGAGGGGCTGATCGGCAGCGGCGCGGCGCCCGCGGTCCTCTCCTATCTCTTCCACCGCATAGAAGACCGTTTCGACGGCCGTCCCACGCTGGTAATCGTCGATGAGGGTTGGCTCGCGCTCGACGATCACGGCTTTTCCGGACAACTCCGGGAATGGCTAAAAACCCTTCGAAAAAAGAATGCTTCCGTCATTTTCGCCACGCAGTCGCTTGCCGACATCGACGGGAGCGCCATCGCACCGGCTATTATCGAAAGCTGTCCGACGCGACTGTTCCTGCCCAATGAGCGCGCGCTCGAGCCACAGATCGCTGCCATCTATCGCCGCTTCGGCCTGAACGACCGGCAGATCGAGATCCTGAGCCGAGCGACGCCAAAGCGCGACTACTACTGTCAGTCGCGCCGCGGCAACCGGCTGTTCGAACTCGGCCTCTCCGAGGTGGCGCTCGCCTTTACCGCCGCATCTTCCAAGACCGATCAGGCCGCCATCGCGGAGACGCTTGCCGCGCAAGATCCCGATGGCTTCGCCGCCGCCTGGCTACGACGCAAGGGACTCGAATGGGCGGCCACTCTGCTCACCACCAGCGAGGAGACTTCTCCATGACCAAGGATCGCCTTCGCAAAGTATTCGCCATCGGCGCGACCATCGCGGTGCTCGCGATCGCCGGCGCTCCCGCGCGCGCCCAGATGACCGTCTTCGATCCCAGCAATTATAGCCAGAATGTGCTGACGGCCGCGCGCACACTGCAGCAGGTCAATAACGGGATCCAGAGCCTGCAGAACGAGGCGATGTCCCTGCTCAACCAAGCGAGGAATCTCGCGAGTTTGCCCTACTCCTCGTTGGCCGAGCTTCAGCAATCGATCGGTCAGACCCAGCAGCTCCTCGCCCAGGCGCAGCGCATCGCCTACGACGTGAATACGATCGATCAGGCCTTCACCCGGACCTATCCGCAAAGCTATTCCACCGCGACCTCCTCGATGCAATTGCTCGCGGATGCCCAGACACGCTGGCAGAACTCGCTGGCCAGCTTCCAGGACGCCATGCGGGTCCAAGCCGGTGTAGTCCAGAACCTCGAGAGCACGCGCACGCAGATCAGCGGGCTGGTCTCCTCGAGCCAATCCGCAACGGGTGCGCTTCAGGCCGCTCAATCCGGCAATCAGCTCGTCGCTCTTCAGACCAACCAGCTCGCCGACCTTACCGCCGTCATGGCGTCGATCGCCCGCGCCCAGAGCCTGGAAGGCGCTCGCACCGCCCTGAGCCAGGCCCAGGCCCGGCAGCAGCTGGAACGCTTCCTCAACTATGGTCCGGGCTACCAAGCGCAGACCGTGCAGATGTTCCGCTGATGCACCGGCAGTTTGCCAGTTTCGCCAGGATCGGCGGCACTGCGCCGGCCAGGTTCGTGGAGGACAGGTAGGCGATATGGGCGGCACCGGCGTTATCGATCGCTTCCTGGGAATTTTTACCCAGTATATCGACTCGGGCTTCGGCCTCATTCAAGGCGACGTACATTGGCTCGCTGGCGTGCTGATCGCAATCGACATCACCTTAGCAGGTCTGTTCTGGACGTTCTCATCCGACGAGGAGGTGCTCGCCCGGCTGGTCAAGAAGACCCTTTATATCGGGGTCTTCGCCTTCCTCATCGGCAATTATAGTAATCTTGCCTCGGTCATCTTCAGCTCGTTCGCGGGCTTGGGGCTTCAGGCCGGCGGCAACACCATCAGCGCGGCTCAGTTTCTCCAACCGGGACGGCTGGCGCAGGTCGGCATAGATGCCGGCAAACCGATCCTCGATTCCATTTCCGGATTGATGGGGTTCGTCAGCTTCTTCGACAATTTCATCCAGATCGTCATCCTGCTGATCGCCTGGATGATTGTCGTCATCAGCTTCTTCATCATGGCGATCCAGCTCTTCGTCAGTCTGATCGAGTTCAAGCTGACGACGCTTGTCGGGTTCGTGCTGGTCCCCTTCGGGCTCTTCGGCCGAACGGCCTTCCTCGCCGAGAAGGTTTTAGGCAACGTATTCTCCAGCGGCGTAAAAGTGCTCGTGCTGACCGTGATCGTGGGCATCGGCTCGACGATTTTCGGCCAGTTCACCAGTGGCTTCAACAATCCCCCGACCATCGACGACGCCTTGACCCTGATCCTGGCGGCCTTGGCGCTGCTCGGTCTCTCGATCTTTGGCGCCGGCATCGCCAACGGTTTGATCTCCGGCGGCCCACAGCTCGGCGCAGGTGCCGCTGTCGGCACGGGATTGGCTGTCGCCGGCGTCGGAGCCGCGGGTGCCGCCTTGGTAACTGGAGGGGTGGCCGCAGCTGGCGGTGCGATCGGCGGCGCCGCGCGCGCCGGAGCAAGTGTCGCGGGCGGCGCCACCGCCGCGTTCCGCGCCGGCGGCATGGGCGGTGTTGCGGGCGCGGCCGGGTCCGCGGCCACAAGTCCGCTCCGCCATGCCGCCGCGAACCTGCGCGAGAACTTCCAGGCTGGCAGCCAAGCCTCGACGAACAAGTCGGGTTCGGCCGAACCAAGTGCTGCCGGGCCCCGTGAAACATCCGGACCTCCGGCCTGGGCCAGCCGCATGAGGCGCCGTCAAACCGTCAGCCGGGGCACTTCCGCCGCCGACCATGCTCTCCGTTCCGGCGATCGGCCGAGCGGCGGTTCCTCCGTCGATCTCTCACAAGGATCATAGCGATGTTCCGACGTCCGACCGTCCGTTACGGCACTACGCCCGAACCCGAAACGCCCTATCAGCGCGCCGGTCAGGCGTGGGACGATCGCATCGGCTCCGCACGCGTCCAGGCGAGGAGCTGGCGTCTAGCCTTTTTCGGAGCGCTCCTGATCAGCGGCGGACTCGCGGCCGGACTTGTCTGGCAGTCGGCCCGCGGCACGGTCACACCCTGGGTCGTCCAAATCGACAAACTTGGACAGGCTCAGGCGGTGGCGCCCGCCGTTGCGGATTATCGCCCGACCGATCCGCAGATCGCCTGGCATCTGGCGCGCTTCATCGAGGAGGTGCGCCGCATCCCAGCCGATCCCATCGTGCTGCGTCACGATTGGCTAGAGGCCTACCGCTTCGTCACCGATCGCGGCGCCCTGGCGCTCAACGACTACGCCAGGACCAGCGATCCCTTCAGCAAGGTCGGAAAGACCCAGATCGCGGTCGAGGTCGCGAGTGTCGTCCGGGCCTCTGACAACAGCTTCCGCGTCGCGTGGGTGGAACGGCACTATGTCGACAGCGCGCTCACCGCGACCGAGCGTTGGAGCGCCATCCTCACCATCGTCGTACAGCCGCCCACCGACGCCGACCGACTGACGAAGAATCCGCTCGGCATCTACGTCCACGCCCTCAACTGGTCCAAGGAGCACGGCTGATGCGTATTCCGCCACTGTCATTCCCATTGCTCGCATCGGTCTCGCTCGCCGCCTGCTCGACCGCCTGGAAGCCGCCGGCGATCAGCTATGACAACACGCCGCGGCAGGCTGTGCTCCAAGCCGATCCACCCAAATCAATACAAATCGTCGAACTGCCCAAGCCGCTGCCCTTGCCCGGCCAACTGAAGCCGCTTCCGGGGGCGACGACGGCACCGGCTGAACCGGTCGATCCGCATGGGCGCGTGGAGGAGGCCAACGGAGCGGCGCGCGTGCAGCCGACGCGCGCGGGCTACATCAATGCCATGCAGGTCTACCCGTTCTCCGATGGTGCGCTCTATCAGGTCTACGCGGCACCGGGACAGATCACCGATGTCGCGCTGGCGCCGGGCGAGCAGCTGGTCGGTTCCGGCCCGGTCGCCGCCGGCGACACCGTGCGCTGGGTCATTGGGGACACCGAGAGCGGCACCGGACCCGCCAAGCGCATCCATATCCTCGTCAAACCCACGCGCGCGGACCTCGTCACCAATCTCATCATCAATACCGACCGGCGGACCTACCACCTCGAGCTCCGCTCCACCGAGAAGACTTATATGGCATCGGTTTCCTGGGCCTACGCGCAGGACCAGCTGATCGCGTTGCGCCGGCAGAACGCCGCGGCTGACGCTGCCGCCTCAGTCGCCACCGGAGTCGACATCAACGCGCTCAATTTCCGCTACCGGATCGAAGGCGACAATCCGCCCTGGCGTCCGCTGCGCGCCTTCGATGACGGGCGCCAGGTATTCATCGCGTTCCCGACCGGCATCGGTCAGGGCGAAATGCCGCCCCTATGGATCATCGGCCCCAAGGGCGGAGCCGAACTCGTCAACTACCGCATCCATGGCAACCACATGATCGTGGATCGGCTGTTTGCCGCGGCCGAACTTAGGCTCGGTGGCGAACCCCAGAAAAAGGTACGTATCGTCCGCACCGATGGGAGGTCGCGGTCGTGACTGACGTCCCGCGTGCATCGGCGGAGGGGCTTGCGGGCGTTGCGCAAAGGCCGGAGATGCGCCTGCGGCCAAATCGGGCGCCTGTCATGCAGCTCTCCCGCAAAGTACTTTTTGCCCTCGGTCTCGTGGCGGCCGTCGCAATTGCGAGCGCACTGTTCTTCGCCTTGCAGCCTCACCGGCAGATCGCCGGCTCCGAACTCTACAACACCGACAACCGGACCACCCCGGACGGCCTCTCCAATCTGCCCCGCGACTACGCCGGCCTGCCCAAGAACATCCCTCAGCTCGGGCCACCCCTGCCTGGCGATCTCGGCCGGCCGATCCTCAGCGCCGGCGCTGGGAATGCCGGCGCGCTGTCGCCAGCATCAGCTCCCGATCCCGAGAAGCAACGCATTGCCCGGGAGCAGGAGGCGGCGCGGGTCAGCCACCTCTTCGCAACAATCAATGTCAGGCAGACCCTTCCCAGCATGCCAACTGCGCCCGGCCTCTCGCCAGCAGCGGCCACGCCGGGCGGCGGAGCCAACGAGCTCCCTTCACAAGATCGCAAGCTCGCCTTTCTCAACGGCAACGTCGATCGCCGCACCGTCAGCCCCGATCGTATCAGTGCGCCTGCGAGCCCCTATATCCTACAAGCTGGCGCCGTGATCCCCGCGGCACTGCTTACCGGATTGAGCTCGGACCTGCCTGGCCAGGTCACTGCTCAAGTAACCGACGATGTTTATGACAGCCCCACCGGCAAGTTCCGCTTGATCCCGCAGGGTGCTCGCCTCATCGGCCAGTATGACGCGCAAGTCACGTTTGGGCAGACGCGGGCGCTCCTGGTGTGGAACCGGCTCATCATGCCCAACGGACGGTCGATCGTGCTGGAGCGTCAGCCGGGCGCCGATGCGGAGGGCCATGCCGGCCTCGAGGACGAGGTCGACAATCATTGGGGCACGCTGTTCAAGGCAGCCATCCTCTCGACTCTTCTAAGCGTCGGTTCGGAAGTCGGAACGAGCGGCAACGAGGACGATCTGATCCGAGCCATCCGACGCGGCGGGGCAGATAGCGTCAACCAGATTGGCCAACGCATTGTCGCCCGGTCCCTCAACGTGCAGCCCACCATCACTATCCGGCCGGGCTTCCCCGTCCGTGTCCTGGTTACGCGCGATCTCGTGCTCGAGCCCTACGGCAGCTGAGGAAAACACCATGTCGAAACTGAAGCTGAGCGCGATCGAGGACGACAAGCCCGTGCGGCTCACCGTCGAACTACCCGCCACGGTGCACCGAGATCTTGCTGTCTATGCCGAGGCACTCGGTCAAGGTACAGGCAAAGCCGTGGTCGAGCCCGCAAAGCTCATCCCGCCGATGCTGGCCCGATTCATGGCGGCAGACCGCGCGTTCGCGAAGCTTCGGCGGGCCAGGTCAAAGCAATTTGCGTGATCGTGCTTCGTCGCGCATGAAGGCAACGAACCGGCCGACCGCGGCGTCCTCGCTCGTTGGCCGCCAGGCCAGCTCGACCTGCAGCCAGGCATCGTCCTCAAGAATTGGCTTATAGACCACCCCGGGAAACGTCACCTCCGACTGGCTCTTGGTGGCCAGCGTTATTCCAAATCCGGCGGCGACGAGCGCCATGACCGATTGCTTGCTTGCGGGATGGGAGGAGAACCGGGCGCCCTCCCCCAGGCGTGAGGCATAGAACGCTCGGGCTGAGTGACTATCGTCCCACCCCTGAATGAGAAGGGTCTGATCGCGCAATAGAGTCCACGTCAGAGAATCATATGAAGCAAGGATGTGTCCGTGGGGAAGCGCGGCGACGAGGGGCTCTCGATAGACAGGGATAGTGTTGGCACCACGCCGGAGTGTATGTGTTGTCACGAGAGCGGCATCCAGTGTGCGCTCCGCCAGCGCCGCGGAGAGTTCGTTGTCGTTCAGTTCGTGAAGCGTGAGAACAACGTCAGGATGCTGCTCGCGCCATGCCGCCAACAAAGGCTGGAGCGGGTCGCCGACGGGCGGCATTCGGACGCCCAGCCGGACTTGCCCGTTCATTCCAGACCCGCTGCTCTTGCCTACTTGCAGCACGCTGTTGAAGCCATCGAGCGTTCGCCGGACCGGGACCATGACCTCCCGGCCGGCCGCCGTGAGGCGAATGCCAAAGGATCCGCGCTCGAAGATCGTAACGCCGAGTTCATCCTCGAGTCGGGCAATGCGCCGACTGATCGTCGACGGCTTGATGCCCAGGGACTCCGCAGCACGCGATAGATTGCCAGTTTCCGCCGCGATGGATAGATAGCGCAAATCTACCACATCCATCGCGCCTATCCCTCTGCTGCCACAATCATGCATTTGTCCTATGGTTAGCCACCAACACAGCTGGAATATCGAGGCCAAGTGCTTGTAAGGCCCGCGATGATATCCCTGCCGGGTCATTTGACTTGTGGCAGCTACGGCATCGCACAGTTCCACATGTAGCCGTCGGGACCTAAAGTCTGGTTTTCGCGGATATTGAATGATTGCAATCAACCCCCGAGATGACCGGCTACACCCAGAGGCGCGCCGCGCTCCGTGAGCTAAATCCATCAGCGGTATGCATACCGAGGTCGCTAAAGGCGCACGTCGATCTCGACACGACGGATTGACCTGGATTTCCACCTTGGCCGGGCGAAGGTGACCCACCTGTGAACGAGACCACTGAATTGCCGCTGGCGGCGGCGAAGATCACGGGACCACCGTACGCGAAGCTTCTCCTGTCGCCCCATGAGGATGTGCGGATCGCAGATCGCCTCGTGATTCTGAAGGACGGGGACGATGGTGAAGTGGCGGAGGGTGCCGAGTTTCCGGGCGTGGCGCGGAAGCGCAAGCTCGATGCTGTCGCGGCGGGTCTCCGCTCCGCCCAACAGCACCGAATGCGTTGTCGGGACTTCGCAGAGGGGCTGGGCGGGAAACCAGAGCCTCAGACAAGAAGTTCCCACAAGGCTAAGTCCTTGGAAACAATGGGCTTTTAGAACCGTGTAACTCCCACGGCCGCATCGTTGACGAATCGCCTTGCATGTCGAAAAATCAGACATTACATTGGATTTGCGTCTTGGAAAGACACACGCATGACCGTCAGCACTTTGGCTTTTTCTTCCTCCGGTTCGGTTCTCACACCGTTTCCCGCGGCAGCGGTTGAGACGAGTTTGCGGGGCGATCTCATCCAAGCGGTGAAGGACGAAGCCTCGATCAGAGGGATCGCGCTGCCGACGTCGGCCGCCGACATCGCAAAGGCGCCTTTCCAGATGGATTCGTTGGTCGTCGTTTCGATCCTGTGTGTGATCGAACCAATTGTCGGTTTCGAACTGCCCGAAAGTGTCGTGCGCACGGGCGGCTATAGATCGGTGGATAGTGCACTCTATCAGTTGCTGCCGCGGATCGAAGCGCAGTGGAAGAAGCGTAAAGGAGGCAAGCCATGACCGAGCTGGCACTTCGACAAGAGAGTGATGAGGAGGAGCGACGGCGGCTGGGTGATCGGTTACGCGAGGCGCGCAAATATCTCGGCCTCAAGCAGGAGGAGGTCGCGACCTATCTCAAGATCCCACGGACGGCTCTTACCGACATCGAAAACGGTCAGCGCCGCGTCGAGGCCATCGAGCTGACGCGGCTCGCCAAGCTTTATCGGCAGCCGGTCGCTTTCTTCACTGGCGAAGACGAAGAGTCTGCGAACCTGCCGGTCGATGTCGCGCATCTCGCGCGGCGTGCAGCCGACCTGTCACCAGAGGATCGCGATGAGCTCGGCCGATTCGCCGAATACCTGCGCACGCGGGCGCGTGCTGGGCAGGGCTGACCCTCATGGTGGCATCGGACTATACGGGCGCGGTACGAGCAGGGACGATGGCGGCCTCGCGGCTGCATCAACGTCTCGACTTGCGCCAGCTCGTCGAAACGAGGGGTGGCAATGTCGACGTCTTCGGTGCCATCCAAGCCGTCGACCTGCCTCTTCTGCTCCGTCCGCTGCAGGGTTTGCTGGGCGCGTATCTGAGCGACCCAGCCCCAGGCGTTCTGATCACGACGCGGCGGCCGATGAGTATCCAACGCTTCACCGCCGCGCATGAGCTCGGTCATTTCGAGATGAAGCATCAGCCGAGCCTTGACGATGAAAGCATCCTCCGCCGCATGACTCTGACCGGCGCGCCCGCAGAGGATTTTCAGGAAGTCGAAGCCGACGCCTTTGCGGTCGGCTTCATGATGCCCCGGTGGTTGATCCAGTGGCACGCCGCCCGCCAAAGCTGGACGGTGGAGGATTTCCGGCGTGCGAACCGGGTCTACCAGCTCGCGCTTCGGATCGGCGCGAGCTACGAGGCGACGTGCTGGACTCTAGTCCGCCATCGTCTGATCCAGGCCGGGCTCGCCCGTGAACTGCTTCAAACACAGCCCCGTGAGCTTAAGGTTGGCCTGCTCGAGACCTATAAGCCCCAGGACTATCGTGGCGACGTCTGGCTCCTGACCGAGCGCGATGCCGGAACGCGCATTGATGGCAGCCGCAACGATCTGTTCGTGTTGCGGTTGGAGGAACATAGTGGCGGCGGCTATCTGTGGGATATCGACCAGCTCAAGGCGAGCGGGTTCGCGATCGTCCGCGACGAACTCGAGGCGATCGATGGCGAAGGTGTGGGCGGGCCAGTCGTGCGGCGCGTGACCGCGGCGCCGGAGGAGACACATCGCGGCTCACTCCAGATCGAGGAGCGGCGGCCCTGGGATCCTGAACCTCCGCTGTCGCGGCTGAACCTCGACTTCGACCTGACGGGACCGGAAGAGGAAGGGCTGTCACGCGCCGAGCGGCGGAGGTTACTTGAAGCCGCATGACCGAGATCGTCGTGTTGAAGGATTTGCGCCCGCTGTTCGGCGAGGCGCGCAATCAAGGACCGCGGCCGACCTGCCTCGCGTTCGCCGGCAGCGATGCCCATGCGGCCCTCCGGCCAGGGTGGGCGCCGTTGTCGTGTGAGTTCGCGTTCTATCACGCGCAGCGGCGTTCGGGACGGCCGCCCGGCCGGGGCGCAACGCTGTCGGCGATGCTCGAGGCGCTGCGTAAGGACGGGCAGCCCGAGGAAGCAGGCTGGCCGTATTTGCCCGCAACGCCGAGCGACGCCGCGTCGTGGACGCCATCCGACAATGTCGGACCGCTGTTCGGACGCGCCGGTGAGACGCTTCAGCCATCGCTCGACAGGGTCATTCAGGAACTCGAGGGCGATCGTCCCGCGATCCTCCTGCTGATGCTGTCCCACGCATTCTATGCACCGTCCGCCGAAGCTGTGATCCATCCGTCTGCCGGCGAAGGGCCTGATCCAGCGCGCCGCCATGCCGTCGTTGCCACCGCTCACGGGACGGTCGATGGCGAGCGCGCGATTTTGGTGCGCAACAGCTGGGGTCTCAGATGGGGCGCCGCTGGCTATGGCTGGCTTACGGAAACCTTCCTCGCGCCCCGTCTCTTCGCGGCCGCGATATTGACGGAGGATGTCGATGTATCTGCCTGTCCCGCCGCAGCCTGACTGCGTGACCGCGTGGCGCGAAGCGGTCCGTCTGGTCGACGGCGCCTCCGGCCATGAGGCCTATAATGTCGTGATCGATGTGGCCGATCCGACAGCCAATGCAACGCGTGCGCACCCTGGCATCGCGGTCGTAGATGACTTCTTGACGGCGCGCGACAAGTCGGTCGAAGCGGTCGCCAATACGATTTTTCCTGCGTCACTCTATTATCGCCATGGCGCGCCCGCCTTTTTTGACGTGTTCAGCACCAAGGTGCTGCCGAAGGTGCGACGGAGCGGACGCTGGTCGGGCTACTACTTCGAGCGCATGATCGATTTCCCCGTGCCGGCGGGCGAACCGCCGAACCAGCTCTGGGATATCGTGGAGCGTATGCGCAACGACGAGGTACGCGCGCTCAACAAATTCGAACTCTCGCTGTTCGATCCAGTCCGCGATGTCGACAATTCACCGTATGGCGGTCAGTGCCTCAGTTTTTTGAGCTTCAAGGTCGTGCCGGGCGCGGAGCGCACGTTGACGCTGACCGCGATGTATCGAAACCACTTCTACATCGAGAAGCTGCTTGGCAACTTGATCGGGCTCGGCCGGCTGATGGCCTTTGTCGGCCGTGAAACCGGCCTCCAGGTTGGCGCGCTCACCGTGATCTCGACGCACGCCGAGATCGACCAACCGAATAGAGCCCGCCGCAGCGAAATCGCGGCGATGCTCGCACAGTTCGATCAGGCGGGAACACCGCTCGCAGCATGAGCGAACGGCAATTCGAGCGTCGCATCATCCCGATGTGGTCTATCGAGCCCATAAAGGGCGTGAACGCCGACGATGAACTCCGCCTGCCCGCCATAGCTCGGATGCCGAACCATCGTGACCGGAACGTCGATCTCCGCAAGCGCAAGGCCCGCATCGCGGCCGATCGCGACAATGCGGCGCGGCGCAATCATAGCGATCAGCGCCATCAACAGCGGCCAAGTCGCATTGCGCTCGGACCGGCTGTGGCAGCGGTTGGACATCGGATCGGCAGCTTCATGGGGATGGAATGGAAACACGTTCCACAAGACGACCGGCGCGCCAATGTGCGCAAGCACGCTCCATATGACCGCGGCGGTGCGTTCAGCGACGATCGGGCCACGCGTTGCACGATCAAGCGTGATACCGCCAAGCAGCGTGCTGGCTGAGGCAAGATGCACCTCGTCGGTCAAGGGGAGCCCCGTGCGGCGGCCGCCACGGTAACCGAGATCGCGGGCGATCCACATCGTATCGACGTGGGCGTCGAGCGCGGCCTCGAGGCACTGTGTGAGGTTCCGCTTGCGCACAAGCGGTGCATCAAATCGGTCGTGGATTGGGCAGCTGTCGCGATAGGGATTGAAGACAGCCGGCAGGCGTGTGTTGGCAAGTGCGGTCGCGAAGGATCGGGGCGTTTTCACGTCAGGGCCTCGATTGAAAGCTGGCGGTTGTTCATGTCGATTCGGACGCGCCCCCGGCGGTGCTCACGCAGAAAGCGGAAGGCTGTATAGCCCTGCAGAATGGCCTCTTCCCAGAGCCAAAGCGGACAACGTTCCGCTTCGTAGCCTGCGACGAACTGACGGACATGCTTGAGGAGATCGAACGGCATATCGCCACGCTTCATGTTGGCGAAGAGGTCGAGCTCGATCGCCTGGCCAAAAATCCAGGTTGTAATGCCTTCCTCGATCAGTGTCGCACGTGCACCATCCTCGGCATCGTCGATCTTGAGGTCTGATTTGCGCTTAAGACGAAGTAGCGCGCGGATCACCGGCGACCAAGTCAGCACGGCGACATGGGCGTAATGGAAGACGTCATGAAAGCGATAGTCGTCGGCGGTCATCGCGTTATCGGTGAGACGGTCACCTATATTGATGCCGTTGCAGCGCTGGAAGACATAAGTCTGTCCGCGCACCTGTCGTTCGAAGATTTCAATCGTAAGATCGCGCGGCAGCTGCTCTTCGGGCTCGGCGCCGGCATCGAGCGGTGCAGGATAGGTGCGTTCACGAGGCCAGCGGTCGGCTGTCTTAGCGAGATTCTTGACAGCGGCGGCCTCGAGCGTGACGCCGGCCTCGTTGGCAGCTTGGATGAGCGTGCGGGTGATTGCGCTCAAGCGGCCGAGCAGGGAGGAAGGGCTGTCGACGAGTCGTCCCGCTTCCTGGTCGATGACGAGGAGGCCGACGTCACCGGCGAGTTTCAGGAGCGTGCGCTCGAAAGCCTCCGTGGGCTCGATGGCGCGGGTCATGATCGCGGGCTGCACGGCGGCGAAGGACAGCGCCTCGCCCTTATTGCGAGCCTGGAGATGTGGGCCAGGGGTTGCCTCGGCGAAGATGTCGTTCAGCGCGATCCCGCCGCGCGCGGCTACCGTAGACAAGTACCACAAGACGTCGCCAAGCTCTTCGACGACCGCGCCGGCATAACCAAGATAGGATGCACGATCGCGCTGCTTCTTCTTGACTTCGCTGAGGAGGCTGCCGATCTCGCCGAACAGGCCGAGAAGTGGAAAGCTTAGCGATCCTCCATCGCTGCGCTGGTCGGTCTCCGCTGCGCGGGCGGCATAGTCTGCGATCGTGAGCGGGGAGAAGTGGGTGGACGCTATCGCCATCAGGCGCTCACGTGATGAGGAACTGCTGCTTCCCGGCCAGCTCGACATATTTGGTCGCTCGCCAGGCGATTCCATCGGTGAGGCGCCCCCATCCCAAATCTCCTTGTTCGTTAAGGGCGGTGCCTGTCGGCAACGGAGGGCAGCATCACCGACCTCCCTTCTGACTATCCGCAGCATGCCTTAGTCTGCATTGTTTGTCGTCCAAGAGTTTCGTTGTGATCGTTTCCGGGAAAGACTCCGAATGTGGCCCACTGTGCCGTTTGCATGAGTGCGTCGAGACCTTAGGCCGGAGCGTCTTCGACTGGTTGCGCTACGGTGGAGATCGACAATGGTGCATACCCGTGGGCGTTGGCTGTTCGCACTGGCGATGTGCCGCCATCAAGTAATGCTGCGATCGCTACCGACACGCGGTCGGCCGCTACGACCAAGGCGGTATCCAGGTGCACGTACCTTTGCGTTATTCCGTGGGCGGAATGCCCAAGCAGACCCGCGATCGTAAGTTCGGAAAAGCCAAGGTCGCCGGCAACGCTAGCAAAGGTGTGACGGAGCACATGTGGAGTCACACCCTTGAGCTCTGCCTTACGGCAAATGCGGTCGAGAACACGGACGACTCCAATGAAATGCCCGTCTCCCCAATCGGCCGGAAAGAGAAAAGGGGAACCCGCCCGACTCGGTCGGGCATCAATGCAGTCCATTGCAGCGTCTCCAAGAACCCGGACCTGGGCGCCACTCTTGGTGTCGGGAAAGCGCACGCAGTGGTCGCTGCGGCTGTACCAGTCTCGCTTTAGCCCCAGCGCCTCCATCCGCCGGAACCCCGTCAACAGCATGAGCCGGATCGCCGAGAGGCCGGTAGGATGTTCACCTTCTGCCGCTGCCTTGCGGATGACGTTCCCGAGACGACGGATTTCGTCTTCGCTCAGTCGGCGCTTGCGGCTTCCGACCGCCAGTTGCCGGACGCCTTGAGCAGGATTCCTGCCAATGACGCCGAGACGAGTGGCGTGGCCGAGCAAGGCCCGTAAGGTACTAATTGCCCGGCTGGCGACGCCAGGACCCCCAGTCGACCGGCCCCCGCGACCTTTTTTGCGCCCGCGAGCCGACTTACCCGCGGCAATGTCCGCCTGCATGCCCTCGATGTCATGCAGGGTGAGACGGCTCACGAGCCGGGCGCCGAGCAACGGCTTGATGTGAGTCTCGATGCGGCCTCGATCACTCTTGAGTGTCGATGCCTTGATCGGCCGACGGTTTCGACCGAGGAGCCGGCCGGCTTCAGCCTGCTCGAGATACCAGTCGCACACTTCCTTGACGGACATGCCGACCCGGACTCCTTGGCGGTCGGCCGATGGGTCGGCGCCTTCCACCACAGCAACGAGTTTCTTGCGGGCAAGGTGGCGCGCGATCTCGGGTGTCAGCACGCCGTATTGACCGAGCACAAGTCGCCGAGTCCGGCCTTCGATGTTTCGGTACTGAATGAGGAAGGTTTTCACGCCCGAGGGTTTGGCGCGGACTCCGAAGCCTCTTAACTCCGTATCCCACGCGAAGACGTCTCGATCAGGCTCGGCTTGGAGCGCGTCTACGGAACGTTTGGTAATCTTGCCCATGATTCAATTCCTCGAAAAAACCACACGATCTGTACTGCTTCCCCGAGTTTTGGGAGGAGGCCGGGGAAGCAGGGGGGAAGCACGCGAGCGAAAATCGCCGGGCGTGGAGAGGATACGGTGAGGATGGTTGAAAAGGGCAAAGACCTCTATGGAACAGTCACTTAGAGGTTTGCGGGATAGAAAAAGATGCTGTAGCGTAAATCGTCTGAGCGTGTTGCCAAGGTCGGGGTCGAGGGTTCGAATCCCTTCGCCCGCTCCAATTTTTCTACCAGTCGTTACAAGGCGTTGAGCCGTTTTAGCGGGCCCCGCGGGCTGGGTGCGCTCGCTGACTTGCCAATCAGCGCGCTCACTTCTCATGCCGACAGCATTCAGCCAAGGCGGCCTTAACCGAAGGCGTACCTCCGAAGGCAGAGGTCGTAAGTTCGAATCTCGCCGGGCCCGCCAATCATTTCGACTTGGGTGTTGGGCGGTAGCCTGCCGCGCCGCGCCCTTTGAGTTATAGGCTCAATCGAGTGGAGTGCGGTGCATCCTCGGGCTTCCCTCGAGCCAGGCTGCAATATGCACTCCCCTTTCATCCGGTCATCGGATCCATTAATTGCACTCGCCTCAATGACCGGCAACCGCATGTGAGCCGGCGTCAACCGGGCACGAGACCTTCAGAAACGCCGATATCCCGCTGGCGAGGACACAAAGGTATGGGCAATACTCTTGGCCTTTGCACCACATGAAGCGACACGATCTTGGCCTCCGAACCCCGACACGACGATGCGTTCTCAGAGTGGATCGTTACTTTGGTGCACGGTACCTGGGGACGCGGGTTCTTTGCGCATGAAGCGCAAGCAGGCAAGCCGAGATGGTTTGAACAGGGCTCGAGTTTTCGAACTCGTCTGGACGCCGCCTTCCGCGGAAAGCCTCCAAGAATGGAGATGCTGCTGTGGTCCGGGAGCAACTCGATCGTTGCCCGCGACGAAGCGGGTAAAGCGTTGGCTGACCTCTTGCGAACGCAACGCCGCACTCTTCCAAACGCCAAGCAACTGGTCATTGCCCATAGTCATGGCGGCAACGTCGCATTGCGGGCGATAGAGCACCTTGGAGACGAGGGAGATGGCGTGCGAATCGCCAGCCTCGCAACCCCCTTCTTTGAAGTCTTTCCGCCAGCGGCCGACTTCCTCCCATACGTAAGGTACGCATTTGCTCTGCTTACGATGATGGCACTGACGGCCTGCCTGTACCTGCTTGCAATAGAGTATGAACCGCGCTGGTCGGGCAAGGCGGTCCTTTTCGCGGCCACGCTCGCGTTGGCTGTGGCGGTGATTCGGGAACTAAGGCTTCGGATTAGTCGACGCAAGCGGCTAAGGACGTCCTTTGAGGACGAAATGGCGCGCCGAAGCTCACACGGCGGATTTGAAAAAAGCACCGCCGATCTGTTGGTGCTCCGTGCCGTTGACGACGAAGCCGCGCTTGCGCTGGCTGCCGGCGCCGTCTCGAGTTGGATAGCAAGGATTATTTTCACTCGGGCCGTCTATCTTGCACAGCCCCCGGTTTGGTTGATCTGGACCGCCGTCATCAGCGTCCCGCTTGTCGCGTGGCTGTGGCCAAGTCTCGGCTCGAGTCTTTGGCTGTCGGCGTTCTTTGAGCGCAACTATCCATACCTGTTGGCCCTGTTTTTTCTTCCGCTCGAGTTGCTGTGGATAGGGGTAGCTTTTGCAACCATATGTGACGCCGTCTACGGGCGGGAACTGTTCTGTCGCTTCATGGGCGGAGAAATCAGCACAAGTTCGGTGCCGGACAGTAATCGGGGCGTTACCGTTCACACGCTGATCTTTGGGGAGCGAAGCCCGCTCGCCAAGCGGCACAACATCTACGACCACCCCGCCTGCCCGTCCAGAATTGTGGAATGGGCAGAACGCAGTTTTGCTAATCGCCGCCATTTCTTTGAAGGCGACGACCGCCGAAACAAACGAGGCGTCTCCTGAATGTTCGGCCGCAGCTCCGCAGCCGTAACTCCGCAGCGACGTACTGAGTGCTAGGCTCCGCGGCAGGGGAGAAACACGGCATGGCGTCTGAGTTGAAGAAGGTTGCCCTTGTCACCGGCGCGGCGCGCGGTATCGGCCTCGCGGCGGCGACCCGCTTCCTGGAAGACGACTGGCACGTTGCAATGCTGGATATCCTGGGCGACACGCTGCGCTCCACCGTCAATACCCTGGATCGCGCAGACGCTACCCTGGCACTCGAAGCCGATGTCTCGGATCCAGCAGCGGTTCAAGCCGCTGTGGGGCAGGCGCTGCAGAAGTTCGGCCGCATCGATGCCCTGGTCAACAATGCCGGCATTGCCGTGTTCAAGCCGATGCTCGACGTGACACTGGAGGAATGGCAGCGCGTCCTGGCGGTCAACCTCACCGGTCCTTTCCTGATGACCCAGGCGGTGGCGCCGATCATGCGCGACCAGGGCGGCGGCGCCATCGTCAACATCACCTCGATCTCGGGCCTACGCGCCTCCACGCTCCGCGTCGCCTATGGCACCAGCAAGGCGGGCCTCGCGCATCTCACCAAGCAACAAGCGGCTGAACTCGGCGAATATGGCATCCGCGTCAATGCCGTGGCGCCGGGGCCCGTCGACACCGCCATGGCCAAGGCCGTGCACACGCCGGCCATCCGCGCCGATTATCACGACCATATCCCGCTCAACCGCTATGGGCTCGAGCAGGAACTCGCCAATGCGATCTGTTTCCTGTGCGGTGACCAGGCGGGCTACATCACCGGCCAGGTGCTGGCGGTGGATGGCGGCTTCGACGCCGCTGGCGTCGGTTTGCCGACGTTGCGGGGTGAGCGGCGAAATCAGTAAGTGCTGCAGTCCAGAACAAGTGTTGGTAGCAAGTTAAATTGTCCGGTCTATGTAGCGAGGGAAGTGTCCGCTCGGTTTGGTTTTGTGGCAGGGGCTAGCCCCTGCCAGCCGGTCGCGTCGAGCGGTGTGACGCGATCCGGTTGAT
>JBQTJT010000138.1:0-28017 GCA_052386855.1 Reyranella sp.
GAAGGCAGCGTAGAAGCTGGCAAACTCGATGCCGATGGCCCCTGCCCCGATGACCAGCAGGCTGGCGGGGAGGGAGGTTGGAGTCATGGCTTCTTTATAGGTCCAGATGTGTTTGCCGTCGGCTTCAAGCACACCGGGAATCTGGCGGGCACGGGCACCGGTGGCGATGATGATGTTTTTAGCGGTGACTTCTTCCACGCTGTCTTTGGTGGTGAGGGTGAGGATGTTCTTCGCTTTGAATTTGGCAGTCCCCATGATGGTTTCCACCTTGTTCTTTTTCATCAGGAAGCTGATGCCACTGTTGAGCTTGGCTGCAACATCACGGCTACGGCCGATCAATTTAACCGGATCGATGGCGGTGATCTGGGCGGTGATGCCAAAGTCAGCGGCGTGGTCGATAGCCATTTTTACTTCAGAAGCCTTGAGCAGCGCCTTGGTGGGAATGCAGCCCCAGTTGAGGCAGATGCCGCCCATGTGCTCACGCTCGACAACAGCGGTTTTGAGTCCGAGTTGAGCCGCACGGATGGCGGCAACATAACCGCCCGGTCCACCGCCGACGACGATGATGTCGAAATTGGTTTCGGCCACGGCTCGCTCCTAGGCCAGCATCGCAGCCGGCTGCTCGACATAGGCACGCAAGGTCTGGAGGTACTGAGCGCCCATCGCGCCATCGACGACGCGGTGATCGACCGCCAGCGTGCAGTTCATCATGTTGCGCACGACCATCTGGCCCTTGCGCACGACCACCCTCTCCTCGCCCGCACCGACGGCCAGGATCATGGCCTGCGGCGGGTTGATGATGGCGGCGAAATCCTTCACGCCGAACATGCCGAGGTTGGAGATGGTGAAACCGCCACCCTGGAACTCTTCCAGCTTCAGCTTGCCGACCTTGGCCCGGGCCGCCAGATCCTTCATCTCCATCGCGATCTGGGCCAGACCCTTCATGTCGGCATTGCGCACGATCGGCGTGATCAGACCACGGTCGGTGGCGACGGCGACCGAAATGTCGACCGCGCCGTACTGGATCATCTCGTCCTCGGTCCACGAGGCATTGCATTCCGGATGGTCGCGCAGCGCCTTGGCGCAGGCCTTGATCACCATGTCGTTGACCGAGACCTTGGCGCCCCTCTTCTCGGTCACCGCGTTGATCGCCTGGCGCGCTGCCAGCAGTGCATCGATCTCGAGTTCCACCGCCAGATAGAAGTGCGGCACCTGCTGCTTGGACTCGAGCATGCGCCGCGCGATCACCTTGCGAATCGCGGTGTGAGGGATGCGCGTGTCGCCCGGGGCCGCCAGGATCGGCTGCGGTGTGAAGGCCGGTGCCGCCTTGGGTGCGGGCGCGGCTGCGGGCGCCGCCCTCGACTTGGCCTGCTCAACGTCGGCCTTGACGATACGTCCGCCCGGACCGCTGCCCTTGATCCTGGACAGATCGAGTCCCTTGTCGGCCGCGATGCGCTTGGCGAGCGGCGAGGCGAAGATTCGGTTGCCCGACGGCGTCACCGCAGCGACGGGTGCGGCAGGCGCTGGCGCGGCAGGCTTGGCCGCAGTCGGTGCAGGCGCTGCCGCGGGTGCCGCTGCGGGAGCCGCAGGAGCAGCGGGCGCGCCAGCAGGTACAGCCTTCTCGCCTTCCTCCAGGAGGATCGCGATGACGGCGTTCACCTTCACGCCTTCCGTCCCTTCGGGCACGACGATCTGGCCGACGCGGCCTTCATCGACGGCCTCGACTTCCATTGTCGCCTTGTCGGTCTCGATCTCGCACATCACCTGGCCGGACTTGACGGTTTCACCCACCTTCACATGCCACTTGGCGAGCTTGCCCTCCGTCATTGTCGGCGACAGTGCGGGCATCAGGATATTGATGGCCATGGACCTACCCTCCCCGCGTCAGCGATTGCAGACCGCGCGAGCGGCCTCGACGATGTGGCTCGATTGCGGCAGGGCGAGCTTCTCTAGATTGGCGGCATAGGGCAGCGGCACGTCGAGGCCAGCGACGCGCTTCACCGGCGCATCGAGCCAGTCGAAGGCATGCTCCATGACGATGGCAGCGAGTTCCGAGCCGATGCCGGCGAACGGCCAACCCTCTTCGACCGATACGAGGCGGTTGGTCTTCTTCACCGAGTTGACGATCGTCTCGGTATCGAACGGCCGCAGGCTGCGCAGGTTGATGACCTCGGCGTCGATGCCCTGCTTGGCCAGTTCCTCGGCCGCCTGGAGCGCCTTTCCGACCATGATCGAGAAGGCCACTATGGTGACGTCCTTTCCGACCCGCTCGACCTTGGCCTTGCCAATCGGCAGGATGAATTCTGGATCTTCCGGCACGTCGAAAGACTGACCGTAGAGGATCTCGTTCTCGAGGAAGATCACCGGATTGGGATCACGGATGGCGGCCTTGAGCAGGCCCTTGGCATCGGCGGCGCTCCAGGGCGCCACGACGCGCAGGCCCGGCACATGGGCGTACCAGCTCGCGTAGCATTGCGAATGCTGGGCGGCGACGCGCGAGGCGGCGCCATTGGGACCGCGGAACACGATCGGGCAAGTCATCTGGCCGCCGGACATGTAATGCGTCTTGGCGGCCGAGTTGATGATCTGGTCCATCGCCTGCATGGCGAAGTTGAAGGTCATGAACTCGACGATCGGCTTCAGGCCCCCGAAGGCGGCACCGACACCGAGGCCGGCAAAGCCGTGCTCGGTGATCGGCGTGTCGATGACGCGCTTGTCGCCGAATTCTTCCAGCAGGCCCTGGCTGATCTTGTAGGCGCCCTGGTACTGCGCGACTTCCTCGCCCATCAGGAAGACCTTGCCGTCCTTGCGCATCTCCTCGGCCATCGCGTCGCGCAACGCCTCGCGCACCGTGATGTGGGCGGTTTTGCCCTTCCACTCAGGCTCGGCGGCCACCGAAACAACGGCCGGCGCGGCAGGTGCAGAACTTGCTGCCGGAGCCGGAGCTGCCGGCGCTTCCGCCTTGGGAGTCGAGGCAGGCGCTGCCGATGGTGTCGCCTTCGCGGCATCTTCGGCGCTCTCGCCATCGCCGGCGAGCAGGCAGATCGGCGTGTTGACCGCCACGCCCTCGGCGCCCTCCTCGATCAGGATCTTGGCGACGGTGCCTTCATCGACCGCCTCGACCTCCATGGTCGCCTTGTCGGTCTCGATCTCGCAGAGCACCTGGCCTGACTTTACGACGTCGCCCACCTTGACATGCCACTTGGCGAGCTTGCCCTCGGTCATGGTCGGCGACAGGGCAGGCATCAGAACCTGAATGGACATGGATCAGGCTCCAACCAGAATGTCGGTCCACAGCTCGGCCGGATCCGGCTCGGGGCTGTGCTGGGAGAACTCGGCGGCATCGTTCACGATCTTGCGCAGCTCGGTGTCGATCGCCTTCAGCGCCGCCTCGTCGAGGATCTTGCTGTCGAGCAGGCGCTTGCGCAGATGATCGATCGGATCGCGTTCGTTTCGATATTTGTCGACTTCTTCCTTGGTGCGGTACTTGGCCGGATCGCTCATCGAATGACCGCGATAGCGATAGGTCTGCATCTCGAGGATGTAGGGCCCCGCGCCGCTGCGGGCGTGTTCGATGGCCTTTTCACCGGCGGCGCGCACCGCCAGCACGTCCATGCCGTCGACGCGCTCGCCTGGAATGCCGAAGGCCTCGCCGTGGCGGTAGAGTTCGGTCGTCGCCGAGGCACGCTCAACGGACGTGCCCATGCCGTAGTGGTTGTTCTCGATGATGTAGACGACCGGCAGCTTCCAGAGGGCGGCCATATTCATGGCCTCGTAGACCTGGCCCTGGTTGGCACTGCCGTCGCCGAAATAGGTAAGCGAGACGTTCTTGTCTCCGTTGTACTTGTGCGCGAAGGCGAGGCCCGTGCCGATCGGCACCTGGGCGCCGACGATGCCGTGGCCGCCGTAAAAGCTCTTCTCGCGGCTGAACATGTGCATCGAGCCGCCCTTGCCCTTGGAGTAGCCGCCGCTGCGGCCGGTCAGCTCGGCCATGACGCCCTTGGGGTCCATGCCGCAGGCCAGCATGTGACCATGGTCTCGATACGAGGTGATGACGGCGTCCTTGTCGCGCACATTGGCCTGCATACCGACCACGACGGCTTCCTGGCCGATGTAGAGATGGCAGAAGCCGCCGATGAGGCCCATGCCGTAAAGCTGTCCCGCCCGCTCCTCGAAGCGGCGGATGAGGAGCATGTCGCGATAGTAGGACTTGAGCTCTTCGGCACTCGCGCTGTTGTCGCCGGGCCCAGATGACTTGGGGGACACCTTCGATTTGACGGGAAGAGATTCGACCTTCGGCTTAACGGCCGGCTTCGCCATAGCATTCCCCTCGGTAGCCCCGCTCAGGCTTATAGCATCGCTCATGCCGATGTGGTTGATCTAGCAGGAAAAAACCAGATTGCGGCCGAGTGCGCCGCAGCAATTGAGCGATTGTTTGCAAACGAACCGATGCGCCGGACAGTTTCTTTCGGCAGACCGCTTTGCGGTCTCTCTTCAGCGTGTTGGCGTGAAGATGATCGTGTCGTCCTTGCGCGCGAAATTAAGAAGGATGCGCGCGCGCTCATCCAGCATGTCGGGGTCGAGACTCTGGTTGCGTAGTGCCGCCACCCGCCGCTCCCAGATCTTCCGCGTCGCCTCGGCTTCGGCGAGATTCTGCTCGGCGACCAGAACTTCGCGTTGAAGGTGGGCCATGGCCAGCAACCCGCGATCACCGTTCACGAGGTGGTAACCGAAATAGCCAAACACCGTCGCAAAGACGATGGGAGCCAAAATCTGACGCGGTCTCAACAACATATGCTGCGTTCCTGCTCCCATATGGCAACATGTTGTGGTCCGAAGTCAAGAATTTTCGTTTATTTCAAAGGCCTTAGCGCCAGCCAGAGGCCGCCCAGCACGGCGGCAAGACCAAGCATTGCCGCGAGCGGCATCTCCTCGCCGAGCAGAAGCGTGCCGCCCAGCGCGGCGGTCACCGGACCGAGGGCGAGGAACATCGTGACGAGTGTCGGTGCCGCATGGCCCAGCGCATAGACCCAGAGGAAGAAGCCAATACCGCTCGAAACGCCGATGAAGACGATCGCCGCACCTTCCTCCAGGCTGAAGCGCGGCATGCCGGCGAAGAAGCCTTCATAAGCGGCCAACACGCCGAGCATGAGGACGGCGGCGAGCATCGCGAAGGCCGTCACGTGCAGCGATGAATAGCGCTCGACGTAGGGACGGTAGCAAACCGAACACACAGCGCCGCAGAGCGCCGCGCCGAGCGCCGCCAGCGTCCCGAGCCACGGCGATCCCTGCTCCGAGTCGGCTGCCAGCGCCGCACCGCCCAACGCCATGGCAACCCCCAGGAAGGTGAGCAACGAGCCGGCGACCTTCCGGCGCGTCATCTCTTCGCGTCCCAGCAACGCCGCCAGCAACATGGTCATCAACGGGAATGTCGCAAAGAGCAGCGAGGCCCGCCCGGCGGGAATGTGCAGCAGTGAATAATTGAGAAGCACGATCAGCAGGCCGAACTGCCCAACACCGAGCAGGGCGACCGGCAACAGATCGCGCCCCGCGATGTGTCTCCAAGGCGCCAGCAGCAGCGCCGGCATGAGGCACAGCAAGCCGACGAGATAGCGCAGGAAGCCCAATGAGGCTGGGCCGGCCGCATCGACGACGTAGCGCGTCGCCACCATCGCGGCCCCGACCTGGATACCTGTCCCCGCGGCCGCCCACAGCGGGCCCGGCCCCGTCACAGGTCGAGGATCCAATACTGGCCCACTAGCTTCTTGCCAAAGCTGTCGTGCCGCTCTTCCTTCACCAGCCGGAAGCCCGCGGCGATGTAGATCTTGCGCGCCGAGACCAGGATGTCGTTGGTCCACAACATCAGCTTTTTATAGCCCTTGGCGCGGGCGTCGCCGATGCACTCCTCGACCAGGCGCTGGCCGATCCCCAGCCCCCGCGCCGACGGCTCGACATAGAGCATGCGGAGCTGACCCATGCCCTTGCTCGCCGGGACCAGGAACACCGAGCCTGCGATCTCGCCGTTGCGTTCGGCGATCCAGCAATTGTCGGTTCTGGGGTTGAATTTGGCGACGAACTTGCCGGCAATGTCGGCCAGCATCGCCTCGAAGCTGCCGTCCCAGCCGAACTCGCTGGCGTAGAGTTGGGTCTGGCGGCGAATGATCCAGCCCATGTCGCCGGGTTGGTGCGGGCGCAGGGTGAAGGGCGCACGCTTCTCCGCCGGTTCGTCGAGCATCTGCTCGACTGTCTCCAGCGCCCTCACCAGCTTTTCCTGGCGGGCGGTCGGCAGATCGGCCAGCAAGTTCGCAATGTCCTGGCGCGACTGCTCGTTCATCGCGCCCCACAGGCGCTGACCCTTGGCGGTCAGCGTCAGCTCGGTCTGGCGCTTGTCCGAGGCCGAGCGCTTTCGCGCCACGCAGCCGCGCTTCTCAAGGCCCTGCAGCATCCGGCTGACATAGCCGGGGTCGAGTGCGAGGTCGCGGCAGAGCTCCTGCGCCGTCGGCCGGTCACGGTTGGCGATCTCGTAGACCAAACGTCCTTCGGGCAGCGTGAACGGGCTGTGCAGCAGGGTCTCTTCGAGCACCCCGATGCGGCGGGTATAAAAGCGCGAGAACTGGCGCACCGCCTCGATGCGGGACGCAAGCGTGGACCCTGCCATGGCGACCTCCCTGGAAGGTTGCCATGGTCAATCAATTGATTGACTTCGTCAATGATATATCAGGTGCGGAGAATCGAGATTCCGGCGTAGCGCGCCTGGGTGCCGAGCTGCTCCTCGATGCGCAGGAGCTGGTTGTACTTAGCGAGGCGATCCGAGCGCGACAGCGATCCGGTCTTGATCTGGCCGCAGTTGGTGGCGACCGCGAGATCGGCGATCGTGGCATCCTCAGTCTCGCCCGAGCGATGGGACATCACCGCGCCGTAGCTGGCGTTCCGCGCCATCGCCACGGCGTCCATGGTCTCCGTCAACGTGCCGATCTGGTTGACCTTGATCAGGATGGCATTGGCCAGGCCGTCCTGGATGCCGTCGGCCAGGCGCTTGGGATTGGTGACGAAGAGATCGTCACCCACGAGTTGGATCTTCTTGCCGAGCTTGTCGGTGATGATCTTCCAGCCCTTCATGTCGTCCTCGGCCATCCCGTCCTCGATCGACACGATCGGGAAACGCTTCACGAGATCGGCGTAGTAGTCGACCATGGCGCCGGCATCGAACGACTTGCCCTCGCCTTCCATCTCGTACTTGCCCTTCTTGAAAAACTCGGTCGAGGCGGGATCGAGCGCCAGCATGATGTCGACGCCGGGCTTGTAGCCGGCCTTCTCGATCGCCTTCATGACGAAGGTCAACGCCTCGTCAGCCGTCGCCAGGTTGGGCGCGAAGCCGCCCTCGTCGCCGACATTGGTGTTGTGACCGGCGTCGTGAAGCTGACCGCGCAGCGCGTGGAAGACCTCGGAGCCCATGCGCAGCGCCTCCGCAAAGCGGGTCGCCTTGACCGGCATGATCATGAATTCCTGGATATCGATCGGATTGTCGGCATGGGCGCCGCCGTTGATGATGTTCATCATCGGCACCGGCAGCACCGAGGCCTGGCTGCCGCCGACATAGCGGTAGAGCGGCAGGCCGCTGTCCATCGCCGCCGCCTTGGCGACGGCGAGCGAGACGCCCAGGATCGCGTTGGCGCCGAGCCGGCCCTTGTTGGGCGTGCCATCGAGTTCGATCATCGCCCGGTCGATCTTGATCTGGTCGAGCGCATCGAGCCCGGACAGCAGGTCCATGATCTCGGCATTCACCGCAGCGACGGCTTTTAGCACGCCCTTGCCGCCGTAGCGCTTCTTGTCGCCGTCGCGCAGTTCGACCGCCTCGTGGGCGCCGGTCGAGGCGCCCGAAGGGACGGCCGCGCGGCCCATCGCGCCGCTTTCGAGTTCGACTTCGACTTCGACGGTGGGATTGCCCCGGCTGTCTAGGATTTCGCGGGCGCGGATTTCGGTGATGGCGCTCATCAGGCGGGACTCCTTAATTGGCGCGGCTTGTCTAGCCGCGCCCCACGCGCGGAGCAAGTGACGCAGGGGTGAAGCTTTTCTATACTGCCGGCATCATTCTGGGAGTGACAGCCATGCCCGATCAGAGCCATGTCCATCAGACCACTGCCTCCGTCGAGCAACGTGTCGACGCCATCCACGCTGCATTCGACGAGCGCGGCATGAAGCCCGGTGAATTCATCGCCGAATTCAAGCATTTGGCCGAGGAGGAATGGGTCCCAGAAAACGGTGCCCGTGTCGTAGCCAAAGCCTGGACCGACCCGGCCTTCAAGCAGCGCCTGCTCGCCAACGGCCGCGATGCAGTCACCGAACTCGGGCTCAGCATGCCGGCGCATCACCGCCATCTCGTGGTGCTGGAGAACACGCCGACGGTGCACAACGTCATCTGCTGCACGCTGTGCTCGTGCACGGCCTTCTCGATCATCGGGCTGCCGCCGGACTGGTACAAGGACCTGGAGTATCGCGCCCGTGTCGTGCGCCAATCCCGGACTGTGCTCAAGGAGATGGGCCTCGACCTGCCGGCCGAGATGGAAGTCCGCGTTTGGGATACGACCGCGGACACCCGCTACATGGTCCTGCCCGTGCGCCCGGCCGCGACGGCGGGCTGGTCCGAAGAGAAGCTCGCCAAGCTCGTGACCAAGGATTCGATGATCGGCGTATCGCGCCTGTAGGAACGAGGACCGAACCATGGACGGCATGCATGATCTGGGCGGCAAACAGGGCTTCGGCCGCGTCCGCTACTCGCTGAAGGCCCAGACTTTCCACGAGCCGTGGGAAAAGCGAGTCAACGCGCTCTACTCGCTCGCGGTCAAGCACGGCATCTTCAACATGGACGAGTATCGCCACGCCATCGAGCGCATGGAGCCGCGCCACTATCTGTCGGCCAGCTATTACGAACGGTCGCTCACCAGCCTGGCGACACTCTGCGTTGAAAAGGGCATCCTCACACGCGAAGAACTGGAGCGCCGCGCCCACGGCGCCTTCCCCCTCTCGACTCCCAGTGCGCCTGGCCGCTCCAACGTGGCGGCGCGCGAGCAGTTCAAGCCGGGCGACCGTGTCAGGGTGAAGACGGATTATGTGCCGGGCCATGTCCGCATGCCCGGCTACATCCGCGGCAAGACCGGCGTCGTCGTGAGCGAATCGCCGGCCTATCCCTTCCCCGACGCCCATGCCCATGGCGTGAAGGCTGCCGACGAGCCGACCTACGATGTGCGCTTCAACACCGAGGAGCTTTGGCCGAACTCAGCCGATCCGGCCTTCGTGAATGTCGGCGTGTTTCAGAGCTATCTGGAGCGCGTGACCTAGGACGGTGGTCATAGACGAGATCCGGAGGATTTTGGCGGCGAAGTCAGACGCTGTAGTTCGCCGCGCCACCGACGACCTGGCCGCATTGCTCCATCCCGATTTCATCTATGTGAACGCCAGCGGGAAGACGTTCGACAAGGCCAGATACCTCGACACTTACTCGGTTTCCGGAAAAGTCGTATTCACCGAACAGCGCTTCAGCGGCCTCGAGGTCAAGCAGTTCGCGGGCTTTGCCGTGGCCACGCTCACCGTGCACGATAAGTTCACAGCTGGTGGGCGGGGTGTCAGCGCGACCTACCGGTCTCTTTGCGTTTTCAGCAATGACGAGGGGCGTTGGCTGTGGGCCGCCGGCCAGACGATGACGGCCGGATAGGCGTTCGCTAGCGCCAGGCGCTCTTCAGCGCCTGGTCGGTCTTCCACTTCTCGACCGCCGCGACATCGTCGCAGGAGAAGGCCTGCGTATTCTTGCGGGGCGTGCCCTCGATCCAGGCGAAGACCAGGCATTGCCGGTAGGTCTCGGCGCCCTGTTTGGTGTCGAACCTGATCTCCGCCGTGGCCGCCGCTCCGGATTTGGCATCGCCATAGTCGTCGATCGCGGGTGCGATCTCTCCCACCGACCGTCCTGCCGCCTTGTTGTCGGCGTACCATTTGGCGAAAGCGGCGAATTGCTCGCCCGCTGGCCCCTTGCCGTCGGCAGCAACATAGGCCTTGAGGTCGCGGATCAGCGATTGCGCGGCGGCATCCGCCTTGGGTTCGGCGGCCTTCCGGCGCTCCGCCAGCCGATCCCGCAGCGCCTTCAGCGCATCGGCATTCGATGGCGCGGCCGGCGGGACAGCAGCCTGTGTCGAGGGTTCGATACGCCGGATCGGGGCCCGCGCCGCTTCGGCGTTGAGCTGCTGCGCCTCGGCCGGCGTCAGCTTGCCGACCACCGCCGTGCCTCGCCCCTTCTGCCAATCGCCGATCGCCTTCACGGTGGCTTCGGACTGCAAGTTGCCGTCGATCGGACCGTTGTACTTGTCGAGCGTGCGCAGCGATTCCTGCAGGCGCCTGCGATCGGCCTCAGGGCTCTGCAGCACCGTTGTGTAGTCCGGCGGCGGCGCAGGTCGGGTCGCGGCGGCAGGCGCGCCACCACCAGTCCCGGGACCAGGCGCAGGTGCCGCTCCGCCACCCGCCGCGCATCCCGCCGGATTCTGGAAACAGCGTTCGACTTCACCTGCACTCTGCGCGAACGCCGTCGCCGGCAGGAGCACGGAGAGGCCCAGAATGAGCAGCGCCCGGCGCATGTCAGATACCGCCATAGGTGTTGACGGCGAGCTGGGCGGGCAGCCCGATCACCATCACGATCGGCAGGCCACGAGACGTCTGGCCCCGGGCGACGATGTGGTCGTTGGGGGCGCCCATCTTGCGTTCATAGCTGCCGTTGCCGCTGAACTTGCCGCCGAAGCACGACAACGAGAACTTGCCGCTGTTCGGCCCTTCATTGGTGAAGGTGCCGTCGCAGACCTGCTCGGCGCGAACGTTCTCCACCGAGAAGGTGACCGACCGGTCGCGTCCGATCAGGGCGCCGTAGCGGGCGACGCCATTCAAGCGTGCGACGTTGCCCCGGTCGTCCCGATAGAAGATCGACGTCGGTCCGTAGGAATCATCAGGCAGCGTATCGCGCGGCACGACGTAGACCTCGTCGCTGATCACGACCTTGCACTGACAGCTCACAGCGTAATTCTCGCCGAGTGGTCCAAGCTCGGCCAGCCTGCGGTTACAGTTCGACAGCGCCACCTGCTGCACTTCGCTCTCGCTCATCTGGCCTCTCGAGTAGGAGTCGGCGTAGAGGAAGGCGCACTGCCGCGGCATCGGCACGGCGACGACCTTGTGGCTCGCCGTCATCGTCTCGGTGTTGACCCAGTAGCGGTCCGCCATCTGGTTGAAGCGCAGGAAAATCGGATCGCGCCGCTCCGCCTTGCCGTAGGGCGACTGCGCAGCGGTCTGGGCGGCAGCGCCCGTTGAAAGCGCCGTCACGGAAAGCAGGAAGAGCAGAAGCGTGCGGATCATGGAAACGATCTTGCTCCGAAAAACATGACCGAAATACGACCTGACGGCGGGAATTCCCGCCCCGATCAAACCAGCCGGCTCTGCTTCTTGGCCGCGCCGATGAAAGACGTGAACAGCGGATGGGGCGCAAATGGCCGCGATTTGAGCTCGGGGTGATACTGCACGCCCAGAAACCAGGGGTGGCCCGGGATTTCCACGACCTCCGGCAGGATGCCGTCGGGCGACATGCCGGAAAACCGCAGGCCGACCTGCTCAAGCCGGTCCTTGTAGTTGACGTTCACCTCGTAGCGATGGCGGTGGCGCTCGCTGATCACATCCTGGCCGTAGATGTCGTGCGCCATGGTTCCCGGCCGAAGGTGCGCCGCGTAGGCCCCCAGCCGCATCGTGCCGCCGAGGTCGCCCGCCGCGTCGCGCTTCTCGACCTGGTTGCCTTTGACCCACTCTGTCATCAGGCCAACCACGGCGTGCTCGCACGGCCCGAACTCCGTCGACGAGGCCCCCTCGAGGCCGAGCAGGTTTCGCGCCGCCTCGATCACTGCCATCTGCATCCCGAAGCAGATGCCGAAGAACGGCACATCGCGCTCGCGCGCAAACTTCACCGCATGGATCTTGCCTTCGGTGCCGCGCTCGCCGAAGCCGCCGGGCACGAGGATGCCGTGGACGTGCTCGAGATGGGAGACGGCGTCGTCGCGTTCGAAAATCTCGGAGTCCATCCACTCCAGGCCGACCTTCACGTTGCTTGCGAAGCCGCCGTGCGTCAGCGCTTCCGACAGCGACTTGTAGGCGTCGAGCAGCACCGTGTACTTGCCGACGACGGCGATGGTCACCTTGCCTTCGGGCTCACGCACCGAACGCACCACGCCGCGCCAACGATCGAGGTTCGGCTCCTTGTCCGCCTCGAGACCGAAGTAGCGGCAGACTTCGCGGTCGAATCCCTGGTCGTGATAGGCGATCGGCACCTGATAGATCGTGTCGACGTCGCGCGCCTCGATCACGCGCTCCTGCTTGACGTTGCAGAACAGCGCGATCTTGCGGCGCTCGTTGAGCGGTATCTCCTTGTCGCCGCTGCGGCACACCAGCAGGTCGGGCTGGATACCGACGCTCAGCAGTTCCTTGACGGAATGCTGGGTCGGCTTGGTCTTGAGTTCGCCCGCCGTCGGCACCCACGGCAGCAGCGTGAGGTGGATGTACATCACGCGCTCGCGGCCGACCTCGTTGCCGACCTGACGAATGGCCTCGAGGAACGGCAGGCTTTCGATGTCGCCCACCGTGCCGCCGACTTCAATCAGGACGAAATCCTCCTGGTCGACGTCGGTCATCACGAATTCCTTGATGGCATCGGTGATGTGCGGAATGACCTGCACCGTCGCGCCGAGATATTCGCCACGCCGTTCCCGGGCGATCACGCCGGAATAGATCCGGCCCGTCGTGATGTTGTCGGCCTGCTTGGCATCGACGCCGGTGAAGCGTTCGTAGTGGCCGAGGTCGAGGTCGGTTTCGGCCCCGTCGTCGGTCACGAAGACCTCGCCGTGCTGGTAGGGGCTCATCGTCCCCGGATCGACATTGAGGTACGGATCGAGCTTGCGCAGCCTGACCCTGTAGCCACGGCTCTGCAGCAGCGCACCCAGCGCCGCTGACGAAAGACCCTTACCAAGCGAGGAAACCACGCCGCCCGTTATGAAGATAAAGCGCGTCATGGGCTTACAGCATACTAAACCTTGTTGGCCCCAGCCATGGGGATATCATTGGGGGGATATCCTGCCAGCGGAAGAATTCTCCGCCGGCAACCGGCAACGTCCGGTCTCTGCGCGCCTTAGCGGGTCGGCGCGACGGGCTGGGCTGGCGCGGGAGCCGCGCCACCGGGTACGGCCGGTGCGGTCTGGCCGGCCGGCATCCGGTCCATGATGGACTTCGCGTTGCGGGCCGGGTCGGTCATGCTCCAGGCCATCAGCAGGCTCAGCGCGAAAAAGATGGTGGCGAAAATCGCCGTCAGGCGAGACAGCACGTTGGCCTGCCCGCGCACCGAGAACAGCGCATCGGAGCGGCCGCCCATGCCAAGACCGCCGCCTTCGCTGCGCTGAAGCAGGATGACGATGGTCATCGCGGCCGTGACGCCGACATGGATGATGAGCAGCACCAGCCGCCAATCGTGCAGAAAGCCTCGTACCGCGTCCATTATTGTCCAGATCTAGATGGGGATGTCCGCCAAGCGGGCGCTTCTAGCCGCTTTAGGCGGCCTTGGCGATAGCCAAAAATTCGTCGGCCTTCAGGCTGGCGCCGCCGACCAGGGCGCCGTCGACGTCGCCCGCCGCCAGCAGCTCGCCGGCATTGCTGCCCTTGACCGAGCCGCCATAGAGCAGCCGCACCGCATTGGCATCGGCCACCAGCCCGCCCAGAACCCTGCGAATATGCGCATGTACTGCGGCGACCTCGGCGACCGTCGGCGTCTTGCCGGTGCCGATCGCCCAGACCGGCTCATAGGCCACCACCAGTCTTGCCGCGGTCGCCCCCGCCGGCACACTGCCTTTGATTTGCGCTTCCAGCACCTGGAGCGTCCGGTCGGCTTCGCGTTCCGCCAGGGTCTCCCCGATGCAGACGATCGGCAGCAGGCCGGCGCGCCAGGCCGCCTCCGCCTTGGCCCGCACGACCGCATCCGTCTCGCCGCAGTCCGTGCGCCGCTCCGAATGGCCGACGATGACATGGCTCGCCCCGGCATCCCTGAGCATCTCGGCCGAAAGATCGCCGGTGTGGGCACCGCTCGGGTTGGCATGACAGTTCTGCCCGCCCATCAGGACGCCGCTGCCCTCTACCGCTCCGGCAACCGCCATGAGCAATGTCGCAGGCGGACAAACCAGAACCTCGCGATCGGTCCACCCGGCCCGCTTCACGCCCTCGGCAACGTCTGCGGCCAGCGCCAGGGCGTAGGCGCGCAGACCGTTCATTTTCCAATTGCCGGCGATCAGCGGCTGCCTCAAGCGTGCCATTCAATTCCCTCGGGTTCGTTGTGGCGTGTCTAGCGGCACCGGCGTTTATGGTCAAAGTCCGCTTGGTTGCCTGCCAATGGGGCTGGTGGTAGGCATGGCGCCCATTCAAAAAACCCCGCCGGCTCCGTGAATCAGTTCCGCAAACTCGCCCGTTTCGTCATCCTGTTCCTGCTTTTCGGCATGCTGATCATCAGCTTTGCCTTCTGGGGCGTCGGCGACATGCTGCGCACCGACGGACGCAGCACCGAGGTGGCTCATGTCGGCGGCACCCGCGTCCCGCTTTATGGCTGGGTCGGCGGCGCGCCCGTCTATGTCTCCGAAGTGCGTGACCAGTTCAATCGCCAGCTCGAGGCGATCCAGCGCCAGACCGGGCAGAGGCCGGAACCGGAACAGGCCCTGCGCTTTGGCCTGCACGTCCGCGCCCTCGAGGAGGTCATTCAGCGCGCCGTGCTCGACCATGCCATCCAGCAGTTCGGACTGACGGTGAGCGATGCCGAGGTCCGGGCCGCCATCGGCCGCAACCCCGCATTCCAGGGCACCGGCGGATCGTTCGACCCCCTGCTCTTCCGCAACCGCCTGCAGCAGGCGCGCCTCGCCGAGGCGCAGTTTGTCGCCGACACGCGCCGCGAGATCGCCGCCGGTCAGCTCTTCGCCGTGGTCCGCAGCGACGGCCTCTCGCCCAAGTCCTTGCGCGACGATATCTTCAGGGCGGAGAGCGAGAAGCGCGTCGCCGATACGGTCTACGTGCCCGACGCCATCGTCGTGGATGTGCCAAAGCCCACCGCCGAGCAGCTCGGCGCCTATTTCGAGGCCAACAAGACCAAGTTCCAGATTCCGGAATACCGGGCCTTTTCCTACATTCTGCTGACGGTTGACGACATCCTGCCGCAGATTTCGGTGTCGGCCGATCAGATCAAGCAAGAGTACGAGGCCCGCGCCGCCGAATTCGGCACCCCCGAGAAGCGCGACATCGACCAGGCAATGGCCGATACAGAGGACAAGGCAAAGGCCATCATCGCCGCCGCAACCGCCGCCGGTAAATCGCTCGAGGACGCCGCCAAGGAGGTTCTCGGCAACGCCGACGGCGTCATCAAGCTTGGCCCGGTGACCAAGAAGGAATTGCCGCCCGGTCCGCTCGCCGACGGCATCTTCGCCCTGCCCGAAGGCATCGCGCCGGCACCGATCCAGTCGCCGCTCGGCTGGCATATTGTGCGCGTCAACAAGATCGAGCCCGGCAAGGCCGTGCCATTCGACGAGGTCAAGGAGAAGCTCGAAAAGGACATGCGGGCACAGCAGGCGCCCGACCTCCTGATCAAGCTGGTGACCGATTTCGAGCGCATGCTGGGCAAGACCCAGTCGATGAAGGGCGCCGCCGAAGATCTCGGTATCAAGGTGAAGACCTACGAGAACGTCGACGCACGCGGCATGGACGCGGCGGGCAAGCAGGTCGTCATCGGCCCGGCTGCCGCCGAACTGATCCAGGCCGCTTTCGCCACGCGCGAAAGCGCCGAGAGCGACCTTCTGGAAACCCCGCGCGGGGAATACTTCATCGTGCGAACCGACCGGATCACGCCCGCCCGGGTCCCCGCTCTCACCGAAGTCGAGCCCAAGGTTGTCGCGGCTTGGGAGGCCGAGGAACGGCGCAAGCTCGCCGACGCCAAGGTGAAGGCCGCGGTCGAGCAGGCCAACGCCGGCACCAATCTCGCAACCATCGCCAAGGATCTCGGCACCGAGATGCGGACGGCCAAGGCGGTCACCCGCTTCGAGGCCGATGCCGGCAACTATCTCAGCCAGCCGGTCGTACAGGAGCTTTTCAAGCTGGCGCCGGACAAGACCGCAGCGGTCCGAACGGCGGAGGGCAGCGTCATCGTCCGCCTCAAGCAGGTCGAAGCGCCGGATCTCGCCAAAGACAAGGAAGCACTCGACCGCTTCGGCAAGCAGCTCGACACCATGATGGCGAACGACCTGATCCTCGAACTGGTCGCGGCCCTTCGCGCGAAGTATGGCGTCACGGTCGACGACGCGGCCTTCGCGGCGGCGTTCCGACCCCAGCAGCAGTAGCGACGGCATGTCGATCTCGCCCGACTTCGACGCCTTCGCGGCGCGTTACGATGCAGGCCGGCCGCAGGTCGTCTCGACCACGCTGGTCGCCGACCTGGATACCCCGGTTTCGGCCTATCTCAAGCTCGCCGACGGTCGCGCCAACTCCTTTCTGCTGGAATCGGTCGAGGGCGGCTCCGTGCGCGGCCGCTATTCGATCATCGGTCTCAAGCCCGATGTCATCTGGCGCTGCACCAAGGGCAAGGTCGAGATCAACCGCCGTGCCCGCACCGATGCCCAGGCCTTCGAACCGCTGGAAGGCCGGCCACTCGAAACGCTGCGCCTGCTGATCCGCGAGTGCCAGATGGAACTGCCTCAGGGCTTGCCGCCGATGGCGTCGGGCCTGTTCGGCTTCCTGGGCTACGACATGGTCCGCGACATGGAGCGGCTGCGGGACGAGAACCCCGATCCGATCGGCCTGCCCGACGCGATCATGGTGCGGCCGACCCTGATCTGCATCTTCGATCGCCTGGAAGACAATGTTACGCTCGTGACGCCCGCCTGGCCGTCTCACGGCATCAGCGCCCGCGCGGCCTACGAAGCGGCGCAGGAACGGCTGGCCGATGCGGTGTCTGATTTCGAACGCACGTTGCCCTTCCGGGGCGACGATGCCGATGCCCTCGACGCCCTGCCCGAGCCGCAGGCCAACATGTCGAAGGACGATTTCAAGAAGATGGTCGAAACCTGCAAGGAATATATCCGTGCGGGCGACGCCTTCCAGATCGTGCCTTCGCAGCGTTTCTCGCTGCCCTTCAAGCTGCCGCCGCTCTCGCTCTACCGGTCGCTGCGCCGCATCAACCCCTCGCCCTTCCTGATCTTCTTCGATTACGGCGACTTCACCATCGTGGGCTCGAGTCCCGAGATCCTGGTACGGCTGCGCGACAACACCGTCACCATCCGGCCACTCGCCGGCACCATCCGGCGCGGCGCCACGCCGGAGGAGGACAAGGAGCTCGCCGACAAGCTGCTGGCCGATCCCAAGGAACACGCCGAGCACCTGATGCTGCTCGACCTCGCCCGCAACGACGTCGGCCGCGTCGCCAAGATCGGCTCGGTGCGGGTCGTCGAGCAGTTCACCATCGAGAAGTACAGCCATCTGCAGCACATCAGCAGCCACGTCGAAGGCACGCTGGAAGACGGCCTGGACGCGATCGATGCGCTCAAGGCCGGTTTTCCGGCCGGCACGCTGTCGGGCGCCCCCAAGGTGCGCGCCATGGAGATCATCGACGAGGTCGAGCCGGTGCGCCGCGGCATCTATGCCGGCTGCGCCGGCTACTTCGCCGCCAACGGCTCGATGGATACCTGCATCATGCTGCGCACGGCCTTCGTGAAGGATCAGGTGATGTACGTGCAGGCCGGCGTCGGCGTCGTGGCCGATTCCGACCTCGAAGCCGAGTATCAGGAGAGCGTGCTGAAGGCGCGCGCCCTCGTTCGCGCGGCGGAAGAGGCAGTGCGCTTCGCCAGCTCGCGGCAATGGAACGCCGGCAACACGCGGCGTTGAGCCCACGGGACGAAGCGCGATAGGCTCCTCCCAACGGAGGAGACCCCATGTCGGATTGGCAGAAGCGCTATCAGCGTCTCGTTTTCGATCGCCCGCACCCCAAGGTGCTGCGCGTCACCATGAATCGCCCGGACAAGTACAACGCCACGGATTCGATCATGCATACCGAACTGGTCAACGTCTGGCGCGACATCGACGGCGACGACACGGTCAACTGCGTCATCATCCAGGGCGCCGGCGGCAAGGTCTTCTCGGCCGGCGGCGACTTCGACCTGATCGAAAAGAACATCACCGACTACAACGCGCTGCTGCGGACCTGGAAGGAAGCGCGCGACATCGTCTACAACGTCATCAACTGCTCCAAGCCGATCGTGAGCACCATGCGCGGGCCGGCCGTGGGCGCCGGCCTCGTCGCCGGCATCCTGGCCGATGTCTCGATCGCCTCGAAGAAGGCCAAGATCATCGACGGACACACCCGCCTCGGCGTCGCCGCCGGCGACCATGCCTGCATCGTCTGGCCGCTGCTCTGCGGCATGGCCAAGGCCAAATACTACCTCCTGCTCTGCGAAGCCGTGGACGGCGAGGAAGCCGAACGCATCGGCCTCGTGTCCCTCTGCGTCGAGGACGACCAGCTCGAGGCCAAGGGAATCGAAGTTGCGACCAAGCTGGCCGAAGGCGCCCAGACCTCGATCCGTTTCACCAAGTACGCGCTCAACAACTGGCTGCGCATGATGGGTCCGACCTTCGACGCCTCGACGGCGCTGGAAATGCTGGGCTTCCTCGGGCCGGAGGTGAAGGAAGGGCTGGCCTCGCATCTCGAGAAGCGCAAGCCCAGGTTCGACCCCTACTCGCCTCTCTGAGGAGCGCCCCATGCGTGGACTCGACGGAAAGAACGTAATCGTCACTGGCGGCGGCGGCGCCATCGGCAGCGCCATCTGCCGCCGTTTCGCAGGCTATGGTGCGCGGGTCGGTGTGTTCGACAAGAACCTCGACGGCGCGACGAAGGTCGCGGCGGAGATCAAAGGCTTTGCCTCGGGCGTCGACATCGCCGACTACGAGGCCGTGGGCAAGGCGATCGCTGCGTTCGAGGCCGATGTGGGCCCGACCGACATATTGGTGAACAACGCCGGCTGGGACCGTTTTGCCAACTTCATCGACACCACGCCCGACCTCTGGGACCAGTTGATCGCCATCAATCTGCGCGGCCCGCTCAACATGAGCCACTTCGTGTTGAAGACCATGGTGGCGCGCGGCAGCGGCCGCATCGTCAACATCGCCTCGGACGCGGGCCGCGTCGGCTCCTCGCAGGAAGCCGTCTACTCGGCCTGCAAGGGCGGCATCATCGCCTTCACCAAGACAGTGGCGCGCGAGGTCGCTCGACGCGGCATCACGCTGAACACCGTCTGCCCCGGCCCGACAGACACACCGCTGCTGGCGGCCGTCGCCGGCGCGGACGAACGCGGCCAGAAGGTGCGCGCCGCCCTTGTCGGCGCCATCCCGATGAAGCGCGTGGGGCAGCCCGAAGACATCCCCGGCGCCGTCTGCTTCCTCGCCAGCGAGGATGCCGCCTTCATCACCGGCCAGACCATCAGCGTGTCCGGTGGCTTGACCATGCATGGCTGAGCAGCGGAGACTCCTCAAATGCCCGAACTGCAATGGCTTCTGGCGGCCTTCCCCAACTTCGTGCGCTACGTCGTCGTGGGCTTTGCGCTCGCGGGCCTGTTCCTGCTGGCCTACACGCTGATCACGCCATGGCGCGAGTTCACCCTGATCCGTGCCGGCAACTCGGCGGCAGCGACCGCGCTGGTCGGCGCCCTGCTGGGCTTTTGCCTGCCGCTTGCCAACACCATCGCCAATTCGACCAGCCTGACCGACGTCGTGCTCTGGGCTCTGGTGGCGCTCGTCGTCCAGGTGGTCGTGCATGTCGTGATGCGCCTGATGCTGCCGCAACTGAAGGCGGCGATCGAAGCCGACAAGGCAGCCGCCGGGATCACGGCCGGTGGCTTCGCCACCTGCTTCGGCTTGATCAATGCGGCCTGCCTGACCACCTGAAGACCATGTCGATGCCGCAGCCCAGCCCGTCCGGACCGCGCATCTCGCGCGGCATCAAGCTCGTGCTGATGGGCGTCGCGGGCGCCGCCCTGCTCTATTCCTGCGCTCCGGCGGCCGGCGGCGGCATGGGGCTGCTGCCCTGGCTGTGGTTCCTCGGCAATCCGTTCGGCCGCGGGCCGGCCGTCACCGCACCGGCGACGCCGGGCACGACGACCGCCGCGCCAGGAACGACGACGCCCGATGCGAGCAAGGCCACGCCCATCCAGAGCCAGCGCGGCGGGTTCGGCAGCACCGGCTCTCAGAGCGGCTCGACCGGATCGAGCTGATCGTGCACCGCGAACTGGTGACGCCTCGTCCGGGTTGGCAACACAAGCTCGATGAGCTGGGCTTCGATTTCTACACGCTGGAGGGCAAGGCCTACTGGACCGAGCAGGCCTGCTACGTCTTCACCTCGGACGAGATCGACGAACTCGAGGCGTCTACGGAGGCCCTGCACGAAATCTGCCTGAAAGCCGTCGAGTATGTCGTCGCCAACAAGCTCTGGGAGCGCATGCGCATCCCCCCGGCATGGGGCGACTACATCGAACGCGTCTGGCGGCGCGGCGACCCTGCCCTGATCGGCCGTTTCGATCTCGCCTATGACGGCAAGGGCCCGCCCAAGCTGCTGGAATACAACGCCGACACGCCGACAGCGCTCTACGAAGCCGCTGTCGTCCAGTGGTTTTGGCTGAAGGACGTGAAGCCCGACGCCGACCAGTTCAACTCGATCCACGAGAAGCTGATCGACGCCTGGCGTGGCATCCTGCGCCGGCTGCCGCCCGAGGCGCTGGTCCACTTCGCCCGCTTCGACACCCACCCCGAGGATCTCGCGACCTCGGAATACATGCGCGACACCGCGCTGCAGGCCGGCCTCGCCGGCAAACCGCTTGCGGTGGCGCAGATCGGCTGGAACGGCCGCCGCTTCACCGACCCGGATGAAATGGCCATCCAGGTCATGAGCAAGCTCTATCCCTGGGAATGGATGGTCCGCGAGGCATTCGGCGCGCATGTGCTCGGCGACACGACGGCGTTCATCGAGCCGGCCTGGAAAATGATCCTGTCCAACAAGATGCTGCTGCCGCTCTTGTGGGAGGGCTTCCCAAACCACGCCAACCTGTTGCCCGCCTTCGATACCGAGCATCCCGATCTCGGCGGCGCCTTCGTGCGCAAGCCGATCTTCGGCCGCGAGGGCCATAACGTCACCGTCGTCGGGCCGGGCGTGTTCGACACCGCCGCCGGCGACTATGGCGCCGAGGGCTATGTCTGGCAGGCCTATCAGCCGCTCCCCGTATTCGACGGCAACCACGCCGTCGTCGGATCGTGGGTCGTCGAGGGCAAGGCAGCCGGGATCGGCATGCGCGAGGACGAACGTCGTATCACACACAACAACAGCCGCTTCGTGCCACACTATTTCGGACCGGGAGGCGCGCAATGAGCGAACTCTGGATCCAGCCGAGCGGCGGCGCCCTGGCCGCCGATGTCCATGGCATCGATCTGTCGAAGCCGATGAACGACGACACGTTTGCCCGGATCGCCGTGGCCTGGGGCGAGCATCTCGTGCTGCGCTTCTCCGGCCAGAAGCTCGACGATCCCACTTTGATGACGTTCAGCGCCCGCTTCGGCGACCTCGACCGCGTGCCGATCGCTGCGGCCAGCCTGGATCGTGCCGATTCCGGCGTGGTCAAGGAAGCCGCCGAATGGGTCGCCGTGATCGCCAGTGTCAAAAAGGACGGCAAGCCGGTGGGCAGCCTGGGCTCCTACGAACTCGTCTGGCACACCGACATGTCCTACAACCCGCTGCCGCCGCGCGCCTCGCTGCTCTATGCGCTCGAAGTGCCGCCCGACGGCGGCAATACCGGCTTCCTCAACATGTATGCCGCCTACGAGACGCTGCCGGCCGATCTCAAACGCGCGATCGAGGGCAAGAACTGCATCCACGATTCGAGCCGCAATTCGGCGGGCGAGCTGCGCCGCGGCTTCCAGCGCACGCTCGATGTGCGCCAGACGCCGGGGGCCGTGCATCCCCTCGTCCGCCTGCATCCCGTTACCCAGCGCAAGGCGCTGTTCCTCGGCCGCCGTCCCGGCGCGTACATCCACGGTCTCGGCGTCGAGGAGAGCGAGGCCCTGCTCGATGCCGTGTGGGCGCACGCCACGCAGGAGCGTTTCGCCTGGTACCAGAAGTGGCGCGCCGGCGACCTGGTGCTGTGGGACAACCGCTGCGTCATGCATCGCCGCGACGCTTTCGACGAGAACCTGCGGCGGCTGATGCACCGCACCCAGATCGTGGGTGAGCCCGTTCTGGCCGGCTGAATCCTGGCCCAAATCGACAACCACTTTTTCGTCTCTCCGCACGCCGGAAAGCCAGCAAAAGCGACCTTTTCGTCCGATCCCCGGGCCCACCTGGATGGGCCTAATGTTGTGCCCCGCGTTGGGCCAGACCTCAGGTTAAGCCTTGTTCCATAGGCTTTTAAACTGCTCCCGGATTTCTTCGTTCGCGCATGCCCCGGCGCGCCTGTGCCCAGGCGTCGCATAAGTGTCTGTTCGCACAGCATTATTTGGTGTGACGTTGAGACAGGGTCGTTCTTGGGACTGTCCACGAGTAAGGACTCGCGGCGGCTGCACCCGGGGCTGAGCGCCTGTCTCGCGGGCGTGCGGCGAGGGGTCGTGCCGAAATAGAAACAGCCGGCGCAGTCCAAGCGCCAGCCTACAGAAAATATAGCCTGAAATCTGCTGAATTTGCAAATTTTTTCTGAGGATATCCTACCAACTCTTCATCCCCGGCATTTTGATGGCCGAGTTCCGCCGCTCCGGCATCGGGTCCTCGAACGACCGCGGGTAGCGGTGCGGCTGCTTCGATACGTTGTTCAGCTTCTCCAGAGCCGCTTCCGGCAGCCGCCAGCCCCCTGCTCCCAGCGTCTCGCCCAGCTGCTCGGCGTTGCGGGCGCCGACGATGGCGCTGGTCATGAAGGGCTGGTCCATCACCCAGCGCAGCGCGGTCTGCGCCGGCGACCTGCCGATTTCCTTGGCCTTATCCAGCAACGTCTGCAGGATTTCGGCGTGGTTCGGCGCAAAGAACCTGTTCTGGAAGCCCCAGCCCTCGGCCGAGCGCGTGCCCTGCACCTTCAGGCTGCCCGGCGTGTACTTGCCGGCGAGGTAGCCCGACGCCATCGGCGACCAGGCCACGCAGCCCAGCTCTTTCAGTTGCAGTGCCGGGACGATCTCCTCGTCGATGTCGCGCACCACCAGACTGTACTGCGGCTGGTAGGCCGAGAAGCTCGCCCAGCCCTTGGTGTCGCTCTGCCACAACGCCTCCATCAGCCGCCACGCTTCGAAGTTCGAGCAGCCGGTGTAGAGGATCTTGCCCTCGCGCTGGAGATCGTCGAGCGCGCGCAGCATCTCCTCCAGCGGCGTCTGGTGGTCGACGTGATGGATGAAATAGACATCGATGTAATCGGTCTGCAGCCGTTTCAGAGAGCCTTCGATCTGCTGCTTGATGTGCAGCCGCGACATGCCCGAATCGTTGGGCCGATGCCCCATCGGATTGAAGAATTTCGAGGCAATGATGGCGTCCTGGCGCTTTCCCTTCAGGGCCACGCCCAGCATCGTCTCCGATACGCCGCCGACATAGGAGTTGGCGGTGTCGAAGAAGTTCACGCCGGCATCGAGGGCCGCGTTCACCATCGCCGTGGCGCCGTCCTGGTCGGCGCCATTGCCGAAGGTCATGGTGCCGAGACAGATTTCGGAAACTTTCAGGCCGGCACGGCCCAACCGGCGGTAGTCCATGCAGTGCTCCTTTTGTCATCCTGAGCGCAGCGAAGGATCTTGCGCTGGCAACTTAGTGCTCTTGAACTGGCGTGAGGTCCTTCGCTGCGCTCAGGACGACAAGTGATCAGAGCCCCAGCATCGCCTTCGCCAGCACGTTGCGCTGAACCTCGGACGAGCCGCCGTAGATCGTGGTCTTGCGGGTGTTGAAGTAGCGTGGCGAGACGTCATCGACGTATTCGCCGCCGACCGGGACCACGTTGCTGTCGTAGTTCCTGAGCTCGGTGAACGGCGTGCCGTACCAGCCGACCGCCTCGACGGCGAGCTCGGTCACTTTCTGGCCGGCCTCCGTCCCGCGCATTTTCACGACCGAGCCCATGTTGCCGGGCGCATCGCCGGTTTTCAGGCTGGAATAAAACATCATCTCGTTCATCTCGACGGCATCGATCTCGATCTCCAGTGCCGCCATCTTCTCGCGCCAGTTCGCGTCGGCCGACAGCGGCGCGCCGGCATCCATCTGAGTCTTGGACAGGACCTGCAGGTGCCGGAAGGCCTTGCGCAGGCGCGGACCGAAGGCCTGGCCGCCGCGTTCGAACTCGAGCAGGTACTTGGCGTAGGTCCAGCCCTTGTTCTCCTCGCCCACCAGGTTCTCGACCGGCACCTTCACGTCGGTGAAGAACACCTGGTTGACCTCGTGCCGCATCGGCGTGCGCGTGCCGTCGACGAGGTAGATCGGATCGACTTTTATGCCCGGCGACTTCATGTCGATCAGCAGGAACGAGATGCCCTCCTGACGCTTGCCTTCGTTGGACGTCCGCACAAGACAGAAGATCCAGTCGGCGAAGTGGGCGTTGGTCGTCCAGATCTTCTGGCCATTGACGAGGTAATGGTCGCCCTGTCTTTCGGCCTTGGTGCGCAAGCTCGCGAGGTCGGAGCCCGAACCCGGTTCGGAGTAGCCCTGGCACCAGAGTTCCTCGGCGGCGGCGATCCTGGGCAGAAAGCGTTTCTTCTGCGCCTCGCTGCCGAATTTCATCAGGACCGGCGCCACCATTTTTATGCTGAACGAGGAGAGATAGGGCGAATCGGCGCGCGCCATCTCCATCTCGAAGATGAATTTCTGTGTCGAGTTCCAGCCCGGCCCGCCATATTCCTTGGGCCAGTTGGGACAGAGCCAGCCGCGCGAGGCGAGCTTCTTCTGCCACTGCACCAGCCGCTCTTTCGAGACATGGCTGGTCCGGCTGCGGCGGCTTTCCTCGGCCACCTCCGGCGGCATGTTGGCGGTGATCCAGTCGCGCACTTCGCGCTGGAAGGCGAGTTCGGTTTCGTTGAAGGCTAGGCGCATCGTTCTGCCTTTTTTTGTCATCCTGAGCGAAGCGAAGGATCTAACGCTTCGACAGAGTCGGTGATCGTTCCGCTAGGTCCTTCGCTTCGCTCAGGACGACAGCTGCTAAAGCCCCAGCATCGCCTTGGCCATGATGCCGCGTTGCACCTCCGACGAGCCGCCGTAGATCGTCATCTTGCGGCCGTTGAAGTAGCGTGGCGCCAGCACGTCGACGCCCTCGGGGCCGATCGGCTCGACGTTGGCGTTCCAGGCGCGCTGTTCGGGGAACGGCTGGCTATAATAGCCGGCGGCCTCGACGGCGAATTCCTGAACCTGCTGCATGACCTCGGTGCCGCGCAGCTTGATCATCGACGACAGCGGGCCCGGGTTCTGGCCCGACGCCAGCTTGGAGTAAAACTCCTGCTCGAACATTTCGAGGCCGGAGATCTCGATGTCCATGCGCGAAAGCTTCTCGCGCCAGGCCGTGTCGGCCATGATCGAGTCCTCGCCTTCCGGCATCGACTGCGCCAGGCGCTTCAGCTTCTCGAAGCCCGAGCGCAGGCGCGGGCTATAGGGATTGCCGCCGCGCTCGAACTCGAGCAGGTACTTGGCGTAGGTCCAGCCCATGTTCTCGTCGCCGACCCGGTTCTCGACCGGCACCTTCACATCGGTGAAGAACACCGAGTTCACTTCCTGGGTGCCGGCGCGGTTGCCATCTGAGGTGATGATCGGCTCGACCGAGATGCCCGGTGTCTTCATGTCGATCAGCAGGAACGAGATGCCCTCCTGGCGCTTGCCTTCGTTAGAAGTTCGCACGAGGCAGAAGATCCAGTCGGCGGTCTGGGCGAGCGTCGTCCAGGTCTTCTGGCCGTTCACGATGTAATGGTCGCCTTGCAGCTCGGCCTTGGTGCGCAGGCTCGCGAGGTCGGAGCCCGAGCCCGGCTCGGAATAGCCCTGACACCACAGCAGGTCGGAGTTCAGCATCGGCGGCAGGTGCCGCGCCTTCTGCTCGGCCGAACCGTATTTCATGATCACCGGCGCGCACATCTTGGGGCCGAACGGCGAGGTGCCGGGCGCGCCCGCCTTGGCCATTTCCATCTCGAAGATGTACTTCTGCGTCGTGGTGAAGCCCGGCCCGCCGAATTCCTTGGGCCAGCCGGTGCAGAGCCAGCCCTTCTTCGCCAGGCGCTTCTGCCAGTCGAGCAGCCGCTCGCGCGGCATGTAGGCGTTCCGGGCGACCTTGGATTCACCCATGATCTCGGGCGTCAGGTTCTCTTTCAGCCAGCTGCGCACTTCCTGCTGGAAGGCCAGTTCTTCCGTGCCGAATGTAAGGTCCATTGGGGGCTCCTCTTTGGGCCGGAGGGTACCGCGCCGGGTTCCGGCCCGTAAAGCGTAGGCTATGGTGTGTCCCTCGGTAGCGTTCGTCAGGAAAAATCGATGTCCCCGCCCGTTCAGCCCGTCATCAGCGACCTCAAGCTCCCCGCCTCCGCCGATGTCGTCGTGATCGGCGCCGGCATCGCCGGCAGTGCCGCCGCCTATGCGCTCGCTAAGAAAGGCCTGTCGGTCGCCCTGCTCGACAAGGGCGTGGTCGGCGGCGAGCAGAGCAGCCGGAACTGGGGCTGGTGCCGCCAGCAGCATCGCGACCTGCGCGAACTGCCGCTCGCCATGAAGAGCCTGGAGATCTGGAAGGGGCTCAACGCCGAGCTGGGCATGGAAACCGGCTTCCGGCACACCGGCCTCCTCTACGTCACGACGCAGCGCAGTGATTTCGCCGAGTGGGAGGAATGGACCCTGCGCGCGCGTGAATACCAGATGCACAGCCGTATCCTCAGTGCCACCGAAGCCAAGGCGATGACGCCGGGCAGCGCGCCCGACTGGATTGGCGGGATCCACTCCCCCAGCGACGGCCGCGGCGAACCCTCCCTCGCCTCGCCCGTCCTCGCCGAAGCGGCGCGCAAGCTCGGCGCCACCATCCACCAGAATTGCGCCGCCCGCGGCCTCGACATTGCCGACGGCAAGGTGTCCGGCGTGATCACCGAACAGGGTCTCATTCGCACGCAAGCCGTGCTGTGTGCCGGCGGTGCCTGGAGTTCGCTGTTCTGCCGGCGCCACGGCCTCAGGCTGCCGCAGGCCGGTGTGCGCTCGACATCCTTTGCGACGATGGAAGCGCCTCAGGTGACGGAGGGCGGCCTCTCCATGCCCGGTGTCACGATCCGGCGGCGGCTCGACGGCGGCTACACGGTGGGTCTGGGCGGACGCGGAACGGTCGATCTCTCGTTACAGGGCCTGCTCTATGCCCGGCAGTTCCTGGCCACCGCCAGCAAGCGACGCAAGGGGCTGACCTTCGCTTTGGGTCGTTCGTTCTTCCAGGGGCCGGAGGGCTTCGCCAACTGGGCGTTCGATCGCGTTTCCCCGTTCGAGCGCCAGCGCACCTTCGATCCCGCGGCCGATCCGCGGCTTGTGCAGGAGGGCCTGAAAACGCTCGGTGAGCACTACCCGGCGCTCAAGGGTTTGAAAGTCGCGCACGCCTGGGGAGGCCTGATCGACTCCACGCCCGACGGTATTCCTGTGATCTCGGCGGTCGATTCGGTGCCCGGGCTGTATCTCTCCACCGGCTACACCGGCCACGGCTTCGGCATCGGCCCTGGCGCAGGACGCTTGGCCGCCGACCTCGTGGCCGGCGACCCGCCGATCGTCGATCCTCATCCCTTCCGCTACAGCCGCATGATCGACGGCACCGATCTCGGCGCGCCGGGGATGATGTAGGTCAGGGAGGACCACTCCCTGCTCAATGGAGCGCGCGGCGCGCCCGGGCCGGGACCACCAGGGGGGCCACGGGGGTGGGGGGCCGCGGGTGGGCAAAATATTAA
>JBQTJT010000139.1:0-10879 GCA_052386855.1 Reyranella sp.
GGGGCGGGGGGGGGGGCGCCGCAGGGGGCGGGTGGGCCACCCCCGGGGGTCCTGTTTGGGGGGTGGGGGGGCCCACCGCGCCGGGGGCCCCCGCGGGGTCGCGGGCTATCTGCCGGTCCAGGACTCAATCGACCATTTGAGGAGATCGCCATGAGCCGCCCGCCGCTTCCCCCCTTCACCGCCGAGACGGCCGCCCAGAAGGCGCGTCTGGCCGAGGATGCCTGGAACTCCCGCGAGCCGGCGCGGGTGGCGCTGGCCTACACGGCCGACAGCATCTGGCGGAACCGTGCCGAATTCCTTCAGGGGCGCGCCGCCATCGAAGCGTTCCTGACGCGGAAATGGCAGCGCGAACTCGACTATCGCCTCATCAAGGAGGTTTGGGCCTTTTGCGACAACCGCATCGCCGTGCGCTTCGCCTATGAGTGGCACGATGACAGCAACCAGTGGTTCCGAAGCTACGGCAACGAGAACTGGGAATTCGACGAGCACGGACTGATGCGGCGGCGCATTGCCAGCATCAACGATGCGCCGATCGCGGAGGGAGACCGCAAGTACAAATGGCCGCGCGGCCGCCGGCCCGACGACCACCCGGCCCTGAGCGACCTCGGCCTGTAGGGCTTCGTCGATGGCAGATGTGAACGCGCGCGTATTCAGGGGAGCGCGCAACTCCAGTTGCGCGCTCCCAGAAGAGCCATGAACGGTCGATGTTCATGGTGGTTGGTATGATTCCCGTGGACAGTCGTATCGCCGGCCCCGGGTGTTGTCCCGGCACGGGACCTCGACCTTTCCTCAGCGCACCGGCGTCAGGGTTTCGGCGCCGTCGCTGGGGGTGCTGGTATGGAGCCATGTCCCTTCGAGCACGCCGTCGGGGCGGGCGCGATACAGCACCAGATATTCTCCGGCGAACAGGACGTTGTGGTCGCCCCGCAGGGTGTCGCCGATGAAGATCGCCAGCGTGTCGCCCTGGGCCAGACCCTTGCCGACATAGGTATGGCGGGTGTCGGCGTTGAAGCAGGAGACCTCGTAGCCCTGACCGGATGCGCCGATCTTGCAGGTTCCGGCATAGGCACTGTCGCGCGGCCCGGAACCCTTGCCAGCCATCGCGTAGTTGCCGGAGAAATCCCGCGGTGCCGGCTCCTGGCCGCTCGCCCACGCGGTTCCGCTCATGGCGATGAAGCTGGTCATCAGCATTGTGATCATTCTCATGTCTTGCTCTCCGTGATGCGCGATCTGCCGCAGATTATCGCGGGGTGCTCGTCACGCGCTCTCACGACCGGGTGCTTCACCGCAATGTGAGGGCGGAAGGAAAGCCACGGCCGGTGCGGATTGACATAAGGATAGGAATGTATTAATCCGTTCTTAAATCCGATCCAGTAAAAAGGAGAAGAGGCCATGGATATAGTGGAGATTTCGGACCTGCGGGCCGGGTCGGCAGAAGCGGCGACGCCTGGCGGGAGCCCCTCGGATTCTTTGGCGCGGGCGCTGCGCGGCCCGGTGAAGCGGCGCACGCCGCCGCGGCTCAAGGTCTTCTTTCTCCGCCAGTTGCGACAGCGCGGCGAGGTCAGCCTGGCCGCCAAGCGTACGGGCGTACCGCTGTCTACCGTCTACCGCTGGCGCGAGCGTGACCCGAAGTTTCGCGGCCATTGGGACACGCTTCTGGCACAGCGCCGACAGATCGCGGAGGACCGGCTGATGGCGATCATTCGCGAGGGCGAGTTGCACACGGTCTACTACAAGGGCCTGGAGGTCGGGCTGCGGCGGACGTTCACACACCGTGTCGCTGTCCGCGCGCTGGACTATTTCGACCGCCGGGCGAACGCCGAAATTCGACACTCCGTTTCCCGTTCCGAGGCCGCGGAACTGGCGAAAAAGGCAGAGGAATCAGCCGCTTGAGCAGGAAGAAGGTCGCGCAGGATAGGAAGCGTTCAGTCCGGCGTGACACCGAAGCGGCGTTGCCAGAATTCGCGGCTGCGGCGCTCGCCGACGTCGCAGCCCAGTTCGTATTCGGGCCGGACGAAGCGGGTGTAGTCGTCGGGCGCACCGGCGGTGCGGCGCGGCCCGCTCTGCGCGAGCTGCAAGCCGTCACGTTCCGCGGGCTCGCCGAGATCGCCGATATCGAAGTCGTTGCGGAGTTCGGGGCCGTACTCGAGCCGGGGCCCGATGTCGGCCACTTCTTGCAGAAGCTTCTTGCGCACGGCGCGGGGGAAGTCCTCGAAGTTGACGGCGACCTCGACGAAGGAACGCGGGCCGCCGATGACGCAATGGAGGTAGTACTTGTCGAGGTCGGTCTCGCTCGGGAAGCCGTAGGGGTTGGGCCGGTCGTTCATGATCGGCAGCCCGTTGATCACGATGCGCTCCTTGAGCGCGTCGTGGCGGAGGTCGGTGACCAGCCCGCCGTCGTTGTTCGAGCCGTCGCCCGAGATGTCGAGCACCTTGCGCTCGGTGTCGTAGGGCGCACGGCCGAACAGCGGGATGGCGTAGCGGATGGCGCCGCTGATCGACGTGCGGCGCGCGATCGAGATCGGCGCGCGGGCGAGGCGGGCAGTGAAGTCGCGGATGGCCGCCTCGGAGTCGAGAAGGGTCCAGTCGATGAGGAGTTTCTGAACGTAGGCGTCGGCCCATTCGTAGTAGGCGACGGCGATCCTTCCGTGGTTGCCGCCCAGGATGGCTTTCATGATCGTGGGATCGCGGAAGGCCTCGACGTAGCCCTGGCGCTGCAGGCGGGCCTCGTCGGGGTCGACGCTGCCGGAAATGTCGATGGCCAGTACCAGCACCATGTCGACTTCCTTGCGGTCCTGCGCGCTCGCCGGCAGGGCGAGGAACAGGAGCGCGAACAGGGAGAGCAACAAACGCATGGCGGACCTCCAACCAACGCTGTCATCAACCGACATCATGATCTAAGCACAAACCATACCGCCCGTCGGAAGCCTCTGTCAGCCGCGCTCTGGACGGCCGGCGTCGGCCGCCGCTAGCTTCTGTGGACAGACCGACCTGTGTGGACAGACTGACCGGAGAAAGCCCGTGGATCTAGCACTGAGCGCCCAGGACGAGGCCTTTCGCGGCGAGGTCCGCCGCTTCCTCGACGACAGTCTGACGGAGGACCTGCGCGAGGCCGGCCGCAAGACCGGCGGCGTCTTCGCCGACTTTGCAGCCGGTGTGCGCTGGCACAAGGTGCTGGCCCGCAAGGGCTGGTCGGCGCCGAGCTGGCCCAGGGAACACGGAGGCACCGGCTGGAGCGCCACCCAGCGCTACATCTTCTCGCGCGAGTGCACTGCCGTCGATGCGCCGCGCATCTTCTCCATGGGGCTCCGCATGGTCGGGCCCGTCATCATGAAGTACGGCACGCCGGCGCAGAAGGCCAAGTACCTGCCGGGCATCGTCGCGGGCGACATCGTCTTCTGCCAGGGCTACTCCGAGCCCGGCTCGGGCTCCGACCTCGCCAGCCTCAAGTGCCGCGCGGTGCAGGACGGTGACGACTATGTGATCAACGGCACCAAGATCTGGACCACAGGCGCGCATGTGGCCAACCACATGTTCTGCCTGGTGCGCACGGCAACCGAAGGCAAGCCGCAGGACGGCATCTCCTTCGTGCTGATCGACTCGATGGACGTGCCGGGCCTCACCGTGAAGCCGATCGTGACCCTGGCCGGCGACCACGAGGTCAACCAGGTCTTCTTCGACAATGTGCGCACGCCCGTGGCCAACCGCATCGGCCCGGAGAATGCCGGCTGGACGGTGGCCAAGTACCTGCTCGAGTTCGAGCGCGGCGGCGAGGCCTATACGCCCAACCTCTATGCCAGGCTCGACGACCTGCGCCGCATCGTGCGTGAGGAGGCAGCCGACGGCTCCGGCAAGCTCGCGACCGACCGCGGCTTCGCCGAGCGGCTGGCCGAGGCGGAGATGGACATCCAGGCGCTGGAGATGATCGAGCTGCAGGTGCTGTCCGACCTCAGCAAGGGCCGCAACCCTGGCGCCGCCTCGTCGTCGATGAAGATCAGGGGCAGCGAGACCTCGCAGAAGATCGACCATCTCGGGATCGAAGCGCTGGCCTGGTACGCCGCTCCTTTCGAGCCCGAGGCGCGGCTGCTCGGCCACAACGCGCCGACGGTGACGCCGGAGTGGGGCCTCACGGCGATGCCGCTCTATCTCAACAACCGCGCCGCCACGATCTATGCCGGCTCCAACGAGGTCCAGCGCAACATCATCGCCAAGGCAGTGCTCGGCCTGTGAGCGCGCATGTGAACGGCATCTACGCGCTGCACGGTTTCAACCCGTCGCCCTATTCGGTGAAGATGCGGGCGCTGATGCGCTACCGCCGGCTGCCTTTCGTCTGGAACGCCACCGGCAACCCGCGCGAGGCCGCGATCGCGGCTGGCCTGCCGCCGGTCATGCCGGTGCTGCACTTCCCCGATGGGCGGGTGATGAACGATTCTACGCCGCTCGCCTACGCGCTCGAACGCGAGCATCCGGGCCAGCGCTCGGTGATTCCCGACGATCCGGGCCTTGCCTATCTCAGCGACCTGCTGGAGGACTTCGGCGACGAGTGGATCACGAAGATGATGTTCCATTACCGCTGGTACTATGACGCCGACCGTGACTTCGCCCAGGTCTGGGTCCTGAGTTCGCGCGACCCGGTCATGGAAGAGACCAGGCGGCGACATGAGATGCAGGCCTTCAACGACCGCCAGGTCGGCCGCATGGCCATGGTCGGCTGCACCGAGCAGAACCGGCCGATCATCGAGGCGAGCTATCGCTTCGTGCTCGACACGCTCGATCGCCATGTGCGGACGACGCCCTTCCTGCTGGGCTCGCGCCCGTCGCTGGCCGACTTCGGCTTCTATGGCCAGCTCCAGATCCTGTCCGTCGATCCGACGCCGGCCGCCGAGATGCGTGCCCGCGCGCCCGACGTCTTCTGCTGGCTGATGCGCCTCGACGATGCCTCGGGAGTCGAGGGCACCTGGATCGATGCGGCAGCGCCGTTGCCTCAGAGCATCGCGGCCCTGCTGAAACATGCGGGAGAGACCTACCTGCCGTTCCTCGCCGCCAACGCCCATGCCCTGCAGGACGGCGCCGAGACCTTCGAGGTCGAGCTGCTCGGCCGGCCCTATGCGCAGGCGCCCTTCCGCTACCAGGGCAAGTGCTTCGACGCGCTCCGCAAGCGTCTGGCCGCGCTGCCGGCGTCGGTCCGCCAGGGGCTCGATCCGGTGCTCGAGGAAGCCGGATGCCTGCGCTTGCTTGTGTGACGCCATGGTGGATCAGGTCGTGGTGTGGTCGTGGAGACTCGAGCTGGAGCCGCTGTCCTTCGAGGCCGCCGAGGCGCTGCTGTCGGACGACGAGAAGGCGCGCGGCCTCCGCTTCGTGACGGCCGCCCTCCGGCATCGCTTCGTCGCCGGCCGGGCGCGGCTCCGCTCCCTGCTCGGCGCGCATCTGGGCCTCGATCCGCACGCGCTCGTCTTCGCTGAAAACGCGTTCGGCAAACCGAGACTCGCCGATCGTCCGTCCGTGCACTTCAGTCTCAGCCACTCAGGCGACCAGGCCGTACTCGCCGTGAGCGAGCAGCGCGAGATCGGCATCGACATCGAACGCGTCCGTCCGCTCGATCACCTCGACCTGGCGCGACGGTACTTCCATCCGAATGAAGTCGCGGCGATCGGAGGCGTGAAGGCGTCGGACGAGCAGCTGCTCGCCTTCTTTCGCATCTGGACCCTCAAGGAGGCCACCGCGAAGGCGATCGGCAAGGGCCTGTCGATCCCGCTCGACTCGTTCGAGGTATCCATCGCCACATCGCCGCCGACCATGGTTGTTGCACCCGAGGGTGCGCCACTGAGGTGGTGGTTGCACCAGACGGTGGGCGACTATTGCTTCGCGTTGGCCGTGCCCGGCGGCGGCGAGGTCGGACTGATCCAGCGGACGGTCTGATCGTTGCGGCCGATCAGGCCCAGCAACGGTGCGTGCTCGCCCACGAGAGCGCTCTGGAAGAAGGCGACTTCAAAGGCCTGGATCGCGGTGTTCACGGTGCGCCGCTCGGCGTTGGTACGAAACATCGTCCGCCGCGAACGCGCATACAATGCGTCGGCGAGGTCGATATGCTGGACCCTGGGCAGCTGCACCCAGTAGCTGCCCGGCCGCGCCATGCGGAGCCTGTTGCGCGGAATGTCCAGGGCGCTGATCTGCGAGTAGCGCCGGATGAAGGGATCGGGCGAGGCAAGCTCCTGGTCCGACGGGAAGGCCTCGATGCTCGAGAGCAGGAAATAGGCCTCGATTCCGGTCCTGTCGGCTGGTGGGCCGAACAGCCCGCCGTCGAGATTGAAGACCGCGGTGATGCGCGGGTCGGCCAACGCAGCCTGCAGGCCTGAGCTGCCGCCGATCGAATTGCCGAGCACGCCGACGCGCTGGAGGTCGACGCGACCGGCAAGCAGCGGCACCTGGCCAGCTTCGAGGGCCCCCAGGATTTCCAGGAGGCGGCCGGCCTGGCCCACGACGTGGTGGCCGAACCGCTCCAGCGTGGCGGCGGCGGCTGTGTCGGACGCGAGGTCCAGGGCGACGCCGCGGTCGGGATCGGTGGCGGGGTCGCTGGCCAGATCGTCGCAGCCCACGACGACGAAGCCGTGACTGGCAAGGTTCTGTGCCTGGATGCTGCTTTGCGTGCGTGTCCCGCCCCAGCCTGGCGAGTAGAGGATCAGGGGAGCGGGGCTACGCGTGTCGAGCGGGCTTGCGGTCGGGTACCAGACCGTGATCGGCAGGGCTTCCCCGCGTGAACCCTTCAGTGTGAACTCAAGCCGGCTGACCGGCTTCGGCCCGCTGGGCGATGGCCGGAGCGGCGCGAACACGAACCAGCCGATGCCCGCTGTAACGAGTGCGAGGATCAGCCCGGAAAGGAGGAGCAGACGCAGGGTGCTCACCGCGTCCGCAAGACCGCGGCGATCTCGCCCGCGGGCTGCTCGCGGAACATCTCCAGATGGGCGCTGCCTACTTCCACCTTCTTCAAGTCCCCCGCCACCAGCGGACCCCAGCCCATCTGTTCATCGAACAACCGGCCTCGCAGCGTCTCCTCGCTGCGGAAGATGACGACATTGCCGCCGTAGGGGCTTGGTCGATACCGCGCAGCCGCTTCCCGCAGATGGTCGTCGAACCATTGGCCCGGAAGCGTCTCCGGCTCCGGGTCAGGCCCGAGCAGGCCGAGGCGGCGAAGGATGGGCTTCCGGGCGATTTCGTTCAGGCCGATCTCGCCTCTGCGGTATTGGCCGAGCCGCTCGGCGTAGGTATTCATGCGCAGCTGACGCTTGCGCAGCTTCTGGTCCCGAGGCGACATGGTCTCGCGATAGCCCGGCGCCCAGCTGTCGAAGAGAGCGACGAGGGCGACCGTCTCGCCCAGGCGCTGCAGCTGGCGCGCGGCCTCGAACGCGAGCACACCGAACACGCAATGGCCGCCGAGGATGTAGGGACCTCGCGGTTGCGCCCACCGGATCAGCCGCATGGCGTAGGTGCCGAAGTCCTCGAATGTATGGGAGCTCCAATCGAAGGGACCGTCCGGGGGATAGAGCATGATGTCGATGAAGGGCCGTTCCTCGCCCAGCACCCGCGCCAGCTGGTAGTAGACCGACCGGTTGTTGAGCACGGTCACCGGGGTCTGCGCGCCCCGCTCGTGGAAGCGGACGACGTGGCGCGCCGGGTCGCGGAGCGGGATCGCCTCAGAGTCATCCAGGGCGGGTGCGATGTCGGCGGTCGTCGCCAACACTTCCAGGCAGCGGCGCCAGGACTCGACGAGGCCCTGCACGGTTGCCGGCTCATAGAGAGAGGCATCGGCCTCACAGGACAGGCGCCAGCCTTCGTCGCGGCCGATCATGAAGAAATTGAGGGGCCACGAGGGTCCCGAGGAGTACGACGGCAGGGAGACCAGGCTGAAACGGCCGGCGTCCTTGGCCTCGGTCTCCGCCGTGCCCGAATAGGAACGATGGACGACGAGATTGATGGCATGCAGCGGTTTGCCGTCATGATCGGGGGCGAACTTCCGGGCGATCTCGAATGGCAGCCGCTGATGCCTGAGGGCCTCGTAGACTGTGTCTGCAACCGAACTCACGAAGGCAGGGGCGCCGGCATTATCGCCGACCCGGAGGCGAAGCGTGATCGCGTTGACGGTTGGTCCGACCAGTTTCTCGGCGGTCGGCTCCTCGCGATTGGCCACCTGTGACCCGACCACGATCTCCGTGTCGCCCGTCACGCGGTGCAGCATCAGGGCGAGCCCGGCGACGGCGACGGTATAGAGCGTGACGTTCTGCTGGCGGGCAAAACCCTCGATCGTCCGGCTGAGGTCATCGGGCAACAGCACGGACATGATGTGGCTGGGCGCGCCCTCACGCTTTCCCTCCGGAGCAGGCGGCGGTCGGTCGGGCGGCACCTCGGTGCCCACGGCATCGCGGAGCTGTCGCTGCCAGAAGGATTGCGCCTCGTCGAGGGTGCCGCTTTCCAGCAACGCCTGCTGCCAGAGCGCGTAGTCGACGAACTGGAGCTCCGGCTCGGATGTGTCGGGTGCGGCGCCCGAGCCGATCGCACTGGCGGCGGCACGGAGTTCGCGGGCAATCAGGCCGGTCGACCAACCGTCGGCTACCATCGCATGGAAGGTAAGTAGCAGGACGGCGCGATCGGCGCCGAGACGCAGCAGGGTCGTGCGCAAGAGCGGGGCCTGGCCGGGATCGATGGGCTCGAGCGCTTCGGTCCTGGCGATCTCCTCGGCGCGCGCCGCACGCTCGTTGGCCGGCAGGACCGACAGATCGATGTCGCGCAGCTTGAGCGGGCATTCGGGCAGGACGATCTGGGCGAGCTTGCCGTCAACCTCGCAGAAGCCGGTGCGCAGGATCTCGTGCCGCTGCACGACCGACTGGAGCGCACTTTCGGCGGCCGCTTGCGACAGGCTCCCGTTCACCAGCCAGCGCATGGCGATGTTCAACCCCCCTGGGCCGTCCGTCCTGAGCTGTGTCCAGAGCCGTTCCTGCAAAAGGGTGCACGGAAACAACCCCGAGCCGCTGCTGCCAGGGGTGGATTGCCGGTCGTCGAAGTCGCCGATGCTCACGGAGCGAGGGTACGCCTTCGGGCACCATGCCGGAAGTCGGCAAGCGCGGGGGCTTTCGTGGCGGCCACATCGCGCGGCACCGCGGGCCTGCCATCGAGTCCCTGTGCCAGCGTCGCGACGGTGGGGTTCTTCATCAGGTCGCGCGCGCTGACCGCGATGCCTGCTCTTTCCAGTTGAGTAGCGATGCGGAAGACCTGCAGCGAATCCGCGCCCAAGGCGAACAGCGGATCGTGGATGCCGACCTGCGGCAAGCCGATCACGCTGGCCCACACCGCGGTGATCCTGGTCTCCAGTGGCGTCCGCGGCGGGCTGTCGGCCGGCGCAGTCGCCGCCGCGGCGGGCCCGGGGGCCGGCAGCGCGTTGCGGTCGACCTTGCCGTTGGGCGTCAACGGCAGTGTCTCGAACCCGACCCAGCGTGCCGGGACCATGTAGTCCGGCAGCCGGTTGGCGAGGTAAGCCGAGAACTCCACAGGCCTGGCGCCGTCCGTGGCAACGACATAGGCCACGAGCACAGGTTCGGGGCCGGCGTCGGTGCGCAGCAGGACGGCGCAGTCGCGCACGCCGGGCATCTGTCGCAGCACGTTCTCGATCTCTTCCAGCTCGATCCTGAAGCCGCGTAGCTTGACCTGACGATCGACGCGGCCGAGCAACTCGAACTCGCCCGACGGCAGCAGGCGGGCAAGATCGCCCGTCCGATAGAGGCGCTTGGGCGGGCGGCCGGCGAGAGAGACCGACCTGAAATACTGTGCGGTGAGGTCGCTGCGGTCGAAATAACCTTTTGCCAGGCCGTCGCCGCCAATGAAGAGGTTGCCGGCGGCACCGGGCGGGGCGATGTGGTCGCGATCGTCCAGAACGTAGAGCTGCGTATTCGCGAGCGGCTTGCCGACGGTGACGTCGGGCTCACCGGCCTGCATCTCGTGGCCCGAGGAATAGAGGGCGGTTTCCGTCGGCCCGTAGAGATTCCAGAGCCGCCCGCCGCCGGCAAGCAGCCGATCGGCGACGTCGCGCGGCAACGCTTCGCCGGCGGTGATCATCTTCAGCCCATGTCGCGACGAGAAATCCGCCTCGAGGAGCATTCGCCACAAGGTCGGTGTCGCCTGCATCAGCGTGGCGCCTGCCTTCCGCGCCAGCGCCACCAGCTCGAACCCACTCTTGACCTCCTCGACGTCGCTCACGACCAGGCGCCCGCCGACGATCAACGGCGTATAGAGTTCCGCCGCGGCAACGTCGAAGGTGACGGCGCTCGAGGCGACGGCGACATCGACCGTGGTGACGTCGCACCGCCGGGCCACATCGCAGATCACGTTGGTCAGCGCCCGGTGGCCGACCTCGACGCCCTTGGGCGCTCCGGTCGATCCTGACGTGAAGAGGACGTAGGCGGAATCGTCCGGCGACACGCGCGGCAGGGCATGGCCGTTCAGGCGCTCGTCGAGGTCGAGCCGATCGAGGCGCAAGGCGAAGGCATAGGGGGCGATCGCCCGGATGCGGTCGTCATGGCAAATGATGCCGTCGACCTGGGCCACGATCGCGACCTGCTTCAGCCGCTCCAGGGGCTGATGGACGTCGAGCGGCACATAGGCGTGGCCCGACTTCATCACCGCGAGCAGGGCAACCGGCAGCGCGCGGGAACGGTCCATCGCGATGGCGATCCTGCCCCGGCGCTTGGGGCTCACGGCCAGGATCTCCTGCGCCAGGCGCGTCGATCGGGCGTCGAGTTCGGCATACGACATCGAGCCGTCGCCCGCGACGCAGGCGCGGGCGGCGGGGGGGGTTTGCGGCTGTGGCGGGACCCCATCGGGGGTGCACCGC
>JBQTJT010000140.1:0-37461 GCA_052386855.1 Reyranella sp.
GGATTCGAACCTTCGTAGACGCGAAGTCGGCAGATTTACAGTCTGCTGCCATTGACCGCTCGGCCACCCCTCCGAACCTGCGGCGCGCAGCGCGAGATATAGCCTGTTCGACCCGCCTAAACGGGCGCGCGTTGCTCGCAAATCCAATGGGTTACGTCAAGGCCCAAATCCCCTGAGGCGAGGATTGGGCGAGGATTGGCCGGGGGATTGGGCTGGGAATTGGGTGGGGGATTTGCCGCCGACGGCGCCACGCCATAAAAGCCTTCGCCATGCGCCCCCGTCCTCCCCGCCCCAACAAGCCCGCCCGCGGCGGCCACCAGTCGGTCTGGCTTTACGGCCATCACGCTGTGCTGGCCGCCCTGGCCAATCCCGACCGCCGGGTCGAGCGTCTGCTGCTCACCAAGGAGGCGGCCGAGCGCCACGCTTCCGCCATCGCTGCCTCTGGTGCTGGCCAAAAGGCCACCGTGATGGCGCGCGACGACCTTTCCAAAAACCTGCCGGCGGGTGCGGTCCACCAGGGAATCGCGCTCCTCGTCGCGCCCCTCGAAGACCCGGCGCTCGAAGACATCCTGGCGCGCTGCGGCGACAACGCCCTCGTCCTGGCGCTCGACCAGGTCACCGACCCGCACAATGTCGGCGCCATCCTGCGCTCGGCGGCGGCCTTCGGCGTGGCCGGCGTCGTCGTCACCGAACGAAATGCACCGGCCGATACCGGCGTGCTGGCCAAGGCCGCTTCCGGCGCGCTCGAGGTCGTGCCCTTGCTGCGCGCCGTCAACCTCGCGCGCACGCTCGACCAGCTGAAGGAAGCAGGCTTCTGGCTCTACGGTCTCGACGAGAGCGGTGACGTCGCCATCGGCGACCTCGACCTCGCCGGCCGGGTCTGCATCGTGCTCGGCGCCGAAGGCGAAGGCCTGCGCCGGCTCACGAGCGAAAAATGCGACCGGCTCACGACCATTCCGACCAAGGCAGCACTAGCTGCCCTCAACGTCTCCAATGCCGCCGCAGTTGCCACCTACGAGTGGGCACGGCGGCGATGATCCCTTATTATCAATAGCTTCCGGGCGACAACGCCGAACGGATGCCGGGTTAGCTCAGTGGTAGAGCAGCGGTTTTGTAAACCGAAGGTCGGGGGTTCAAATCCCTCACCCGGCACCATTTTAGGTCCCTTAACTGATCTGGTGGGGACTCTTGCTGGGCGAACCTAGTCCACCACCCAATATGTCCGGCTATCCGAAGCCACCCGCCGACGCTACCGCGAAGAACGCGACCTGACCGCGGCCCAAGGGACCGCGCGCGGAGACGATGAAGTCCGCACCTCCGAGATAGTGATTTTCTCAGCGTCGCGTCCGGCCCGCACTTGTGCAGCCTCTGCAGAGAATACTGGATGCTCGGACCAATCTTGGTCTTTGATCAGGCGATAATCGATCAATTCCAAGTTGCCCTCGTCGCACCGTAGCTGTTTCAAATGACTTGCCAGGTAACCAATAAACTTGGTGTCCGCATCAGCCGAGATGGAATGGCGCCCCTCTTCAATGGCTGTTCTTGTGGTTACGCCGCTTCCAGCAAAAAAATCGAGCACGGTGGAACCGGGGTACGACAGGGAGCGAATTAACCGCTTGATTAACGCTCTTGGCTTTTGGGTCGGATGCCCAACGCGCTCTTTCGAGTTCCCATTGAGGCGAGGAATCCGCCAGACGTTCGTTGGATTGATGCCCTTATCCAAACTGTCATGATTGAGACGCTTGTCTTTCTTATACGTCGCGAGTGTTTTCGGATCGAGTTTTTGTCTGACTGCGTCGAGATCAAAGTAGTATTTAGGAGTCTTGGCAAACCAAGCTATTTCCTCATGTCTATTCGCGAAGAAGCGTTGCGCTCCCATCCCGTTGGGGTAGTTCCAGATTATCAAGTTAGCCAGCAGCATTTTGCTGTGCTGTCGCATCCAGCCGATGATGCTCAGCAAGTCACCCGATCCAGCCTCGCCTTGGTACTGAAGACCGCCAAATATTACGAAGTTTCCAGATGGCGCCAAAACCCGCTCAACTTCGCGAATCCATTTACCGGCCCAATCTACGTAGTGCTCCATGTCATCCCAAGCAGCTACGTTGATGTTGTAGGGAGGGTCACACACGACAAGTTGAATGGAGCCATCCGGAATGCGTCTCAAGATGTCCAAGCAATCTGCAACCGCCGCGACATGCAGGGTTCTTAAAGAAGCAGAACCGATAGCCACCTGCTGCGACGAGTGCTGAAGTCCCTTCTTGCGAAGGAAATTCATCCCAATATGGCCGGCGTTACGATGTGATCTATTGGACATTTTTCGGCACTTTGAAAACGTCGCCGAGATAATACTGCCTTGTAAGGAACGTCTCGCCGAAGAGGCTACGCAAATTTCTTTGTTGTTCACCTGACAAAGACGACGCCCCCGTGCCCCATTCTGAGATTACAATGGGCAAAAGCGCGTCGGCTGCCTGAGCGTCTTGACCTTCCGCGACTAGTAGCTCCGGGCTGAGTGCAAGCTGCACAACTGTGACGTCTCGCGAACTCTGCGTCACGATCGTGCAGCTATCTAAGATATTGAGCAAGAGCGGGCAGCGATGTTTAGCGCCCTCCTCTGTTGCAGGGTCGATGCCCATCAAGTCGCAAAACTTCTGTACTGGTGCCGACTGAAAGAATTCTTTGTAGATGCTTGCCTTCTGAACAACGGGCGAACGCGCCTCATGATACAAGAACTTCAGCATCTGCATCACCGCCGGCATGTTCAAAAAGACCGACTGATAGAGTTCTCGAAGTTGAGGGGATTTGGCCTGAGCGCTGCGCAATAGTTCGTTGTAGTATGCTGCTCGCCGCATCTCCGAGGAATAATTCCCTTCTGCATCCTTCGTCAGGACCAAGTCATTCACATCGATGAAGGGCTGGAGTAACTGCCACAATCTTGTACCTACGTCAGTCAGCTCCGGCGTGTACGATTCTGAATCCTCAACGAGACGAATATCAGTTATTAGGCCAAGCTCTATCGCAGCGAGCATCTTGTATTTCACTTGCCGTCTATATCCAGCTATCCGGCCTTCACCTAGCGACCCGCCCAACCGAATGAATTTGTCATCGAAGGGCGTATCTTGGCGGTTTCCTGAAAAATGCCACAAGATGGATAAGATATGTCCAAGGTGTGTCCCTTGTGGGTAGTGAAAGCTCGCCTCGGTGTGACGAACGAGTAAAGCTGACTTCGATTCGGCAACGCGCAGAGGTTGCTCCCTCCGCTCATCGCGCTCGGTTTCTTCGCGCTCTATGGCGGGTAGCTTAAATATCGACCGAAGCCGCGCTCGAGATGGTGACGGACGATCCGCCGCTTCACTGCCTTCTTCTCCTCGGTCCCTTGGGCGCATTGCCGGGATTAGCGCGAGGTGGCCCGTCGAAAGCAGATCATCGACATCTTTGGCATTTGTGATTGGAGAAAGACCTGGGAGAGAACCGGAAAACCAAGACTCGATTCTCTGAACCATCTCTTGCAGAACCGAGACGCTGTCTCCCTCCTGAGAATCCAGTATGACGCCTGCCTCAACGTTCATCCCCGATATGCCGGGGCCGGTGAGATTAGCTGACCCAACATACGCGGTTTGGGTGCCATTCTTTCGAGTGAAATGGTAGACTTTCGGATGGAAAAGCGATGTTTCAAAGCTAACGACCCCTAATGAAACATGCTTTTGAGGAACCCCTAACCAGCCCGCAAGGTAGGCGACGTGACTGGCAAGCGTCGCACCACCGTTAGATCCCAATAAAAGGCGAATTACGGCTCCGTCCGTAGCGATCTGCTTCAGAATTGGGAGCAGTACGCCTGAACCTTCGAGAGTGAAGTACCCAGCTTGGCACCGAAACTCCCTTATCTCTGAAGCAATCGTCTCCGTCATCCAGTACGCGACGGTTTGTGATGCCTCTCTGAGACCTGAATCGATATACCTCATTCAATCATAAGGCGGGATAGCTGTTCCTCTGGCAAGGCGTCTAGCCGCGCGACCTGTGGAAGCCGACGGGCAAATGATCGCCGTTCCCGAAGATGGAGCCAAAAGCTGGAACCCAATCCTGAGCGTGGACACATTTTCGGGATGAAGCTTCCAACAAGCACCCGGAACAAATCTGGGATAATTCCGGGACAACACTAGGGCTGATTTGCTCCTTCCTCCCAGTGTCCAAAAGGCTTCCTGGAAGGAAGCAACGAAGAGATTTGCAAATTCAGCAGATTTTTGCTAGTATTTTTGTCAGGATGGGCCATTAGCGCCCACTCCTCCCAACGCCCGCCGGATCCCTCCGCGGGCGTTTTTCTTTGCCTGAACAGGACTTCCAAATGACCCCGATCAAACGCTGCTGGCGGCCGCAGGGCCGCTTCCTGCGCGAGTTCGCGCGCACCGGTTCCGTCTCCGCCGCCTGCCGTGCCTCGGGCCTCGCCCGCCGCACGGTCTACAACTGGCGCGACGCCGATGCCGACTTCCGGAACCGCTGGGACGCCGCCCGCGAGCGCGGCGCCGGGCGTCTGAGCGACGAGGCCATGCGTCGCGCCATGGTCGGCGACGAGGTGCCGGTGTGGCACGACGGCCGGATCGTCGACCACGAATCAGTGCCGGACACCCGCGTGCTGTGGAAGCTGCTGCAAGCACTGCAGGCAGAGACCTACGGGCCGCACGCCGCCGAGTTGAAGGCCAAGCGCGAGCGTGACGCCGAACTCTCGCGCCGGCTCGACGAGGCGGACAAGCGGGTGGCCGTCTACGAGGCCGGGATTCGCGCACAGGCTGCGCGCGGCCGGGAGAAATCCCATGACGCCGAATGAGTGGGCGCGGTGGCACAGTCGATCGGGGGGCGATTCGTCTGCCTGCTCAGGGACTTGGGCACGATCCGTGGCACAGGCAGCGGGACAGCGCGTGGCACAACGAGCTGTGCCAGAAAACGGGCGGCCGGGCGCCTCTTCAATCCAGCCGCAGCGGCAGGTTGCGCAGGCGCTTTCCCGTCGCCGCGAAGATGGCATTGGCCACCGCCGGCGCGATTGGCGGCGTGCCGGGCTCGCCGACGCCGCCCAGCGTGGACGCGCCGCTGTCGACGAGATGGACCGCCATCACCGGCGCATCGGCCAGGCGCACCGCGTCGTAGTCCGGGAAGTTGCCCTGCTCGACCGCGCCATTGGCCAGGGTGATCTCGCCGTAGAGCGCGGCCGACAGGCCATAGACGATGCCGCTCTCCATCTGCGCTCGTACGATCGCCGGACTGACGACGGGGCCGCAGTCGATGGCGCAGGTGACGCGCTTCACCTGAAAGGTCCCGTCGCCGGCCACGTCCACTTCGGCGACCTGCGCCACGATCGACCCGAACGAGGCCCGGAGCGCGAGGCCCCGTCCCGACCCTGCCGGCAGCTTCGTTCCCCAGCCGGCTTCCCGCGCCACGGTGTCCAGCACCTTGAGATGGCGCGGCTTGGCGGCCAGCAGGTCACGGCGGAAGGCGAGCGGGTCTTTCGCCAGCGCATGGGCCAGCTCGTCGACGAAGCTCTCGTCGAAGAAGGCAGTGTGCGAATGGCCGACCGAGCGCCAGAAGCCGACCGGCACCGATCCGTCGGCGACGATGGCGTCCAGCCGGTAGGACGGAAAGGCGTAGGGCGGGTTTTCGACCGCGTTGCCTTCGGGCTTGCCCTGGGCCGGCAGGCCGATCGTGCGCGCCGGGAACTGGTCGGTCGGCGACTGGGCGACCTGCCGTTTGGCGACGCTCACGAGTTTGGGTGCCGCGCCCTCCGCATCGATCTCGGCCCGCCAGCGGGCGAGTGCCATCGGCCGATAGACGTCGTGGCGGATGTCTTCCTCGCGCGACCACAACACCTGCACCGGCCGCCCCGGCATGGCCAGCGCACAGGTGACGGCCTGGCGGACCAGGTCGACCTCTGCCCGCCGGCCGAAGCCGCCGCCGAGGAAGGTCGTGTGCACCGTCACCTCGGACTGCGACACGCCTGCCGTGTTGGCCGCCGCGAGCCGCATCAGCGTCGGCGACTGGTTGGGCATCCAGACTTCGATTCCCTGCCGGCCGGCCTCATGTTTCCGGACGTGCGCCGTGCAGTTCATCGGCTCCATCGGCGTATGCGCCAGATAGGGCGCCCGGTAGGTCGCCATGAAGGTGTGGACCTTTTCCGGCGTCGTCTGGGTGCCGAAGGTGCGGGTCAGCGCCGGCGCGCCGGTCTCGAGCAATTGTTCGTACTGCTTCCACAGTGTGGCGCTGTCGAGCTTGGGTTCGGGGCCGTCCTGCCATTGCACCTCGACCTCCTCGTCGAGGAACTTGTTGGCCCGCCACCAGCTCTTGCCGATCGCCGCGATGCCGCCCGGCACAATGACGATCTTCTCGATGCCCTCGGGCAGGCCGGCCTGCTTCAACGTGAAGCCTTTCGCCGCGCCGCCGAATGTCGGGGCGTTGCGCACCGCGGCGTAGAGCAGATGGGGCAGGCGAACGTCGACGCCGAAGGTCGCGGCGCCGGTCACCTTCGCTGGCACGTCGGTCCTGGGCGGTGACGTGCCGATCAGCTTGAAGTCCGAGGGTTTCTTCAGCGGCGGCGGCGGCGGCGGCCGCGCCGCGAGATCGTGGAGGGAATCGACCAGCTCGCCGAACGTCGCCACCTTGGCGCCGTCGCGCCGGCGGATCTCGCCATCGACGGCAATCAAGTCGGCAACGGGAATCGCGGCCTTGCGGCTGGCCGCCCGCAACAGCAGGTCGCGCGCCACAGCGCCCGCCGTCCGCATCGGCAGCCAGGCGTCGCGCACCGACGTCGATCCGCCGGTCGCGTTCACGCCCAGCACGCCGCCGAGCTTGCCGGCCATCCAGTGCGCGACATCGACGACGGTGCCGGTTTCCTCGGGCGAGAACGGCAGCCCGTCGATCAGGATGTCGATGTTGCGATAGACGGCGTCCTCGGGCGGGTCCTCGACCCGGACCTGGTCCCAGCGCGCGTCCATCTCCTCGGCCGCGAGCATGGCCAGCGCGGTCTGCACGCCCTGCCCCATCTCGGCCCGCGGCACCGCCACGATCACCGAATTGTCGCGGGAGATTTTTATCCAGCCGTTGAGACCGGCCTCGCCAGGTTTGAGGTTGAACAGCGCGCCGCTGCCGAGACGGTCGCGTTCGCGGGCGAACCAGAAGCCGACGCCGAGGAAGCCGCCACCGACGATGCCGCCGATGATCGCCTTGCGCCGGGTGAACTTCATGACGCGCCGGCCAGGATCGCCGCCGCGCGATGCACGGCGCGCCGGATGGCGCTGTAGGTGCCGCAACGGCAGATGTTGTTCAGCGCGTCGTCGATATCCTGGTCACTGGGCTTCGGCTTGGCCTTGAGCAGCGCCGCGGCCGCCATGATGAAGCCGGGCTGGCAGTAGCCGCACTGGGGCACCTGGTTCTCGATCCAGGCGCGCTGCACGGCATGCAGCCGGCCCTCACTGCCCACACCTCCGCCGAGGCCTTCAATCGTAATCACCGACTTGCCGGCGACATCGGCCACCGCGATCGAGCAGGAGCGCACCGGCTGGCCCTCGACATGGACCGTGCAGGCGCCACAGACGGCAATGCCGCAGCCGAACTTGGGCCCGACGACATTCAGGTCCTCGCGCAGGACCCAGAGCAGCGGCTTGTCAGGTTCGGCATCGATCTGACGGACCTGACCGTTCACGGTAAGCGAGATCATCGTTCGATAAAGGTATCACCCAGGACGAGGACGTCCATCTTGGTTCGGAGGAAACAGTCGATCGCCTCCTCGGGCTTGCAGACGACCGGCTCGTTCTCGTTGAAGCTGGTGTTGAGCACGATGGGCACGCCGGTGAGGTCGCGGAAGGACTCTATCAGGCGGGCGTAGCGCGGATTGGCGGCCCAGGTGACGGTCTGCAGGCGCCCGGTGCCGTCGACATGGGTCACGGCCGGGATCTCGCCCCGCTTCTCGGCGCGGATCTTGAAGACCTGCATCATGAACGGCACGTCGCCGTCGGTCTCGAACCAGTCGGGCACGGCGTCGCGCAGGATCGAGGGCGCGAACGGCCGGAAGGACTCCCGGCGCTTGATCTTGAGATTGAGGATGTCCTTCATGTCGGCGCGGCGCGGGTCGCCCAGGATCGAACGATTGCCCAGCGCGCGCGGGCCCCACTCCATCCGGCCCTGGAACCAGCCGATCACCTTGCCCTCGGAGATCGCCTGCGCCGTGCGGCGGCAGAGGGTGGCCTCGTCGCCGACCCGCTCGATGGTGCAACCGGCCGCGTCGAAGTCCGCCCGTCGCGCCGCGATCGCCGAGGCGATCTGGTCCGGTGTCGCCGACGGACCCCAGTAGGCATGATCCATCACGAAGTGGCGCTTGACCGCCGAACCCGCCACCTTTTGCCAGGTGGCGAAAGCCGCCCCGATCGCGCCGCCGGCATCGCCGCCGGCCGACTGGACATAGAGCTTCTTGAACGGCGAGCGTTCGAGGATCTTGCCGTTGGCGACGGAGTTGTAGGCGCAACCGCCCGCGAGCACGACGGCATCGCTGCCGTAGCGCCGGTGCAGGGCCTCAAGCAGATTGAAGAAGGCGTTCTCGTAGGTCACCTGGGCCGATCGCGCGATGTCGCGATGGCGATCCTCGAGTGGCGCTGCGGGATCGCGCGCCGGCCCGAGCAGGTCGATCAACGCATCGCTCCACAGGCGGCCGCCCGACGGGACGCCTTCCTTCACCGAATAGTTGGCGCCCTCGCCGGAGGCGTGGCGGAAGTAGCGTAGATCGAGGGCAAAGCTGCCGTCGTCCTTGAGCCGGACGATCTGCTTCATCTGCTCGACGTAGCGCGGCTCGCCGTAGGGCGCGAGCCCCATCACCTTGTATTCGTCGCCATAGTGCGGAAAGCCGATGAACTGCGTCATCGCTTCGTAGAAGACGCCCAGCGAATGCGGAAAGAACACACGTCCGTCGACCTGCAGGCTGCCGCCCTTGCCGAGTCCCCAGGCGGCGGCGGAAAAATCGCCGAATCCGTCCACTGAAACCGCGACCGCCTCGTCGTAGGGCGACACCAGGAACGCCGACGCGAGATGGCAGAGGTGATGCTCGACCGTATGCACGGCGCCGCGGAACTCCTGCTCCGGCAGATCCCGCTTGAGATTGCCCGCGATATCGGCACGCTCGCCGCGCTGACGCAGCCGGCCCAGCACGTAGCCGGGGCTGACACCCGACGTCAGCACATGGACCAGCTTGCGCCATCGGTTCGCGCGATTGTCGCTGTTGACCGCGACATGGTCGACGTCGCCCAGCGAGATGCCGGCTTCGGCCAGGCAATAGCGAATGGATTCACCGGGAAAGCCGCCCCAGTGCTTGATCCGCCGGAAGCGCTCCTCTTCGACCGCCGCGACCAGTTCGCCATCCTTCACCAGACAGGCTGCCGCGTCGGCGTGAAAGGCGTTCAGGCCCAGAACGTATGTCATCTCGAAGGCTTTCGGGCGACGGCACGCTCGAGGTCGAGACGCAGCAGGTGCATGGACAGGATCAGGTCGGCAGTGACGCGCTGGGCCGTATAGAGAAGCCCCGCCTTGCCGTCGAACACCAATCCCTTGAGCAGCAGGCAATGCAGCGCCACCGCGGGCGGCCCGAGCACACGCGTGCAGCGCAGGCGGTCGGCCCAGCTGAGGTCTGACCAGGGCCGCGTCGTGAGCTTCTCGGCCTCCTGGGCCTGGTAGCGCACTTGCGACTGCAGCCAGCGCTCGAGGCTCTTGCGGTCGTCATGGAGCAGACGGTTGCTCAATCGGCCGACCGGGCCGTCGATCCGAATCTTCTCGGTATGACCATCCTGCTCGAAGCGCGCCCGCCCCCGCCGGAAAAGCACCGGCAGTGGCGGATAGAGCGAGGCCCGCAACGGCCGGCCGTCGATGCAGTAGGAGAAGGCGATCTCATAGGCGGCGAGATCGGCTGCAGGCGGCAGCGCCGCGATCTCGTCGCGCAACGCCGGTTCCATCACGTAGTCGGCGTCCAGGCGCAGAACCCAATCCGTGGCCACTCCGGTCTCGCCGGTGGCGAACCGCCATTGCTGGGCATGGGTGTCGAACGGCCGGTAGATGGTCCGGACATTGGGGAACCGGGCGGCGATCGCCAGCGTCTCGTCGGTCGAGCCGCTGTCGACGACCACGACCTCGCGGGCCCAGGCCAGCCGCTCGAGCGACCGGCCAATGTTCGCCGCTTCATTGTAGGTCAGGATGACGGGGGTGATGTCGGCCAGCACGGCGCAAAAACGATAAAGGAAGCAGCTATGTATTTGGTATAAATGAATTTTTTCCGGGAGACCATCGGTATCGGGCAGCCAACCGCCTTGCCGGGGACATCGTATCCGCACGGCAACTGCGACGCAGCAGTGGCTTGACGGCGAAGCGGCAGGCGAGCAAACGCTGCCTTGCGTGCGCATCCCAGCCCAGCCCCGAGCACGGGGGCCAGCGGCACAGGGGTCGAGCCGCCAGAGGCGCGGGACTTGGGGAAATCAGCAGCCCGTCTCGCAAGCCTTTGAAAAGTCCGCTAAAATGGCCCCTCGCGTCGATTGAAAGGCTCTTTCATGTCCAAGAATGATCTCGTGGTCGTCACCGGTGCCGGTGGTTTCATCGGCGGCCATCTGGTCCGTGTCCTGCAGCAGCGAGGCCACACCAAGATCCGGGGCGTCGACGTCAAGCCGCTCAACGAGTGGTACCAAAAGACTCCGGGCGTGGAGAACCAGGTCGGCGACCTCGCCCTGCTCGAGCCCTGTCGGGCCGCCGCCAAGGGCGCCAGGATGATCTACAACCTCGCCGCCGACATGGGCGGTATGGGCTTCATCGAAACCCACAAGGCCGAATGCATGCTGTCGGTGCTGGTCAGCACCCACATGCTGGTCGCCGCCAAGGAAGCCGGCACCGAACGCTTCTTCTATGCCTCGTCGGCCTGCGTCTATAACGGCGACAAGCAGACCGAAGCCAATGTAACGGCGCTCAAGGAAGAAGATGCCTACCCTGCCCTGCCGGAAGACGGCTACGGCTGGGAGAAGCTCTTCAGTGAGCGCATGGCGCGCCACTACCGCGAGGATTACGGCATCGCCACCCGCGTCGCGCGCTACCACAACGTCTACGGCCCGGAAGGCACCTACGACGGCGGCCGCGAGAAGGCTCCGGCCGCGATGTGCCGCAAGGTCATCGCCGCCAAGCTGTCGGGCAAGCACGAGATCGAGATCTGGGGCGACGGCGAGCAGACCCGCTCGTTCATGTACATCGACGACTGCACCCAGGGCACGATCAAGCTCGCCGAGAGCGACATCATCGAGCCGCTGAACATCGGCAGCGACGAGCTGGTCAGCATCAACACGCTGGTCGACATGGTCGAGAAGCTCGCCGGCATCAAGCTGAAGCGCAGCTACAAGCTCGACGCGCCCAAGGGCGTGCGCGGCCGCAACAGCGACAACACGCTGATCAAGAAGCTGATGAACTGGGCCCCGTCCATCCGTCTCGAGGACGGCATGGAGAAGACCTACAAGTGGATCTACGACGAGATGACCTCGGGCAAGGCCTCGGTCGTCAACGCGCTGCCGCGCGCCGTCGCCGCCCAGTAAGAGCCGCTCAGTAAGATTTGGGCTTGCGCCGCGTCGGCCCTAGCGGCCGACGCGGCTCACGGCCTTGTTGCTCTTCAGCAGGCTGTCGAAATAGGCGATCGTCTTCGCCAGCCCCTGGTCGAGGGCCACCTTCGGCTCCCACTTGAGCTTTTCCCGCGCCAGGCTGATGTCGGGGCAACGCTGCATCGGATCGTCGACCGGCAACGGCGCGAAAATCAGCTTCGACTTGCCGCCGACCTTCTCCAAAATCTTCTCGGCAAGATGGCGGATGGGCATCTCGACCGGGTTGCCGATGTTGACCGGTCCCGTGAAGTCGTCGGGCGTATGGTCCATCAGGCGCAGCCAGCCGTCGAGCAGGTCATCGACGTAGCAAAAGGCGCGGGTCTGCATGCCGTCGCCGTAGATGGTAATGTCCTCGTTCTTCAGTGCCTGGACGATGAAGTTCGACACCACGCGCCCGTCGTTGGGATGCATGCGCGGGCCGTAGGTGTTGAAGATGCGCGCCACCTTGATGCGCAGCTTGTGCTGGCGGTGATAGTCGAAGAACAGTGTCTCGGCGCAGCGCTTGCCCTCGTCATAACAGGCGCGCGGTCCGATCGGATTGACGCTGCCGCGGTAGCTCTCGACCTGGGGATGGACCGTCGGGTCGCCGTAGACCTCGCTGGTCGAGGCCTGGAAGATCTTGGCGCGAACCCGCTTGGCGAGGCCAAGCATGTTGATGGCGCCGTGCACGCTGGTCTTGGTCGTCTGAACCGGGTCGTGCTGGTAGTGAACCGGCGAGGCCGGGCAGGCCAGATTGTAGATCTCGTCGACCTCGACATAGAGCGGGAACGTCACGTCATGTCGCATCAGCTCGAAGCGCGGGTTACCGAGGCAGGCCGCGACGTTCTGCTTGGAGCCGGTGAAGTAGTTGTCGACGCAGAGCACGTCGTTGCCGGCCTCCAGCAGCCGTTCGCACAGGTGCGACCCCAGAAATCCCGCGCCGCCGGTGACCAAGATACGCTTGCTCATTATGCCCCTGAAAGATCGTCTTGTTTCGTCGCCGACACTAGGCGATCAAGCCCTTGAAATCACTCCCAAACGGCCGAAGGATGCCGCCGCTGCACATCCGCTGGTGCGGCCAAGGCTGCAGGGGAAACGTCGAATGGCTATCGAGATGACAGGTCTCGCCGATATCGTCCGCGCACACGCCAGGGAGCGTCCCGACGCCGCCGCCATCGTCCATGAGGGCCGCACTACCCGCTACGGCGCCCTCGACCGCGCCGCCAGCCGGGCAGCCAATGGCCTGATCGCCGATGGCATCAGGCCCGGCGTTCGCGTCGCCCATCTCGACAAGAGCAGCGACCTCTATTTCGAACTGCTGTTCGGCATCGCCAAGGCGAATGCCGTCATGGTGTCGGTCAACTGGCGTCTGGCGCCGCCGGAAGTGCTGCACATCGTCAACGATGCCGAGGCCGAGATCCTGTTTGTCGGTGAGGAATATTTTCCCGTCATCGAGAAAATCCGCAACGAGCTGAAGACCGTGCGCAAGATCGTGGCGCTCGGGCCGCGTCACGGTGCCTGGGAATCCTTCGCGGAATGGCGCGACCGCAATGCCGACACCGATCCTCGCCTGCCCGCACACCCCAAGGACACCGCCGTCCAGTTCTATACCAGCGGCACGACCGGCCTCCCAAAGGGGGCGGAACTCACCAATGCCAATTTCGCCTTCATGTTCGAGCAGTGGACCCGAAGCTGGCTGCTGAAGCCCGGTGCCCAGAACATCGTCTGCCTGCCGATGTTCCACATCGGCGGTGCCGGCTGGGGCATCGCCGGCCTCTTCGCTGGCGCCACCAACCATGTCATGCGCGAGTTCGTGCCGGTAAACGTGCTCGAAACCATCCAGCGCGAGCGCATCCAGGTGATGCTGCTGGTGCCGGCGATGATCCTGTTCCTCGTCCAGGCGCCGCAGATCCGCGAGACAGACCTGTCGAGCCTGCAGCTCATCGTCTATGGCGCGGCGCCGATCCCCGCAGAGTTGCTGAAGCAGGCGATGACAGTCTTCGGCTGCGGCTTCCAGCAGGTCTATGGACTGACCGAGACGACAGGCGCAATTACACTGCTGCCGCCGGAGGATCACGATCCCTCGGATCCCAGGAAACTCTTGTCCTGCGGCTATGCGCAGGTCGGTGTCGAGCTGCGCATCGTCGATGACGCCGGCAAGGACCTGCCGTTGGGCCAGGTCGGCGAGATCGCGATCCGCTCGCCACAGGTCATGCACGGCTACTGGCGCCTGCCCGACGCCACCAAGCGGGCGATCCACGGCGACTGGTTCTTCAGCGGCGACGCGGGCTACCTCGACGACAAGGGCTACCTCTACATCTACGACCGCGTGAAGGACATGATCGTGTCAGGCGGCGAGAACATCTATCCCGCCGAGGTCGAGAGCGCCCTGTTCGGCCATCCCGACGTGGCCGACGTGGCGGTTATCGGCGTGCCCGACGAGCGCTGGGGCGAGGCGGTGAAGGCGGTCGTGGTGAAGAAGCCCGGCGCCCGCGTCACCGCAGGCGAGCTTATCACCTGGGCCCGCGACCGCATCGCCGGCTACAAGCTGCCGAAGTCGGTCGACTTCATCGAAGCGCTGCCGCGCAATCCGACAGGCAAGATCCTGAAGCGCGAACTGCGCCTGCCGTACTGGGGCGACAAGGTGCGGCAGGTCAACTGACCCGGAGCCGACACCAGCACCGCTGCGCGAACGTCCCGCCGAACATCCCCTCGAAATCGAACGGCGGCAACGCTAGAAGAACGATGTACTCGAACAGATGGCCCAGCCCCGCATGTCCCAGCTCCCCGCCAATCTCACGCCTGTCCGCGAGGCCCACGTCTTCGACCAGGCGCGTCTCGTCGACTACATGACGTCGAACGTCGATGGCTTTCGAAGGGCCCTGAAGGTGCTGCAATTCGAGGGCGGGCAAAGCAACCCGACCTTCCATCTGACCGACGGCGGCGGCCGCATGTACGTGCTGCGCAAGAAGCCGCCGGGCAAGCTGCTGCCCTCGGCGCACCAGGTCGACCGCGAATACCGGGTGATCAAGGCCTTGTCCGATCACACCGACGTGCCGGTGCCCAGGCCCTACGCGCTTTGCCAGGATGATTCCGTGATCGGCACCGCCTTCTACCTCATGGAATTCCTGCCCGGCCGGATACTGTCGAACTCCAAGATGCTGGGCATCTCGCCTGCCGACCGCGGCAGGATCTTCGATTCGATGAACGACGTGCTGGCGCGCATCCACAATGTCGACTATCGCGCCGTCGGCCTGGGCGACTTTGGCCGCGAGGGCCAGTACATCCAGCGCCAGCTCGCGCGCTGGACCAGCCAGTACGACCTCGCCCGGACCGACAACGTCGAGTCGATGGAACTGCTGAAGCAGTGGCTGCCGGCCAATCTCCCGCCGGGCGACGAGACGCGCATCAATCATGGCGACTATCGCCTCGGCAACACCATCGTCCACCCGACCGAGCCGCGTGTCATCGCCGTGCTCGACTGGGAATTGTCGACGCTCGGCCATCCGCTGGCCGACCTCGGCTACAACTGCATGATGTATCATTTCGGCGAGGGCTTCGGCGCTTCCGAAGGCTATGCCGGCATGGACCTCAAGGACTTCGGCATCCCGACCGAGACGGAATATCTCGCCGCCTATGCGCGACGCACCAAGCGCCAGGAAATCCCCAACTGGAATTTCTTCCTGGCGTTCTCGCTGTTCCGCCTCGCTGCCATCGTGCAGGGCGTCTACAAGCGCGGCCTCGACGGCAACGCCTCGTCCGAAACCGCCAAACAATATGGAAACCGCGCGCGCGTGCTGGCCGATCTCGCCTGGTCGCTGGTCAAGAACGACGCCTGAACGCCGGCCGCCTACTCGTCAGTATAGGGGACCATCGAGGTGTCGTTGCCCCTCGGGCAGTTCTCGCTGTCGACCAGCGCGTTCTCGGGGTTGCGATACCTGCCGATATCGTAGGGCGCGGCGTCGCTCGGCGGTCGCGGCGGCGGCGTGCGCAACGTCCAGGAGACGAGCCGCTTGATGACGCTGCCCAGGGCCTGGTCGAAGGCATCGACCACCTTCGGCACCTTGTCGGCGCGAGCGCGCACGCAGCGCTCGACCGAAGCGACGCCGATGATCTGGCGATCCGGCATGCGCACCAGCTTCGCAATGATGCGGACCTTCACGATCGGCGGCTGGCCGTAGAAGTACATCGCCTCGAAGTTGCGCAGGTCAGGCTGCAGCACATAGTTGGCGCGGAGCGCGATCGACTCGCGCGCCACGGCGACAATCTTGCGGGTGTTCTCGAACGAATCGACGATTCGCGTCTGTACCATCAGCGGCGCGCGATCGGTCCACGCCACCTTGGCGTAGTAGTCGGTCAAGGTCGGCGTCATCTGGATGGCGATACGGCCGGTATTGAGGCTGGCGGCCGCGACCGGTGCCTCGACGGCAAGCTGCCAATAGACATTGGGCAGATCGGCATCGAAGGTGCTCTTGGGTGTCACCGTATAGAGCTCGGTCGGTTCCGCCGCCGAATCGATCGCGCTAAGCGCCTGACATCCGGCTAGAGCGACGGCCGCCGCCGCGCAGACGGCCCAACGAAACATCATTTCGGCGTGTATCCCTGCTTGCCACTGAAGACGAAGTTGGCCGGATCACGCTCCAGCTTGGTGGCGATGACATTCAAGTTCGCAGTGAGCTGGCGCAACTCACGAAGAGCCAGGGAAAACTCGGTCAGGCCGGTCTCGGTGAAGCTCCTGAGCGGGCCCTTGTTGTCGGCCACGAGCCTGTTGAGAGAACCGGCGGTGGCATCGATGTTGGCCAACGCCGAGCGCGCCTCGGCCAGCGCCTTGCGCAACTCGCCGGGATCCTTGCCGGCCAGCGCCTTGCGGCTCGCGGCGTCCTGCGGCCCGAGTTCGAGTGCCACCAGATTGAGCGACTCAGCCAATCCGTTCAGCGTATTGAAGGTGTGGCGGAACTCGGTGATTGCGCCCGGCAATTCGGCCAGGGTCGTCTGGATCGCGGCATCCTGCTTGGCGAGCGCCGTCGTCGCCGTCGACAGGTTGCGCAGCGTATCGCTGACGGCGCCGATATTGTCGGGGCTGAGAAGATCGTTGAGCCGGTCGACCGTGACGCTGGCCTTCGACAGCAACTCCTGCGCCGACGTCGAAGTCGCCTGAAGGAAGGACGCTCCCTCGCGGATTTCCGGATAGGGCTTTTCGCCCAGCTTCTTCTTCGGCTTGATCTGGTCGACGTCGAGGCGGCCGACGATCTGGATGAAGGGGGAGCCGGCGATGAAGGGCTTCTCGAAGACGGCGTAGGAGCGTTCCCGGATGTCGATGTTCCAGTCGACCGCGACCGTCACCTCGATCTTTTCCGTCAGCCGCTCGCGCCCGGTGGCGCGCCTCGTGTCGACCCGCGATGTAAGCTGGATGTTCTGCACCCGGCCGACGCGCAAGCCGCGGTAGAACACCGGCGAGTCGTTGGTCAGACCCTGCACATCGCCGGAAAAGAGGATGTCGTAATAGGCGTAGGAGGTCCGGTCTCCGGCCCGCAGCTTCCAGACGACGAAGCCCGCGACGGCAACGATGAACGCGATCATCGCCGCGCCGATCAGCACATAAGGCGACTTTCTTTCCATCGGACGCTACTTCTGCTCCTGTCGAGCCGCTCGCCCGCGCGGACCGTGAAAATACTCTTTGACCCAGGGATGGTCGTACACCAGCAACTCTTCCATCGTACCTACCACCACGCGCTTGTCGAGCAGGACGGCGATCCGGTCGCACACGGCGTTCAGGCTGTCCAGATCGTGGGTTACCATCAAAATAGTGAGCCCCAGGCTCTGGCTCAGGCCTTTGACCAGCTCGTCGTAGTGGGCGGCGCCGATCGGATCCAGGCCGGCGGTGGGCTCGTCCAGGAACAGCAGCTCGGCATCGAGGGCGAGCGCGCGGGCAAGGCTCGCCCGCTTCCGCATGCCGCCCGAGAGCTCGGACGGCTTCTTGTCGCCAGTGTCCGGCGGCAGACCGACCAGCGCGATCTTGAGGGCGGCGATGTCCCGCATCGTCTCCTCGTCCAGGCCGGCATGCTCGCGGACCGGCACGATGATGTTGTCGGACACCGTGAGTGAGGAGAACAAGGCACCGTCCTGGAACTGGACGCCCGTCCGGGCCTGCATGTCCCGCAGCGCCTGTCCGTGAAGGGTGGCGGTATCTACGCCCATCATCTCGATGGTGCCGGCCGACGCCTGATTGAGACCGATGATCGTGCGCAGCAAAACCGACTTGCCGGTGCCCGAGCCGCCCACCAGCCCGACGATCTCGCCGCGGAAGACGTCGAAATCGAGATTGTCGTGAATGACGTTGTCGCCGAACTGCGTGCGCACGCCGCGCAGCCGCAGCACGACGTCACGGCCGTCGCTGTGATCGACGAGTTGTCCGCCTTCGGCCATCAGACGTTCGCCAGCAGGAAGATGATGGAGAACACCGCGTCCAGCACGATGACGCAGAAGATCGATTCGACGACGGCTTTCGTCGTGAGCTGGCCCACGCTTTCGGCGCTGCCGCGGACCTGCAGGCCCTCGAAGCAGCCGATGGTGGCGATGACCAGGCCGAACACCGGCGCCTTGATCATGCCGGTGTAAAAATGCCAGATGCCGACCGTGTCGCGCAGCCGGTCGAAGAACTGGACGAGCGTGAAGTCGAGATAGAAGATGCAGGCGACCGCGCCTCCCATCAGGCCCGCGACATCGCCCCAGAATGTCAGCAACGGCATCGACACGACCAAGGCCACGATTCGCGGCAGCACCAGCCACTCCACGGGGTTGAGCCCGATGGTGCGCATGGCATCGACTTCCTGGTTGACCTGCATGGTGCCGATCTGGGCGGTGAAGGCGCTGCCGGACCGGCCGGCGACGATGATGGCAGTGAGCAGAACGCCCAGCTCGCGGAACATGCCGATTCCGACGGCCTCGACGGTGAAGGTCTCGGCGCCGAATTGCCTGAGCTGCTGGACGCCCTGATAGGCGATCACCACGCCGATCAGGAAGCAGAGCACGCCCACGATCACCAGCGCCCTGACCCAGACCTCGTACATCTGGCGAACCACGACATTGATGCGGAACCGGCGCGGCTGCAGGCAGGCCTCGACGAAGACCACCAGGATCTCGCCGAAGAAAGCACAGAGATTGATCGCCTGATGATAGAGTTCGATGACATTGCGCCCGATTTCCTCGAGCCAATGGGCGAGCCAGTTGACGTGCCGCTCGGGCATCGCCTCGCACATGTTCTTCTGGACGACCTCGAACAGGTCGGCGTGCCGCTTCTCCTTGGTCGTCACCTCGGTGTCGGGGCCGCCACCGGCGAGGAGCAGGATTTCGAGCGCCCCGGCCGTGTCGAGCCGCTCGACGCCGCTCGCGTCGACCATGCGCGCCGCACGACCCGTCCCGGCGGCACTGAGGGCCTTGGAGGCTTTCTGCCGGATGCCGCGGAGATGGAGCACCGTCCAGTCGCCGCCGATCTCGACGACGGGCTTCCCGGCACGCATCGTATAGCGAATGGTCGGTTGGGCTTCGGACATTGGCGAGATTAGTCGCGGGCGCGGTTCGCGCTGTCAATCTCTCCTCATTGCCCCACCCCCTCGCCACTGGCACGATCCAGCAGCGGAGGAATGAATGGGCAAAACGCCGGCGCTGGATAAAGTCGAGATGATCGACGGTCCAATCGACGAAAAGAGCTACGAACGCGAGCTGAAAGAGCTTCAGGAGCGGCTGCTGGCGCTGCAAATCCACCACATCAAGACCGGCGGGCGGGTGATCATCGGGATCGACGGCTGGGATGCCGCCGGCAAGGGCGGCCTGATCGAAAGGATCGTCGGCCGCCTGGAACCGAAATCGGTCCACGTCTGGCGCATCAGCGCGCCGACACCGGCCGAACAGGGCAAGCACTACCTCTGGCGCTTCTGGCAGCGGCTGCCCGCACCCGGCGAGTGGGCAATCTTCGATCGCACCTGGTACGGCCGCGTCCTCGTCGAGAGGATCGAGGGATTCTGTGACAAGAAGGCCTGGAAGCGCGCCTACCACGAGATCAACGAATTCGAGCACCAGCTGATCGATGACGGTGTCCGCATCGTGAAGCTGCTCATGCATGTCAGCGCAGACGAGCAGAAGAAGCGGATGATCGAGCGCCTCGAGGATCCGAACAAGCGCTACAAGATCGGCCCCGAGGACTTCCGCAACATCGCCAAGCGCAAACAGTACCTCGAGGCCTACGACGAAATGCTGGAGCGCACCGACACCAAGTATGCGCCCTGGCATGTCATCGCCACCGACCACAAGAAGTTGGCGCGGCTGGCAGCGCTCAGGATCCTCGTCGCGGAGCTGGGCCGGGGCGTCAAGCTGACCGAGCACGAACTCACGCCCGAAATCGCCGACCTGGCGCGCAAGCTGTGGGGCTGGAAGCCCGAAAAGAAGAACCGATAGCCGGAAGCGACAAGTGACCTTTGCACGGCCGTTCGCGGGCTGGTGGGTCGTTGCCGGGGCCTTCCTGTGCATGATGACCGGCTACGCCGTGGCCTATTCCTTTGCCGCGTTCTTCGGCGCGCTCGAGACCGAGTTCGGCGCCCGTCGCGGGGAGACGTCGCTGGTCTTCTCGATTGCGGCGTTCCTCTATTTCCAGCTCGGTTTTCCCGCCGGCCTGATCGCCGACCGCACCGGGCCGCGCCCGCTCGTGGTGGGAGGCCTGCTGCTGGTGGCCCTGGGCGTCACCGTTGCCTCGCAGGCGACGGCGCTGTGGCAGATCTATCTCGGCTACGGGCTGGGTGTCGGTGTCGGCGTCGGCCTGTCCTATGTGCCGAGCATCGCCGCGGTCCAGCGCTGGTTCATCCGCCGCCGCGGCACGGCAAGCGGCCTGGCCGTCGCCGGCATCGGCGTCGGCACGCTGGTCGGCGCGCCCCTCGCCCATGAGATGATCGCGGCCTTCGGGTGGCGCCAGACCTATCTCGTGCTGGCCGGGCTGACGGTGATCGGCGCCATCGCGAGCGGCATCCTGGTGCGCCCGGCGCCGGAGCACTACGGCCTCGCGCCCGACGGCGATGCGCCTGCCTCAGGCGGCGCCCCGGCGATTCCGGCGGGCTTCACCCTGGGCCAGGCGATGCGGTCGCGGCCCTTCTGGACGATCTATATCGGCGCGCTCCTCATGTCGTTCGGCCTGTTCGTGCCGTTCGTGCATCTCGCACCCTATGCCGGCGACCTCGGCCTGGGCGAAGGTTTCGGCGTCCTGCTGATCGTCCTGCTGGGCGTCGGCAGCACCGTGGGGCGGTTCCTGTTCGCGAGCCTCACCAGCTGGCTCGGCCGCCGCCTCTCCTTCGCCCTGATGTATGTCGGCGCCGGCGTCATGCTGGTGATGTGGACGACGTCGACCAGCGCACCGGCGCTCATCGTCTTCGCCCTGGTGTTCGGCGCCTTCTACGGCGGGTTCGTGGCCATCGCGCCCTCGCTCGCCGCGGACTATTTCGGCGGCCGGGCGCTGGGCTCGATCATCGGCGCGCTCTACAGCGGCGTTGCCTTCGGCGCCCTGCTCGGCGCGCCGGTCGCGGGCTACGCCTACGACTTCTTCGGCTCCTACACCGGCGCGATCCTGGCCGGCGCCGCGCTCTGCCTGGTGTCCTTTGCCCTTACGCTTGCGATGCCGGAGCCGGCGCGCTGGCTGGCGGCGCGACGAGCCTAGCCTTGCCGCCCAGCGTCGCCGCGATCCAGGGCAGCGCCTCGGCCATCGCCTCCTCGAAGCGCCATGGCGGATTGATCACCGCCAGTCCGCAGGCCGTGAGCTTGGTCGCGCCGGCCTCGCCGGGAACCCGCAGTTCCATGACCAGACGCTTCGGCGCCTCGAGCGTGGCCACGAAGGCGGCAGCAGCGGCCTCGTCCTTGATCGGATACCAGACCGCATAGCAGCCGGTGGCGAACCGGCGCAGCCCCTGACGCACCGCACGCGCGAGCCGCTCGAATTCATCGGTCGCCTCGAACGGCGGATCGATCAGCACCAGCCCGCGCCGCTCGGCCGGCGGCAGCATGGCCTTCAGCACCTTGTAGCCGTCCTCCTGTCGCACTTCGACCGCCCGGTCACCGGCGAACTCGCGCTTCAGCGCCAGCGCGTCCTCGGCATGCAGCTCGCAGGCGATGAAGCGGTCGCCCGGCCGGAGCGCCGCCCGGATCAGGCGCGGCGAGCCGGGATAGCGCCGCAGGGCCCCGCTTGACGGGCCGAACTTGCGATCATAGGCGGCCACCGCCGCGAGATAGCGCACCACGGCCGCCGGCATGCCGGCCCGCGGCGCTGCGGCCACGCGCACGATCCCCGCCGCGGCCTCGCCCGTGCGCCCAGCCAGCTTGCCGGCAAGGTCGTAGCCGCCGGTGCCGGCATGGGTGTCGAGCAAGAACAGCTTCTTGTCCTTGGACAGCAGCAGATGCAGCAGCTCGCAGAGCGCGGTGTGCTTCAGGATGTCGGCGAAATTGCCGGCGTGGTAGCCGTGGCGGTAGTTCATGCCCCGGCTATAGCATCACCGATGGATTTGGGGGCACGGTATGTGCTTCAACGGGTGCGTAAGAATGGGAGACCGCATGGCCACGCATGAACTTCATTCCTCGCCCGAGACCTGCCACTGGGGCTATTTCGACAGCCAGCTGAAACCCCAGCTCCGCATCAAGTCCGGCGACATCGCCACCATCCATTGCGTGTCCGGCGCTGCCGAAATCCTGCCCGAGCCGCCGATGAACGTGCTGCCGGAGCATCGCGAGATCCTGGCCAAGCTGAAGCCGCATATCGGCCGCCACATCCTGACCGGGCCGGTCCATGTCGAGGGCGCCGAGCGCGGCGACACGCTGGCGGTCGAGGTGCTCGACATCAAGTTCCGCACCAACTGGGGCTGGAACGTGCAGCGGCCGCTGATGGGCACCCTGCCCGAGGATTTCCCCTTCTATCGCCTGACCCACATCCCGATCGATTCGAACCGCGGTGTCTGCACCATGCCGTGGGGGCTCGAGGTCAAGCTGAACCCGTTCTTCGGCATCATGGGCGTGGCGCCGCCGCCCGAATGGGGCCAATGCAGCTCGGTCGAGCCGCGTGCCTTCGGCGGCAACATCGACAACAAACACTTCAACGTCGGCACCACGGTCTACCTGCCGGTGTTTGCGCCGGGCGGCCTGTTCTCGACCGGCGACGGCCACGGCGTGCAGGGCGACGGCGAGGTGAACCTGACGGCGCTCGAAACCTCGCTCAGCGGTACCTTCCGCTTCACCGTGCGCAAGGACATGAAGCTCAACAATCCGCGCGCCGAGACGGCGACGCACTGGATCACCCACGGCTTCGACCCCGACCTCGACGATGCTGCCAAGGAGGCTCTGCGCGACATGATCCGCCTGATCTGCGCCAAGACCGGCCTGAAGCCCGAGGACGCCTACATGCTGTGCAGCCTGCAAGCCGACCTCCACGTCACGCAGACCGTGGACGGCAACAAGGGCATCCACTGCATGATCGCCAAGAGCCTGATCGGCGGTTGACGTGACCGGCCTTCAGCTTCTCGGCGAGGCGGTCGCCCGGCATGACGATGCCGAGTGGGCACGCCACGCCCTGGAGCTGATCCAGAACGACCAGCGGCGCTCGGCCGATACCCACCTGCTGCGGCTCGATGTTCCGGCGCTGGATGGAATCGACCTCTACCTGAAGGACGAGTCGACGCATCCGACCGGCAGCCTGAAACACCGGCTGGCGCGCTCCCTCTTCCTCTACGGTATCTGCAACGGCCGCATCCGGCACGACACGCCGATCGTCGAGGCCTCCTCGGGGTCGACGGCGATCTCGGAAGCTTACTTCGCCCGCCTGCTCGGCCTGCCCTTCCATGCGGTGATGTCGGCGTCGACCTCGGCGGAAAAGATCCAGGAGATCGAGCGCCAGCACGGCAAATGCCACCTGGTGTCCGACGGCAAGGGCATCTACGCGGCGGCCGAGGAACTCGCGGCCGAACTGGGCGGCGTCTATGTCGACCAGTTCACCTATGCCGAGCGCGCCACCGATTGGCGCGGCAACAACAACATCGCCGAGTCGATCTTCGAGCAGATGAGCCGCGAGCGTTATCCGGTCCCGACATGGATCGTGATGAGCGCCGGCACCGGCGGCACGTCGGCCACCCTGGGCCGCTACATCCGCTACAAGCGCTTCGCGACGCGCCTCTGTGTCGCCGACCCGGAGCATTCGGCGTTCTTCGAGGCCTTTGCCAAGGGCAACGCCCAGGCAACCTGCGACCGGGCTTCGCGCATCGAGGGCATCGGGCGGCCGAGGGTCGAGCCGTCGTTCGTGCCCAACGTGATCGACCGCATGATGCGCGTGCCCGATGTCGCGTCGCTGGCCGCGATGCGCGTGCTCTCGCGCCAGCTCGGGCGCAAGGTCGGCGGTTCGACCGGCACCAACTTCTTCGCGCTCTGCACGCTGGCCTCGCGCATGCGCGCCGATGGCCTCAAGGGTTCGCTGGTCTCGCTGATCTGCGACAGCGGCGAGCGCTACGGCCATACCTACTACAATGACGACTGGATCGCGGCCCAGGGCTTCGACCTCGCCCCGCACGAGCGGGCATTGGAGGCGTTCGTCGACAAAGCCGAGCCGCTGGTCTAGCCCCATGAGCGGCAGTTCATGACCCAGAGCGAGCACTGGGCGGCCCGTCGCCGCGGCATCGAGCAGAGCCGCCACTGGATTAGCCCCGCCGGCCCCCGCTCCAGGTGGCGCAAGGCATTGTTCAACCGGCTCCTCGCGGCTTTCGCCCTGGGCCTGCGGCTCACACCGCTGCAGGCGCGCGGGCGGCGCAATGCGCTCGACGTGAGGCGCGTCGAGATCGACGTGCCGCTGCCCGGGCTTCCGCTGTCCTTCGACGGCTATCGCATCCTGCAGATCAGCGACACGCATCTGGACGTTCTTCCCGAGCTCGTGGCGGCGGCCCGCCGTGTGCTGGCGGGTGTCGAGGTCGACCTGCTCGCGCTGACCGGGGACATCCACGGCTCGCCGTCCGCCCCGATCGCGTACTCGGTGGAATTGCTGATGCAGGTCTTGCAGGACGTTCGCGTGTGCGGGCCCCGGCTCGCTATCCTTGGCAACCACGATCCGGTGGAAATGGCTGCCCTGCTCGAAGAGAAGGGCTTCGACGTCCTGGTCAATCGCTCGCAGGTAATCGAGCGCGGCGGCGAACGCCTGCGCGTCACCGGCCTCGACGACGTTCACAACTTCTATACCGACGCGGCGCGCGCGGCTTTTCATGACCACGAGGACAAGGATCAGGGGGACGAGTGCCGGATTGCCCTCGTTCATTCCGCCGAAATGGCCGATGTCGCCGACGAGACGGGCTATGCCCTCTATCTCTCCGGCCATACACATGCCGGACAGATCTGCCTGCCCGGAGGAAGACCAGTGATCACGCAATTGACGCGATGCCGGCATGCCGCTGCCGGCCTGTGGCGCCAGGGCCGCCTGGCCGGTTACACCAGTGCCGGCCTCGGCGTCTCCGAACCATCGGTACGCTTCAACTGCCGAGGCGAGGTCACCGTTATCACCTTGCGCCGCGCATGACCATCACGGCAAAGAACCTCCTCGGCGGCTGGCGCCTGGAAAGCTGGTCGTTCGTCTATGACGACGGGCGGCCGGAGGAATTTCCGCTTGGCCGCGACGCACAAGGTCTCATCCTCTACACGCCTGGGGGCCAGGTGAGCGCCACCCTGATGCGCGGCAGCCGGGCCGCGAAGGCGCCCGAGTCGGACGCGGAACGCGCCGCGGCCTTCGGCGAGGCCTTCGCCTATGCCGGCCGCTATGAGGTGCGCGACGCCACCGTATTCCACACGATCGAGGTCGCAACCAACCCCGCCCTGATCGGCATCACCTCGACCCGGCACATCAAGCTCGACGGCGACCGACTGACGCTGTCGGGCCCGGACTTCGCGGCCGGGACAGGACGAACGCAGAAGATCGTCTGGAGCCGCGCGACTTAGGCGGGCTGCACCCGGCCTTGCGCCTCCGACGGGAACGGCGGGAAGACGAGCGCGATCGCCACCGCCGCGAGACCGATGCCGAACGAGGCGATGTAGAGGAAGCCGTAGCCGCCGAAGGTGTCGAAGATCCAGCCGCCGACGGCCGGGCCCAGCGCCATGCCGAGGCTCGAGATCATGGCCGCGCCACCGAACACCGTGCCCATGATACGCATCGGGAAATACTCGCGCGCGATCACGGCGTAGAGCGGCATCACGCCGCCATACGCAATGCCGAACAGGATGGCGACGGCGTAGAACTCCCCGACGTCGCGCGTGAAGTAGTAGCTTCCCGCGCCCAGCGCCTGGACCATGAGGCCGGCGACGATCACGCGTCGGGCACCGAACCTGTCGCCGAGCAGGCCGAACAGGATACGGCCACCCAGGCCGGCGAGGCCTTCGACGCCGTAGATCGTCACCGCCGTCATCGCCGGGATGCCGCAGGCAAGCGCATAGCTCACCGTGTGGAAGATCGGACCGGAATGGGCGGCGCAGCAGCAGAAGAAGGTGAGAGAGAGCACGATGAATTGCGGCGAGCGGAGCGCTTGCCCGACCTTCATGCCCTCGCCGCCCTCGGCGGGCATGCCGGGGGCCGCGGCAGTAGCGGCCGGCGCCCGACGCACCAGGAGCGCCGCCGGGATCAGCAGCACCCAAGCCATGATCCCGATCACGAGTTGTGCGGTGCGCCAGTCGTAGGACGAGATCAGCCACTGGGCGAACGGCGAGATCGTCATCGGCGCCATGCCCATGCCTGCCGACACGAGCGAGACGGCAAGGCCGCGATGCTTGTCGAACCAGCCAGTGACCGTGACCATCATCGGCGCGAAGACGGCGCCGGCGGCGACGCCCACCAGCACGCCATAGACGAGCTGGAATTCGAGCAGGCTGGTGGCGCGGCTCGAGAGCACGATGCCAAGACCGAGGAGGAGCGCACCCGCCAGCACGACGATGCGCGGGCCGAAACGGTCGGTGAGCGCCCCCCAGCCGAACGCCGCGATGCCCATGGTGAGGAAATCGAGCGTCATGGCGGTCGAGATGCCGGTGCGCGACCAGCCCGTCGCATCGGACATGGGCTGCAGGAAGACCGCGAGAGAGAACATCGCGCCGATGGCGACGCAGCCCATCAGCGCGCCCGCGGCGACGATCACCCAACCATAAGGCCGTTCCATGCCGATCCTCCCGAATTCACCAAATACTTAACCTATTAGTTAAGTATTGGCAAGACGGTCCGGCTGTCGTTCGAGAGCCCTGCAAAGACTAAGGCGCCGGCTCCACCTTGAGTTCCGTGCCCTGCACAGAGATCACGCGCACTTTGGCCCCCTTCACCATGTCGGCGCCGGTCACCGTCCAGCTGCCGTCGCCCAGGATGATCCGGCCGCGGCCGTTCAGGATCGGTGCATCGAGCACGAAGATCTGGCCGACCAGCGCATCGCCGCGCGCATTGAGCGTCGATGTCGCCGGGCCGTCGATATGCTGCAACCGGCGCAGCGTGCGCCTCAGTCCCACCGCCGAGACCACCGCGACGACGGCGAAAATCACGAGCTGCAGTTCGAGCGACAGATCGGATGCCACCAGCAGGACAAAACCCGCCGTCGCAGCGCCGATCGCCAGGAAGAGGAAAACGACGCCCGGCAGCATCATCTCGAAGACGAGCAACACGGCGGCGAGCGCCCACCAGTACCAGAAGACGATCTTGAAACCCATCATGGCCTAGCCCGCGTTGGGAACCGAACCGCGTGGACGGGCCGCGGCCTCGACGCCACGCGCCTGCGCTTCCTTGGCGAGTTCGCCGATGCCGGCGATCGACGCCATGATGCCCGCCGCCTCGACAGGCAGGAAGAACACCTTGGCGTTGGGACTCGAGCCCATCTTGGCCAGCGCTTCGACGTACTTGGTGCCGAGGAAGTAGTTGGTCGCCTGCACGCCGTTGCCGGCGATCGCCGCCGCCACGACGGAGGTGGCTTTCGCCTCGGCCTCGGCCAATCGCTCGCGCGCCTCGGCGTCGCGATAGGCCGCCTCACGGCGGCCCTCGGCGGTCAGGATGGCCGACTGCTTCTCGCCCTCGGCGCGCTGGATCGACGATTCGCGCACGCCCTCCGACTCGAGGATGGTGGCGCGCTTCTCGCGCTCGGCCTTCATCTGCCGGCCCATGGCGAGCACGATGTCTTCCGGCGGAGCGATGTCCTTGACCTCGATACGCAGCACCTTGACGCCCCATGGGCTGGTCGCCTGGTCGATCACAGCGAGCAATGTGTTGTTGATGTCGTTGCGCTTGGACAGCGCCTCGTCGAGCGCCATGTTGCCCATGACGCTGCGGATGTTGGTGAGCGCCAGATTGATCATGGCAAGGTGCAGGTTCTGGACCTCGTAGGCCGCACGCGCCGCGTCGATCACCTGGTAGAAGGCCACGGCGTCGACCTGGACGCTGGCGTTGTCCTTGGTGATAACCTTCTGCCCGGGAATGTCGAGGACGTTCTCCTGCATGTTCATCTTGCGGCCGATCGTGTCGACGAAGGGCACGATGAGGTGCAAGCCAGGCTGCAGCGTACGCGTGTACCGTCCGAACCGCTCGATGGTCCAGTTGGTGCCCTGCGACACCGTCTTCACCCCGGCGAACACCAGCACCAGCGCCACCAGCACCAAGGCCAGGACGAAGATCAGAGCACCCGACATCGCAACGCCTCCCATGCTTTCGCCTGACCCTAGCCCAAGCCGGTGCGCCGGGCCATCGCTGCCGCTAGAGTTCGGCGCTGGACACAGGAGGTTTCATGGTGGCCGAACCCGTCTGGGAGCCCCTTCCCGACTATCGAAGCTACGCGCCGGAAGAAATGGCGGAACGCGCGCTGGCCTTCCACGCCGACTTGCGGCGCCGGCGCACGGTGCGCGATTTCGACCGTCGCCCCGTGCCCCGCGAAGTGATCGAGACGTGCCTGCTTGCGGCCGGCACGGCGCCGTCCGGCGCCAATCTTCAGCCTTGGCATTTTGCCGTCATCGAAGATCCGGCGTCGAAGAAGCGCATTCGCCTTGCCGCCGAATCCGAGGAGCGCACCTTCTACAACGGCCGCGCCCCCAAAGAGTGGCTCGAAGCGCTGGCGCCGCTCGGTACCGATGCCGACAAGCCGTTCCTCGAAGACGCGCCGCTGCTGATCGCGATATTCGCCCAGAAGTCGGGGACGCGACCCGATGGGCGCACGGTGAAGCACTACTACGTGCCCGAGTCGGTCGGGATCGCCACTGGTTTCCTGATCGCAGCGCTGCACAATTCAGGGCTCGCGACACTGACCCACACGCCGAGCCCGATGGGCTTTCTCAACGAGATCTGTAATCGGCCGGCATGGGAAAAGCCGACGATCCTGCTGGTCGTCGGATACCCCCGGACGAATTGCCGGGTTCCGGTGCACGGCGGCCTGCGAAAGCCGCTCGGGGAAATCAGTTCGTGGCTCTAGTGTCCGTCGCCAGCCAGCGATCGAGAAAGCCGTCGATCCAGCGATTGAGCGGCGGATCGTAAAGCGCGTGCATGGCGAGATGCACACCGCGCTGCTGGGCGCCCGGCATCTTGAGACGCTCCGCAGCCTTGAGCGTCCAGATTTCCTTCATCTCCAATGTCACCTCGGGGTGAAACTGGAAGCCGAAGGCGTTGCCGCCATAACGGAAGGCCTGGACGGGATAGCGATCGTTGGTGGCGAGCAGTTCGCAGCAGTCCGGCACGCGCATGCCTTCGCGGTGCCACTGGTAGACCTTCATCGGCGCCTTGATCCACTCGCGTCCGGACTCGGTGGGCTCGACATCGACATAGCCGATTTCAACCAGCCCCTCGGGATGCGGCCCGACGCGACCGCCGACGGCACGCGTCAGGAGTTGTGCGCCGAGGCAAAGCCCGAGGAACGGCACGCCCGCCTCGACCACCTTCGGAATCCACTCCAGTTCGCACTTGATGCCGGCCAGGGTGCCGCAATCGTTGGCCGACATGGGCCCGCCGAAGATGACCACGCCGGCATAATCGGACATGTCCTCAGGCAGATCGCAGCCGAGATTCGGGCAAAGGCGGTGAAGCTCGTATCCGCGCTTCTCGAGGAGGACACCGACCCGGCCGGGCCTGGAGTGCTCCTGATGCACGACGATGGCTACTTTCTTGGGACCAATCTTTTTAGGCTGCAAAGCCGGTACCGTCATGGATTTGCAAGATACGCGTCGCTTGTGGCATCGACAAGGCGAACCGACGGCGGAGAGACGAAATGGCGCGCCAGCTCGACTTCTACTTCGATTGCTCAAGCCCCTGGACTTACCTCGCCTTTCACGCGGTGCAGCCGCTCGCCGCCGATGTCGGCGCGGAAATTGCGTGGAAGCCCATCCTGGTCGGCGGCGTCTTCAACGCGGTCAACCAGACCGTCTACGACAACCGTGCCAAGCCCAATCCGCTGAAGCACGCTTATAGCCAGAAGGATATGCAGGACTGGGCCCGCCTCTATGGGCTCACCATCAAGTTCCCGCCCACGGTCTTCCCGGTGAACAGCGTGAAATGCATGCGCGGCGCCTTCGTCGCCCTCGACGAGGGCAAGCTCGCGCCCTACGCCACGGCTGCCTTCGAGGCCTACTGGGGCAACGATCGCGACCTTTCCAAGGAGGACGTGCTGGCCGACATCGCCAGGCGCGCCGGGCTCGAGCGCCAGCATTTCTTCGCCGGCATCGAGACCGACGCTTGCAAGGCCCGGCTGCGCGCCAACACCGACGAGCTGATCGCCCGCGGTGGCTTCGGCAGCCCCACGATCTTCGTCGGCAACGACATGTTCTTCGGCAACGACCGCATGCCGCTGGTCAGGGCAGCGTTGGAGGCAAAGTGAACGCCAACGACGATCCGCAGTTCTGGGCCAGGGCGAAGGCCCATCTCGTGCGCTATGGCGGCGCCTTCTCGCCGTTGATCGCCGAGAGCGCCGCCGGCAACTATTTCACCGACGCGAACGGACGGAACATTCTGGATTTCACCTCGGGCCAGATGAGCGCGATCCTGGGCCACAGCCATCCCGAGATCGTCGAGGTGGCGCGGCACTGGATGGGCGAACTCGACCATCTCTACTCGACCATTCTGTCCCGTCCGGTCGTCGACCTGGCGTCCCTGATCGCGGAGGTCTCGCCGGGCCATCTCGACCGCATCCTGCTGGTCTCGACCGGCGGCGAATCCAACGAAGCGGCGCTGCGCATGGCCAAGCTGGTGACCGGGCGGCACGAGATCGTGGCGATGAGCCGCTCGTGGCACGGCGTCACCGGCGGCGCCGCCTCGGCCACCTACTCCTCGAGTCGCAAGGGCTACGGTCCGCCGGCCCCGGGCGCGCTGGTGCTGCCCGCACCCGACACCTACCGCTCGCGTTTCATCGATGCCCGCGGCCTCTACGACTGGCGGTCGGAACTCGACTTCGGATTCGAACTGATCGATCGCCAGTCGAGCGGCGCCCTGGCGGCCTGCATCATGGAGCCGATCCTGAGTTCCGGCGGCGTGCTCGAGCCTCCCGAGGGCTATGTGGCGGCGCTGGCAGAGAAATGCCGCGAACGCGACATGCAGTTCATCTTCGACGAGGCCCAGACCGGGCTCGGCCGTACCGGCCACCTGTTCGCCAGCGAACGCGACGGCGTCGTGCCGCAGTATCTCACCCTCTCCAAGACCCTGGGCGCGGGGCTGCCGCTGGCGGCAATGCTGACGACGCCCGAGATCGAGGACATCGCCGCGGAGCGCGGCTTCCTGTTTTACACCACCCATGCCTCCGACCCGCTGCCGGCGGCGGTCGGCCTGAAAGTCATCGAGATCATCCTGCGCGACCGGCTGACCGAGCGGGCCGCCCTGCTGGGCAAGCGGCTGAAGGACGGTCTGCTGGCGCTGCAGCAGCGCTACGACTGCATTGGCGACATCCGCGGCCGCGGCCTTCTGCTCGGCCTCGACCTGGTCAAGGACCGCCGCTCGAGGGCCCCCGACCCGGAACTTGCCCAAAGCGTGGCCCGGGCGTGTCTCGACCTCGGCATGATGACCAGCGTCGTCCGGGGAGGGTTCGGGATATTCCGCATTGCACCCCCGATGACGATCACCGACGGGGAAATCGACCTCGGCCTGGAGATCTTCGACCGGGCGCTGGCCAGGGTCATACACTGAAATATCCAGATTTTCCGAGCCTTGCCGCCCTCTGTGCGGCTCCGGCCGGTAATTAGGTTTGAAACACGCGTCTAACTGATGTACCCGCTGGCGGTTTCCGGCCAACGCGTTGGGAGTGTACGGATGATCAAGATGCTTTCGCAGGCGACGATTCTGGTGGCGGGGATCCTGGCCGTGGGCGGTTGTACGCTCAACCAGGCCAAGACCACGGCGCCTGTGGCCAAGGCCGCAGCGCCCGACTATCAGGCGCCTGTTCCGCCGGCCCCGCCCGCGGGGAACATTCGGGCCTATTGCTACAATGCCGCCGACCTGGCGGTCGTACGTGCACGCATGGTGCAGCAGGAACTCGTGGTAGCGACCCTGCAATGCCAGAACCCCGGCGGCACCCGTGCCTTCGAGGCGCAATATGGATCCTTCATCGGCAAGTACCAGTCCGAGCTCAGCGGCAACGCGCGCGCGCTGTCGGAAGTCGCCCGGCGCAAGCGGCTGAACGTCGACGTCTTCGTCACCGAAGTCGCGAACCGCACGGCGCAGCGCGCCCCGACCGACCGCGAATTCTGCTCGCGCAGCAAGCGTGCGCTCGATTGGGCACTGGACCCCAAGGTGTCGTCGCTGAACCAGGTTCCGCCGCCATTCGATCTCGGGCCGGAAATGAACATCTTCGCCTGCCCCGCCCAATAGCGGCGCAGGCGACAAAAAAGGCGGTCCGAAGGGACCGCCTTTTTCCGTTTCACTCGGATCGGAAGTTTCTACTGGATGACGATCTCGACGCGCCGGTTCTGCGGCTCGCGGACGCCATCCTTGGTTGCCACCAGCAGCGCCGTCTCACCCCGGCCGACGACCGTGATCGTGTCAGCCGGCACGCCCTGGCGTACCAGTGCCGCCTTGACCGTGTTGGCGCGGCGCAGCGACAGCGCCATGTTGTAGTTCGCCGGGCCCGACGTATCGGTATGACCGGTGCAGGTCAGGCGCGCGTTCTGGCCGGATTTGGCGGTTGCAGCCGCTTCCTTCACGATGTCCATGGCGCGCGGCGTCAGTGTCGATTTGTCGAAGTCGAAGAACACCAGGAAGTTCTTCACCGGCGGCGGCGGCGGTGCAGCCGCCTGTGGCGCAGGCTCGTCGCAGGCGCCCAGAAGGAACGCAGCCGCGACGACGGCCAAAAGCTTCTTGATCATGATCCTGTCTCCCCATTGCATAACAGGACGAATACTAGCGCCGATTGGGGCGCACTCCCAGAACAACTATGGCTTCATATGTGCTGAACCGTGCCGCGCGCGGCGGCATGGTGCGGTGCATCGGCAAGGCGCGACGTCGCTGCGCGCAGGACCGCCAGATAGCCCGATTTGAACTCCATCCGGCGTCCACCAACGCCCGCGCGCAGAAAGCGACGGGCCATCGGCAGGCGCCAGCACGGCACGAACATGAACAAATGGTGCTCGAGGTGGAAGTTGACCCAATAGGGCGCCAAGAGGAGCCGGATCATAGGATTGGCGTGAGTCGTGCGGGTATTGCACAAGGGGTCGTCGTTATCGGGAACGACCGCATGCTCGGCAATGTTTCGTATCCGGCTCGCGAGCTGGTACCAGGTCGCGAGCGGCAGCAGCCAGAGCAGCGGATAGAGCCACCAATAGTCCAGCATGGCGAGCGTCCCGAACAAGACGAGGTTCGTCGTGATCGGTCCCCTCTCCTTGCCCCAGAGACTGCCCAGTCGCACCAGGATGCCGAGATCGGCCGGTCCCAGGGCGCGTTTGATCTGCTCGCCCCGGCGCAGATAGGCCGTGCGTCCCGTGAGGTCGCGCAGGATCTTGCGGCGGAGGCTCCGGCGGCTGACCGGAAACGCCGCCGAAAGCCCCAGGTCGGGATCCTCGGGCTGCTGCGTGAAGCGGTGATGTTGCAGGTGATAGGGCCGGTAAAGCGCCAGGCTTGTGAAGACAGGCCAGGCGCAGAGCCAGCTTCCCACCCCGTCATTCAGCCGCCGGTTGGCGAACAGCAAGCCGTGGGTGGCATCGTGCATCAAGATCGCAAGCCCGAGCTGTCGGCCGCCGATCACCATCACGGCGAGCAGGAAAGTGACGGGATTGGGCCACCACACGAACAGCGCCATGCCGCCGGCGATCAGCGCCCAGGCGTGCAAAACCAGCAATGCGCCCACGAGATCCGACTTGCCGCGGAGCCGCCGGATCTGCTCAGGCGTCAAATAGTCGCTGATTTTGGCAACGGTCGTGTGCATGCCGCCCTCGCCGCGGAACTGGCGGCGAAACTGAGTGCGCGTCTCCGCACTGTCAACACCGCCGGCAAGCCGCTATCTTGCGAATTGCATGCAGAGCCGGACCATCCGCACCGACGTCCTCGACGTCGCCTACGAAGAACACGGCCCCTCCGGGGGCGCCGCGGTCGTTCTGCTGCACGGCTTCCCCTACGATGTCCGGTGCTTCGATGAAGTGGCACCGGCGCTGGCGGCCGACGGCTACCGCGTGCTCGTTCCCTACCTGCGCGGTTACGGGCCGACCCGTTTCCTGAGCCCCGCCACCCCTCGCTCGGGCGAACAGGCGGCGCTGGGCCACGACCTGCTGCAGTTCATGGACGCGCTCGGCCTCGGCCGGGCAGCCCTCGCCGGGTACGACTGGGGTGGCCGCGCCGCCTGCATCGTGGCGGCCCTGTGGCCTGAGCGGGTGCGCTGTCTTCTGAGCTGCACCGGCTACAACATCCAGAACATCGCCCGTGCTGCCGACCCCGCGCCCGCCGAGCAGGAGCACCGCTTCTGGTACCAGTACTACTTCCACACCGAGCGCGGCCGGGCAGGCCTTACCAAGGATCGCCGGGACATCTGCCGGCTGCTCTGGAAACTGTGGTCGCCCGAGTGGCGTTTCGACGAGGCGACCTTCGAGAGGTCCGCCGTAGCGTTCGACAATCCCGACTTCGTCGATGTCGTGATCCAGTCCTACCGCCACCGCTACGGCTACGCGCCAGGCGACCCGGCCCTCGCCGCGATCGAGCAACGGCTCGCCGCCCAGCCCACGATCGCCGTGCCGACGATCAACCTGCACGGCGGCCATGACGGCGTCGGGCCGGCACCGCAGACCGACGGCAACACCAAGTTTTTCACCGGCGTCTATGAGCGACGCCTGATCCCTCGCGTCGGCCACAACGTGCCGCAGGAAGCGCCATCTGCCACAATCGCGGCGCTACGCGACCTGATGAAAGGAACCACCCAATGAGCAACATCGCCCTGATCGGCGCCACCGGGAATATCGGCAGCCGCGTGCTCACCGAGTTGCTCAGCCGTTCGCATACGGTGACTGCCATCACGCGCGACCCGCGCAAGCTCACGGCCCGCGCCGGCATGATCGTCAAGGCCGCGAGCACGACCGATCCCGTCGTGCTGGCCCAGGTCCTCAAGGGCCACGATGTCGTTGTAGTGTCGGTCAAATGGAACGAGAACGACGTCAACCGGATCATCGACACGATCCGCAAGTCGGGCGTGAAGCGTGCGCTGTTCGTCGTCGGCGCCGGCAGCCTGATCCGCAAGGACGGCCGCACCCATTTCGACCACATGATGGAAAAGGGCGTGCAGCCGCCGACATCGAAGCCGGCGATGCTGGCCCTGGACGCCATCCGCGCGATCAAGGACCTGGAATGGACGGCGGTCTCGCCCGCGGCGGCGATCCCGGCCGGTACGCGCACCGGCAAGTTCCGCCTCGGTCTCGATCAGTTTCTCGTCGACTCGAAGGGCGAGAGCCGCATCAGCCGCGAGGATTTCGCCATCGCCATCGTCGACGAGATCGAAAAGCCCAAGCACATCCGCAAGCGCTTCACCGCCGCCTACTAAGCCCACTCCGGTAGGCCTACTCCAGCGTCTCCAGCAGGCGCGCGCAGAGATAGGTGCGCGGCACCAGCGACGAGTAGTAGATCTGCTCGTCGATGGCATGCGCGCCCTTGCCGTCGGCACCCAGCCCGTCGAGCGTCGGGATGCCGAGTGCCGCCGTGAAGTTGCCGTCGCTGCCGCCGCCGGTGAGCGGCACGTCGGCCAGCTCCTTGCCGATCTCGCGATAGATCGCCTGCGCCTTGCCGAAGAGATCGGTGATGCCGGCATCCTTCTGGTAGGGCGGCCGGTTCATGCCGCCCTCGACCGCGAGCGTGACCTCGGGGCCGATCGGTTCGAGGCCGAGGAACCAGTGGGTCATCTCTTCGGCCAGCGCCATGTTGGGCACGCGCAGGTCGACCTCGACCGTGCATTCCGCCGGCGTCACGTTCACGCCACTGCCGCCCTTGATCAGGCCGACGTTGCAGGTGATGCCGCGGGCATAGTCGGTCTTGCCCTCGATCCGCAGGATCTGCTTGGCCATTTCGAGGATGGCGCTGCGGCCGTCCTGGTGGCGCACGCCGGCATGCGCCGCCTTGCCTTTGACGGTGAGCGTGAAGCGACCGACGCCCTTGCGCGAGGTCACGACCTTGTCGCCGTCGCGGCCCGGCTCCATCACCAGCGCGTATTTGTGGCCCCTGGCCGCTTCCTCGATGCGGGCGCGCGAGGTCGGGCTGCCGACCTCTTCCTCGGGGATGAACATGAACGTCACGGGCAATTTCGTCTTCTTGCCCTGTCGGATCAGGTGGCGCAGCGCGTAGTAGGCGATGTAGCCGCCGGCCTTCATGTCGTAGATGCCGGGCCCGAAGATACTGTCGCCCTCGCGACGCACCTTCAGCTCCTTCTCGATCATGCCGATGGGATGCACGGTATCGAGATGGGCCAGCACCAGGATGCCCTTGCCTTCGCCCCCCTCGTTCCAGCCCGGCTGCGTCTTGCACTCCAGGATATCGCCGAATCCATCGACGCCGGGCGTGCGTTCGAGCTTCAGCCCGAGGTCGCGGAACTGGCCCTCGACATGATCGACCACCCTGTTGACCGACTTGGCGTCATGGCTCGGGCTTTCGATCGATACCCATTCGACGATGCCGCCCAACACCTCGTCGGCATCGATCCTCGGTTCGTTCTTCGTCTTGTCGACAGCCATCAGATCGGATCCCACGTGAAGTATTCGGGCGAGCGCTTGAGGTCGGTGAAGTAGGGCTTCATCGCCGGCACGGCGATCTCGTCGATCGCCTCGAGCGTCCATCCCTCGGACATATGCACGGATCGTACCGGACGGTTGGCGTTGAACAGCATGATCTCGTTCATGCGCACGCCGAAGATCTGCGAGCTGACGCCGGCGGCATCGGCGGCATCCGACAGCAGGAAAACCGCCATCGGTGCGATCTTGGCCGGGGTCATCTTCTTGGAGCGCTCGAGCCGCGCCTTCTGCGCGTCGGTATCGGCGGGAATGGTGCCGATCATGCGCGTCCAGGCAAACGGCGAGATGCAGTTGGAGCGGACGTTGAACGCCGCCATGTCGAGCGCGATCGAGCGAGAGAGCCCGATGATGCCCATCTTGGCCGCGGAATAATTCGCCTGGCCGAAATTGCCGACGAGGCCCGAGGTCGAGGTGAAGTGCACGAAGGCGCCCGACTTCTGCTCCTTGAAGTAGTTGGCGGCGGCGCGGCTCACGTTGAAGGCGCCGTTCAGATGGACGTCGATCACCATCTTCCAGTCCATGTGGCTCATGCGGTGGAAGATGCGGTCGCGCAGGATGCCGGCATTGTTGATGACGCCGTCGATCTTGCCGAAGTTCT
>JBQTJT010000141.1:0-9762 GCA_052386855.1 Reyranella sp.
CTTCTTGAAGGAACCGATGTTGGCCATGTGACTTCTCCTTGCTGTTTCGAGCCCCGCGACCATCGCGGCCTCGATGGCGATCGTTTGCCGGAGGCGATCGACGCTGCACCCGCTCGCGGGCCGGAGCACAGCGGAGGATGGCGGCGGAGCGACTTTCTTGCCTCGCGAGGAATGGGCGAAGCCCAGGGGAAGAAAGTCGAACCGACGCCGTTGCGGCTCAGGCGATCGAGGCGCAGCCGTCCTACGGCTAGATCAAGCCAAGGAGAGGCCGTGGGTCGCACGCTGAACAGCATCCTCCCAAGAAGTCGTGGCTAACCTGAAGGGTCCTGCACAAGAGGGCTGGCATGCCGGGCGAAGAGAAGGCGGCCGTGGCGTAGAAAAAGGACGGCATCGCCCCAGCCAACCAGGCACACACGATAAACCCGCCACAGCATCTTGTCGGCCATGCCGAAGACAGGGGCTCATCGAAGCGCTATCGAGGGCTGCATTCGTGCCATCGCAGATAATGAGCATTCACCGCCCACCTTCGCCGACTTGTTCGACGATGAGGTTGCAGAGACCGTTAGCGTCTCTGGTCGTGCGGCCGCCAGACAATCGGCGAGTGAGCTCCCCCAGTGCCCTGTCCGTCCGACGCCGGGACAAACAGCGTCATGCGCGAGAAGGCCGTGACGCCAGAGAGAACGGCGCCGACAACGGCAAATGCCGTCTGCCAGCCGCCGGCGGACATGCCGATGCCCGACAGCGCAACCGACACCTGATAGCCGGCGACTGTTGCCGGCACTGCGTAGAGCAGACCGATGATGGCCCGGATCCGCGGCGTGCGCGTCGCGGCAAAAGCAATCTGCCCAAGCGCCAAGGTCGCGCCGCCGGCCAGAAACCCGACGACGAGCGCTCCGATGATCCCTGCCCCGCTGTGAAAGGCAGCGAGGCCCGCGGTCAGTCCGGCAAGTTATGTGGCGTTCCCCGATATGTGGCGCAGAGGCCACTTAGAGCTGCTTATGAGCGAGAACTATGACCAGTGCGCCACATATCGGTGAGGCTATAGGGTACGCAGGAAAGCCATCAAATCCGGCTGACGAGACCAGCCTCCAATTGTGCGTCGAGTGCTTCCTCTCGCCAGTGTCGCAAGCGCCCGCTCTTTCGTGGCAAGGTCGGTCTCGGCATAGATGTTGGTGGTATCGAGCGACACATGCCCGAGCCACGCACGGATCGTGTTGATATCGACGCCCGCCTGCAGGAGATGGCTCGCCGTCGTATGGCGAATGACGTGAGGGCTGATCCGCTTTCCTTGGAGCGACGGTACCGAGACGCGCAATCTCTCTATATAGCGTTCGACGAGTGTGTGGATGCCATACCGCGTCAGCGGTTCTCCGCGACAGTTCAAGAACACGCTTGCCTCAGCAGGACGTTGCCCCGCGAGGTGACAGAGGTGCTTCAGGGTTGTGGCCCAGAGTGGGCAGCGACGTTGCTTGCTTCCTTTGCCCATTATCTGGACGGACTTGGAGTGCCAGTCTATATCGCCGATCCGCAGGGCCGTTGCTTCGCTGACGCGAGCGCCAGAGTTGTAGAGGAACAGCAGCAATGCATGGTCGCGCCGGCCCTGGCTTGACGATTGATCCGGGGCAACGAGTAGGGCGTCGACCTCTGACTTCTCAAGATATGTCAGACTGGCCGTGGTGCTCCTTTTTATTGGTATCATTCGAATCTGTGCGCACCACTCGATATGTTGCGGGCTGTACTCCCCTACGAATCGCGCCAATGCATGAATCGACGCGAGGCGCTGGTTCCGCGTCGCCGTACAACACTGCCTCTCCCGTTCAAGGTACCCGAGAAAGCTGCGCACAAGTTCGGCCGAAAGATCGGTCACCGACAGCTTATCGGTGGCTGTGCCTTTGCGCTTTGCCGCATAGGGAAGGAGCAGGACGAGCATATCGCGGTAGCTTGCGCATGTGTTTGCGGACAAGTTCCGCTCCGATGTGGCGTATTCCGTGAGGAATCGGCGAATCCAATATCCTGCAGACGTCTTGTCAGTCATGGCGGTGCCCTCCCGCAAACGCCTCGAAGCGACAGCTGGCCTCGGCAAGTAGCTCCTGAGTCATTGTCAGATAGCGCTGCGTTCCCGAAAGGCCCGTATGGCCGAGATAGGTTGCCAACTTGGGCAAAAGATCGTTCAGGTCAGCACCACTGCGATACCATGCGATGACTCGGTGAACCGCTGCCGAATGCCTGAGGTCGTGCATCCGAGGCTGGCTGCGGGCACCGCCGTTCCTTCGAATGCTCGCGATCGCTGACCTGAGCCCCTGAAACTCCTCCAGAAATGGGTAGAGTCCGTCTTCGAGAGGAGACGGGAGATGAAGAAGGCTCGGTTCACGGAAGAGCAGATCATCGGGATTCTGCGGGAGCATGAGGCAGGAACGGCGACGGCGGACGTGTGTCGCAGGCACGGTGTGAGCAGCGCGACGTTTTACAAGTGGAAGGCGAAGTACGGCGGCCTGGAGGTATCGGACGCCAAGCGGCTGCGGTCGCTGGAGGACGAGAACCGTCGGCTGAAGAAGCTGCTGGCCGAGGCGATGCTGGACAACGCGATGCTGAAAGATATCGCGACAAAAAAATGGTGACGCCCGCGGCGAAGCGGGAGGCTGCGGCGCACCTGTGTAGCGTACATGGGGTGAGCCAGCGGCGGGCGTGTCGCGCGATCGGAGTGGAGCGGACCTCGATCTGTTATCGGGGCCGTCGTCCGGACGATGGCGCAGTGCGGGCGCGGCTACGCGAGCTGGCGGCGGTGCGCCGTCGCTTCGGCTGGCGGCGGCTGCATGTGCTGCTGTCGCGCGAGGGCATGCACCTCAACCACAAGAAGCTGCGGCGGCTCTACATCGAGGAACGGCTGCAGGTTCGCCGGCGTGGCGGACGCAAGCGGGCCTTGGGCACACGGGCACCGATGGTCCTGCCACAAGGCCCGAACCAACGGTGGTCGCTCGACTTCGTCAGCGACACGCTGACCGACGGAAGACGGTTCCGGATCCTGGCGATGGTCGACGACTACACCCGGGAGTGCCTGTGCCTGGTGGCGGACACGTCGCTGTCGGGCCTTCGGGTGGCGCGCGAGCTGGATGCTCTTATCGCCCGTCGGGATCGGCCGCACAGCTGCGTCTCCGACAACGGTACCGAACTCACCAGCATGGCGATCCTGCGCTGGTCGCAGGCCAGCGGCGTGGCCTGGCACTACATCGCACCCGGCAAGCCGACGCAGAACGCCTTCATCGAGAGCTTCAACGGTCGACTGCGCGACGAACTGTTGAACGAGACGCTGTTCACTTCGCTTGCTCACGCTCGTGTTGCCCTCGAGGAATGGCGGCGCGACTACAACACCGAACGACCGCACAGCGCGCTCGGCAATCTGACGCCGGTCGCCTACGCGGCTCACAACGCCTCTGTCCCGCAACAGCCTGGGGCGCTGCGCTCAACCACGGGCTTCGCGCCCCAGGCTGTTGCAACACCGGGCCTGACAGGTCCAAATGACGAACGGATTCTACTTACGGCTGGATGAAACTTGGGGCTCAGGTCATCGCGCACAGGCGACGGAATGCGACTCCGAGCGTTGTATCACTCAAATCTGTGCCGTTGCGGCTGGAAAAGACTCGGCTCTCGCCGCCTGCGGAATAATGGTTACCGCGCCTCGCGATGAACGTCCGTATCACGGAGTTCAGACCGTCGCTCAGAGGAACGATGCGCGTCTTGAAAAACTTCGTTCCTCGAATGTGTATGAATGATTGCGAGATGTCGACGTCTTCTATCTTAAGACGCATCGCCTCGCCGCGGCGCAGTCCGGCACCGTATAGAAGCAGAAGAAACACACGAAGCGTATCGGCATCGATTGCATACTGTGGACCCGCCGTCGCTGCCGGAACCGCTGCGAGAAGCCGCTTGAGCTCCGCCTCGGAATAGATGTAGGGCACGGAGGATGAACAGGCGCGCTTTCGCGGACGCCGGGGCATCGGAGATGCTCTCAAGAGGCGGCGCGTGACGGCGAAGAAAAACAGGCCCGACAGCACGCGATACTTCCTGTTCCTCGCCTCATAACCTGTTCCATCACGATCTACGAATCGAGAGATCACCTCAGACCGAATATTGTGAACCGGCACATCGCCGACCGATCTTCTAAAGGCTGCCAGAATGTTTGCCTCGGCCAAGTAGCGCTTGCCGAGCGAGCGCTGCTGGTCGATGTAGCTGGCAATGATGTCTTCCAAGCTCATAGCAGCGCTCCCAGGTCGAACTCAGCCACCTGACGCAAGCCCCGCAAGTCGATCTTGGTATAGATCCTCGTGGTATCCATGCTTCGGTGACCGAGGTGGTCAGCGATCTGCTTCAAAGTGAATCCAGCATCGAGAAGCTGACCCGCACATGCGTGCCGAAGGCAATGTGCGCCACGCCAGGTCAGCTCCACGCCCTGCTTGGTCAACAGCGTCCTCACCGCGTAGGTGATGCTCGGACCTGATAGCGGACGGATTGGCGCCTGGATCGTTAGGAACAGGGCTCGGTGCGGGCTGCGAGGACGTGCTCGACGAAGATAACGCAGGATTGCCTCGCCAACAGGGACCGACATTGGATAACGTTGCGTTCGTCGCATCTTCGGCCTGGTGATGTGAATCATCTCGGCCGCCCAATCTAGATCGTCCAAGGTTAGTCGCGCGACTTCCCCGCGCCGCAGACCATAGTTGATCAGAAGCGACAGAATTGCGTGATCACGGATGTTGACCGGGTCGTGGCTGGACGCGGTGTCTTCAAGTAGCCGGCCGATCTGTTCAATGCTTGGCGCCCGCGGAACATCTTCGAGCGCATAGAGATGCGGCAGCTCAATGCTCGGCGCGAGATGGGATCGGCACCATCCTCTACAGGCAGCGTAGCGAAAGAAGCTGCGCAAACGGCCGCCGAGCGAGCGCAGAGACCTGCGGCTCCATCCTCGGCAGGCTTGAGTCTTCAGAAACGCATCAACGTGAGAAATGGTGACCGCACCGAGCGATCGCACCTGAGGTGGCAACGAACTACAGAACCAGCGGATTGCCTCGTCGCAAGATGTGATCGTCGCCTGAGAAAGACCTCGCTCGACACACATGTACTCCTTATAGGCGAACAGTTCCGTTGCAAATCTCTGTGGCCGTTTCGGTTTGGCCGCCAACGCACCCATGCTGCGTAGCCAAGGCTCCCCGCTCTGAAGAATGAGTTTGATTGTGTTTTGAGATGGTGAATGACCCTGCCGCTTGGACTTGACCTGCCGGAGAAGTGCACCTCTCAGCCGCTTGGACGTTATGCTTCCCCCGGCATCGCGGACTATCTCCGCAACGACCAGCAACGCCCACGCCATGCGCTCCAACGTCAACGGCGAATAGCCGTCCGCACGCGCCTTCTTGAGAAATTGCTCGCGGGATTCCGCATAGGGTCCTGCCCGATAGCGAGCGACAACGGCTGGCACCTTGAACAGTTGGTCGTACATGATCGATCTCCATCGCGATGATGGACGACGATCATCCACACAAAAATATGTGGCGTAAGGAGTCCGCTACCAGGATCCACAGATACATTTACCACGTGCGCGCCACATATCGGGGAACGCCACATAACTTGCCTTATGTGGCTGGCCACATAAAGCCAGGAAGGGAAGCGCATAGATGGCAAGCGTGAACAGGAGCCAGCAGAAGAAGCCGAGGCCGAAAACGCCGAGAACGATGGCAAGCATGGTGGATCTCCGTGACAAGAGTCGAACGGCTGCGCCTTCCACCACCACCATGGCGCGATCTAGTAACTATCGACTGTGAAGTTGGCCAAAAGGCGGCGCTTATGCGCCGCCCGAACCGAAGCGCCAGACCGGGATGCCGAGCTTGCGGGCCTTGTCGGCGAGGTTCTCCTGGATGCCCGAGCCCGGGAAGACGATGACGCCGATCGGCAGGACTTCCAGGATCTGGTCGTTGCGCTTGAACGGTGCAGCCTTGGCGTGACGGGTCCAGTCCGGCTTGAAGGGGATGTGAGCCACCTTGCGGTCGTCGGCCCAGCGAGCAGCGATGCGTTCGGCGCCGGTCGGCGAGCCGCCGTGCAGCAGCACCATGTCGGGATGCTTGACGTGGACCTTGTCGAGCATGCTCCAGATCAGCCGATGGTCGTTGAAGTCGGCACCGCCGGTGAAGGCGATCTTGGGACCAGCCGGCACCAGCAGTTCGGTGTCGGCCCGGCGCCGGGCGGCGAGAAAATCCCGGCTGTCGATCATCGCCGCGGTGAGCGCCCGGTGATTGACCATCGACCCGGTGCGCGGCCGCCAGGCCGAGCCGGTATGGACCTCGAAGCGATCGGCAGCCTGGTCGCGGAAGAGTTCCAGGGCATTGCGGCGTTCGATCAGGGTCAGGCCTTCGGCGACGAGACGCTCCAGCTCGACCGAGCGCACCTCCGAGCCGTTCTGCTCCTTCTGGCTCCGGTGCTGAGCCTGCTCGTTGGTGTCGAGCTCGCGCTCGATCCGGCCGGTGGCGCGATGGAACAGGTTGACGGCCGACCACAGCAGTTCCTCGAGATCGGGCTCGAGGCGGGTGTCGGTGAGCGTCGAGACCAGCGCATCGAAGATGTCGACGACGGCGCCGACGATGCTTTGAGTGTCCGGGAGTGGCCTGGGATCGGGCTCGTCCTGGAAGGGACGATGACCGTAGAGCTGCAGTTCGGTGAGGACGTGATCGGTCGGGGATGCGGCATGCACGGGCTCGAATTCGGGATCGTCGTTGGTCGCCATGATGATGTCCTTTGTCGGATCGGCCGCGCCCATCGCGGCCTTCGTGGGCGTCGACAGACGGCGGGCGGACCGGGCCTGCACCGCGCTTGCGGCCGAAGCGCAGCGGAGGACGGCGGGCCGCGGCTTTCTTGCCTCGCGAGGAATGCCGGCGAAGCCGGCAGGGGAAGAAAGCCGAAGGATCGCCGTTGCGGGCCCGGGCGGCCTGCCGTCCGATCGCCCCTCTAGAAGGTCGGGGCGCGCGCTCCTCCGATCCAAAGGGCAACAGAGCGACCGGGCAGCAAGCGATTCGCCGTACCCGTGCTCATCCCGTCGCGGCCGTCGCCAAGGCCAGGAAGCGAACCACGTCCTGCGGGGCGAGCTGCCCGCGCACGGATGCTCGAAGCCTTTCCGCTCCCAGGCGGCGGAGATCCTCGTTGAAGTCGTCGAAGCAGGGCAACAGGCTCCCCACCTCGATTCCGATGGCCTGGGCGCGGTTGCACAGGCTGGCCATCGCGGCATCTCCGGCCGGATCGGCATCGCGTGCGATATAGAGACGGCGCAGCGTCGTTGGAAGCAGCAGCGCCGCGAGGTGGTTGGCCGAAAGTGCGGCCACCATCGGCAGGGTCGGCACGATGCTGCGCAGCGACAGCATGGTCTCGATCCCCTCCCCGGCGGCCATCACGTCGCGAGCGACGCCGAAGCGGACACCGTGCCCGAGAAGATGACCCATGGCCCGTCGCGGCGAAGCAATCGGCGCCTTGTCTTGGCCAGACCGGTCGAGCCAGGTGCGATGTGCTCCGGTGATCCTGCCGCCAAGATCGGTAACGGCGGCGATAAGTGCCGGCCAGGTCTCGGTCGGACTGTCGTCGTCGGGCCGATAGTAGCAACGCGAATGGAAGCGCAGCGGGTCACCTTCGGGCACAGTGACGATGCCACGGTTGTGCAAATATTCGTGCGCCAGAGTGCCCGCGATCGGCCTGGACATGGCGTAGAGACGCCGTGCGGACTGAGGCGAGCCGCGCGGCGCGGGAAGACGATCCTGCCGTGGCGCGAGCTGGTCCGGCGGCAAGGCGAGGAACGTGCGTGCCTCGTCCAGGGTATCGCGCAGGCGATCGAGCCCGCGATTGAGGGCGATGAGGTCTAAAAGATCGCCATGCTCGCCCGTCGCGGCGTCGGTCCATTTGCCGGCGGCGCCTTTGCCATGGTCCGGCCCGCTCAAGCGAACGAACAGGCTGCGGCCCCGTGTGTTGGCGACATCGCCGACCAGCCAGTAGCGGCCCTCGCGATGACCGTTCGAGAGATAGTGACGGCACACCGCCTCGGCGTTGCGCGCGAGGCTGCGGGCGAGGTCAGCGGCGGGCGACGACATGACGGCCCCTCATGCCGCGGCCCGATCGGCGATGCTCGCGATCGGGTAGCGTTCCGTTAGCCCGGCGAGAATCGCGGGACCGTCGGCGCCGGTCGGCACGAACAGGCGCAGCTTCCAGGCGACGATCTCGGAGATCAGCCCCATCGCCTTCAGGCGATCGACCATCCCTTCGGTGAAGCCGCAGAGTTCCACCCGGAGCAGCCCCATCACCCTGGCGCGGCGAAGTGACAACCCGTCCTGCAGCTCGAGGATGGTTCGACCGTCGAGCACGGCGGCCCAGGCATCTGCCGGTGCGATGCTCACGCCATCGGCACTGACGGCCTGCGCCACCCAGGCCGGCGAGACCAGCCGGCCGATGACGCGCTCGCCGGCGTCCGTCTGGAGCCGGTAAACCCGCATGGAATCATCCGGCAGGCGCTTCCAGATCGGCAGCAGCAGTCCCGTGACGACATGGAGATCGCTGTCGGTGAAGGCGGGAATCTCGACGAGTTCTCGCTCCCAGGCTTCGGTGAACGCGACGCGATCGGCCCCCTCCCAGTGTGTCTGGTCCAACGCCGCCAATGCCATGGATGTTCGTTCCATTGGCCGCAGCAGGCGGACACGGCATTCGACCTCGCCATCTTCGAGCATGAGGCTCGGCGCCGGGACCTGCACCGCCGCCCGGCCGGACTGCGCATTGACCAGCAGCATGGCGCGCGGGTCATCAGCACGATCCAACGCCTCGGCGAGCGAGAACGGCTGATTGCGCTCCCGCCGGCGGATGGTGAACACTTGGGTTTCCGCGCCGGTCTGCGGATGGGCATAGAGCGAGCGCCGGTCGGTCACGACCAGGCTCTCGGCGGTCAGCGTCTCGACGCCGACGTCGTAGGTGCCCGAGGCCTGCGCGCCCTCGATCTTCGCCTGCAGCAGACCCTCAAAGACGCCGAACAGCGCGTTCTGCAACTCGATGGTCAGCGCCAGCAGCCGGTTGAGGAAGGTCGTGATTGGCGGCAACTCCTCGCGCAGGCTGCCGTCCTGATCGGTCAGACGCAGGCCGGTGACCTCCTCGAAGGCCATGAGCGAACAGCCCTCAACCTTGCCGGCGAACAGCAGGAGGTAGAGCTGCCGCAAGGCGGCACGGCCATAGGGCGATTCGAGATTGTCGTCGGCCCGGAACAGGCCCTGGCCGCCGGTCTGGCGCTGGCCCTTGGTGATAGCACCCAGCGTGTCGAGCCGGCGGGCAATGGTCGACAGGAAGCGCTTCTCGGCCTTCACGTCGGTGGCGATCGGCCGGAACAGGGGCGGCTGTGCCTGATTGGTGCGATTGCTGCGTCCCAGGCCTTGGATGGCGGTATCCGCCTTCCAGCCTGCCTCCAGCAGGTAGTGAACGCGCAGGCGCCGGTTCCGGGCCCCCAGGTCCGCGTGATAGGAGCGGCCAGTGCCGCCGGCATCGCTGAACACGAGGATGCGCTTGTCGTCATCCATGAAGGCCTGCGCTTCGGCGAGGTTGGCGGAGCCCGGACGATTCTCGACGCAAAGCCGCTCTTTCTTGCGCACGATCCGCCGCGACCGGCCGGTGACCTCGGCGACCAGGTCGGTGCCGAAGCGCTGCACGATCTGGTCGAGGGCGCCCTGGACCGGCGCGAGCGAGGCCAGCCGCTCGATC
>JBQTJT010000142.1:0-34594 GCA_052386855.1 Reyranella sp.
CGATTTCAAGGAAGACGCCATCGACGAGCTGGCGCGGCTGTCGGCCGAGATCAACGAGACGGTCGAGAATATCGGCGCCCGGCGCCTGCACACGGTGATGGAGAAGCTGCTGGAAGAGATCAGCTTCACCGCCTCGGACAAGCCCGGCAGCAAGATCGAGATCGATGCCGCCTACGTCCGCTCGCACGTGAGCGAGCTCGCCAGGAATACCGATCTCAGCAAGTTCGTGCTCTGAGCTAGAGACAGTAAGCGGCGATCAGGTCCACGAGATAGGCAGGCCCATTCAGGCCCCACATCACGAACGACAAGGCGGTCGCGGCAACAACGAGGGCGGCGGCACCCCAGAGAAGTGCCGCCTGCCAGCCCGCCGTCATGCCGGCTGCGGTATCGCCGCGGACCGCGTGAGCCGTTCCTCGACGATCGGCCAATGCATCGCCGCCGCAACGAGGCCCAGCGCGATCGAAATCCACCACATCATGTCGTAGTTGCCCTGGAGGTCGAACAGGAGCCCGCCGCCCCAGCCGCCGACGAAGCTGCCGAGCTGGTGGCCGAAGAAGACGATGCCGTTCAGCATCGTGACATGCACCGGCCCGAAGATATAGCCGACCAGCGAGGTCGTGAGCGGCACAGTGCCCAGCCACAGAAAGCCCAGCGAGCCCGCGAAGATCAGCACCGAGGCGGCCGACAGCGGAGCGATCATGAAGCCCAGGAACACCAGCGAGCGCAGCAGATAGAGCAGGGTCAGCAGGTTCTTGCGCTTGTACCTGCCGCCCATGGAACTCCACAGGATGGCGCCAGCGATGTTGAACAGGCCCACCATGCCGATCGCCCAGCCGCCCAGCTCGATCGGCGTCAGCTCGACGCCGAACAGCGAGAGGCCGATGCCCTTGTCGGAAATGTAAGCCGGCAGATGGCCGCCGACGAAGGCGACATGAAAGCCGCAGACGAAGTAGCCGGTCACCAGCAGCACGTAGCTGCGCAGGCCGAATGCCTCGGCCAGGGCCTCGCGGGTCGTCTGCGAGCCGCCGCTGCCCCTCTTGGAGGCGGCGATCTCCTTGCGGTCGTTCAGCCCGAGCGGCAGCACCATGATCAGGACGGCCAGGATCGTGAGCGCCCACATGGTCGGCCGCCAGTCGCCGAAATAGCTCTGCAGTACGGCCGCCAGCGGCACGATGAAGAACTGGCCGAACGAGCCGCCGGCCGAGCAGATGCCGACGGCCAGCGCCTGCTTCTCCGGCGGGGCCACGCGCAGGATGACGCCCAGCACCGGCCCGAAGGTCGCGGCGGAGAGGCCGATGCCGACCAGGATGTTGCCCAGGATCAGCATGAAGCCGTCGTGCATGGTGGCCGTCACGATCATGCCCAGCACATAGACCGCACCGCCGCCGGCAATGGTGGGCGCCGAACCGAAGCGATCGGCCAGCCGGCCCGAGAACGGCGCCACGGCCCCCATCAGGAGCATCGAGATGGCGGTGCCGAACGAGAACAGCTCGCGGCCGACGTGAAGTTCGGCGGAAACGGGCTTCAGGAAGATGCCGAAGCTCTGGCGAACGCCGAGACCGATGGTCAGGACGAGGAAACCGCACCAGACGGCGGTCCAATAGGAACGGGAGGTCATGGCCGGCAACTTAGGGCATTCGGCCTGGGGCAGCCCATAGAATTACTTCATGCCGTCACAAGCTGCGATGTGGCAAAACTGAGCCATGGTCCGACCGGTTCAGTTTGCCTTGGCAGTATTCCTGCTGCTTCTGGCAGGAAGTGCGCTTGCAGCACCACGGCTGGACCGCGAGCGCTGCACGTTCAAGCCGCCGCGCGGCGACCGTGTCGAATGCTTCGTGCTGGTCGTGCCGGAGAACCGCGAGCAGCCGGCGGGCCGCGAGATCCGCCTGAAGGTTGCCGTCCTGAAGGCCAAGCGCACGTCGGGAGCGGAGCCCCTGGTCTACCTCTCGGGCGGGCCCGGCGATGCGCCGCTGGTGGCGTCGAGCCCCGGCGCCGATGCCCTGGCCGAGGGCGACTGGTGGAACGAGACCGCCAACATCCGCAAGCGCCGCGACGTCATCATCATGAGCCAGCGCGGCGCCGGTGGCGCCACCCCCAATCTCGACTGCTTCGACCCGCGCACGTCGGAGCCCGCCAAGGCGCGGCGGCGGGCGATCACCGAACAGCAGGAGCGCGACATACTGGTCGGCTGCCGGGCCTCGCTCGAGAGGCGCAAGATCGACCTCACCATGTACACGACGCCGGCGCTGGCCGACGATGTCGCCGACCTCGTGGCGGCTTTCTCGCTCGCGAAGGTCAATCTCTACGGTGTCTCCTACGGCACGCGCTGGGCGCTCGAGGTGATGCGGCGGCATCCCGGGCTGGTGCGCGCCGCGGTGCTGGACGGAGTCTATCCGCCGCAGGTGAACGGCGAGCAGAACGAGCCCGAGATCGTGCGTCGCGCCTTCGAGCGGCTCTATGCCGACTGCGCCGCCGATCCGGTCTGCCGTGAGCGGCATCCGAAGGTCCGTGCCATGGTCGAGGCCGCGATCGAGGCCGCCGAACGTGCGCCGCTGCAGTTGACGTTGCAGTTCGAGGATGGCCCGCAGCCTGCGCGGCTCGACGGTGCGAAGTTCCTCATGGTCCTGCTGCACATGATGCGCGAGGGCGAGGCGGCACTCATCCCCGAGACCGTGGCGGCCATCGGACGTGGCGACCTCCGCCTGCTCCGCATGTTCGCCGAGGATCTCGAGAGCAACGACGGCGGCCTGCTCGAACAGAACGCCCAGCAGCTCGACGGTCTCTACAACAGCATCGAATGCCGCGAGACCTGGTCGGCGGTCGACCGTGCGGCGCGGCGCAAGCAGATCGAGGCCAACGGCCTCTACAGCCTCAATGCGCGGCAGAGCAAATCACCGGCCTTCTGCCAGGTGTGGCGCGTCCCGGCCGCGCCGGTCACCGAGCGCGAGCCGGTGAAGTCGGAAATCCCCACCTTGCTGCTGAGCGGTGGCTACGACTGGTTGACCCCTGCGGCGTGGGGGCGGGACGCGGCCAAGACGCTCTCGGCATCGCGCCACGTCGTGTTCCGGTCCCAGGGCCACGGCGTGGTCGTCCAGGATCCCTGTGCTGGCCGCCTGCGCGACGGCTTCATCGACGATCCCAACCCCAAGCGGGCGCTGCCCTGCCGGGCCGACACACCACCCAACTTCACCGCCGCCTACGAGCGCGCCCGCAACCTGCCGTAGGGCGCCGAGGAGAGAAGCTGAATGAACCGCGTGCTCGCCCATACCGGCGTGAAATATCCGATCGTGCAGGCGCCGATGGGCTGGATCGCCCGCAGCCAGCTCGCCTCGGCAGTGTCCAACGCCGGCGGTCTCGGCATCATCGAGACGTCGAGCGGCGAGGTCGATGCCTGCCTGGCTGAGATCGAGAAGATGAAGGAACTCACCGACAAGCCGTTCGGCGTCAACCTGCCGATCCTGTTCATCAAGGAGCCGCGCGTCGTCGACCTCGTGGCCAAGAGCGGCGTGAAGTTCGTCAGCACCTCGGCCGGATCGCCGGCCAAGCTGCTGCCCGTGCTGAAGGCTGCCGGCCTCACCGTCTATCACGTCGTGCCCAACCTCTCCTCGGCACTGAAGGCGGTGGACGCCGGCGTCGATGGGTTGATCGTCGAGGGTGGCGAAGGCGGCGGCTTCAAGAATCCCGACGACGTTTCGACCCTCGTCCTGATGCAGGCGGTGCGCGAGCGGACCGATGTGCCGATCATCGCCGCCGGCGGCATCTGCGACGGGCGCGGCATGGCCGCGGCCTTTGCGCTCGGCGCCGAGGGCATCCAGATGGGCACGCGGTTCGTGAGCGCTGCCGAAAGCCCGGTGCATGCCAACTACAAGCAGGCGATCGTCGATGCCACCGACACCGGAACGGTGATGCTCAACCGCAAATCGACGCCGTGCGTGCGGGCGCTGCGGACCGAGCGGGCCAGGGCTATCGACCGCGAAGGCTCGTTCGACCGCGCCATCTTCAAGGATGTCCGCGATGTCTACTTCGGCGGCGACATGGAGGCTTCGCTGGCGCTGGCCGGCCAGACCGTCGGCCTGATCCACGAGGTCCTGCCCGTGGCCGACATCATCGGCCGCACGGTCGAGGGCTTTCACGCCATCCGCAAGCAGCAAGGCGAGCGTTCGCAGGCGGGAGCTTTCTGACCCTACTTCAGAAGCTCCGGCACGATCAGGCGGGGCAGGAAGAGGGCGATGTCCGGCCACACGATCATCGCCGCCAGCACCAGCATCATCGGCACCAGCATGATCAGCGTGTCCTTGAGCGCAAAGCGCAGCGGCACGCCGGCGACGGCGCAGGAGATCATCAGGCAGAGCCCGTAGGGTGGCGTCACCAGGCCGAAGGCCAGCGACACGATCGACACGATGGCGAAATGGACGGGATGCATGTCGGCCGACCTCGCGAGCGGTTCCAGCACCGTGCCGACGATGATGATGGCCGGGATCGCGTCGAGGAAGCAGCCCACCACCAGGAACGCGAAGGCGATGAAGAAGCCGACGCCGATCGCGCCCATGCCCCAGGTCGAAACATTGGCCAGCAGTTCCTGGGGGATCTTGTAGTAGGCGAGCAGCCAGCCGAAGGCGCTGGCCGTGCCGATGCAGAACAGCGCCACCGAGGCGAGCTTCCCGGTGTCGAGCAGCGCGTTGTAGAGCCCGCGTGCTCCCATCTCGCGGTAGACCACGATCGACAGCACCGCCGAATAGAGCACCGCGACGCAAGCCGATTCGGTGGCGGTGAACCAACCCAGCAGGATGCCGCCGACGATGATGAAGGGCGTCATCAGGGCCGGGATCGCCACCCAGACCGCACACAGAAGCTGGCGGAAGGAGGAGCGCGGATAGGTCGGATAGCCGCGCCGCACGGCATAGACATGGACGGTGGCCATCTGGGCACCCGCGATCAGCAGGCCGGGAACCACGCCGGCGAGGTAGAGCGCGCCGATCGAGGTCGAGATCAGCCCGCCCCAGACGATCATCAGGATCGAGGGCGGAATGACCACCGCCAGCACGGCCGACACGGCGGTGATGGCGATCGAGAAGGAGAGGTCGTAGCCCTCCTTGGTCTGGGCATCGATGAAGATCTTGCTCTGGCTGGCGGCATCGGCCGTCGAGGAGCCGGAGATGCCGGCGAAGAACACCGACAGCACGACGTTGATCTGGGCGAGCGAGCCCGGCCAGCTGCCGACCAGGGAGCGCGAGAGCGTCACCAGCCGGTCGGTAATACCGCCCACGCTCATCAGGTTGGCCGTCAGCAGGAAGAACGGTACCGCCAGCAGGATGAAGGAGTTGTAGGCGTTGAAGGTCTCCTGCGCGAGCATCATGGTCCCGAGCCGCGGCTCGAAGTAGAACAGCGGCAGGCAGGCGAGGCCCAGCGCAAAGGCCACCGGCACGCGCAGGATCAACAGCGTGAAGAAGACGCCGAACAGGATCGCAGCCGCCTCGCCCGAGGTGAATAGCGCCGCGCTGCTCATGGCGCGGTCCTTCCGAGCAGGATGCGCGTCTCATCGACGAACTGCTCGCCGAGAAAGACGATCCAGGTGACGCCGGCGACCGGCCAGGCGATGTGGATCAGCCACAGCGGCAGCTCGGCCAGCTCCGATGTCCGGTACCAGGCGAACCGGGTGAACTCGATGCCGCCCCAGACGAAGATCATCGCCATCGCCAGGATGCCCACCCGGGCCGCGATACGCACCGCCGCCTCGCCACGTCGCGGGAGCCGGGGCCAGACGTCGACCTCGAAATGCGCGCTTTCGCGCACGCCGACCATGGCGCCGATCATGATCATCCAGATGAACAGGAAGCGCGCCATCTCCTCCGTCCAGATGTAGGACGGGATCAGCGCGGTGTAGCGCGAGATGATCTGCAGCGTGACGGGAATCACGAGAATCGCCACCGACAGCGCCAGCAGCGCGGTCAAGGTCTTGGCATAAGCCGCCGTAAACCGGCGCCACGGGTTGGGCGGCGGAGCAACCGAGAGGGACATCTGGGAACCGTGAGGGGAAGCCGCGGAGTGGAAATACGCCAGGGAAGGCGCGCGGCGGGCGACGTGCCCGCTGCGCGGTCCCGGTTCAGTTCAGGTTCACGATCTTGACGAAGATCGCGTCGGCACCGATTTCCTTGGCATAGGCTTCCATCACCGGATCGACCATCTTCTTCATGGGCGCCCGGTCCTTGAACGCGATGCGCTTCAGCTTGCCGGCCTTCTCCATCGTCTCGAGCTTCTGCGTGTCCTCCGAACTCTCGACCTGACGGCCGTAGGCGCCGGCTTCCTTGCCCGCCTTGACGATCGCGTCCTGCAGATCCTTGGGCAGGGTCTTGAAGGTCTTGCCCGAGAAGCAGATCGGCCGGATCGTGATGGCGTGCTCGGTCATGGCGAGGTTGGGCGCCACTTCGTAGAACTTCATCGTCTCGACGCCGGCCGCCTCGTTCTCGCCGGCGGCGATCACGTTGTTCTGGATGGCGTTGTAGACCTCGTTGTAGGCGATGACGGTGGGCGACATGCCGGCCGCGGCGAAGGTCTTGGACCAGATCGGCGCGCCCTGGACGCGGACCTTCAGGCCCTTGATGTCGGCCAGCGTGCTCATCGGCTTGTTGATGAAGATGTTGCGCGTGCCGCCGCCGGCATAGCCGATCAGCATGACGTCGGCCTTGGTCGCGATCTCGTCGGCCACCGGTTTCAGGAGGTCGGCGTCGAGCACCTTGTTCCAGTGCGCGAGGTCGCGGAACAGGAACGGCGCGTCGATGAACGGCGCTGCCTTCGAGAAGGTCGACATGTGGGCCGGCGAGACGATGCCGTAGTCGACCGCCTTGCCCTGCGCCATGTACTCGAAATACTGCTTCTCGAGGCCCAGCGCCGAGTTGCGGTGCAGGACGAAATTGACCGGCTTGCCGTAGTATTTCTTCACCAGTTCCTCGAACCTGAGCAGCGCCTTGTTGAAGGCGTGGTCGTCGTTGAACTGAACGGCGCCGTTCAGGGTGATCGGCGCCTGCGCGCCCGCGTTGCGAACGAATGGAGCGGCGACGGCGGACGCCGCGAGGGCGCCGACAAGGGTTCTGCGTTTCATCGATGTTTCCTCCAGGAGGTCTCGCTTCTAGCCAGGGGCTGGCGAGCCTTCGCCGCGACTATGCATGGGATCGGCAAGGGAGGCCAGAAAACGCCCTCGAAAACACACGTGGGCGGCGGCGCCTGGTGTGGAAGTTGCGTCGGGGTTGTGACGGCAACCGATGTCGGTTAGTATAATACACAATAATTTAGTCAAATGACCGTCGAAGCGCCTTCTTCGCCTCTCGCCGACCGACCGAGCTTCGGAGCGCTCTTTGTGCCCAAGCTCGTCTCCGTGCTGCGCGAAGGATACGGGCTGGCGGCTTTCCGGGCCGACGCGATGGCCGGGCTTACCGTCGCCATCGTGGCTCTGCCGCTGTCGATGGCGATTGCCATCGCCTCGGGTGCCGCGCCCGAGCGCGGGCTTTACACGGCCATCGTCGGCGGCTTCCTGATCTCGGCGCTGGGTGGCAGCCGCTTCCAGGTCGGCGGACCGGCCGGCGCCTTCATCGTTCTGGTGGCCGCGGCCATGGCGCGGCACGGCATCGACGGGGTGCTGCTTGCCACCATGATGGCCGGCGTCTTCCTGATGGCGGCGGGCTTCCTGCGGCTGGGCGATTTTATAAAATTCATTCCCTATCCGGTGACGGTGGGTTTCACCGCCGGCATTGCCGTCATCATCTTCGCCAGCCAGCTCAAGGATCTGTTCGGCCTCAGCCTGGAAGGCAAGGAGCCGGGCGAGTTCATCGCCAAGTTGGAAGCCTTGGCGCCGGCCTTCGACACGATGAATCCCGCGACCGTCGGCCTCGCGGTGCTGACGATAGGGCTTATCGTTGGCCTCAGGAAACTGCGGCCGCATTGGCCGGGCCTGCTGATCGCCGTCGCCGCCGCTTCGGTCGCAACCTGGGCCCTTGGCCTGCCGGTCGAGACCATCGGCACGCGCTTCGGCGGCATCCCGTCGATGCTGCCCGCGCCCAGCCTGCCCGACATCACCTTTGCCAAAATGCAGGCGGTGCTGCCCGACGCCGTGGCCTTCGCTCTGCTGGGCGCCATCGAATCGCTGCTGTCGGCGGTCGTGGCCGACGGCATGACCGGCCGCCGCCATCGTTCCAACTGCGAGCTGGTGGCCCAGGGCGTCGCCAACATCGGCTCCGCCCTGTTCGGCGGCATCTGCGCCACCGGCACGATCGCGCGCACCGCCACCAACGTCCGCGCCGGCGCGCGGAGTCCCGTGGCCGGCATGCTGCATTCGGTGTTCCTGTTGGGCTTCATGCTGCTTGCGGCGCCACTTGCCGCCTACATACCGCTGGCGGCGCTGGCCGGCGTGCTCACGATCGTGGCCTGGAACATGGCGGAGAAGCATGAGTTCCTGACCCTGCTGCGCAGCTCTCGCGGCGATGCCGTCGTGCTGCTGGCCACGTTCCTGCTGACGGTGTTTCGCGACCTCACCGAGGGCATCGTCGTCGGCTTTGCGCTGGGTGCCGTCCTGTTCATCCATCGCATGGCCGCGACCACCGGCATCCAGGAGCATGCGCCCCAGCATGCGCCAAGGGTGACGGCCGACCAGGCCGATGGACACCTGCCCTACGATCCCACGCTGGCGACCGATCCGCAGGTCGTTGTCTACCGCATTTCCGGGGCGTTCTTCTTCGGCACGGCCTCGACGGTGGGCGCCGTGCTCGATCGCATCGCCGACGAGCGCCGCGCCTTCGTCCTCGATTTCTCCGCCGTGCCCTTCGTCGATTCGACGGCGGCGAATGTCATCGCCGGCATCGGACGCAAGGCCGAGCGCCACGGCGTGCGCCTCTACGTTACCGGCGCCGTGCCGGGGGTGCGCCGCATGCTGCTGCAGGCCGGCGCCCGCCGTCCCCAGGTCCGCTATCTGCCCCGCATAGAAGATGCCGTGCGCGCTGCTCACGAGGCCGCCGCTCGCTGATCGCTGCTATGGTGGCACATGACCGAGACCGTTTCGATTTCCACCGCAAGGCTCAGCGCCCGCATCTCCGCCACCGGTGCCGAACTCGTGCGTCTGCAGGATGGCGACGGGCGCGACCTGCTCTGGGATGGCGATCCCGCCTTCTGGACCGGCCGTTCGCCGCTGCTGTTCCCCATCGTCGGCGAGGCGAAGGGCAACCGGATTACAGTCGCGGGCACGCATTACGAGATGGGACGCCACGGCTTTGCCCGCACCTCGCGCTTCGCGCGGGTCGCGTCCGAGGCTGCGCGCTGCACCTGGCGCCTCGAAGCGAGCGTGGAGACGCGCCGGCAGTATCCTTTTGCATTCCGTCTCGACGTCACCTACCGGATCGAAGGCAGCACGTTGCAGATGGTGGCCGAGGTGACCAATCAAGGCGACGGGCCCATGCCGGCATCCCTAGGCTTCCATCCGGCCCTGCGTTGGCCGCTGCCTTACGGAAAGCCGCGCGCGGCCCATGAGATCGTCTTCGAGCATGAGGAGCCCGCACCGATCCGGCGGCCCATCGATGGCCTGCTGAGTTCGGCACAATATCCCACGCCTGTGCGTGATCGTCGTTTGGCGCTGCACGATGGGCTGTTCGAGGAAGGCGCCCTCGTCTTCGACCGGATCGCCAGTCGCAGTCTCGTCTATGGCGATGCCGTGCGCGTGGCGTTCCCGCACATGCCCCATCTCGGCATCTGGACCAAGCCCGGCGCGGGCTATGTCTGCATAGAACCGTGGCAGGGCCATGCCAGCCCCGAGGATTTCGACGGCGAACTCGCCGACAAGCCCGGCATGGTCGCGATCATGCCGGGCGCAACGGAGAGCTTCGCGATGTCGATCGGCCTGATCAAATCACCCCCAGATCAAATCACCGCAACGCGGCGGTGAGCGCCGATGTGCTCCGCCACACCTGCTTCTGGCAGATGAACAGCACGCAGCCTTCGATCGCAAGCGTGTCGGCCGCGGTCTGGCGGACGGTTGCGCGGTAGGTCTGGCCGTCTTCGGGGTTGTAGATGCGCCCAGCCCAGCCGCCTCCCGCGGCCGGCGTCAGGCCGGAGAGGATGGAGAGGCCGACCAGTGGCCGCGCGCGCTGGCTGGGATCGGTGTTCTGTGCGTCGAGACGTGGACGGCCTTTGTCGTCGACCGCGTCCCACAGCCAGCGGACTGTTCCGCAAAGGCCGGTTGCTCCGCTGCAGGGCGCGAGTTCAACGATGGCAGAGGCGCCGGGTGTCACCCAGCGGCCGACCGGCCCCCCGACCGTACTGTCGTTGGCCTGCGCGGGGTCGGCCGCAACGATAAGCCCGCCGGCCAGCATGAGAGCGGCGATCGTCCGCACAAGGACCTGGCCGGCGATCGCAGGCCGCGTGGTCCTGGCCTCAGGAGCGATGATCGCTTCGAACTTGGCGCAATAGTCGGGATGCTCGGTGCCCATGAGCTTGTCCCACCAGCGGAAGTAGAGGCCGTAGTTGTAGCGCCCGGCCTCGTGGTGGAGGTCGTGATGGGTCGTGGTGTTGTTCCAGCCCAGCCACCGGCCCGGCCCGAAGGCGGCGGAATGCACCTCTGCGCCGGCATGTCCCATGACGTTGCGCAGGATCTGCACGATGCCGAAGGCGAGCAGCCCCAGGCCGTGCATCGGCACGACGAGGAGGAACAGCGGCACGAAGGCGGCGTGGACGATGGCCTCCGGAACGGCGAAGGAATAGGCGGCCCACGGCGTCGGCGTGCGCGACAGATGATGCGTGCGATGGAATATCGCGAACAGACGGCGGTGATGCATCGCGCGATGGACCCAGTAGAAATAGGTGTCGTGCGCCACCAGCATCAGGGCGAGCGACCCCACGAGATAGAGCGGCCCCACCTTCTGGAAGCCCTTGTAGATCGTGATCCAGCCCTGATGGTCGCCGACCGCGACGATCGCGCCCAGCAGCGAGAAGATGAAGGCCGTGCGCAGCGAGGCCAGGACCTCGCGCCGCTTGTCGGCCCCCGTGGCGTCGCGGGCCTGCAGCTTGCGTCGCGCCAGCCCCGCCTTCCAGAACAGGGCGAGGATGGTGGCCATCAGCGTGGCGCCCACGAGATAGCGGGCGGTGTCCATGGCCCAGACCGTGGGCCAGGCAGACAGGTAGACTTGAATTCCATCGTTCATCGGTCGCCCCTCCAGCAGGCGTGCTCCCTGCCTAGGGGGATGGAGCGGCCGGATCGCGCCGAAGGTGGAAATCGGCCGATATCCTTGGAAAACGGCTCGCCGTTTCCGGAATCGGCCAGGAATATCGGCCAGGAATCAGGCGCCGGTGCGGCCCGTTGCCGTGCGGCGGTACTCCGTCGGGGTGACGCCGGTATCGGTCTTGAAGGCCCGGTTGAAGGGGCCCAGCGACTGGAAGCCCGAATCGAGCGCGATGGTGAGGATCGGGACCTCGGCCTGGGTCGGGTCGGCCAGCGCCTGCTTGGCATCGGCCAGCCGGTGGCGGTTCAGGTACTCGTTGAAGTTCCGGTAGCCCAGACCGCGGTTGATGGCGCGCCGCAGCCGGTATTCCGGCAGGCCGAGCTTGCCCGCCAGCACGCCGATGGTAAGGCCCTCCTGCCGGTAGAGCCGGTCGACCGTCATCAGCCGTTCCAGCGCCGCGAGCAGGCCGGGGTCGACCGGCTCGTCCTCCGCGGGTGCGGCTTCGGGCGGTGTTGCCTGCGCGAGGACGGGAGCCGGCAGCACGGAATCGAGGTCGGCCTGCAGCAGCAGGACCGCGATGATGGCGGCGATCGCCACCAATGCGGCCGAGTTGAGCAGGTGGAGCCCGATCGGCACATGGTCGTGGCCGAACACGAGTTCGACCGTGACGGTGACGGCGATGTGGAGCGCCACGGCGATCAGGATGAACAGGCGCAGGCGCCGCCGGCCTTCGACCAGGTCGCTGCCCCAGCCGCGCACCGTCTGCACCAGGGCCAGCAGCGCGAGCAGGATCACAGTGACGCGCACCGCCACGCCCACCAGCCAGTGCGCCGTGAAGCCGGCGCCGAACAGGTGGGCCACGGGCCAGACGGCCAGGCCGAGCCAGACCAGCGCATGCCAGGGCCTCAGCCGGAAGGAATCGTCGAACAGGGCGCGCGCGAACAGCCAGAAGATGGCGGCGTTGCCGGTGCACAGCATCAGCACCGGCGCGAACCAGAGCGGAGGATCGTCGTGGGGCCCTGGCGACGAGCAGACCGCGTAGGCGGCGGCGCCCGTTGCCAGCAGGGCGCCGAGCCAGGCCGCCGGCCGGCCGCGGCCACGCCGCAGGGTGGCGACAGCGACGATCAGCAGCAGCGCGATGGCGGCGCCGCGCAGCGCGATGTCGAGGGTAACGAGGAAGCCCGGGCTGGTCATGGTCGCCAGCGTGCTTAGCATTTCGCCGCCGCCGCGCCACCCCGAGCGTGCGAGGCTATCGCATATGACTCTTCTCTGCCCCCGCGAAGCGGGGGAAGTGCCGCGTCTTACGCGGCGAAGGGGGTCGGAAGCATCGATGAATGCTCACCCGTCGTCGCCCCCTCCGGCCCTGCGGGCCACCTCCCCCGAGACGGGGGAGGAGAAGCAAAAGTGGTCCTACCGCTTCGCCGCCAGACTCTTGAACAGCGCGTCGCTGCGGTCGTCGGCGGGGAAGAAGCATTCGATGCGGACTTCCTGCAGGGTGACGTCCTGCGGGGTCCCCAGGGTGGCGATGGTGGTGAACACCGACAGCGCCTTGCCGCCCACCAGATAGTCGACCGTCAGTACCGGCGTCGGCCGCTCCTCGAAGCGCAGCTTGCGGAACGAGGCCGGCACGTCGGGATAGGCCATGATCTCCTCGATGAAGGCCAGCGCCCTGGGCTCGCCGCCGTCGGCCAGGATCTCGGCATAGGTCGTCGAGACGAGGTAGCGCGCCACCTCCTCCCAGTTGGAAATCTTGGACCGCAGCGCCTTGGGATCGAGCAGCCATTGCAGGATGTTGGGGCCCTTGCCGGGCGGCGGGGCCGGCGGCGGTCCCTCGAACAGGAACAGGGTGAAGGCCTGGGCCGCGTCGTTGGCCTGCAGCAGGTTCCACAGCCGGTCGATGACGACGGCGGGATAGGGCTCCTGCTGCTTCAGCATGCGGTCGATCGCCTGGCGCACCGGCGCCAGTTCGGGCGCGGCGAGGTTGCTCTCGCGATAGACCGGCGCGAAGCCCGCCGCCAGCAGCATGGTGTTGCGCTGGCGCAGCGGCACGTCGAGGGCGGTGGTGAGCTGCACCACCATCTCGCGGCTGGGCTTGGCGCGGCCCGACTCGAGGAAGCTGACGTGGCGCTGCGACACGCCGGACTGCAGCGCCAGTGCAAGCTGGCTGGCGCCACGGCGGCGGCGCCAGGTGCGCAGCATGGGGCCGAACAGGTCGGGCGAAACGGCAGCGGAAGCGGAGGGATTGCTCATCATGGGTCCGAACCTAGCACCGGCCCGCGGCTCCGCCGATTACCTCCTGCGTAATTGAGGAAACGGCGGCCGGGGAAGACGGGACGTATGCGTCGATCTCGCAGTCGCGCGGTTCGGCAATCACGGCGTTTCTCTTTTGGTGACTTTCTGAAGGAAGTCAGCGGCACAATCATAATGCCAGTTCCTGCTCTTCGTGCTTTCGAAGCGCTTCGTGGTGCATCCCAGCAGGTCCGGGGACGTCTCCCCGAAATAGTGGACCGTTCGCGGAGTGGCCACGTTGCGTGTCAGCTCGTCAAACAGAGGCAGATAGTCCCTGCCGCCGAAGAAATGGATGGGTTCGAGAGGCGAAGGCAAGGACAGCAGATCGTTCTGGTCCTTCCACTCTTCTCGCCTTTCAGCATGCCTTCGGCGTTTGTGCGAAGGGACCTTGGTGTTTCGCGAAAATGTAATATCGTAGGCTGGCAGCAGGAACGACGCGCGGACCAACCCCCATCCTGCCGACAGTATAAACACCCTGTCCTCCCCTAGTTCAGCGACGAGATCCCGATATATCCTGGGCTTGTAGAGCTTGGACGCGGGAAGAAGGCCGCAGGGATTGTCCTTCTGCTGAGTGTAGCGCCGATTGTAGCGCTGAAGCTCCTCTCGCCAGCTACCACCCCAATCCGAGTCGTCGTCGGGCCGCGCATGGACGTGGGTTGACGCCACGGGATCATCCGCCGGTCGAGCAACGAACAGGACATTCCGCCCATCGCGTGTCTTCATGTGACCCGCACGGGGAACCTTGCTGCCGGCGCATTGAATGATGGCGATCATCGGATGCACTCCGTTCGGTCGACGAGGCGTTCGAAATGGTCGAGGAATGCCGGGTCGCACGTCTCCCGCACATGGTTCGAATTCCACAGGCCCGAGTCCCGAACGAGAGGCTGCCGCGTACAGGAACGCCCAAGCCAATTTGGGCTCGGAAGGTCCGTTGGATGTTCGGCGAAGTTGCTGAGGAGAGCGATGGCGTTCCGTTCGATGTAACCTCGCCGGCTTTCGGGGCCTGGCTCGTCGTCGATGGCCAGCCAGAGAAAGGGCATTGTGCCGATCGCACGACTCACCTCGCGTTCAAGCTCGTGTTCCATCTTTCGGATTTCCAGCGGGGCATTGGCGCCTTTGCCCCACGACGGCAGCAGCTCGCCGCGCCTCGCGAGAAGGCTCGATCCAACCAGGAGCCGGAAGATGGAGCCCCGATGGTTGCCGCCGCCAGAGCGCATTGACCCGCGATGGGTCGATAGCCTGTTTCGCATCGTCGCCCTTCCGCCCGCTTTGAGTGCGTGGGTGCCAACCCGCACCACGCGCGGACCAACACCACTGGTCGAACGCGTCTCGCCGGGCTCAAAGAAAAAGTACACCCCTCGCGGCGGACATTTCGACTGAGTGAATTCTTGGGTGAGCATTCGGCACCCGCCCATCTTTGATTCAAGTTGGTTTAGCAAGGAGTAGAAGATTCTTAGGTTCATTCCTCTTCTCCAAAGTTACCGGGCCCCTGGCACGGGCGCGGCTGCCGTCACGCCAGCATATGGGATCGATGCTGAACTGGACCACGAACTGAGTGTTATGTTCGACCATATCGGCTTGGCTGAAGCGGGCCAAAGGCAGCAAAAAAGGACCAGCGTGATTCCCGAGGTCAGCAGAATGGCGCTGCGCTGGCCCCGCGGCGGCAGTGTCAGGTCGGCATCATGGGTCCGAACCTAGCACCGGCCCGCGGCTCCGCCGATTACCTCCTGCGTAATTGAGGGAACGGCGGCCGGATGCGATTTCCAGGGCGTCCGCAACGCACAAGGAGGACACCATGACTGCTTCATCCGACCGCCTGCTCCGCCGCACGCTCTGGGGCAACGCGGCCTTTTCCGTGATCTCGGGTGCCACGCTCGCGATCTTCGCCGGGCCGTTCGCCAGGGCAGCCACCGATGCGCCTGTTTCGGTCCTGGGCCTCGACCTCGCCATCCTGTTCGAGCTGCTGGGCGTGGGCGTCGTGGCCTTCGGTGCGCTCTGCGCCTGGATCGCCTCGCGTCCTGAGCTGCCGCAGGGCCTTGCCCGGTTCATCTTCGTTGCCGACATCGCCTGGGTGGCGGGCAGCGTGCTGGTGCTGGCACTGCCGGCCTCGTGGACCACGGCCGGCATCGCGGGCATCGTCGTGCTGGCGGCGATCGTGGCCGATCTCGCCATCCTGGAGTATCTCGGCCTGCGCAAGATGCGCGCCGCCAAGTGAGGATGTGAAAATGGACGGACTTCAGCTCCTGAACGACATCAAGCTGCCTTTCGCCCAGGTGCTGGGGCTGAAGTTCACCGCCGCGAGCGAGACGCGGGTCGTGGCCGAGATGGTCGTCCGGCCCGAGCTCTGCACGCGGCCCGATATCCTGCACGGTGGCGCGGTCATGGCCTTCGCCGACACGCTGGGCGCCGCCGCCACCGTGCTCAACCTGCCCGAGGGCAAGGGCACGACCACGATCGAGAGCAAGACCAACTTCGTGGGCCCGGCGCCGGTCGGCACCACGGTGATCGGCGAGACCACGCCGATCCATCGCGGCCGGCGCACCATGGTCTGGACCACGCGCATCACCACCGCCGAGGGCAAGCTGGTGGCGGTGGTGACCCAGACGCAGATGGTGCTTTAGCCGCCATAGCGGCGGCGCATCGTTCCCATAGGGACACGATATTTCAGGCAAGGCAGGACTCCCGGCATGGTGCGGCCACCCGAAAGGGACACCATACCGAAGGAGTTCATCATGAAGACCACGCTCACCATCGCCGCCGCTCTCGGCACCGCGCTGCTGCTCGGCGCCGCCGCCCAGTCTCAGGCCCAGGCCCAGGGCAACATCGAGAAGTGCTACGGCGTGTCGAAGGCCGGCAAGAACGATTGCCAGACCGCGACCTCGTCGTGCGCCGGCACGTCCAAGAAGGACGCCGAAGCGAGTGCCTGGCTCGGCGTGCCCAAGGGCACCTGCGAGAAGATCGTCGGCGGCAAGCTCACCTTGACCAAGGGCTGATCGCCCCAACCGTCGCAAGCCATCGGACGCCGCGCCCCGGCACTCCTCCTCTTCGGGAGAGCCGGCGCTCCCCGCCCCCAATTCAAACGTCGGCTCGTCCGGTCCCCGGACGATACCGGGGCCGGCGGCCGACCCATTCCGGAGGATTTCGTCATGACGACCGATACTGCCTGCGACGTCCATGAGAATCGCCTGGTCGCCCGTCTCGCCGCGTTGCGCGCGACGGCCGGTCGCTTTCCGCTGTCGCTGCTCGAACTCGGCATGCGCGTGGCCGTCGGCGCCACCTTCTTCAAATCGGGCATGAACAAGTTCCAGAGCTTCGACACCGCCATCGAGCTTTTTCGCGAGGAATACCGCCTGCCGTTGCTGCCGCCGGAGATCGCGGCCTGGATGGGCACGGCCGTGGAACTCTCCGCCCCCGTGCTTCTGGTCCTGGGCGTGTTCGCCCGCTTCGGGGCGGCGGCGCTGCTCGTCGTGACCCTCGTCATCCAGTTCCTGGTCTATCCCGGCAACTGGCCGGAGCATCTGATGTGGGCTTCGATTCTGGCTTATGTCGTGACGCGTGGACCCGGCAAACTGTCGATCGATCGTCTCATCGCGTTCAACCTGTTTGGACGCGGCTAAGCAAGGGAGCCCCGCCATGGCCCGGCCGCGCATCGTCATCGTCGGCGCGGGCTTCGGCGGTCTTAGCGCGGCACATTCGCTCGCCGGTGCGGACGCCGACGTCACCGTCATCGACCGGCGCAACTACCATCTCTTCCAGCCGCTGCTCTACCAGGTGGCGACTGCCGGCCTGTCGCCGGCGCAGATCGCCTCGCCCATTCGCGCCATCCTGCGTCATGACGCCAACGTGCGCGTGGTGCTGGGCAAGGTGAAAGGCGTCGACAAGGAGCGTCGTGTGGTCCGGCTCGACGAGCGCGAGATTCCCTACGATCAGCTCGTGTTGGCAACCGGCTCGCGCCATGCCTACTTCGGCCATGACGAATGGGAGAGCGTGGCGCCCGGTCTCAAGAAGATCGACGACGCCACCAGCATCCGCCGGCGCATCCTCACCGCCTTCGAGCACGCCGAGTCCACGGACTCGCACGAGGCGCGCCGTCGCTTCCTCACCTTCGTCGTCATCGGCGCCGGGCCGACCGGCGTCGAGATGGCGGGCGCCATCGCCGAACTGGCGCATGTGGCCCTGCGGCACGATTTTCGCACCATCGATCCGCGTGAGGCGCGCGTCATCCTGGTCGAGGCAGGCTCGACCGTGCTGGCGGCCTTCCCGCCGGTGTTGAGTGCAGCGGCACGTTCGGCACTGGAGAAGTTGCACGTCGAGGTCCGGCTTGGCGTCCCGGTCACGCGTTGCGACGAAAGCGGCGTCACGATCGGCGCAGAGCATCTGCCCACCGCGACCATCGTCTGGGCCGCCGGCGTCGCCGCCTCGGCAGCCGGGCATTGGCTGGGTGTCGAAAAGGACCGTATCGGCCGCGTGCCTGTCGGTCCGGATCTCACCGTGCCGGGTCATCCCGAGATTTTCGTCATCGGCGACACCGCAAGCGTCGCCGGGCAGGACGGCAAACCGCTGCCGGGCCTGGCGCCGGTCGCCAAGCAGCAGGGCGCCTATGTTGCGCGCGTGCTGCGGGCGCGTCTTGCCGGCAAGCCAGCACCACCGCCGTTCCGCTATCGCAACTACGGCACGATGGCCACCATCGGCCGGCGGTCCGCGGTGGCGGACTTCGGCTGGTTGCGGCTGGACGGCACCCTGGCCTGGCTGATGTGGGGACTGGTCCATGTCTCGTTCCTGATCGGCTTCAGGAACCGGCTGGTCGTCATGCTCGAGTGGATCTGGTCGTACATGACCTTCCAGTCCGGTGCGCGACTCATCACCGGGTCGGAGCCGAACTAGGAGGAGCCGAACGAGGCGACGAGGGTTCGGCGAGCACCCGGGCGCGTCGCGAGTGATCGCGCCCAGGACTTCGGGATCGCCAGGATCGGCTCAGCGCCCGCTGACGCTCGCCGCGATCGAGGCGGCCACCTCGCTCGCCATCTGGAACTGGGCATCGCGGCTGGTGACGCCGTGGCGCTTCGCGATCCAGCCGAAGTCGGTATACGACACCCAGACAGCGTCCTGGGCATCGCGATACACCAGCATGCGGACCGGCCAGTCGAGACCTGCCTGGGGATTGGCGGCGATGAATTGCGTGCCGAGCGGCGGATTGCCGAAGATCAGCAGAATGGACGGACGCAATGCGATGCCGGCCTTGCTGGCCAGTTCCGCCTGGTCGATTTTCTGGAAGAAGGCGATGCCCTTGGCGGCAATGTCCTTCTTCAGGCGGTCGACAGTTTCATCCATCCCGTAGACGCTCCGGGCGGCAATGACGCCCGAGGCGGAAGCCGTGGGCTTGACGCCTTCGGCGACACTGGGAGTTGTCGCGGACGCTATCAGGGTGAAGGCGAGCAGGGTCGCTGCGCAGATCTGGGTAATACAGTTGGACATGGATATCTCCGTTGTCGTGAACGCTCTATTGCGTGGCGGCATCATCGCGAGCGGCGAGGGCCGGCTGAAATGCCGATCGGGCATTGGGTCGATGGCCTGCAGCTATCTCGAGCCGGAAGGCCAGCAGCATGCCAAGCACCAGCGCCACGCCGATCCCCACGACGCAGGCCGTCCAGCCGAGGCGATCGAAAAGCTGCCCCAGCACGGCGCTGCCGGCGAGGCCGCCGAGAAAGTAGCTGGCGAGGTAGAGGCCGCTCGCTGAGCCGCGATCGGTCGTGGCCGCGCGGCCGACGAAGCCGGTCGCGGTCGCCTGGGCGAAGAAGGTGCCGACCGCCACCAGGGCAAGGCCCGCCAGGACGGCGGCGAAGCTCGAGTTCAGCATCAGTGGCAGGCCCGCGAGCGCCGTCGCGAACGAAGCCCGGAGCGTCGACCGGGTGCCGAAGCGCGCCACGGCGCGGCCGGCCAGCGGCGTGGTGATCACCGAGGGCAGGAACACGAAGTAGACGACCCCCAGCATCATCATGCCGACCGAGAAGGGTGGTCGGACCAGCACGAAGTTCACGTAGGTGAAGGTGCCGATGAAGGCGAACAGGATCAGAAAACCGATCGCGAAGGCCGCGCGCAGCGCCGGATTGGCGAGATGGATGAGGAAGCTGGTGAGCGGCGAGCTGCCGCTCATGTCCATCCGGTGCATCGGCGGCGTCCGTTCGACGGTGAACCAGACCAGAATCGCACCGGCAAGGTTGAGCGCCGCAAAGACGTGGAAATTGGCGGCAAGACCCAGATGGTCGACGACGCCCGCGGCCAGCAGCCGGCCGAACAGGTTGGAGGCGACGTTGCCGGTGATGTAGGCGGCGAAGGCGCTGGCGGTGTCGCCAGCGCTGGTGTGCTCGCCGAGATAGGCGAGGGTAAGGGCGAAGGCCGTCGACATGAAGACGCCTTGCACGATGCGCAGGCCGGCGAAGACCGGAAGCGACGGCATCGTTGCCAGAAGCGCCGTCGGCACCGCGAGGATGATGAGGCTGAGCAGGATGCCGCGTCGCCGGTCGAGGCGGCGGCCGAACAGCGCGACGCCAAGGCCGCCGGCCGCCATGCCGATGGTGCTGGCGTTGACGGCGAAACCCATGGCCGCCGGCGTGACGCCGTAGGCCGTGGCGAGGGCAGGCAGGATGGCCTGCGTCGCGAACAGATCGACCACGGTCAGGAAGGCCGTGAGGCCGATCGTGAACGCGCGCAGGGCACCCGGCATGATCCGGTCCTTCCGGATCACATATGCTTGTCGTCGGGGTCGCCCACGATATCGAACGACAGCAGCGTCACCGCCGCGGCGCCCTTGTTCTGCCACCAGTGAGCCGTGGCGTGGGTCTCACGCGCGACCTCGCCCGCCTTGTGCACGATCGGCACGGCGCAGTTGCTGGCATTCTCGACGATCTCGCCGGCGACGACGTAGATCAGTGCCGGGCGTTCGGCGTGGCTGTGCCAGGGCACGACGCCGCCGGGCTGAATCTCGAGGCGGCGAACGCGCATCATGTGGCCGTTGAGCGCGACCTTCTCCTTGGAGAGGTCGATCGTCGACAGGACCATGTCGGTGACGCCCTTGGGGCCGAGGGTCACCGGCTTGACGGCGTCGGCCTTCATCTTGTCGGCCGGGCATTCGCCGGCGAAGGCGGGCGCGATGAATGCGGAGCCTGCAAGCAGCGTGGTGGCGAGGAACGTACGTTTGAACATCGGTATCTCCATCGGGTGGCCCCGCGACCGGAGCGATCGCGGCGGAGACACCAGCATCGGAGTCCGACGCGGCTAACAGAAATGCCGACTGCGAATTGATTCGATAGCTGCTGCGACCGGAGCGGATTCCGAACCCGCTCATGCTCTTCCGGACCGCGCGCGTCTCGCGCGCCTCATGAAGCGAGCCAGAGGCTCGCGGTCCGGAAGACCAGGATAAAAAAGAAGAGCGCCACTCAGGGCGGAGTTCAGGTTACGGTAAGGCCTTGCCCAGCCGATGCCGCTCGGTCGCCGGGATCATGGTCAGGTTGCCGAGGATCTTGTGCTGGGCGTCGATGCTGGCCGCAAGCTTCGGCTGGAGTGCCATCAACGACTTCGCCAGGATCGTCTCGTCCCACAGCCACGCCCTGCGTGTCCGCGACGAGCCCGGGTCGGGAAAGGCGGACGCCGCCTCGAGGTAGTAGGCCTTCAGGTCGTCGATCGCCTGCTTGAGCGGTTGCGCGGCCGGCAACGGCCCCGCCAATGCCGCCGCCACCAGCTTCCCGGCCGCCGGCATGTCGAGTCCCGACACGCCCACCGTGGTGCGGCCGTGGGCCGCGACCGCGCGGTCGTACCAGACGGCGAGCCGGTCGATCTCGGCTGCCAGCGTATCGGTCGCACTTGGTGCCAGGTTGATCGGGCAGGCCCAGCCGGTGAAGTCGGCTTCCTCGGCGACGTGCTCGGGATAGTCGGCGATCAGCGGCCCATCGGTGCGCTCGAGCAGATCGAGCGCGGCGTGCACCACCCGGCGCTGGAAGGCCGGATCGTCGGGAATGCCAAGCGGCCTGCCGAGTTCGAACGTCACCCACAGCGCGCGCGGCGGCCGGATGGTCTCGGTATGCTCCCGTACCAGGCTGATGCCGACGGTGGGAATACCCTCACGCTCCAGGAAGTGCCCCAGCGCGCCTACGGCGCGCGTGCAGGCGGGTCAAACTGGAACGAGCAGGGCGGCGTCGACCTTGTCGTTCTTCAGGAGCCCGGCGAGATGTTTGGCGTGAGGTGCCGCCGCCTCGGGCGGGAAGGCGCCCATGAAGGAATAGTGGACCGATGCCATCGAACCCACGACGCCGTCGGCCACGAGTTCACGCAGGCGATCGATCGGGAAGGCGACATTCAGGTCCTGCTGAAAGCCGGTGCGGTCGAAGTTGACCGAGATGTGGCTCATCACCAGCTCGCCCGCCGGCGTCTCCGCCGGAATGACCCGATAGCTACCGTCACCCGGCTGGAACGGCCGGTCGCCGCGCTTGTGCAGGCCGGCGGTCGAGATCAGGACCACGCGCCGCTCGCCGAGCGGCTTGCCGGGGAGCAGGGGCGTGTCGTCGTAGGTCGGGCACGCGATGCGGGATAGGTGTTGTGCCTCGACTTCGGGCATATCGCTCAGACGCTTGACCATGAAGGATGTTCTCCTGTTACGAGTTGGCGTTGCCCCAGGGAAAGGCCAGGACCTCGCGCACGAAGGCGCCGACCGTCGGCACATGCGGCCGGCCGCGCACGGTGACGACCTGGATGGTTCGCGTGATCTCGGGTTCGACCAAGGGCCGTATGCAAAGTCCGGGCATGGTCACGGCATACTCTGGAATGAAGGTGAAACCCAGGCCGGCCAGCGCCATGCTCTGCACCCAGTCATCGCGATCGCTGCGAAAGACCGTCGTGACACCGGTGCCCTGCTGCTGCCATAGCCGGCCGGCGTGTTCGCCGAACTCGCACCGGCTGCGATTGATGTAGGGCCTTCCATTCAAGTCGGCCGTGCGAACCGAATTTTGCTTCTCGAAGGCGTGCCCCGGGCCGACACCGATCACGAAGCGTTCGTCGTAGAGACGGCGGGCGTGGAAGCGGTCGTCGATTTCTTCTGGCTGGCCGTAGATGGACACATCGAGGTCGCCATGGGCCAACCGCTCCTGAAGGTCGGGCGCGCCGCCATCCTGCACCATCAGCGCCACCCTGGGATGGCGTTCGCGGAACGCCTGCAGGAACGGCACGAAACGGTGCGGGCCGATCGTGCACATCATGCCGACCTTGAGCTCGACGTCCTCCAGACGAGCGAAATTCCTGGCGCGTTCCTTGGCGGCGTCGGTCTCGATCAGCACCTGCGACAGATGCGGGCGCATCATCTCGCCGAGGCCGGTCAGGTGGGTGTTGTTGCGTTCGCGGCGGAACAGTGGTCCACCCAGTTCGTCCTCCAGCCCCTTGATGGCGCGTGTCAGCGACGGCTGGGAGACATGGCAGGACTCCGCGGCGCGCGTGAAGTTCAGGGTCTCGCAGACCGCGAGAAAGTAGCGGATTTGATGCATTTCCACGGCAATGGTCCCCCGGAAGCGCGGCCATTCTGGCAGAATCCACCATAGCCTACGGCTATCGAACTCCATACCCGAAGGTATTTCCGCCCCTCTGGCGGCCGGCGGACACTCCGCTCCCCATGAGCCTGACGGAAACGCTCCTTGAGCTCAGCAGGCGCCACACCGCGGCGCTGCCGGCGCGTGACCGGGCCGATGTCGAGGACGAACTCGATCGGCTGCGGATGATGCGCATCCCCGAGGATGGGGTCGGCCTCGGCGACTACCTGCCTGACTTTGCCCTGGAGGACGGCGCCGGCCGCATCTGGAGGTCGGGCGAGCTGCTCGATCGCGGCCCGCTGGTGCTGGCGCTGTTCCGTGGCGACTGGTGTCCCTACTGCGACCTCACCATGGCGGCACTCGAGGAAGCGCGGCCGGCCATCGAGGCGCTGGGCGCCACCGCCGTCGGTGTCATGCCCGACCGACGGGACCACATCGTGCGCACCGCCGCGCAGCGGAGCATCGGCTACCTGCTGCTGAGCGACCCCGCCAACGCCTATGCCCGCACTTGCGGACTTGCCTACGATCTCTCGCCCGGCCATGTCCGCCTGCACAAGGATCGCGGGCGCGACTTCCCTGCCCAGCATGGCGACTCGACCTGGCGGCTCCCCGTGCCCGCGGTGTTCGTCGTCGAGCCCAGTGCGCGCGTGGCCTTTGCCTTCAGCGATGCCGATCCATCGCGCTGGCCCAACCCAGAGGAGCTGCTGGCGTCGCTGCAGACGCTGCGCGATGCCCACGCGCTATCGACTCGGTAGCCACTCGGCATTTCAGCGACGCTTCGAGGGCGCGCAAGGTGGGATCAACCTGGAAGAGGAAGATCCCACATGCTCAACGGCAAGACCGCCATCATCACAGGTTCGACCAGCGGCATCGGGCTCGGCATCGCCGAAGCCTTCGCCCGCGCCGGCGCCAATATCGTGCTGAACGGCTTCGGCGACGCCACCGAGATCGAGCGCACGCGCGCCGAACTCGCCCAGCGCGCCAATGCCATGGTCGTCTATTCGCCGGCCGATATGTCCAGGCCCAAGGCGATCGAGCAGATGGTCCGCCAGACCGTCGACACGTTCGGCGGGGTCGACATCATGGTGAACAATGCCGGCATCCAGCATGTCGCGCCGATCGAGGAATTTCCCGACGAGAAGTGGGAGGCGATCCTGGCGATCAACCTCTCCTCGGCCTTCCATGCCACCAAGCTCGTGCTGCCGCAGATGCGCCGCAAGGGCTGGGGCCGGGTGATCAATGTCGCCTCGGCCCATGCGTTGGTCGCCTCGCCCTACAAGGCGGCCTATGTCGCGGCCAAGCACGGCGTGCTGGGCCTCACCAAGGTGACGGCGCTGGAGACGGCCGAGGACGGCATCACCTGCAACGCCATCTGTCCCGGCTATGTCCGCACGCCCCTGGTCGAGAAGCAGATCGACGACCAGGCAAGAGCACACGGCATCGACCGCGAGAAGGTGATCTCCGACGTTCTGCTGAAGAACCAGCCCAACAAGCGCTTTGTCGAAGTCGCCGAACTCGCCGCCCTGGCGCTGTTTCTCTGCACCGACAACGGCGCCTCCGTCACAGGCGCGGCGCTGCCCATGGATGGCGGCTGGACGACGCACTGAGGGGATTGTCATGGAAATCAAGCGCATCAACCTCGCCCTGCAGGGCGGCGGCGCCCACGGCGCCTATACCTGGGGCGTGCTCGACCGTCTGCTCGACGATGGGCGTATCGAGGTCGAGGCGATCTCCGGCACGTCGGCCGGCGCGATGAACGCTGCCGTGTTCGCCGACGGCATGGGCCGCGGCGGCCGCGAGGAAGCTCGGCGCGCGCTCGACGCCTTCTGGGCCAATATCAGCGAGGCTTCGCAGGCGGGGCCGCTGCGGCCGACGCCGTTCGATCAGTATGCCAGCGGCTGGAATCTCGACCATTCGGCGGCTTTCGTGGCCTTCGACATGCTGACGCGTATGCTCTCGCCCTATCAGCTCAATCCGCTGAACCTCAACCCGCTGCGCGGGGCGCTGGTGAAGTCGGTCGACTTCGAGCGGCTGGAAGGCTGCCGGGCGGTGAAGCTGTTCATCAGTGCGACCAACGTGAAGACCGGCAAGGTGCGCGTTTTCAAGTCGGGGGAAATCACGCCCGACGTCCTGCTGGCCTCGGCCTGCCTGCCGTTCCTGTTCCAGGCGGTGACGATCGACGGCGAGCCCTACTGGGACGGCGGGTACATGGGAAATCCGTCGATCTTCCCGTTGATCTATGGCGCCGACACGCCGGACGTGGTGGTCGTCCAGGTCAATCCGCTGGGCTGCGACCGCGTGCCGACGACGGCGACCGAGATCATGAACCGGGTGAACGAGATCAGCTTCAATTCCTCGATGATGCGCGAGATGAGGGCGATCTCGTTCGTCACCGACCTGATCGACGACGGCAAGCTCGACTGCAACAGCTACAAGCGCATCAACGTGCACTGGATCGAGGCCGAGAAGCATATGAAGGGGCTCGGCGTGTCGAGCAAGCTGAACGCCCGCATGGACTTCCTGCTGCACCTGAAGGCGATTGGCCGAGACGCGGCGGATGGCTGGATCGCCGATCATTTCGACGCCATCGGCCAGCGGTCGACCATCGATATCAAAGACAAGTTTCTTTAGTGCAGGAGCCATAGATATGACTGTCCAATCCTCTCTCGGCCGCCGTCTCCTTCTCGGTGCCGCGGTCGGCCTCCTCGCCGGGCCGGTGCCGCGGTCTTTGGCTCAATCGAAAAGCGTCAAGGCCATCGCCTTCGACGGATTTGTCATCATCGACCCGCGGCCCGTGGCGATGCGGGCGGAAGAACTCTTTCCGGGTCAGGGCGCGCGCCTGATGGAAGTCTGGCGCTCGCGACAGTTCGAATACACATGGTTGCGTACCCTCTCCCGCCGCTACGTCGACTTCCGGCAGGTCACGCAGGAAGCGTTGGTCTTTGCCGCCACGGCGACGAAACTCGACCTCACCGTCGAAAAGCGCGACCGCTTGATGGAGACTTTCCTCGAACTCAAGGCGTGGCCCGACGTGGCACCGGCGCTGCGCGAGCTCAAGGGCAAGGGTATCCGCATGGCATTTCTGGCCAATCCCACGGCAAGGATGTTCGACGCCGTGGTTCGCAATTCGGGCCTGGAAGGACTCTTGGAGGAGCATCTCAGCACCGACCGCGTGCAGGCCTACAAGCCCGATCCTCGCGCTTACCAGATGGGACTGGATGCCTTCGGGCTGAGCCGAGAGGAGATCGTCTTCGCGGCATCGGCATCGTGGGACGCGGCGGGTGCCAAGGTATTCGGCTATCCGACCTTTTGGATCAACCGTGCCGGCCTGCCTGCGGAACAACTGGGCGCCACAGCCGATGCGGTCGGTACCGGGATGGTCGACTTGGCGAAGTTCGTGGGCGCCTAGAGCGGGATGGCAAGCAGAGCGCTAGCACTGCCAGCATCCGCTCACGGATATGTGATGTGCAGATTCAGCAGGAATATGCTATGGATTCCGACAGGTTGACGCTTGATCCGCGTCGGCCTTTTCTTTGGCCATGCCCCGCCCGGCGTGAGGAGGTTTTCCGACACGGCTCGCATTCTTCGACACGCGGGTGTCGGAAAACGGCCGGCGAAAAGCCTTGCCGATCAACGCCCTGAGTTTTCCGACACGATTTTCCCGACACCGGGGCGTCGGCAAAAAGCCTCGGCCGCGATATCAAAGGTGGGCGCTCCACCTGTGTCACAATATTTGTCTCAACTTGGTGTGACACCAGGGTGTGACACACTCCAGCTCTCCGGCGTCGGAGAGCATGCTCAGACGTCGAGGTTGGCGACTTTCAGCGCGTTCTCCTGGATGAACTCGCGGCGCGGCTCGACCACGTCGCCCATCAGGGTCGAGAAGATCTCGTCGGCCTCGTCGGCATGGTTGATCCGGACCTGCAGGAGCGTGCGCGCCTCGGGGTCGAGCGTGGTCTCCCAGAGCTGGTCGGGGTTCATCTCGCCCAGGCCCTTGTAGCGCTGGATGGTGACGCCGCGGCGGCCGGCCTCGACCACGGCGGCGAACAGCTCGGTGGGCGAGAAGATCTGCGTCTCTTTTTCCTTGGCGATGAACAGGCCGGGCCGCTGGTAGACCGCCTGCAGTTCGAGCGCGAGCCCGTCGAGCTTGCGCGCCTCGGCGCTCTTGACCAGGGGACCGTCGATGACATGGCGCTCCTGGACGCCGCGCAGGCGGCGGCTGAAGGCGAGGCCGCCGTCGGGCGTCGGCTCGCCGCTCCAGCCACGCTCGAGCACCGGGCTCACGGCATCGAGACGGCGGGCGATGTAGTCGGCGGTGGCCTTGGCCAGCTCGCCGTCGTTCAGGATATCGGGCTTGAAGGCGCCGGCGATGGCGGCCTGCTCGATCACCGCCTGGCTGGTGACGCGCCGCGACAGCGACAGCGGCTTCACCAGGTTGGTGACGGAGCGGGCGATATCGACGGTGCGGCGGAGATCGTCGCTCGCCTGCACGCTGCCGTCGCCGAGCTGGAGCCGCGCGTTCTCGAGGCCGGTCTGGATCAGCTGCTCGTCGAGCGCGCGCTCGTCCTTGAGGTAGATCGCCGACTTGCCCTTGGCCGCCTTGAACAGTGGCGGCTGGGCGATATAGAGGTGCCCCGCATCGATCAGCGCGCGCATCTGGCGGTAGAAGAATGTCATCAGGAGCGTGCGGATGTGGGAGCCGTCGACGTCGGCGTCCGTCATGATGATGATCTTGTGGTAGCGCAGCTTGTCGAGCGTGAAGTCGTCGTGGCCGATGCCGGTGCCGAGGGCCGTGATCAGCGTGCCGATTTCGGCCGAGCCCAGCATCTTGTCGAAACGCGCGCGCTCGACGTTCAGGATTTTTCCCCGCAACGGCAAAATGGCCTGGTTGGCGCGGTTGCGGCCCTGCTTGGCCGAGCCGCCGGCCGAATCGCCTTCGACGATGAAGAGTTCGCTGAGCGCCGGATCGCGCTCCTGGCAGTCGGCGAGCTTGCCGGGCAGCGAGGAGACGTCGAGCGCGCCCTTGCGACGGGTGAGCTCGCGGGCCTTCTTCGCCGCCTCGCGCGCCGCCGCCGCCTCGACGACCTTGGTCAGGATCTTGCGGGTCTCCGAGGGATGCTCCTCGAGCCATTGGCCGAACTTGTCGCCGACCACCGATTCGACCACCGGGCGGACCTCGGAAGAGACCAGCTTGTCCTTGGTCTGCGACGAGAACTTGGGGTCGGGCACCTTGACCGACAGCACGCAGGTCAGGCCCTCGCGCATGTCGTCGCCGGTGAGGTTGACCTTCTCCTTCTTGGAGAGGCCGCTCTCGTCGGCATATTTGTTGAGCGTGCGGGTGAGCGCGCCGCGGAAGCCCGCGAGATGGGTGCCGCCGTCGCGCTGCGGGATGTTGTTGGTGAAGCACAGCATCGTCTCGTGATAGCTGTCGTTCCATTGCATCGCGACTTCGACGGTGATGCCTTCCTTCTCGCCGCGAATCGACACCGGCGGGCTGTGCAGCACCGTCTTGTTGCGGTCCAGGTACTTGGCGAAGGCCTCGACGCCACCCTCGTAGAGCAGCTCGGAGACCTTGGGCTCGGCGGCGCGTTCGTCGGTCAGCACGATCTTGACGCCGGAGTTCAGGAACGCGAGTTCGCGCAGCCGGTGTTCCAGCGTGGCGAAGTCGAACTCGGTCTTGGTGAAGGTGCCGGTCGAGGGCAGGAAGGTGACCTCGGTGCCGTGCTTGCCTGCCGGTGCCTCGCCCACGACCTTGAGGTCTTCCTCGGGCTCGCCGTGGCGGAAGCGCAGGAAATATTCCTTGCCGTTGCGCCAGATGTGCAGGTCGAGCTGCGACGACAGCGCGTTGACGACGGCGGCGCCGACGCCGTGCAGGCCGCCCGAGACCTTGTAGGAATTCTGGTCGAACTTTCCGCCGGCATGGAGCTGGGTGAAGATGACGTTGGCAGCCGAGATGCCTTCTTCCTTGTGGATGTCGACCGGCACGCCGCGGCCGTTGTCGCGCACTGTTACCGAGCCGTCGCCGTGCAGGACCACCTCGACGCCGTCGCAATAGCCCGCCAGCGCCTCGTCGATGGCGTTGTCGACGATCTCGTAGACCATGTGATGCAGGCCGGTGCCGTCGTCGGTGTCGCCGATGTACATGCCCGGACGCTTGCGCACGGCTTCCAGGCCGCGCAGCACCTTGATCGAATCGGCGCCATATTCCTCGGCGCCCGGCGTCACGTCTTCGATATCGCTCATTTATCCGACTTCCCGAAAAATGGTTCAGACGGCCGCGATGGAACCGTCGGCCACGCACAGGATCTGCGCGCGGCCGCGGAGCGGCGCAAAAAGCTCGGCATCGGTGCCCGTCATCCAGCTCTGGGCGCCCAATGCCACGACCTCGTCGAACAGCGCCGTGCGGCGCTCGGCGTCGAGGTGGGCCGAGATCTCGTCGAGCAGCAAAAGTGGCGGCCGGCCACGCGACATCGCCACCAGGCGGGCATGGGCGAGTGCGATCGAGACCAGCACCGCCTTCTGCTGCCCCGTCGACCCTTCGGCCGCCGGCAGGTCGAGATCGAGGTGCCGGACCGCGAGGTCGCTGCGGTGCGGCCCGATGGATGTGGTGCCGGCTTCGGCATCGCGCAAGCGGTTGGCGGCCAGTTCGGCACGCAGGCGATCCTCGGCATCGAGCGCCGCCATGGTGTCGAGCCAGCCGTCGACTTCGCCCGCCATGGCCAGGGCGGCGCGCGGGAAGGGGCCGATGCCCAGCCGCGCGGCGGCGTCGAGACGGTGGACCGTGTCGGCCCGGGCGGCGGCCAGCGCCACGCCGTGGCGGGCCATGGTGTCTTCAAGCGCGGTGAACCAGTGCGGATCGCGCCCGCCTTCGGCCAGGACGCGGGCGCGCTGGCGGAGCGCATGCTCGTAGGCTGCGACGTCGCCCGCATGCTGCGGATGTAGCGCCGTCACCAGCCGGTCGAGGAAGCGCCGGCGCTCGCTGGCGCCATCGAGGAACAGGCGGTCGAGCTGCGGCGTCAGCCAGACGGCAGCGACATGCAGGCCGAGCGCGGTCTGGCTGGAAGCGGCCTTGCCGTCGATGCGCACGATCCGGCGCGATGGGCTGCCTTCCCCGCGACCCGGCTCGAGGCCGGTGCCGATGGCGAGGCGTCCGTCAGGCGTGTCGAGCGTGGCGGCGACCGCCCAGGGGACAATACCAGGAGCAGTATTGGGCTCCTCGCCGCGCAGGCGATGGCCGACATCGTCGAGGCGGGCCCGGCGCAGGCCGCGGCCGGGCGCCAGGAACGAGAGGGCTTCCAGGAGGTTGGTTTTGCCGGTGCCGTTGCCGCCCACCAGCACCACCGGCTCGAGGCCGCAGTCGAGCCTGAGCTGGCGGTAATTGCGGAAATCGGTGAGGCGAAGCTGACGGACGGCCAGCATGGACCGGGCAGAAGACTCGATGAGGTTGGCCGGCGCGGAACCGGAACCGGCGTCGGGAGACAGGGCGCGGGTGCTGCCGGGCTGCGCTGTCATACCCGCATCGGCATGAGCACGTAGAGCGCGCTTTCGTCGGCACCGTCGCGCACCAGCGTGGGCGAGCCGGCATCGGCCATCAGGAAGCGCGCCTCGGCGCCCACGATCTGCTCGGTGATGTCGAGGAGATAGCGCGAGTTGAAGCCGATCTCGATGGCGGTGTCCTTGTAGTCGACCTCGATCTCTTCCGTGGCGCTGCCGGCATCGGGGCTAGTGGCCGAGAGCGTGACCACGCCCTTGGCGACCGCCACCTTGATGGCGCGCGACTTCTCCGTCGAGATGGTCGAGACGCGGTCAACGGCGTGGGCGAATTCCTTGCACGGCACGTTCAGGATCTTGTCGTTGCCGGTCGGGATCACGCGCTCGTAGTCGGGGAAGGTGCCGTCGATCAGCTTGCTAACCAGGGTGACGTTGCCGCTGGCGAAGCGGATGCGGGTGTCGGAGAGCTCGATGTCGACCGAGCCGTCGCTTTCGTCGAGGAGCTTGCGGACCTCGCCCACCGTCTTGCGCGGCACGATCACGCCGGGAATCTCGCCGGCGCCCTTGGGCAGCGGGACTTCGACACGGGCCAAGCGATGGCCGTCGGTTGCCACGCCGCGCAGCACCTGGGTGCCGCCCGAGGTCGCGGCATGGAAGTAGATGCCGTTCAGGTAATAGCGCGTCTCTTCGTTGGAGATCGCGAACCGGGTGCGGTCGATGATGCCCTTGAGGTCGGTGGCCGGCAGCTGAAAGCGATAAGGCAGGTCGCCTTCGCTCATGGCCGGGAAGTCGGCCGGCGGCAGGCACTGGAGCGTAAAGCGCGAGCGGCCGGCCCGGATCACCAAGGTGCCGCCGTCGGAGGCCGATTCCAGCTCGACCTGGGCGCCGTCCGGCAGTTTGCGGACGATCTCGTAGAGCGTGTGGGCGGGTGCCGTGGTCGAACCGTTCTTGGAGGCGTTCGCGTCCACCGATTCGGTGATGGCGAGGTCCATGTCGGTCGCCGCGAGGCTCAACCGGCCCTTCTGGGCGGTGATCAGGACGTTGGACAGGATCGGGATCGTGTTCCGCCGCTCGACCACACTCTGGACATGGGCCAGCGCCTTCAAGAGGGCTGCCCGTTCGATCGTCAATTTCATGATGGGGTCGCTGTAACGAGGGGCCAAAAATGCGGTTTAGACACCCCGTTTCCCAGGCTGCAGAACACCCTGGTGGAACGGTCGCAGACTATAGCACGCAAGCAGCCGGCGGAAAGCGATTTCGCCCGTAATTTGAGGCCCTTAGACCCCGCTCGTTCCATGAAAATGGGGCCCTCCGGGGCCCCATTTCACAATTCCAGCAGGGGATTTGCTAGCCCTGCAACTGCCGCTTGAGCAACTCCACGTCCTCTGCAATCGAGAGGTCCGAGATCTTGAGCTCCTCGATCTTGCGCACGGCGTGCATAACCGTCGTGTGGTCGCGGTTGCCGAAGCGCTTGCCGATCTGCGGCAGGCTCAGCGTGGTGAGCTGCTTGGCGAGATACATAGCGACCTGGCGCGGCCGGGCAACCGAGCGGGCGCGGCGCGGCGAGCTCATCTCGGCCAGCTTGATGTTGTAGTGCGCGGCCACCCGCTGCTGGATCTCGTCGACGGTGACCTTGCGGTCGGCCTGGCGCAGCAGGTCGTGCAGCACGTCCTGCGCCATCTCGACGGTGATCTCGCGGCCGATCAGCTGGCCGTGCGCGACGACGCGGTTCAGGGCGCCCTCGAGTTCGCGGATGTTGGTGCTGATCTTGTGCGCGAGGAATTCGAGCACGGCGGTCGGCACCGGCACGCGGGCGTTCTCGGCCTTGGTCTGCAGGATGCTGAGACGGAGCTCATAGGTCGACGAATGGATGTCGGCGACCAGCCCGCTGCCCAGCCGGGAGCGCATGCGCTCCTCGATGTCCTGCAGTTCGCTCGGCGGCTTCTCCGAGCTGAGCACGATCTGCTTGTTCTGCTCGACCAGCGAATTGAAGGTGAAGAAGAACTCGTCCTGGCTCGCTTCCTTGCCGCAGATGAACTGCACGTCGTCGACCATCAGGACGTCGACGTTGCGGAACAGCTCCTTGAACTGGTTGGTGTTCTTGGTGCGCAGCGCCTGGATGAAGCGGTTCACGAAGCTCTCGGCCGTCAGGTAGAGCACGCGGATCTTGGGATCGCGCTCGCGCAGCGCGTGCCAGACGGCGTGCATCAGGTGGGTCTTGCCGAGGCCGACCCCGCCGAAAATATAGAGCGGGTTGCGTTCCGGCATCGGCCGGTCCTGCTCGGCGATGTTGCGGGCGGCGGCGTAGGCGAACTCGTTGGGCTTGCCGACCACGAAGTTGGCGAAGGTGTAGCGCGCCTCCGGGCCGGCGAAGGCCTCGTCGCCGCCGCGGCCGATCGAGGGCCCCATGCGCGGCATCGGCGGCTGGTAGTTCTGCGACGACGGCAGCGGCGGCACGGCGATGATCTCGTTCGGCCGGCGCGGCGCCGGCGGCGGCACGAGGTTCACCTCGACGCTCTTCACGTCGGGCGCCACGGCCTGCCAGTAGGCCAGCACGCGGTCGCCATAGTGGCGGCCGACCCAGTCGCGGACGAAGCGCGTCGGGGCATAAAGACGGAGCTTGCCCGTCTTCAGCTCGCCCAGTTCGACCTCGCCGAACCAGGTCTTGAAAGCCTTGTCGCCAATTTCCTTGCGCAGCCGGTCGCAGACGCGCACCCAGTGTGCCTCCAACTCCTTGCGGCCGGCAATTTCATCCATTTCGGCCCCCGCCACGCTCTTCTTGTCGTACGATGCTTCATTATTGGTGCCGGTAACCGGCGTTTGAATTCGGTTCACGTCTGTCTCCACGGAAGCCTTGCTGCCTTCCATCCCCCTGCCGAGCCGCGCTTGGCCTCGGCATCCAGGGGCCCTTCGAAGCCGTCCGCTACATTGAGACATATACTGTAGCCGGCCGCGGTCATGGCTTTCGCCGCTGCGGCCGATCGGACTCCACTCCTACAAAGGAACAGCAGCGGTACGTCCTTGTCCGTGAGTGCGCCGGAAAGCGCAGAAACGAAATCGGGATTGGGCTGCATGCTCGGAAATTCCTGCCACTCGATCAGCGCCGGCTTCTTGGCCAACGGCTCCAGATCGGGAAGGCCGACGTAACTCCACTCAGGTCGCGTCCGGACATCGACCAATACCGCGTCCTTGCGTTCGCTGAGAATCTTCCAGGCCGTCGCCGGCGCCACGTCGCCGGCATAGCCGGCTGCGGGGGACACCTCGTATGTGCCGGCAAACTTGTTGTCTTTCGACATGGCCCCCGCTTTTCATTTGTCGAAGCAGGGCGTCGAACCTCGAGCCAACGACGACGGGAAGACATGCAGCGCGGCAGAAGCGATAAAAAATTCTGATTGAGCGTCGTTGTCGGGACGCTTCATCTTTCGATCATCGCTGATGCAGAAATCGCTGCGGCTCTCCCTCGTTCGTTTTTGGCGAAGAGGAAGCCCCCCGTCTCCGCCTTGGCTCGCGTTCCAGCGCCCCACGCCCCGTCGCGATGATCGGACTCTTAGCAGACCAGATGACGAGCGCAAACGATTCAACGGAGAACGCCGCACGCTATTCAGACTGTTCCTCACGCGACTCGATTGACAACTCCGACGATTCTATTTTTTGCCGCGCAGCGCGCGCAGCGAAGCGCAATATCTAGCGCCTGCGTGCCCATGCGGGACGATAAACGCGAATCGTATGTCGTTCGCCCAATTGGCGACCAAATGTTCATCGTCGAATGCGCCCGAATTTTTTTTGGCTCTTCGTTGTCGAAAGAATTTTTCGACAAAAGAAAACGCCGCTCGTTGGAGCGGCGTTCATATCCACTGAAGGAGAGTGGCGTGGATCAGGCCATCGCCTTGATGCGCGCGCTGAGGCGCGACACGCGACGCGAGGCGGCATTCTTGGTGACGATGCGCTTGATCGCGCCGCGCTGGATCTCCGGCTGCGCCGCGCGCAGCGCCTCCTGGGCGGCCTTCTTGTCGCCGGTGGCGATCGCCTCCTCGACCTTCTTGA
>JBQTJT010000143.1:0-7632 GCA_052386855.1 Reyranella sp.
ACCCTATGGTGATATGCAATTATGCAACTTGAACTTTAGCAGCGTGAACCATGGCCAAGCCGCTACTCGATCCGCCTGTGTCTGATACCGTCCCGGTTGAGGCCGTCCTAACCGGCTACGATGAGCAGCATCTTGTGACGTATTTGCGTCTGCTCGACGCTGACGCCGAAGGGGCCGATTGGCGCGAGGTCGCAAACATCGTGCTGCACATCGATCCTGACCGCGAGCCCGAACGCGCCCGGCAGGTCTGGGAAAGTCATCTCGCCCGCGCCAAATGGATGACCGAGAGCGGCTATCGTCATCTTCTGCGGGATCTTGCGCCGCACTGACAATTGGTTGCTTGCGCGCACGGCAACTGATGTTGCAAAGCGAGTCGCTAACGGGGCAACGCCCGGTTGTGCATCCTGCGCGCTCAACTGAGAACATGTCGCTTCGATTACGGAGTAGCACGCTCATGAGCCGCGCGTATTGGCGGTCGCCGGAGGAGTACGAGGGTCTCCGGTCCCTCGACGCTCCTGGATTTGCTCTTCAGTTCGTTCATCGAAACCCGGATTTCGTGCGGGATCGGGAACGCCTCGAACAAGCCGCCCGCGACAATTCTCTCGACCAAGCCGAGGCGGATGCGTTCGCCCGGCGCTGGGGGTTGCGATGTCGCGACGGCGACCGATCCGGAGGCCACGCTTTGGACTGCACAAGCTCTGCCGAGTGTGATTGCACTCACCCAACTTCCACCAAACCTCGCCGATCCTAAGTTTCGACTCCCGTCGCTCGATCCAGCATTGACCGTCGAAGCTGGCGATCATCTCCTCGACCGCCGCGGCACCGTGCTGCGCATTCACCTGGACGGCACTGGAGCCGATCCGCCCGCGGTCCTCATCCCGTTTGATCGACTATTCGAAGTCAGGATGGCTGCCGCACTGCGTCTCTGGCGTACCCTGAACGGCCGCCACCCGGGCCCCAATCCAGCAGCGCTTTCCGAGGCACGGCGAAACCGTCTCACCCTCGCCCTGCGCGCACTCGACGGTCGTCTTGACGACGCCACCCATCGCCAAATCGCCGGTGCATTGTTTGGCGCAAGCGCTGTTCCGAAACGGGAGTGGATCTCGCATGAACTGCGCGATCGCACCGCTCGTCTCGTGCGTCTCGGGGTGGCCATGATGAAGGGCGGCTACCGCCGACTGCTTCTGCATCCTTATCGCGGGCGTTCGTAGACCTGCTTTCCGGGTGGGGCGATCTCATCGGCCCGCGACATCGCCCTATTTCAAGCACTCCCCGCTCCGCCATCGTGATCCCCGACAGCCGCCGCCATTCGACGGCGCGCCATAGGATCACGGAGGCTCCCTTTGTCCGCCAACCCAGCCGCTCTACCACCACCCTATCTGCGCACGCCTGAGGCCGCCCGCTTTGTCGGCCTGTCCATTCGCACGCTCGAGAAGCACAGGATCTACGGCACAGGTCCCCGCTATTCGAAGCTCGGCGGACGCGTGGTCTATCGCCTCGAGGATCTCCAAACCTGGGTGGCATCAGGCGCAAAAGCATCGACATCGGATCCCGGCACCGGGACCGTGCTGCCGGCGAAGCGCCAAACGTCGAGCATGCCGGTCCACGCCGGTCGGGAGCGCCGCTAAGCATGTCGGCGCACCACCGTCCCCGTTCCGAACGCGAGCAACTCGAACTCTTTCGGGCGCTGCCGGGCGATCTTGCGCCTCGAGATGCGCAAGACCTTATGGCCTATCCATTCTTCAGCCTCGCCAAAACCCACCGCACCACGCCAATCGACTTCAGGACGAATGGGATCACCATTCGCGTCGAGGCGGTGGCCGAACACGGCATGGCGACGATCTGGGATGCCGACGTGTTGATCTGGGTCGCCAGCCAGATCGTCGAAGCCCGAGATGCCGGGCTGCGAACGTCGCGCCTGATGGCAGTGAGGCCGCGCGAAATCCTGACCTTCACCGGCCGCGGCACCAGTGCGCGCGCCTATCACCGCCTGAAAGCCGCCCTCGACCGTCTCCAATCGACGACGGTCGCCACGTCACTGCGCCAGATCAACGAACGCCGGATGCATCGCTTCTCCTGGATAAACGAATGGACGGAGCGCGCCGACGCGCATGGAAATGCCGACGGAATCGATCTGATCGTGCCGGACTGGTTCTATCGAGCGGTCCTCGACGATGCGCTCGTGCTGACGATCGACCGCGGATATTTTGCCCTGACCGGCGGCATTGAACGCTGGCTTTATCGCGTGGTTCGCAAGCACGCAGGCCGCCAATCCAACGGATGGCGGTTTGAGTTTCGCCACCTCCATGTCAAATCGGCCAGCCTCTCGCCCTTCAAACGGTTCGCTTTCGAACTGCGCGACATCGTGCGCCGCCAACCCCTTCCGGGGTACCGGCTGCTCATCGAGCGTAACGCCGGCGGGCGCGAACTGCTGGCGTTCGCACCTACCAAATTATCCACGGCCGGCCGTGGACAATATGTGGAACCCCACGTGCTATCGGGAACCGACAAGCACGTGCCATCGGGAACCAACCCCACGTGCTATCAGGAACCCGCACGGCCGAATTCATCAGGCGCAACAACGGCTTCCGGCTTGCCTAACTCAGAGTCTAACTCCCATGAATCTAACTCTTCTGTAGTTGACCGCCACCGGGACGGGGGAAAAGCTCGGAACGGTGCGCGATGATCACCGCGCGCTTCCATCAGGATACGCTCACCCACATCGAATTGATCTGGGTGGAGCAGCGGATCGAGCACTGGATCCGTTTCGGCCGCGATGTCGCAGAGCAGATCCTCGATCGCCGCCGTCGCGTCTTGAGCTTCGCACCAGACAGCGTTGTCGCCTATGTCCGCTGGGCGTCGGGCGACTTCGGCACCATCATCTCGCGGATCGATATTCTCCGCACCGTTCGACGCGGCGAGGGCTTCTCGAGCGTCCCGTATGTGCGCCCCGGTGGGGAAATCCTCCTCAGGGTCTCCGGCTGGCCCAGGGTCGAGCGGGTGTTACAGGCGATCGACACGGTCGAACGGATCGGCCTCGACGCGGCAGACGCCTGTCCCGATCACTGGCGACATGTTCACAACCGGCTCGCCGCTGGGGAAACGCCGCGTCCATACAGCCACGAGAAGCACCGGGCCTGGCTTCTGCGCAAGAAGATCGACGCATGACGCGGGTCGGCTGGATCGCAACAACCTGCTTGGCGGCGCTCTTCGCGGGAACTCTGGCGGTGCTTCATCCCGGCCCGAAGTTGGTCTGGAATGCCAGCGCCAGTGTCCCGATCGGCCTCTACCTGGTGAATCCAGCCAGCAGCCATCACATCGGTGGGCTTGTCCTGGTCAAGCCTCCGGAAGCCCTCGCCGCCTTCCTCGACAAGCGCGGGTATCTGGCGATGGGCGTACCGCTCCTAAAACACATCCTCGCCCTTCCAGGTCAGACCGTCTGCCGCATCGGTCGCACGATCACCGTTGACGGGCTCGCCATGGGTCATGCGCTCGATTGCGATCATCTCGGACGAACCCTGCCCAGCTGGCAGGGCTGCCGGATCGTCGCCGATCACGAGGTCTTCCTGATGAATTGGCAGTCCGAGCACTCGTTCGACGGTCGCTATTTCGGGCCGCTTCCCGCTACGACCATCGTCGGCCGGGCCGATCCCCTCTGGATCAAAGAGGACAACTGACCATGTCCAAGCCCTTCAAGCACAGACTCGTGTTGCCGCAAGCAGAGCGGCTCGCTTCCTCCCCCGTTCCGGCCTTATCGCCCACCGCCGTCCACCAACGGATAAGCCGGCTGAAGGTTGGATGGCGACTTTACCTGTGCCGCGCCACGACGATCATGCTGCTCGTCGGCGTCAATGTCGCGCATGCTGAACCCATCGGTGCGAAGCTCCCAGGCGTCGTCGTTACAGCGGATCGCATCACGGGCTTCGTGACGGAGGCCGCGCAGCGGTTCGCGATCCCGTCGTCCTGGATTCGTGCCGTAATGCGGGCGGAAAGTCTCGGCGATGTGCGTGCACTGTCGCCCAAAGGCGCCATGGGCTTGATGCAGATCATGCCCGACACCTGGACCATGCTTCGACTCCGCTACGGCCTGGGTGCCGATCCATATGACCCGCACGACAACATCGCCGCAGGTGCTGCCTATTTGCGAGAGCTGCACGACCGCTACGGCGCGCCTGGCTTTCTCGCGGCTTATAATGCGGGCCCGGGTCGTTATGAGAACCATCTCGCGACCGGTCGACCGCTTCCATCGGAAACGCTGTCCTATGTAGCGGCTGTCGCTTCGCTGATCGGTGTTCGGACAGACGGCGGAACGAATGTTGCCACGGCCACGGCGTCCACATGGAGTGACGCCCCTTTGTTTGTACCGCATTCGGCAACCGGCTCTGCCCTATCTCCGTCGACATCCAGTCCGCAGATGCAGCAGCGTTCCACCGACGGAATGACGCAACGCCGGACCGCACTCGCGCCGCTCTCCGACGGGCTGTTCGCCAAAATGTCCGGCCGGAAGGGACGGCCATGACCTTGATCGGCCTGCGTCACCTTCTGGCGGGCTATGGCGCACGTTTGAGCGCCGGTGACGTGAAGCAGAGGAGCCCAACCAACGGACGGCAAGGGAAAAGCGCCGCCTCCGGGCGGGCGCAAGTGGTTGGTTGGGTTGAGTGTTTCAGGCCTTCCGGTACTTCGTCCGGCTGGCGCTTCACCGCGAAACCCGAGCGATTTCAACGCCTCGACCGCCAGCGCCCGATCTTGCAGCCGGCTTCCCCATCATGACCGGCCGAGACGAGGACTTCCGCGTCCGGCCAGGTGGCATCCGCCACGGCAACGCGGGCGCCAGGCGGCCAAAGAGCTTCGTCGGCGAAGTGATGCGCGCCGCGAAGAAGGCCGGACACATCGGCCAGAGCTTCGGTCGCAACAGGGCCGGCGCGAGCCGCTCGCGATTTGGGCGAGGCCGTCGCGCCGCCCTCTCGCTGTCGCTGCAGTCGACCTCGCGACGCGTCGTGATGAAGGCGCGCGTGGTCCGCCATCACGGCACACGGTTCCGCTCGGCGCCGCTCCCCAAACACATCGCCTACCTGAAGCGCGAAGGCGTTACCCGGGACGGCGCCGATGCCCGGATGTTCGACGCCGCATCGGACGCCGCTGACGAGCGTGCCTTCGCCGAACGGTGCGAGGACGACCGGCATCATTTTCGGTTCATCATTTCACCGGAAGACGCTGCCCAATTGGAGGATCTCCGCACTTTTACGCGCGAGCTGATGGCTGATGTGGAGAGCGACCTCGGCACCCGACTTGACTGGGTGGCGACTGACCACTGGAACACCGACAATCCGCATGTTCATGTCCTGATCCGCGGGCAGGCCAACGATGGCCAGGATCTCGTGATCAGCCGCGCCTATATCGGCCGCGGCTTCCGCGACCGCGCTGCCGGACGTGTCACCCTGGAACTCGGACCGAGAAGCGAGCGGGAGGTTCGATCCGCCCTGGAGAAGGAGGTTGATGCCGAGCGCTGGACCGGCCTCGATCGAGCCTTGCGCAACATCGCCGACGAGAACGGCGGTGCCGCCGATCTACGCCCCGGCGCTCCCGGTGAAGATGCCAAGTTGCGCCCGTTGATGATTGGCCGTGCCAAGAAGCTCGAGCGACTGGGGCTTGCCGAGCAGATCGGCCCGGCGTCCTGGACGCTGAAACCCGGCCTCGAACAGTCGCTGCGCGAACTCTCGATGCGTGGCGACATTATCAAGACGATGCACAGGGCATTGACCGGCACGGGCCGCGAACCGGATGTCGCAGGCTTCGCCTTGCATGGCGATGCCGCCACCGACCCGGTGCTCGGCCGCCTCGTCGCAAGAGGGCTGCACGACGAGCTCAAGGGTTCAGCCTACGCCATCGTCGAAGGCGTCGACGGCCGGACGCATCATCTGCAGTTCTCCGATCTGGAAATGACGGGCGATGCCCCGCCCGGCGCGATCGTTGAGGCGCGTTCCTATGAAGATGCCAGTGGGCGCAGGCGTCTGTCGCTCGCCACACGGTCGGATCTCGCCATCGAGGCGCAGATTACCGCTCCCGGGGCGACCTGGGTCGATCGGCAGCTTTTGGCACGAGAGCCGGCAACCAACGGCGGCGCGTTCGGTGCCGAAGTGCGCGAAGCGATGGGCCGGCGTGTCGATCACCTTGTCGAGAAAGGTTTGGCGAAGCGGCAGGGTCAGCGCGTCATCTTCGCCCGCGATTTGCTCGATACCCTGAAGCGGCGGGAGCTGGACGAAGCGTCGGCAAGGCTCGCGGCTCAGACTGGCTTGGTACACCGGCCCTCCGCCAGCGGTGAGCATGTCGCCGGCCTTTACCGGCAGCGTGTGACGCTCTCTTCCGGTCGCTTCGCCATGATCGACGATGGTCTGGGCTTCCAGCTCGTGCCGTGGCGGCCGGCGCTGGAGCGGCATTTGGGGAGCCAAGTGATGGGCGTCATGTCTCGTGGGGGCACGGTCGACTGGGCATTCGGACGCGACCGGGGGCTAAGCATGTGACATCCCAACTACCGCCGGAAGTTCGAAGCCGTCGTCGCGTCACCGTCGCCATCGCCGGCCGCACTTGAGGTGCGGTCGTGAGGAGGGCGGTCGTGCTTTCGGCGGCGCTGCTCCTCGCGGCGGCACCGGCGGCGATGGCCGGGGATGACGTGCTCGGACGTTGGGCGACACCCGGTGTCAGCGCCATCGTCGATCTGGCGCCTTGCGCCGGGGCCTCGACGCTCTGCGGCACGATCCGCTGGCTGTGGGACGCGGTCGACGACAAGGGCCGGCCGCGTCTCGACGCCCAGAACACCGACACCAGCCTGCGCACGCGGCCGCTGCTCGGCCTTGCCATCCTCTCCAACCTGACACCGTCGCCGGATGGCGGTTGGGCGGGACGCATCTACAATCCCGAGGACGGCCAGACCTACCGCGCCACGGTGCGCCGGTCCGGCGGCGATGCGCTGACGATCGACGGCTGCGTGCTGTTCATCTGCCAGAAGCAGGTGTGGCGGAAGGCGTCGGCGCTGGCCGAGGCGCTGCGATGACGGTGCCCACCGGCAGACCCGCCGCCTTCCACTCGGGAAAGCCATCTTCCAGTCGCTTGATGTCGTAGCCCTTGGCGCGCAGCGCGGCGACCGCCTCGAACGACAGCACGCAGTAGGGGCCGCGGCAGTAGGCGACGATCTGCGTGTCCTTCGGCAACTCGGCGAGACGACGCTCGAGATCGGCGAAGGGGATGTTGAGCGCGCCCGGCAGGTGGCCCAGCGCGAACTCGTCTTCCGAGCGCACGTCGAGCAACACCACGCTGCCGTCGTCGAGCCGCTGCAGCAGCGCCTCGCGCGACACTGGCTCCATTGAATCGAGCCGGTCGAAGTAGCTCGAAACGATGCCGCGCACCTCGGCACGGCTGTGCTCGGCATAACGCCGCAACGCCCCCAGCAGTTCGATCACCGGCCCGTCGCCCAGCCGATAGAGTATGCGCTTGCCGTCGCGGCGCGAGCGCACGAAGCCCGCCCGCCGCAGCACCTGCAGATGCTGCGAGGCGTTGGCCAGGGAGAGGCCGGTGAGCTGGGCCAGGCGCTCGACCGAACGCTCGCCCTGCGCGGCATGTTCCAGCAATTCCAGC
>JBQTJT010000144.1:0-16250 GCA_052386855.1 Reyranella sp.
GGTTTTGCCATCGGCGATCCCTAGATCGTCTTCAATAACCGCAGCGACGACTTGGCTATGGCCCAGGCTTTCGATGTGCGGCCGCACATCGACGGCAAGTACAAGATCAAGTTCAAGCTCGAGATCATGCCGCTCAAGGAACGCATCGGTGGCATACGGCGGCTGCTCTCGCATAATGTCGAATTTGGCCTGAGCCAGGCGCCCCAGGCGGCGCGCATCGTGATGTCGTCGCTCGGCCACATGTCGCTGCCCGAGCTCACCCAGATCTTCCCGGCCCTGTCGGTGATCTCGTCCGACGGCCCCGCCGACGTCTCGCTGGTCAACCAGACCATCGTCGAGGAACTGCTGCAGGACATCTGCTTCCTCGATTTCGGTCATCACACGGCGGCCACCGCGAACCTCGGCCTCTGGCGCTCGCGCGGCGATCACCATGCCTTCGTCGGCGAATTCGCCTACCAGCTCCGCTTCCCCGGCCCGGCCGACATCAGCCACAAGGCCTTGCAGGCCTGCGAGCGCTTCTTTCTGGAGCTGCAGCAGGTCGCCGGCGACTGGATAGCGCTCACCACGACCAAGACAGGCGCGGTCTACCGCCTGAAGGGCAACCCGCCACAAGCCCACGAATGAGCAAGCCGCCGGCCGTTGCCCTGCCCGTGGCGCCGCCGCCCTCGCTGTGGCGGCTCTTCCTGGGCTTCCTGATGATGGGGGCCACCAGCCTCGGCGGTGGCGTGATCGCCTATCTCCGCACTGGCCTGGTCGTCCGCTACCGATGGCTGGACGACGCGACCTTCGTCGAGCTGATGGCGATCAGCCAGAGCCTGCCCGGCCTCAATGCCACCAACATGTCGATCCTGGCCGGCGACCGCCTGCGTGGCTGGCCGGGCGCCCTCGTGGCGGCGCTGGGCATGTGCCTGCCCGGCGCCACGATCATGACCGCGGCCGCCTTCGCCTACGGCATCGGCGGCGACGACCCGGTATCGAAAGCCTTCCTGCATGCCATTGCGGCCGGCGCCGTCGGGCTGATCACGGTCGTCCTGGTGCAACTCGGCGCCAAGATGCTGACCGAGATCGCCGACTATGTCTTCGTGGCGGTGACGGCGGTGCTGGTCGCTTTCGTCCATGTCCCGGTGCCCTTTGCCCTGCTTGGCATGGGCGCGCTCGCCATCTGGTGGCACCGGCCCCGGAAGGCCCCGACCAAGACCCCGGATGCCCAGCCAGTCGATGCCCCGCCCAGGGGGCCGGCGTCATGAAGCAGCTCCTCGATCTGGCCGCTGTCTTTGGCTATATCTCGCTGCTGACGGTCGGCGGCGGTATGGCCGCGTTCCCGGAGTTGAAACAGCTCTCGGTCGACACCTATCACTGGGTGACCTTCCCCGAACTGATGCACTACTACAGCCTCGGCCAGCTCGCGCCCGGGCCCAACATGATGATGGTGGCGTCGATCGGCGCCCAGGTCGCGGGCCTCCCTGGCGCAGCAGTGGTGCTCGTGGCCTTCATCCTGCCGACCGGCCTCCTCACCTTCGGCATCGGCAGACTGTGGAACCGTCTCGCCAACTGGCCGTGGCGGCCGGCCATCCAACGTGGCCTGGGCAGCGTCGCCGTTGGCCTGGTGCTGGCCGGCGGCATCGTCCTCGCCCGCGGCGCGATCTACGACATCCCGAGCGCCGCCCTTGCCATTGGCGTGTTCGCGCTGCTGATGTTGACCAAGATCAACCCAGCCATCCCGATCGTGGCCAGCGGCCTGATCGGGATCGGGCTTTATCTGATCTAGACAACGGCTAAATATTGCCTCGGCGGAGGGCTTCCCGCTCCGAGGCCCTCGGCGTAAAATGCCGCCATGTCGCGCTTTGTGTCGATCTTTCTGACAGCAAGTCTGCTTGCCGGCTGCGTCACCTCCTCGACCGTGGGCGAGGTTCGGGCCGGCATGAGCCCGGACCAGGTGCAGACCCTCCTGGGCGAGCCCGAAACCGTGGCGCATGCCCCCGGCACTCAATGCTCCTACTACACGGTGCTGAAGGACTTCTGGAGCCGCACGCCGTGGACCATGACCAACCGCTATGTCGTCTGTTACGACGACGGCAAGGTCAAAACCTTCGGCCGCGCCGAGGCCGCAACCTCGGGCTGACCTGAGCAGGTGGGCCTACTGCTGAGCTGACCGCAGGGGGCGGTCCTCGCCTGCCATGCACGAGCTGCGCGGCACGCCGATCGCCACCACCCGCCCGCCGTCCTTCAGGCAGCCGTTGTGCCACTGTCCCGCCAGCGTCTGGCCGGCAATCTGCAGCGTGCCGTAGCCGTCGGGCACGTTGTCGGCATAGTTGCCCTCGAAGCGATGGTTCTCATTCCAGACGTAGCGGCCAGGGCCCTCGCGCCGGCCAAAACGATAGGTCCCCTCGAACTTGTCGATCGCCTGGCCGTGCTCTGTCCATTGCAGGATGCCCTTGCCGTGCTTCAGCCCGGCGCTGCAAGCGCCGCTCCACGTCACCTTGTCTTCCGGCTCCGGATGCCAGTCCGCCATTCGGCAGCCCGTCTCGGTATCGAACAGCCAACCGTCGCCGTCGCAAGGCGCCGTCCAGCTGATCTGCACCGAATCTGGCTCCGCCGGCGCACAGTCCTGCGCCCGGCTGAGCGCGAGCTGTTGCTGCGCCAGCGCGGACGTGCCGGAAAGCAGTAGCGCCGCAAGTAAAGTGACCCTGAACCGTCGCATGATATCCCCCTGACCTGCCCCTGATGAGGCGGGTCCACGGGCAACGTGGGGGCCCTCGCCAAGGTTGCCCCGCCGCGTGTCCGAAATCATGATGTCCCTGCGGCCGGGGCGGAAAAGCCCGGGATTCGATGTCAGTCAGGGGACGGGAATGGCGCAGCGTCAGGTGGAAGCGATCGTGGCGGCCATCGCCGACATCTACGGGCTGCCCAACGAAAGCGGCATGCTTTGTTGCACGATCGAGGCGGTGAACGCCGGCGGCACCGACGTATCGATCCAGGTCATGGCCGATTCCATCAATATCTCACCTTATCCTTATAGTGAGGAGCCGCTCACCCGGCTGGAGTTGAGCGGTGCCTTGGAAGCGCTCGAGGATATGGAACTCGAACTGGTCGACTGGGACGCCAACGCTTTTGCCACCGTCGGTACCGCCGGCAACGAACCGGCCGACGTCGCCCGTCTGGTCGACGAGACTTTCACCAAGGTGCTGGGCTGCGACGCCGGCTACGAGCCCAGGGCCTCGACCGAGGATTTCAGGTAAGCCCATGTCTCTCCTCATTCTCGGCCTCATCCTCTTCCTTGGAGTCCACACGCTGACCACGATGCGCGGTACCCGGGCAGCAGTGATCGGGCGGCTGGGCGAAGGCGGCTACAAGGGCCTCTACTCGCTGGTCTCGGCCGTCGGCCTGGTGTTGATCGTCTGGGGCTTCTCGAGCTACCGCAGTGCCGGCTACATCCAGGTCTGGAACCCGCCGCAGGCGATCTTCCATCCCATCGCCCTCTTCCTGCTGTGGTTCGCCTTCGTGGCGCTGGCCGCAACCTACGCGCCGCCCGGCAAGATCAAGTCGGTGCTGCGCCATCCCATGCTGGTCGCGGTCAAGGCCTGGGCGCTCTCGCACCTGCTGGTGAATGGCGACTTGGGCTCGATGCTGCTGTTCGGCGGCCTGCTCGCCTGGGCGGTCTATGACCGCATTGCACTGAAACGCCGGGGCGATATGGGCGCGGCACAGGTCGACGGCTTCAAGGCGGCCGATGCGATCGTGATCGCGATCGGTACCGTGGCCTATGTCGCGGTGTTCTGGCTGCACGACACGCTGATCGGCGTCATCGCCGCATGACGGCGGCGCTAGTGGGCGTGGCCGTGCCCGCCTTTGCCATAGTGATAGTGCGAGCCGCCGAACCGATCGATATGCAGTGGCTGCCTGGCGAGGCCGGGGCAGAAGGTGTTCACGATGCCCTCGACCTTGTCGTAGAGCGCCTTCGCGGGCTTGCGGCCCCTGGCCAGCCGCTCACGCGCCTTCTCCGCCAGCCGCGCCACTTGCGCGATGTCGATGTTGAGGAGCTTTCGGTCCTCCATGACCATGCGGCCCGCGATCATCACCGAGTGCACGCCTGAGCCGTCCTCGGTGTGCACGATCTGGTTGGTCGGGTCGTTGAACGGGATCCAGTTCACGTTGACGAGGTCGAGGAAGACGATGTCGGCCTTATAACCTTTCTCAAGCTTGCCGATCTTGTCGCCGAGGCCCAGCGCGCGGGCGCTGCCGACGGTGGCGGCGTGCAGCACCTCCTCAGTCGTGATCCACTGCCTGTTGTCCGGCCCCTGCACCTTGGAAACCATCGAGGCCAGCCGCAGGTTCTCGTACATGTTCTGGTTGTCCGAGCACGAGGCGCCGTCGGTGCCGATGCCGACATTCACCTTGGCGTCGAGCATCGCGCGCATGTCGGCCATGCCGTTGCCCAGCACCATGTTGGAGCCGGGATTGTGCGAGACCGAGGCGCCCTTGTCGCCCAGCAGCTTCATGTCGTCGCCGTCCAGCCATACGCCGTGCCCGACGGTGAACTTCGGCCCGACCAGGCCCAGCGAATCCATGTAGGACGTGAGCGAGGTGCCGTAGAGCTTGTAGCCCGCCACCACCTGCACCTTCGATTCCGAGACATGACTGTGCAGCCCGGTGTCGTAGTCCTTGGCCAGTTTCAGGCAAGCCAGCAGGAACTCGCGGCTGCAATGGTGCGGGATGGTGGGCGCCACGGCGAGGTGCACGCCCTTGCTGTCGAGCTTCCAGCCGTGCAGCGCCTTCTTCATCTGCGCGATGCTGGCCTTGTAGGGCGAGAAGCGATAGGCCTCGACCGCCTTCTGCAGCGACGGCGGCAGCTGGTCCATCAGTCCGGGAATCGCCTGGAAGAAGCTGGTGTCGGCCACCATCGGCGCCACCATGGCCCGCATGCCGACATCTGCATAGGCCTGGCCGATCGCGGCCAGCCCCTCGGCCGTCGGCATCGGGAACTCGGCCGCCAGGTCGTAGGCCGCGGTGCAGCCCTTCATCACCATCTCGGCGGCGCCGATCAGGCTGGAAAGATACTTGTCCTCGAGCGTGCGCGCGCCGCTCATGTACGGACCCGCGGTCAGCAGCAATTCCAGCGTGACGCGATCGACCATTCCCTTGGCGAGATTGCCGTGGCTGTGGGTGTGACCGTTGATCAGCCCGGGATGCAGCAGCTTGCCCTTGGCATCGATCACCGTGGCCGAAGCCGGCGCCGACACCTTGGGCCCGATCTCCACGATCGTGTCGTCCTTCACCAGGATGTCGGCCTTGGGCGCGGAGTGCCCCTTGATGTCGACCACGCGCCCGCCCCGGATCACGGTCATCGGTGATTTTGCCATCTCACATCCTTATTTTTAGACGCCGCCTCACGAAGCGATCGGCGCGTTGCCGCTCGACCAGGGGAAGAAGACGCGTTCGGCGATCACCACGATCTGGAACAGCACCACGCCCATGATCGACAGGATTATGAGCGCTCCGAAGGCCACCGGCACCTTGAAGAAGGCGGTCGAGGTCACGATCAGGAAGCCCAGCCCTGCATCGGCGTTGACGAATTCCGCCACCACCGCGCCGACCACGGCCAGCGAGATCGCGACTTTCAGGCCGGCGAAGATGAACGGGATCGCGTAAGGCAGGCGGATCCGCCACAGCTCGCTCCACTTCGAGGCGCGGCAGGCGCGGCTGAGCTCGATCAGCTCCGGCGGCACCGACATCAGCCCGGTGGCGCTTGAGATCACCAGCGGGAAGAAGGCCACCAGCACGGTGATTACGATGCGCGGCAACTCGTTGGAGCCCAGCACCACGACCAGGATCGGCGCCAGCGCCACCTTGGGCACCGACTGCGTCCACACCAGGAACGGATAGATGGCCGAGGCGATGGCGGGCGATGCCGTCAGCAGCACCGCCAGCGGCAGGCTGATGGCGATCGAGAACAGGAAACCCAGCAGCACGGTTTTTAGCGTCGCCAGCGAATGCCAGAACACCGTGGGACCGATCGCGATCGTCTCGTTCCAGATCGCGCTGGGCGGCGGCACCAGGTAGGACGGCACCTTGAACGCCTGGTAGATCGCCTCCCAGACGAGGAAGGCCACCGCCGTGGCGATGAGCGGCACCACCACCTCGTAGAGCGCGGCGGACGGTGGCTTGCGCCGCGCCGCACGGCGCGGCTTTTCAAGCGGCGGCGCGACCTGGGTCGACATGGCGGTTCCCGAAAATGAGCTGGCGGATGCGGCGGCTGGCGTCGTGGAACGCCGGATCGCCCTCGACGTGGAAGCTGCGCGGCCGGGGCGATTTGATGTCGATGATTTCGGCGATGCGGCCCGGCCTGGGCGACATCACGACCACACGATCGGCCAGCACCACCGCCTCGGTGATCGAATGCGTCACGAACAGCACGGTCTTGGGCCGCTCGCCCCAGATCCTGAGCAGCTCCATGGTCATCTCCTCGCGCGTCAGGGCATCGAGCGCGCCGAACGGCTCGTCCATCAGCAAAATATCCGGCTCGTGCACCAGCGCCCGGCAGATCGCCACGCGCTGCTGCATGCCGCCGGACAGTTCGCGCGGCGACTTGCTTTCGAAGCCGTCCAATCCGACCAATTTCAGCAGTGCGGCCGCCTTGTCGGTGCTGCCCGAGTCCATGCGCCGCATCATGCGCAGCGGCAGCAGCACGTTGTCGAGCACGCTGGCCCACGGCAGCAGGGTCGGCGCCTGGAAGACGATGCCGGTCTCCGACCGCGGCTCCGTGATCGGCTGGCCGCCGATGGTGGCCGTCCCCGCGGTCGGCAGGATCAGGCCGGCCACGATGCGCAGCAGGGTCGATTTCCCGCAGCCCGACGGTCCCACGAGGGTGATGAACTCGTTCGTCCCGATCGCCAGCGACACGTCCTCGAGCGCGGTGATCTGGTCACCGTCGCGCGAGTCGAAGATGCGGGTGACGCGGTTGAGCGTGATCACTTCGGAACGGCGCTCGTGTCGATCGTGGTCTTGTAGTCGAAGTCGGGCTTGAGCTCGTTGGCCGACTGGATGGTCTCCCACGAGAACTTCAGCCGCTCCGGGCTCTCCTTGCCCCAGCCGAACTGCTTGCTGTGGTCGTTGAACACGAACTCCATGACCGCCTTGACGCTGCCCATGCAGTCGTCGAGCGCGACCTCGGGGAAGCGCTGGACGTGCAGCGTGCAGGCCTCCTCGGGGTTGGCCTTGGCCCACTCGAAGGCTTCCTTGTTGGCGGCCAGGAAGCGTTTCACGAGATCGGGCTTCTCCGTCATCATCTTGTCGGAGGTGATCAGCGTCGCGGCGTATATCTTGAAGCCGACGGCCACGAACGGCAGCGGCAGGATTTCCTCGCCGGCCTTCACCGCCGCCTTGTTGATGTAATAATAGTGGATCGAATAGAACGGCGCGGCATCGATGTTCTTGGCGATGAGCTGCGCCGCCATCGCGGCCCCATCCATGTTCGTCCACACGATCTTGGAAGGATCGGTGCCGGCCTTCTTGGCGACCTCGGGGAAGTAGAAGCGGTGGCTGTTGCCCGGCGTGATGCCGATCTTCTTGCCCTCCAGCCCCTTGAAGCTGGTGATGCCCGAACTCTTGAGCACGAACAGCGAATGCGGCGATTCGTTGTAGAGCACGGCGATGGTCTTGATCGGCACATTGGTGCGCGCCCGCGCCGTCATGACGGCGGCGATGTCGGCCACTCCGAAATCGGCCGCGCCGCCCGCCAGCTTGGTCACCGTGTCGCCCGAGCCGTAGCCGCGCGTGATGGTGATGTCGATGCCGTGCTTGGCATAGATGCCCTTGCCCCAGGCGCCGTAGTACATCGCGTGCTCGCCCGACGGGATCCAGTCGGTCTGGAAGCGCACCTTGTCCTGCGCGAAGGCCGGCCCCGCCAGCACCAGCGCCGCAAGCGCGCCGGCCCCGACGCTGCGCCGGATCGATGATTTCGACATGATCGCCTCCCCTGTCTGCTTCCCCAGTCAAGGCCATACAAAGCAAGATCGGTGCCACCCATGCCGCTTCTGCCGACGCGCCGGGAGCGCTAAGCTCTTGCGGCCATGGGGGGCTGGGGGCGATGCGAGACACGATCATCGTGGCGACGGCGGCGCTTGTGTTCGCGTCCTTTGCCCTTGCGCCCGCCTCCCACGCCCAGGGCTATCCGCAGTTCAACCGCTGGTGCTACGGCGAGGCCACGCCGGCGCGGACCATCCAGGGCTGCGACGCCGTCATCCGCTGGGCCCGCGAGACGCCGCGCGACACCGGCACCGCCTTCTACAATCGCGGCCTGGCGCTGGCCGCCGCCGGCGAGCTCGATCGCGCCATCCATGACTATGGCCAGGCGATCCGGCTCAGGCCCGACCTCGCCGATGCCTACAACAATCGCGGCATCGCCTGGCGCCTGAAGGGCGACGAGGCCCGGGCGCTGGAGGATTTCGACCAGGCGCTGCGGCTGAAACCCGGCGACATCGACGCGCTCTACAATCGCGGCCTCACGCTGACCGGGCTCGGCCAGTACGACCGCGCCATCGCCGAATTCGACAGCGCGCTCCGCCTGCAACCCGATGACTTCGATGCCATGGCCGGACGCGGCATGGCGTGGCTGCGCAAGGGCGACAGCGGTCGCGCGCTGCAGGATTTCGACCAGGTGCTGAGCCTGCGGCCCGGCAATGCGATCGCGCTCTACGGCCGCGGCATCGCGCGCCGCCGCACCGGCAACCACAAGGGCGGCGACGCCGACATAGCGGCCGCCAAGGCGATCCGGCCCGACATCGCCGACGAATTCGCGAAGATGGGACTGAACGCTTCCTAGGAAGGAAATTCCATGATCCGGCCCGTCGTCCTGGCTCCCGTGCCCTGCGTGCACCTCGAATCGGCCAGCAGCGTGCCCGGCCTCAGCGCCAGCGTCTTCTTCGGCAGCGGCCACGAGGCCGATACGCTGCTGCCCATCGGCGCGCCGGTGTTCATCTACGCCTCGATCCCGCCGCACCCGTTGTTCAAGCCCGGCCAGTTCTCGTGGACCGGCACGCTCGGCTCCGTCGTGCGCGCGGTCGAAGGCGGCCCGCGCCATGGCAAGCACCCCGATCCATCGCGGCGTCCGCCGACGGCCGAGGCCAAGGACGCCGCCTGCCTCTATTTTTGGGAAGTCCGGAACCTCGAGCCGTTGGAAACGCCCCGCCGCCTCGGCGACTTCAAGTCGAAGACCTCGATCAACGAGGTCCCGCGCTGGCCGGTCGTCGCCGAAGCCGATTTCTAGGACGACGCACTCACATCCAGTTGAGGGTCGCCGCGACCAGCACCGCGTAGCGGCCGAGCTTGCCCACCGTCACCAGCACGACGAACAGCGCGAGGTTTGCGCGCAGGGCGCCCGCCACCACCGTCAGCGGATCGCCGACGATGGGAACCCAGGCGAACAGCAGCGACCAGACGCCGTAGCGCGCGTACCAGCGCTCGACCCTGGCGTAGGTCCCGGGCTTCACCGGAAACCAGCGCCGGTCCCTGAAGTGATTGAAGAACCGGCCGAGCGCCCAGTTCGCCACAGCACCCAGCACGTTGCCCACCGTCGCCACCGCCAGCAGCACCGGCCACGGATGGTCGCCGCTCAGCAGCAGCCCGAGCAGCACCAGCTCCGACTGGAAGGGAAAGACCGTGGCGGCCAGGAACGAGGCCGCGAACAGGCCGGCGTAGGCTGTCACTTGTTCATCAGGCGCGAGTGATATCGGCTGTAGGCGAAGTAGACGACCAGCCCGATCGTCAGCCAGCCCACGAGACGCAGCCACGTCGACGGCGCCAGGCCCGACATCAGGCCGAGGCACGCCAGGATTCCCAGGGTCGGAACCAACGGCACATACGGCACGCGAAACGGCCGGTGCGTGTGCGGGTCGATGATGCGGAGATAGATCACCGCGGCGCAGACCAGGATGAAGGCGAAGAGCGTGCCCACCCCCACCAGCTCGTCGAGCGTGTCGATCGGCGCCACCGCCGCCACGGCCGCGACCACGAGCCCGACCGTGATCTGGCTGATCCACGGCGTGCGCAGGGTCGGATGCGGCGGCCGGCCACCTCCGGCAGCAGCCCGTCGCTGGCCATGGTCGCGAAGATCCGGCTCTGGCCGTAGAGCAGCACCAGGATCACGGTGGTGAGCCCGACCAGCGCGCCCAGCTCGATGAACACCGAGAACCATTCGTGGCCCATGGTGCGCACGCCCTTGCCGACGGGATCGGGCACGTTCAGCTGCGCGTAGGGCACCAGCCCGGTGAGCACGCCGGCCACCAGCACATAGAGCACGGTGGCGACACCGAGCGAGCCCAGGATGCCGATCGGCATGTCGCGCTGCGGGCACCTGGCTTCCTGGGCGCAGTTCGAGACCGCATCGAAACCGATATAGGCGAAGAACACGATCGAGGCGCCGCGCAGGATGCCGCTCACGCCAAACGAGCCGTACTCGCCGGTGTTGGCCGGCACGAACGGCTGCCAGTTGGCGCTGTTCACGTAGAAAGCGCCGAGGCCGATGAAGGCCACCACCACCGTGAGCTTGACCACGACCATGATGTTGTTGAGCCGCACCGATTCCTTGGTGCCGCCGACCAGCAGCACGGTGAGCAGCAGCACGATCGCGGCGGCCGGCAGGTTGGCGATGGCCGCGGCCTTCGTGCCATCGGCCAGCACCACCATCTGCCCCGTCGCCGCCACCAGTTGCGGCGGCAGCGCCACGCCCAGCATCGCCAGCAAACTCGTGAGGTAGCCCGACCAGCCGACGGCCACCGCCGCGCCGCCCAGCGCATATTCCATGATCAGGTCCCAGCCGATCACCCAGGCCGCGAGTTCGCCCAGCGTTGCATAGGTATAGGTGTAGGTGCTGCCGGCCACCGGCAGGAAGGACGAGAGCTCGGCGTAGCAGAGGCCGACCAGCGCGCAGGCGATCGCGGCCAGCAGGAACGAGATCACGATCGCCGGCCCGGCATTCAGCGCCGCGACCGTGCCGGTGAGCACGAAGATGCCGGCGCCGATGATGGCGCCCACGCCCATGGCGGCGATGCTGACCGGACCGAGCACCCGGGGGACGCGCCGGCCGGGTGAGTCGGCGGCGGCGACGATGTCGGCAACGGGCTTGCGCGTGAGGAGAACCGACCAACCTGTCATGGCGCCGCGACGGCCTCCCCCCGACTTCCATTTTTATGCGGAAGGGAGTCTCCGGCCGCGCGAGCGCCCGGTCAATCCTTTGGTGCTGCGGGCGGCTCCGGAGCGGGCGCCGTCTCCTCGGGCGCCGCAGTCTTTTCGCTGGCGGCTTCACGCTCGGCGCGCTGTTCCCTCGCCTTGCGGGAGAGTTCGCTCGCCTGCTTCTCCGCCTCGTCCCTCTGGGCCTTCTGGCCGCCCTTGCCCTGAAGCGTCGCCCCGATCGCCGCGGCGCCGCGGCCCGTCTCGTCGGCCGGCACGACGCCGGCCTCGTGGGGATGATTGCCCTCCGGCGGCGGCAGCGCCTTGACCACAGGCGCCGCGCGGTCGGCGCCCGGACGCGCATCTTTCATATGCGCCGGGATGCCGCCGCTGCCGTCGAACCAGCCGCAGCCACCGAGCACTATCGTGGCCGCGAGGGAGGCTGCGATCTTCCAGTCGTTTTGCTTCATGGCCCGGGTGTCTATCAGGAATCGGGCAATTTCAGGGGCGGCAAAAATGCACGCCTCTACCCGGCAATGCGGCCCAGCACCGGCAGCAAATAACGCCTGAACTGCTGCGGACTTTCCGACATCGGGAAGTGGCCCAGCCCCTCCATGACCTGGAAAGACGTGGCGTTCACCAGCCTGGCCAGTTCCGCCGTCAGCTCGGGCGTGGCCGAGAGATCGTATTCGCCGGTCAGCAGGTGGAGCGGGCATTTCTTCGTGTCGAGCCCGTCCAGCAGGCCGTTCCGGAGATCGCCCTCGGCAAAATAGTAGTGCAGGTCGCCCATGAACACCGCGGGCCCGCCCTGCATGTAGTGCCACAGCGTCTCCCACTTGTCGGCATTGGGCGAGGTCGGCGAGATCAGGCAGGCCACCGAGCCGACGGCGGCTTCCTGGCCATGCACGTCGGGCCGGAACAACACGCCGAGATCGCGCAGCCGCGTGTCGGCGCCTGCCTCGGCATGCGTCGCCGACTGCAGCCCGATCGCCGCCCGGAAATAATCGCCATGGCGCAGCGCCAGATGCAGCACCGCGCGACCGCCGATCGAGCATCCCATCACCACCGGCCGCTCGAGCTTTAGCGCGCGACAGACGGCCATCACCGTGTCGACATAGAGATCGGTGGTGAGCTTGTAGGCCTCGCGCTCGAAGCCAGGGGGCGGCGAGGATTTGCCGTGCCACGGCAGGTCGAAGACGACCACGCGGAAGCGCTCGGTGATCTCGTCGTCGTTCAACAGCGCGCGATACTGCCGCCCGTCGGCGCCGGCGGTGTGCAGGCAGACCAGCGGAATCCCGCCCCCTTTCTCTGGGCCCGCCTCCTCGAAATAGATCCGGTGCGGCCGGCCGTTGAGATCGAGCCTGAGATAGCGCCCGATCGCGGGCTCGATCGTCGGCTCGCCCACCGGTTCATGCCGTTCGACCGGCGCGTCGGGGCGAAGGGCGGCAAAGAGCTGTTCCAGGAAGATCAGGTTGCGGCCATAGGCCACCATGTCGCCATCAACCTTGAGATGGCCCATGCGCTGCATGCCAACCAGGCTCTGGAAACCGACGGCCGGCACCGGCTTGGCAAACTCGGCCCAGTTGGCGGCCGTTGTCGCGAGGCTGAAGGCGGCATCGGGGGTTGCGCCTGCCGTGACGGTAATGCGAGAGCCGACCTTCACGGTCGTGGCCTGCCCGTCGCTCAGCACGTTGAGCGACAGCGCCGCCAGCGCCGCGCGCCGTTGCAGGGCCGGGTTGCCGTCGAGGGCGGCGGTCAGTCGGTCGAGGTCGGTCATCAGTAACTCGGCTTGGTCGAAAACGGCGTCAGTTGCAACTCGTGCGTCCACACCGAGCGGTCCTGCGTGTGCAGATAATAAAACGCCTCGGCGATCTTGACCGGATTCATCACCCGATCGGGGTTCTGCTTGGCGTGCGGCAGCGCGTGCGTGCCGGGCGAGTCGATCAGCCCGTCGATCACCACGTTGGCGACATGCACGCCATGCTCGGAATATTCTTCGGTCAGCACCTGCGCCAGCGTGCGCATCATCACCCTGGGATAGTAGAGCGATTGCCCCGTCATCCGCTTGCGCCCGCGCAGCGAGCTCGAATTGTTGGAAAAGAAGAACGACCCCTCGCCGCGCTTGCGCATCGCCGGCAGGACTTCCTTGGCCACGAGGAAAGGCCCGCGGCTCGCGATATGCTGCGCGGTATCGAACATTTCGATCGGGATATGTTCCAGCAGCTCCTTCTCCGGCGGCAGGTCGCGGCCTTCGAGATAGCCCGCGTTGTAGACCAGCACATGCGGATCGCCGGCGTCGCTCCGGATCGTAGCGAAGGCCGCGGCGACGGACTCCTGCTTCGAGAGATCGAGCTCGACGATCCTGCAATCGCCGCCCTGCTTCAGGATCGCGGCCTCGAGGCCCGCCGCATTGGCTTTGCTGCGGGTCGTCAGCACGACAAGGAATCCCTCGGCCGCGAACTTCTGCGCGATGGCCCCGCCGATGCCCCAGCGGACACCGACCGGCAGGTCGCTGTCGTCGACCGCCTTGCCGTGGGCCAGCTTGGTGTTGCGGCCATCGGCCTGCCACTTCGAGGTGGCGCCCACGACCACGGCGACCTTTTTGCCCTTCATCCTGAATGTCCTCTCCTGCGTTCGGTGGAGGGTGGCAATTTTGGCGCCTCCGCTCAACCAGCCCGGCTTGCCAAGCGATGCGGGGTGGCCGAATCTGCTCCCCGGCGTTTTGGGGGAAAAGCCATGCACATCGTCTACCGTCTCGGTATCGTCGCACTGGCGGCTGCGCTCTGGTCCCTGCCGGCGTCGGCGCAGTCGACCCTCGACGCGGTAAAGAAGCGCGGCGAATTGATCTGCGGCGTCAACGGACAGGCGCCGGGCTTCTCGCTCCTCAATGCCCAGAAGGAGTATCAGGGCCTCGACGTCGACCTCTGCCGCGCGATCGCGGCCGCGGTCCTGGGCGACGCAAAAAAGGTGAAGTTCGTGCCGGTCACGGCCCAGCAGCGGTTCCAGGTGCTGGCAGCCGGCGAGATCGACGTGCTCGCCCGCAACTCCACCGTCACCCTGCAGCGCGATGCCGGCATGAACGTGACCTTCGCCGCCATCAACTATTTCGACGGCCAGGCCTTCGTCGTGCCCGCCAAGCTCAACATCAAGACGGCGACCCTGCTGGGGGGCGCCACCGTCTGCTTCACCCGGGGCACGACGCACGAAGCCAACATGGTGAACTGGTTCCGTGTTCGAAAGCTCAGCGTCATGCCGCTCGGCTTCGACACGCCAGATGCCATGTTCGACGCCTTCCTCGCCAGCCGTTGCGCCGCCGTGACCCAGGATGCCACCGCGCTGGCGGCGGCACTGGTGCGGCGCGGCAAGACCGAGGGCTACATCATGCTGAACGAGGTCATCTCCAAGGAGCCGCTCGGCCCCTATGTGCGCGACGGCGACGCCGTGTGGCGCGACGTGGTGCGGTGGACCCACTACGCCATGCTGGAGGCCGAGGAGCGCGACATCAACCGCGCCAACGTCGACCAGGAGCGCCGCTCCCAGGACCAGGAGGTGCGGCTCTTCCTGGGCGTCGTGCCGGGCAACGGCAAGGCGCTCGGCCTCGACGAGGACTGGGCCTACAACATCGTCAAGCAGGTGGGCAACTACAGCGAGATCTACGAGCGCAACCTCGGCATGGGCTCGTCGCTGAAGCTCGGCCGTCGCATCAACGCCCTGTGGAACCAGGGCGGCCAGATGTACCCGCCGCCGCTGCGCTGAGTGCCACGCATGAGCGATCCCATGCGGGCCGGCGAGATCGTCTTCACGGCAATGGAACGGGTGGTGTTCGGCCGCCCGGCCGCCGGGACCGTGGCGGAAACCGCGGCGCGGCTGGGCGCCCGGCGGGTGTTCATCCTGGCCGGCAGCACGCTCAACCGCAGCACCGATACCGTCCACCGGATCGCCGCGGCGCTGGGCGACCGCTACGCCGGCGTGCACGACGAGATGCCGGCGCACAGCCCGCGCGACGCGGTGATCGCCTGCGCCAACAAGGCCCGCGAGGCCGGCTGCGACCTGCTGGTGAGCGTCGGCGGCGGCTCGACGACCGACGGCGGCAAGGCCGTCACGATCTGCCTCGAACACGACATTCGCGAGCCGGACGGGCTCGAACCTTTCCGCACCGTGGTCGACGACACGACGGGCAAGCGCCACTTCCCGCAGTACCGCGCGCCCCGCGTCCGCCAGATCTGCGTGCCCACCACCTTGAGCGGTGGCGAGTTTAACGCCCGCGCAGGCATCACCGAGCCCAGGCTGCGGCTGAAGCAGGCCTACATCCACCCCGGCCTCATTCCGCTGGTGGTGATCTTCGATCCCGCCGTCACCGTGCACACGCCGGAGTGGCTATGGCTCTCGACCGGCATCCGCGCCGTCGATCATGCGGTGGAAACCTTCTGCTCGATCGACGGCAACGCCTACACCGACTCGACCGCGTTGCAGGCGCTGCGCCTGCTCGGCCGCGGCCTGCCGGCGGTGAAGCGCGATCCGGCCGACCTTGCCGCGAGGCTCGACTGCCAGATCGGCGCCTGGAACTCGATGGCCGCCATCGTCACCGGCACGCGCATGGGTGCCAGCCACGCCATCGGCCATGTGCTGGGCGGCAGCGCCGGCGTGCCGCACGGCTACACCTCCTGCGTCATGCTCCCGGCCGTGCTGGCCTTCAACGCCGAGGTCAATGGCGATCGTCAGGCCGAGATCAGCGCCGCCCTGGGCGCCGCCGGCCAGCCGGCATCGGAGGTGCTCGACCGCTTCATCGCAGGCCTCGGCCTGCCCCGGCGCTTGCGCGACGTCGGCGTCAGGCGCGAGGACCTTCAGCGCATCGCCACCAACTGCATGCTCGACGACTGGACGTTCAGCAACCCGCGCCCGATCAACGGCGCGCAGGAAATCGTGCCCATCCTCGAGTCGGTTTACTAGAGCGAGGACTCATCATCTTCCGGACCGCCCGCCCCCGGGCAGCAACATGAGAACATGCAGCCGCCCGGCACCGGGCGAAAAAGAAAAGAAATTTGAAAAAACGCCCCCAAAGGGCGACAAGACATACCCCCAAA
>JBQTJT010000145.1:0-17453 GCA_052386855.1 Reyranella sp.
CCGTGCTCGGGGCGGCGTATTTGACTATCGTCTGCCTTATCCCCGAGTTCATGATCACCTATGCCCAGATCCCGATCATCCTGCTCGGCGGCACCTCGCTGCTGATCGTGGTGACGACGACCATGGACACCGTGGCGCAAGTCCACGGGCACTTGCTGGCCCATCAGTACGAGGGGCTGGTCAAGAAGGCGAAACTGCGTGGGGCGAGGCGCTGATGCGATTGATCTTCCTGGGGCCGCCGGGGGCGGGCAAGGGCACTCAGGCGGCGCGGATCGTCGCGAAACACGGCATTCCGCAGCTCTCGACCGGCGACATGCTGCGCGCCGCCGTCGCCTCGGGCAGCGAGCTCGGCAAGAAGGCCAAGGGCATCATGGAGCGGGGCGAACTGGTACCGGACGCCCTGATGGTGGGGTTGATCGAGGACCGCATTGCCCAGCCGGACTGCGCCAAAGGCTTCATCCTGGACGGCTTCCCGCGGACCCAGGCCCAGGCCGAGGCGCTGGACCGCATGCTGACGACCAGTGGTGCCAAGCTCGACCGGGTGGTCGAGATGGAAGTCGACGAAGCGGCGTTGACCGAGCGGATCGTCGGCCGGTTCAGCTGCGCCAAGTGCGGCGCGGGCTATCACGACAAGTTCAAGCGGCCCAAGGCCGAAGGCGTCTGCGACGTCTGCGGCAGCAAGGAATTCACCCGGCGCAAGGACGACAATGCCGAGACGGTGAAGACCCGCATGGCCGCCTACCGGGCCCAAACGGAGCCCCTGTTGCCCTATTACGGCGCCCGAGGGGTGCTGCGGAAGGTCGATGGGATGGCCCCGATGGACGCTGTTTACCGTCAAATCTCCACCGTTTTGGCGGGGGCTTGACAAGAGTGAGTTCCGTTGACTCGGGGGCGCAGGTACCTATAATCGCGCGCTTTTCCGGGGCCAGCGGAACATCTGACGGGCGCGCGCTTGCGCGCCGTAAGTCTTTGAAGGAGTTGGGATTTTGGCTCGTATAGCCGGCGTGAACATTCCGACCGCCAAGCGGGTGGAAATCGGACTGCAATACATCCACGGGATCGGTGCGGCGAAAGCCAAGGAGATCTGTGGAAAAGTGGGGATCGAACTCGCGCGCCGCGTGAACACGCTGAGCGACGATGAGGTCATCCGCATCCGCGAGACCATCGACCGCGACTACACGGTCGAAGGCGACCTGCGTCGTGAGGTGGCGATGAACATCAAGCGATTGATGGACCTTGCCTGCTACCGGGGCTTGCGGCACCGCCGCGGCCTGCCGGTCCACGGCCAGCGCACGCATACCAATGCGCGCACCCGCAAGGGCCCGGCCAAGCCGATCGCCGGCAAGAAAAAAGTGACGAAGTAAGTCGAGGGAAATCGGATCATGGCCAAGCCTGCAGCCGCTGCGAGTGGCACCACCGCCGCCGCGCGTCCCCGTCGCAAGGAACGCAAGAACATCATCGCGGGCGTCGCGCACGTGAACGCCTCGTTCAACAACACGATCGTCACCATCACCGACGCGCAGGGCAATACCATCGCCTGGTCGTCGTCGGGCCAGCAGGGTTTCAAGGGGTCGCGCAAGTCGACGCCGTTCGCCGCCCAGATGGCGGCAGAGGGTGCCGGCCGCAAGGCCATGGAGCACGGCATGCGGACCCTGGAGATCCAGGTGCGCGGTCCAGGTTCGGGACGCGAGTCGGCGCTGCGCGCGCTGCAGGCCGTCGGCCTCGCCGTCACCTCGATCCGTGACGTGACGCCGATCCCGCACAACGGCTGCCGCCCGCCGAAGCGTCGGCGAGTCTGATTTGGATACCGGGCGGCCGGCTCCCTCGCGGGAGACGGGCCGTCCAGCGAACCGCGGCATTCGTCGCCGGTTCCGAAAGATACAGTCGCGGGCCCCCGGCATGAGTGGGTTGGTCCGCAGAACACCGGTCTAGAGAGGTAGCCCCCGTGCTTCAGAAGAACTGGCAGGATCTGATCAAGCCGGAGAAGCTTGTCACCGAGACTGGCGTGGACCCCGGCCGCACCGCGACCATCGTCGCCGAGCCGCTCGAGCGCGGCTTCGGCCTCACGCTCGGCAATGCGCTGCGCCGCGTGCTGCTGTCGTCGCTGCAGGGTGCCGCCGTCACGTCGATCAAGATCGACAACGTGCTGCACGAGTTCTCGTCGATTCCCGGCGCCCGTGAAGACGTGGTCGACATCGTCCTCAACATCAAGGCGATGGCCGTGAAGATGCAGGGCGACCGCCCGCAGCGTCTTTACCTCCGCGCCGTCGGCCCGGGCGAAGTCACCGCCGGCATGATCGAACTGCCGGGCGACGTCCAGATCATGGATCCGAAGCATCTGATCTGCACCCTCGACGACGGCGCCTCGATCTCGATGGAACTGATGGTCGCCACCGGCAAGGGCTACATCCCGGCCTCGGCCAATCGTCCGGAAGACGCGCCGATCGGCCTGATCCCGGTCGACTCGGTGTTCAGCCCGGTCAAGCGCGTCTCCTACAAGATCGAGAACAGCCGCGTCGGTCAGGTCACCGACTACGACAAGCTGTCTATGACGGTCGAGACCAACGGAACGACGATGCCGGCCGACGCCGTGGCGCTCGCCGCCCGCATCCTGCAGGACCAGCTCCAGCTCTTCATCAACTTCGAGGAGCCGCGCGAGGTCCGCAAGGAAGAGCAGCAGGACGACTTCCCGTTCAACCGCAACCTGCTGCGCAAGGTCGACGAGCTCGAGCTGTCGGTGCGCTCGGCCAACTGCCTGAAGAACGACAACATCATCTACATCGGCGATCTGGTTCAGAAGACCGAGGCGGAGATGCTGCGGACCCCGAACTTCGGCCGCAAGTCGCTGAACGAGATCAAGGAAGTGCTGGCCGGCATGGGCCTCCACCTGGGCATGGAAATCCCGGGCTGGCCGCCGGACAATATCGAAGAAATGGCAAAGCGGCTGGAAGAGCCGTACTAGGCCGGTTGGAAGGATTTAGTCATGCGTCACGGCAATCGCGGTCGGAAATTCCACCGCACCTCCGAGCATCGCAAGGCGATGTTCATGAATCTCGCCGGTGCTCTCATCAAGCACGAACAGATCACGACCACGCTTCACAAGGCGAAGGACCTGCGTCCGATCGTCGAGAAGCTGGTCACGCTCGGCAAGAAGGGCGGGCTTCATGCCCGCCGCCAGGCGATCGGCTTCCTGCGCGACCCCTACGTCGCCGACAAGCTCTTCACCACGCTCGGTCCGCGCTACTCCAAGCGCGCCGGCGGCTACCTGCGGGTGCTGAAGGCGGGCTACCGCTTCGGTGACGCCGCGCCGATGGCCGTGATCGAATTCATCGAGCGCGACACTGCCGCCAAGGGCCAGGATAGCGGTCCGTCGGCCGAGCCGGCCGAGCAGCAGGAAGCGGCGTAAGCCTCTTCTCCACGACCTTCGAAAACGCCCGGTGGCACTGCCCCGGGCGTTTTTCTTTGCTAGGCTTTCCGCCATGGCTTTGACGTTCAGGAAGGCCGTTCCGTCGGAGCGGGAGGGTGCCCAGCGGATCCTGTGGACGGCGTTCACGCCCTACATCCGTGACCTCGGCCGTGAGATCACGGCCCACCACTACAACTTCCTCGCCGCCGCCATCGAGCGCGGCGACGTCTACCTCGCGCTGGAGGACGGAGAGATCGTGGGTGTCGCCGCGACCGAGCGGCGCGACGACGGCATCTACATCGACCGGCTGGGTGTTGCGCCGGCGCGCCAAGGCACAGGCCTGGGGAGCTTCCTCCTGGAGCGGGTCGAGGAAATCGCGCGGTCGAGCGGCCTCAGGGAACTGTCGCTCGAGACCGCCGAGATGGCGGAGGGCAACGTCCGGCTCTATCGCCGGCATGGTTTCGAGATCGTGCGCCGCGGCCTGCCCTCGCACGGTATGGACGCGCATATGCGCGTCCATAGGGCGAAAGTGTTTTAGGCGCCCCAGGCGATCGGATAGCGGTTGAAGCCGCGGAAGCGGGCGCGACCGCCGCGTTCATAGTCGCCATCGCGCCGCAGCCCTTCCAGGCGCGCGACCAGGCGGCCGATGGCGATGGTGCCTTCCATGCGTGCCAGAACGGCACCGAGGCACATGTGCACGCCCGAGCCGAAGGCGAAGTGGCGGTTGGGCTCGCGGGCCGCATCGAAACGGTCGGGCTCGGCGAACTGGGCGGGGTCGCGGTTGGCCGCGCCGATGCCGATATGGATGTAGGTGCCGGCCGCGAGCTTCTCGCCGCCGATCTCGAGGTCGGCGGTCAGGCGCCGGTTGCCCAGTTGGTTGGAACTCTCGAAGCGCAGCCCTTCCTCGACGCAGCTCCTGATCAGCCCGGGGTCTCTGCCGAGCCGCCGCAACTCGTCGGGAAAGCGCAGCAGCGCGTCGATGGTGTTGCCGATCAGGTTGGTCGTGGTCTCGTGGCCCGCGTTCAGGAGGAAGATGCAGTTCTGCACCAGCTCCTCGTGGCTGAGCCGTTCGCCGTCGACTTCGCCATGGATCAGGACGCCCAGGACGTCACGATCGTCGGCCGGCCGCTTGCGCCGCTCCGCCACCAGACCGTCCAGATAGGCCGAGAACTCCGACACTGCAGCGTTGCCGGCGGCCTGCCGCTCCGGCCCGGCGACAGGCTCCAGCGCCCCCAGGATGGCCAGCGAATAGCGGCGGAAGGGCGCGCGGTCGCCGGCCGGCACGCCCAGCATGTCGCAGATCACCTCGACGGGAAGGCGGAAGGCAAAGTCCTCGATCAGGTCCATGCGGCCACGGTCGGTATGCTGGGCGATGAGTCCGTCGACCACCGCCTCGACCCTGGGCTGCATCGTGGCCAGCGCACGCGGCGTGAAGGCGGCGGCCAGCAGTTTGCGCACGCGCGTATGCAGCGGCGGATCGTTGAACACCAGGCTGGTCGTGTGATGGCGGTGGAGCGGCGTGCCAATGCCGAACTTCGGGCCGAACTCGGCCTTCTTGTCGGAACTCATGCGGGCATCGCGATAGCACAGAGCAACATCGGCGTAGCGCGAGAGAAAGACGCTGCCGTCGGGAAGGCGTTTCAGCGGCGCGAAGCGGCGGAGCGCGTGATAGTAAGGGAACGGATCGTCGAGGAAGCCGCGCTCCAACGCCGCCAGGTCGAAGCGTCCGGCAAACGCCCGGGCCTCGTCCGGTGGCAGCTCAACAAGGCTCCCGGTCAGAACTGGTCCTCCTTGAGCGCGAACACGGTGCGGCCAGCGGCCTTGAGCGGACCGAGCTGGGCAAGCGCCGGCGGCAGGATCACCTCGGCATAGAAACGCGCCGTGATCAGCTTGGCTTCCAGGAAGGCGGGGTCGCCGTCGCGCGTGGCGAGCCTGCCCTGTGCGACCAGGGCGCTGCGGGCCAGCAGCCAGCCGCCCAGCGCCGTGCCGGCCAGCCGCAGGAACGGCACCGAGCCCGCCAGTGCCGTCACCAGATCCGCCTTGACCGATTGCGCCACCCACCTGGTGGCATCTTCCAGGGCGTCGGCCGAGGCCAGCACGCCGGCGCGGATCGCCGCCAGGTCGTCGCCGGGGGCCGCCTTCATCTCGTCGGCCAGGGCGCGCATCTCGGCCGCCAGCGCCAGCATGGTCTCGCCACCGTCCTTGGCCACCTTGCGACCCACCAGGTCGCGCGCCTGGATACCATTGGTGCCCTCGTAGATCGGCAGGATGCGGGCATCGCGCAGATGCTGTGCCGCGCCGGTTTCCTCGATGAAGCCCATGCCGCCATGGATCTGCACGCCGGTCGAGGCGATCTCGTTGCCGAGATCGGTGAACCACGCCTTGACGATCGGGATCAGCAGGTCGACGCGATCCTGTGTCTTGCGGGCGGTTTCCTTGTCCGGATGCTTCAGGGCGCCATCGATGCCGGCCGCTGTGTAGTAGCCCAGCGCCCGCATCGCCTCGATCTGGGCGCGCATGGTCATCAGCATGCGACGCACGTCGGCATGATGGACGATCGAGACTCCCTCGGGCTTGGCGCTGCCGTCGTCCTTCGATTGCACGCGGGTGCGGGCAAAGGCTGCTGCCTGCTGATAGGCGCGCTCGGCGATTGCCAGGCCCTGGATGCCGACCGAGAGTCGGGCGTTGTTCATCATGGTGAACATGTAGGAAAGCCCACGGCCTTCCTCGCCCACCAGATAGCCTACCGCGCCGCCGTCATCACCGAACGACATCACGCAGGTCGGGCTCGCGTGGATACCGAGCTTGTGCTCCAGCGACACGCAGCGCAGGTCGTTGCGCTTGCCGGCCGCGCCGTCGGCGCCGGTCAGGAATTTCGGCACGATGAACAGCGAGATGCCGCGCACACCGGCGGGCGCTTCAGGTGTGCGCGCCAGCACCAGATGCACGATGTTCTCGGCCATGTCGTGCTCGCCGTAGGTGATGAAGATTTTCTGGCCAGTGACCAGGTAATGGTCGCCGTTCTTCACCGCCCGGCTCTTGAGCTGGCCGAGGTCCGAGCCGGCCTGCGGCTCGGTCAGGTTCATCGTCCCGGTCCATTCGCCCGAGATCATCTTCGGCAGATAGGTGGTCCGCTGTTCGGGCGAGCCGTGATGGTGGATGGCGTCGATCGCCCCCTGGTTCAGCAGCAGCACCAGGCCGAAGCCCATGTTGGCCGCCTGCCACATCTCCTGCACCGTGGTGGCGAGCAGCCACGGCATGCCCTGGCCGCCGAACTCCGGATCGAAGGGCAGCGAGTTCCAGCCGCCGGCGACGAATTCCTTGTAGATGCCGGCAAAGCCCGGCGCGGTCCGGACGACCCCGTTCTCCAGCTTGGCGCCGATCTTGTCACCATCCCGGTTGAGCGGCGCCAGGCCGTTGCCGGCGAGCTTGGCGGCCTCCTCCAGCACCGCATCGACCGTGTCGTCGGTGGCATGCTCGTAACCGGGCAGCGCCGAAACGCGGGCCAGGCCAGCCACTTCGCGCAGCGCGAAACGCATGTCGGCGAGCGGGGCGGTGTAAGTCATGTGTTTTCCTCCGGGCCGCAATATGCCGCGCCCCGTCGCTTTTGGCGACCGGCTCGGGTACCTTGGCGGCAACATGACAGATACCGTTCAGCTCGCCATCGATGGCCCAAAGGCCACCATCACCCTCAATGATCCGGCCAAGCACAACCGGCTCGACCCGGCGGCGTTGCGGGTGTTGCGCGCGGCCATCGAGGAGGCCGATGCCGATCCTGCCGTGCGTGTGACCGTGATCACCGGCACGGGCGAGAAGACCTTCTGTTCGGGCTATGACCTCGGCTCGATCTCGGCCAGCGAGCGGCGTTCGCAATCCGGCAGTGACGACAGCTTCGAGAAGGTCATGGATCGCCTCGAGGCGATGCGCATGCCGACGCTTTGCGCGCTGAACGGGGGCGTCTACGGCGGTGCCACCGACCTGGCGCTGGCCTGTGATTTCCGCCTCGGCGTCCGCGGTATGAAGTTCTTCATGCCGGCCGCCCGCTTCGGCCTGCACTACTATCCGGGCGGCCTGCGCCGCTACACCCAGAAGGTGAGCCCGAGCTTCGCCAAGCGTGCCTTCCTGCTGTCGGAGGACTTCTCCGACACCGAGTTGCTGGCGGTCGGCTATCTCGACTGGCTGGTCGAGCGCGCGGAGTTCAAGGCCAAGGTCGAAGAGAAAGCAGCCAAGCTCGCTTCGCTGGCGCCGCTCTCCATGTCGGGCATGAAGCGGGCGATCGAGCAGTTCGCCCAGGCAGCACCCGATATGCCGTCGATCCGCGAGAGCGCCCAGGCCTGTGCCGGTTCGGAAGATCTGCAGGAAGGCCTGGCGGCCCTGCGCGAGCGTCGGACGCCGGCTTTCAAGGGACGCTGACATGCGGTTGGGCCGGCTTGCCGCTACCCTGTCGATTCTTTGGGTCTTGTCGATCCTGTGGAGCGGAGTCGCTGAGGCTCAGCAGCTCGACTTCTCGCGGGTCACGCGTAGCGGCGACGAGCGCCTGAGCTACCGCTGGCGCGATCTCGACCGGCGCGAGCAGGTGACGGCGTTTACGCTGACCCGTCAGGACATCCGGGACGCCGAAGCCTCGTTCAGGGATTTCAGCTTCGACGGCATGTGGGACGACATTTCGGCGAATTTGCGTGACGAGACCGCGCGGTTCGGCAACGGCGCCCGGATCGAGATCCGCCGCGTGGGCGACCGCTTGAGCTGGACCGTGAAGGCACGCGATCCGGCGTCTCAGGAGGTGTTGGTCAGGAATCTCAACGAGCGCTTTCAGCGCGCGCAGAAGGCCTATCTCGACCGGCATTTGCGCCAGCGCCTCGACGAAGGTCGCATCATGGTCGACTTTGCCGCCGCCACCCGTGCCCTGCAGGAGCCGATGCGGACCGTCGCCAGGGCGCTGGGCGCTACGGCGGGCATAGCCGACGACGATCGGGCCCGAGTGACCCTGGCGCTGGCCTTCTTCCAGCAGGTTCCCTACGCGACGCTGGGTGATGTCGCGCGGCGTGGCGGTGATTTCCTGCCCGGGCCCGCCCTGTTGGCGCAGAACCGCGGCGATTGCGACAGCAAGGCCGTCGCGCTGGCAGCGGTGCTGCGGACCTACACCCCTTGGCGAAAGCTCGCGGTCATCGTGATGCCGGGCCATGCCGTCCTGGGCGTCGACCTGCCTGCGCGGCCGGGAGAGCAAACGGTACGTGCACAGGCACGGCAATATGTCGTCCTCGAGCCAGCCGGCCCGGCGATGGTGCCGGTCGGTGACGTGGCGCCCCGGGTTGCCAAATATCTCGCCGACACGCGCGCAATCGAGATTTGGCCGCTAAACTGAGGTGATCATGCAACGCCGCCTCGCTGCCATCGTCCATGCCGACCTCGCCGGGTTCACCCGGATGATGGAGGGCGCCGAAACGCGCACCTTCCGGCACCTGAAATCGGCACAGATCGAGGTCTGGCGACCGGCGATCGTGGCGTCGCAGGGCCGCATGGTCGGCACGGCGGGAGACGCCATGCTGGCGGAGTTCAGTTCGGCCGTGACTGCCGTCGGGGTCGCCATCGACATCCAGGAGCGCATGGCGCGCTTCAACGAGGCCCTGCAGGAAGAACAGCGCATGTTGTTCCGCATCGGCGTTCACCTGGGTGAGGTGATCGTCGATGACGAGGACCAGAACATCTTCGGCGACGGCGTCAATCTCGCTGCCCGCATCCAGGCACTGGCCGAGCCCGGCGGCATCGCGGTGTCACGCGTGGTGCGCGACCTGGTGGAACTCAAGGTCGAGTATGCCTTCACCGATGGCGGCGACCAGCAATTGAAGAACGTAAGTCGCGCCGTCCAGATCTTCCACGTGCGCCACGCGCGTCAGATGCCACCGGTCGGCACGACGACCCGGATGGTGCCGCAGATCACGCTTCGTTTCGAAGGGCCCGATTCGGCCGGCCACAAGCACGCCTTCGACGTCGCCCTCGACAAGCTGATGACCCAGCCCCAGGGCATGGTGATTGGCCGCGCCGCCGACCAATGCGAACTCGTCGTGGCGCACGCCACGGTGTCGCGCCGCCACGCGCGCCTCAGCCTCTCCGGCGAGGCGTTGCAGGTCGAGGACCTCGGCTCGACCAACGGCACGGCTGTCAATGGTACGGTGCTTGGGGTCGGTGCGCCGGTGGCGCTCCATTCCGGCACCAAGCTCCGCATCGGCGACGTCGAACTGCTGATCCGGCAGGTCTAGGGCAGGCGCGCGAGATGACCGATTCCGCGACCCCGCCGCCGGGCGAAGTGCCAAAGGAAGTGCCAGAGATCGATTACGTGGCACTCCGCGCCGGCCAGACGATCGGGCGTTACGAAATCGTCTCCGTTCTCGGCCAGGGCGGCTTCGGCATCACCTACCGCGCGCGCGATATCCAGCTCGGCCGCGAGGTCGCGATCAAGGAGTACCTGCCCACGGCGCTGGCGGTGCGCCAGGATGGCGCCACGGTCCTGCCGCGCACGACCAAGATGGCTGACGATTTCGGCTGGGGGCGCGATCGCTTCGTCACCGAGGGCCGCACCCTGGCGACGCTCCATCGCGTGCCGGCGATCGTGCAGGTGTTCGACTTCCTCGAAGCCAACGGCACCGCCTACATCGTCATGGAGCTGCTGAGCGGCGAGACGCTCGAGGATCGGCTGAAGCGCCAGGGCGCGCTCACCCCGGATGAAGTCGACCGCATCCTGTGGCCGCTGCTCGACGGGCTGGAACAGGTGCATGCCGCGGGCTTCCTGCACCGCGACATCAAGCCGGCCAACATCCTGCTCAATGCCCAGGGCGACCCGACCCTGATCGATTTTGGCGCCGCGCGCGAAGCCATGGTCGGGCGGACGTCGGCGATGACCGCGATCTTCACGCCGGGTTATGCTGCCGCCGAGCAGATGACGTCGGCCAAGCAGGGACCGTGGACGGACATCTACGGGCTTGCCGCCACGCTCTACAACGCGATCGCCGGCAAGACGCCACCCGGTGCGTTCGATCGCATGCTGGACGATGGCTACGAGCCGCTCGCGCGTCTCGCGCCAAAGGGATTCGCGTCGGGTCTTCTGGCCGGCGTCGATGCAGGTCTTGCCGTGGCTGCCCGCGACCGGCCGCAGTCGATCGCCGGCTGGCGGCCCATCCTCGGCATGACTGCGGCGCCTGCCGCGGACGCGACGATGATGATGACCAAGGCGCCGCCGCCGGCACCCGGCCGTCAGTCGGTCCTGACGCCGACGCCGGACGAGGCGGCGCCCTCGACGTCCCCCTCGACGTCCATGGCGGGGCCGGCGCCGAAATCCCGCACCGGCCTATGGGTCGCCCTGGCCGTCGTTCTGGTCGCGGCCCTTGGCGGCGGGGGCTACTACGCGACGGCCATGCGGGGGCCCGATCCCGAGATGGTCAAGGCGCAGACGGCCGCTGCGGCGGCCGAGGAGGAGAAGCGCAAGTTCCAGGAGGAGGCGCAGAAGCTCCGCGCCGAAAAGGAAGCCGCGGAACAGCGCAAGGCCGAGGAGGACGCCAAGGCCAAGGCTGACCTGGAGGCGCGCCAGAAAGCCGAAGCCGATGCCGCGCTGAAGCGGCAGCTCGAGGATGAGGCCCGCCGCAAGGTCGAGGCCGAGAGTGCGGAGAGGAAGCGTGCCGCGGATGAGGCGCAGCAGAAAGCTGCTGCCGAGGCGGAGACCAAACGCAAGGCCGAGGAGGATGCGCGCAAGGCGGCCGAGCTGGTCGCGGGCCAGTTCGACCATTTCGGCAAGACGCTGATGGTGCTGACCTTGCGCAACAATCCCGCCGAAATCCGCCTGCAGGGCGTCGATGTCGTGGATGAGCCCGGGCTGCGGCAGGCCGGGGTCAACGCCCTGGCGGCCAAGCCGCGCAACCTGCGCTGCCGCCAGACCGACCGCCTGACCGACGGCACGCCGCTCTATCGTTGCCTGGTCACCAAGCTCGATGCCAAGGATCCGTTGGCCGACATTCCCGATACGGATCGTGTCGATCTCGCCCTGGCGCTGGTGCGCGGCGGGCTGGTCCTGGCCTCCTGCGACGCCCCCCGGGCCTATGCAGACGCCGAGGACGAAGCCCGTGGCAAGAGTCTGAATTTATGGTCTATGATGAAGCCCGCTGAATACAGACGGAGATGCGCGCGATGAATGCTCTAGTTGCCCTGTCGAGCCCCCGTGCGACCGTGCGGTCGCGATTTCTCATCAAGCTGATCGGCGTCGTGGCGGCGATCGGACTCGTGACGGGCTGCACAACCAGTGAAAGCGGCGGTCCGTCGAACCAGGCTATGGGAACCGTCATGGGCGCCGCCGTCGGTGGGGCCGTGGGCGGCCTGGCCTTCGGCAGCGTCGGTGGCGCAGTCGGTGGTGCGCTGGTGGGCGCGCTGGCCGGCAATCTCGTGGGCCGGGCACTCGACAACCAGGAGCGGGCGCGGCTTGCCCAGGCGACGCAGAATGCCTTCGTGGCCGAGACCAATGTGCCGACCACCTACACGGTCGAGAAGACGTCCAATCAATCCGCGTCGACGCCGGCGACCGTGGTCGCGGCCAGGCCCGTCGGCCCGCCGGCCGGTCGCGCCGACGGCAGCACCTGCCGTCCGATCGAGTTGACGGCGACCAAGAATGGCCAGACCACGACCGAGACGACGACCTTCTGCAAGGCCTCCGGGTCCAACGATCTGAAGCCGGTCACGGTCTGATCCGAAGGAGCGGCGGCCACCGGTTGCCGCTCCCCGGTCGATTTCGTAGTTCGCGCGCAAGGAGTCCGACATGGCGGGCAATGAAAAGGCGCGCGTGCTGCGCGATCGGCTGGCGAAGGGCGAGTTCATCCTGGCGCCGGGCATCTATGACGGTATCTCCGCCCGCGTGGCGGACAAGATGGATTTCCCCGCCCTCTACATGACGGGCTACGGCGCCACGGCCTCGATGCTGGGCCTGCCCGATGCCGGCCTCGCCACCTATTCCGACATGGTCGGCCGCGCCGAGATGATCTGCTCGGTCGTCACGACGCCGCTGATTGCCGACGCCGACACCGGCTACGGCGGCCTGCTCAACGTCCGCCGCACCGTGCGCGGCTACGAGGCGGCGGGGGTTGCCGCGATCCAGATCGAGGACCAGGAGACGCCCAAGAAGTGCGGCCACACGCCCGGCCGCCGCGTCGTGCCGGCCGAGGAGATGGTGCTCAAGATCAAGGTCGCGGTCGAGGCGCGCCGCCACGACGAGACGATGATCGTGGCCCGCACCGACGCGCGCACCGCGCACGGCCTCGACGAGGCGCTGCGCCGCGCCGCTCTCTACGAGGCCGCTGGCGCCGACGTGATCTTCGTCGAGTCGCCCGAGAGCGAGGCCGAGCTCGAGCGCATCGGCAAGGAAGTCAGCAAGCCGCTGCTCGCCAACATGGTCGAATTCGGCAAGACGCCGCGGGTGGAAGTGGATCGCCTGAAGAAGTGGGGCTTCGATCTCGCGATCTATCCCGGCCTGGGCTTCAGCGTCGCCGCCGAGGCGATGCGCCAGGCCTGGTCGCACCTCAAGGACAAGGGCACCAGCAACGGCGTGGCGGCCCCGCAGTATCGCGACATGCACGAGCTGATGGGCTTTCCCGAGGTCTGGGACTTCGAGAAACGCTGGGCCCCATGAATGGCCGGATGAACGGCAAGCAGTTTCTGGAACTGCTGGCGCGGCTGCCGGCGCGGGTGTGGTTGCAGGCGATCCTCGGCCTGATCGGCTTCGTGGTGCTGGCGGTGCTGGGCTTCGCGGTGATCGCGGGCGTGGCGGCGCTGGTGCTGATCGCCATCCTGGGTTTCAAGGCCAAGAGCTGGATCGCCGGGCTGTTCGGCCGAAAGCCGCCGGCCGAGCCGCCACCGCGCGAGATCCGGCACGTGACCGACGTTCAGTACGAGATCGTCGAGAAGAAAGACGACGCCCCGCGCTAAAACGTCTAGACGCGGACGATCTTGCCCGGGTTCATCAGGTTCTCCGGATCGAGCGCGCGCTTGATGGCGCGCATGGCGTCGAGCTCGATGCGGCTGCGGTAGCGGGCGAGTTCGTCGACCTTCATCAGCCCGATGCCGTGCTCGGCCGAGATCGAGCCGCCGTAGCCCACCACCAGATCGTAGATCGCGCCGCTGATCGCGGGGCCATGTGCGCCGAAGCGCTGCTTGTCCCAGCCCTCGGGCGCCTGGCAGTTGAAATGGAGGTTGCCGTCGCCGACATGGCCGAAGGTCACGGGCCGGCATTCGGGCAGAGCCTTGCGCATCGCCGCCAGCCCCTCGGTGACGAAGCCCGGGATCTTGCTCACGGCGACGGAGATATCGTGCTTGATCGAGGGGCCTTCCTTCTTGGAGGCCTCGGTGTGGTTTTCGCGCAAGGACCAGAGAGCACGCGCCTGCGTCTCGTTCTGGGCGATGGCGGCGTCGAGCACGAGCCCTTGCTCCATCGCTTCGCCGAGATAGCCCTCCATCTTTTCGCGCAGGCCGGTCTCGTTGGCACCCTCGCGGCGGGCGCGAGTGGAAGACCATTCCAGCAGCACGTACCAGTCGTGCCGCTCGGCCAGCGGATCGGCGGCGCCCGGAATATGGCTCAGCACGAGGTCGATGCCCTGGCGGCCCATCAGCTCGCAGGAGGTGACGTTGTCCTCGCTGGCGGCATGCGCGCCGCTCAGCAGGTCGACGGCGGCCTGCGGCGACGGCACGGCGATCCACGCGGTCGCCACGTCCTTGGGCTTCGGCCAGAGTTTTAGCACCGCGCGCGTGATGATGCCCAGCGTGCCCTCGGCGCCGAGATAGAGGTCGCGGAGGTCGTAGCCGGTATTGTCCTTCTTGAGCGCGCGCAGGCCGTTCCAGATGTCGCCGTTGGGCTGCACGACTTCGAGGCCGAGCACGAGGTGGCGCGTGTTGCCGTAGTGCAGCACTTGTACGCCGCCGGCATTGGTCGAGAGATTGCCGCCGATGGTGCAGCTTCCCTCGGCGGCGAGGCTGAGCGGAAACAGGCGATCGTGGGCCGCGGCGGTTTCCTGGATGGTCTTCAGGATCACGCCGGCTTCCACAGTCATCGAGTAGCCGATCTCGTCGATCTCGAGGATGCGGTTCATGCGGCCCAGCGACAGCAGGATCTCGCGGCCGTCCTCCAGCGGGATGCCGCCACCGACCAGGCCGGTGTTGCCACCCTGGGGCACGACGGCGACCTTCTCGGCCGCGCAGAGTTTTACGACACCGGCGACTTCCTCGGTCGAAGCCGGCCGAACCACGGCGAGCGCCTTGCCGAGATAGGCGTCGCGCCAGTCGGTGAGATAGGGCCGCTTGCCCGCCTCGTCGGTGATCAATCCCTTGTCGCCGACAATGGCGCGCAGCTTTTCGACGAAGTCGGTCACAGGCGGAGAATCTTCCCGGGGTTCATGATGTTCGTCGGATCGAGCGCGCGCTTCAGCGAGCGCATCGTGTCGAGCTCGATCTTGCTGCGGTAATGCGCCAGCTCGTCGATCTTGTCGATGCCGATGCCGTGCTCGGCCGAGATCGAGCCGGCCATCGAGGTGACGAGGTCGTTCACCGCGCGCGTGATGGCGGGCGAATACTGTTTCAGCGTCTCGCGGTCCATGCCCTTGGGCCCCATGAACGAGAAGTGCAGATTGCCGTCGCCGATGTGGCCGAGCGGGTAGGGCCGGATCGAGGGCAGGATATCGAGCGAGACTTTTATGCCCTGCTCGATGAACGCGGGAATCTTCGAAATCGACACCGAGATGTCGTAACTGAGGCCCGGCCCTTCGGCGCGCGACGCCGGCGCCACCGATTCGCGGATGACCCACATGTTGCGCGCCTGCGCCTCGCTCTGCGCGATCACCGCGTCGAGCACGCGGCCCTGCTCGAGCTGGTCGCCCAGAAACTGTTCCATCTTGTCCGACATGCCCTCGGTCCCGTCGGCTTTTGGCCGCGACGACGTCCATTCGAGCAGCAGGAACCACGGCGTGTCGGCTTTCAGCGGATCCTGCGTGCCGGGAATGTGGCGCAGCACCATGTCGGTGCAGGCACGGCTCATCAGTTCGCAGGAGCCGACATTGTCCTCGGACGCCGCATGCGCCTCGGAGAGAATCTCGATGGCGGCCTGCGGGTCGCGGATCGCGAGCCACGCCGTGGCCGTGTCCTTGGGCGCGGGCCAAAGCTTCAGCACCGCCTTGGTAATGATGCCGAGCGTGCCCTCGGCGCCCATGAACAGATGTTTCAGGTCGTAGCCGGTATTGTCCTTCTTGAGCGAACGAAGTCCGTTCCACACGTCGCCGTTGGGCAGCACCACTTCCAGGCCCATCACCAGGTTGCGGGCGTTGCCGTAGCGCAGCACCTGCACGCCGCCGGCATTGGTCGAGAGATTGCCGCCGATCATGCACGAGCCCTGGGCGCCGAGGCTGAGCGGAAAGAAGCGGTCATGGCTGGCCGCCGTCTCCTGCAGGGTCTGCAGCACGCAGCCCGCCTCGACCGTCATCGAATAGCCGACCGGATCGACGTCGAGCACATGGTTCATGCGGCCGAGCGACAGCACGATGCCGCTGTGCGTCGGCCACGGCGTGGCGCCCCCCATCAGGCCGGTGTTGCCGCCCTGGGGCACGATGGCGATGCCGTTGTCGAAGCAGAGCTTTACGACCTTGGCCACTTCCCCGGTGTTGGCCGGGCGCACCACGACGGCGGCGGTGCCGATATTCGTGCCGCGCCAGTCGGTGATGAAGGGCTGCTTGCCCTGCTCGTCGAGGATCAGGCCCTTGTCGCTCACGATGGCGCGCAGCGTGTCGAGGACGGCAGGCGTCACGGGGACGGTGGGAATGACGGGCGCAATGACGGTGTCTGGCATTGTTTCCTCTGATTTTGCCGCAGACTAGCCGCGCCGGACGGTGCCGTCACCCGCGGCGGCCCGGCGCAGCCGGTCGTTGATCGCAAGGCCCAGGCCCGTCTGCGGAATGGGCATGACCGCGATGCGGCCGATGCCCGGCCGGTCCAGCAGCCGCATCTGCGCAAAAAGATTGGCCGCCGCCTCGGCGAGATCGCCCGAGGAGCTGAGATTGTAGGTGAGCATGGCGCCGGGGGGCACGTTGGCGCCAAACGCCAGCAGGCCCTCGTCGGCGCCGACGGTGCTGGCATCAAGGCGCACCGGCCGCGACGGCGCATAATGGCTTTCGAGCTGGCCGGGCGACTTGCGCGCCGAATCTCCCGACGGGAGGGCGTCGCTGACGGCAATCGGGCCGATCACCGCCTCGATCGCCTCACGGGTGGCGCCGCCGGGCCGCAGCAGGGTGGGTGCCGGGCCCGTGAGGTCGAGCACCGTGGATTCCACGCCCACGAGACAAGGCCCGCCGTCGAGGATCAGTGGCACGCGCTCGCCCAGCGATTCGGCCACATGCTCGGCCCGCGTCGGGCTGATGGCGCCGCTGCGATTGGCGGACGGTCCCGCGATTGGCAAGCCGGCGGCGCGGATCAGCGCCTGGGCGACCGGATGCGACGGCGCGCGGATCGCCACCGTGTCGAGGCCGGCCGTGGCCAGCAGGGAAATCGGCGAACCTGCGCTGCGTGGCAGCACCAGCGTGAGCGGCCCCGGCCAGAAGCGTGCGGCCAGCCGGTCGGCGGTGTCGTTCCACCGCACGAAGCGCTTGGCTTCGTCCGGGCCCAGCACGTGGCTGATCAGGGGATTGAATTCGGGCCGGCCCTTGGCCTCGAAGATCGCCGCGACCGCGCGCTCGTTGGTGGCGTCGCCGCCCAGGCCGTAGACGGTCTCGGTCGGGAAGGCGACGAGCTTTCCGTCGCGCAGCAGCCGCGCCGCCTCGGCGACCGACTGCGCCGTCGGCTCGGCAATTCGTGTCATCGGACCGCGGGCTTCCACAGGGCGGAGAGTTGCTCCGCCCGCGCCCGCTCGGAGGAGCGCGCCACTCCAGAGACTGTGAATATATTCGACGCTCCGTGCACAATCGGAGCGATGAGCGCGCAGGATGCGCGCGGTCCAGAAGACTCATGATCTTCCGGACCGCGCGCATCCTGCGCG
>JBQTJT010000146.1:0-29472 GCA_052386855.1 Reyranella sp.
GGAACGACGGCAGGGTGACCGTGCTGAGGAACGGGCTTCGATACCCTCGGGTGAGCCGGTCTACCCGCCGCCACCGCAACGGCTACTCTAGCCGATGCGGCGATCGATGACTTACAAGGGTGAGGTCTTATTGCCGTTCGTGTGGCAATCCTTCATCGTGCCAACTTCTTGTAGAGTTCGCCGTAGCGCACATGGCTACGCTGGTACGCGTCCATGACATGTGCGCGAGGTCGCTCAAGTCGGCGCTTCTCGACAAGATCTGTCAGCGCCTCATCTAGTAGCGATTGAAGTTGGCGACCTTCGCTTTCTGCAAGACGCCGAACCGCTGCGAGCGTCTTGGCTTCAACCTTGACGGTGAATTTTTTGCGCATGACGGCCTCAGTCGAACTTCTGCTTCCAGTCGATCCACTCGCAGAGACCACGGCCCATCACGTCCTGCAGGTCGCTTCCCCTCAGCCAGGGCAGCTCCTCGGTGAAGAAGGTCACGCACTGACGATAGCTGCACTGCATACGGGTGATGTCGGTGCCCCAGAAGAAGCGCTTGGGCCCGAAGGCGTCGAAGATGCGGTGCAGCCCGTCCTGGATGTTGCGGAAGGGATAGCCCTTGGTCGAGTAGTGCGGCGAGCCGGTCGCCTTCACCGCGACGTTCGGCAGTTTCCCAAGCGCCACCAGCTTGTCGAGATGGATGAAAGCCTCGTCGTCCTGGCCGTGACGGTTCAGGCCGCAATGGTCGACGATCAGTTTCAGGTTGGGATGCTTTTCGGCGATGGCGCGGAACTTGTCGAGGAAGAGACCGCCCATGGTCGCGACCGGGATGCCTTCTTTCTCGGCGGCGGGCCAGACCCAGTCGAGCAGGCCGTCATCCAGCCATTTCTGCTCGGCGGGCTGCAGCAGGGCCCAGCGCAGGCCCATCATGCCCGGCTGGTTGCGCCAGCCGACGATGCGCTTGCGGCTCTCGGGATCCTGTAGCGGGAACTGGCCCATCACCGCAAAGCGGTCGGGATATTTCTTGGCGGTGTCGAGCGCGAGCTGGTTGGAGGTCGGATCCCAGCTATAGGGCGGATGGATCAGGGCCGCGGCGACGCCGGCCTCGTCCATCTCCTTCAGGCACTCCTCGGCCGTGAACTTCGAAACCTTGCGATGCAGGCCGGAGGGCGGCGTGACGGTCTGTGACCAGATATGAACCTGTGCATCGACGATCTTCACCTGCGTCTCCTCAGTTCGGTGTGGGCGCCGCGGGATCGAGCAGCTTCTCGCGCTTCAATTCGCTCCACAGCTCGACCGGAATTTTTACGCTCATATGCGCCACGTTCTGCTTCACCTCCGCGACGCTGAGCGCGCCCGGAATGACGGAACAGAAGGCGGGATGGAACAGCGGGAACTGCATGGCGGCCGAGCCGAGCGGCACGCCGTGGCGCGTGCATACCGCCTCGATCTTCTGTGCCTTCTCGATCAGCGGGGCAGGGGCTTCGACATAGTCGTGCGTGGCGCCGGGCTTCACGCCGCCGGTCAGGATGCCGGAATTGTACGGCCCGCCCAGGATCACCGAGACATGGCGCTTCTGGCATTCCGGCAGGAATTCCTCGAGCGCGCCCTGTTCGAGGAGCGTGTAGCGCCCGGCCAGCAGCATGCAGTCGAAGTCGCCGGCCTTGACGAACCGCGTGCTGGTGTCGCTTTCGTTGATGCCGACGCCGATGGCGCCGATGATGCCGGCCTTCCGCAGCTCGTCGAGCGCGCGATAGCCGCCGTCCATCACCGTCTTGAAGCGCTCCTCGAGCACGGCGCGGTCCTTGGTGGTCCAGAAATCGACGTCATGGATCAGCGCGATGTCGATCTTCTGCAGGCCGAGCCTCATGTGCGAGTGCTCCAGCGAGCGCATGACGCCGTCGTAGGTGTAGTCGTAGACCGGCGCGAAGCCGGGCAGGCCGTTCTCGCGAAAATCGGCCGGCGGCTTCTCGCCGGGCTTCATCGTATGCATGATCCGGCCGATCTTGGTCGACAGCACGTAGCTGTCCCGGGGCTTTTCACGCAGGGCCGCGCCCATGCGCAATTCGCTGCGGCCGTAGCCGTAGTAGGGCGAGGTGTCGAAGAAGCGGATGCCGGCGTCGTAGCCGTCGTCGGTGAGCTTCACCGCCTCGGCATCGGGAATGGTGGCGCGAAAGCCGCCCATCGGTGCGCCGCCCAAGCCCAGTTCCGTGACTTCGAGTTTCGTTTTGCCGACCTTGCGGCGCTTGAGCGTCGTCATGTTCGTTTCCTCCGCAGACGTGAGAGAGTACGAATTGCCGCCAGGAAAGACCATGGGCCAAGGCCACAGGAGACCTCATGAGCGACGAACGCCTCGTTCTGCACGGCAGTTTCACCTCGAGCTCGAGCTACAAGCCGATGCTGTTCCTGGCCTTGAGCGGCCTGCCGTTCTCGTTCCGCACGGTCAATCTCAAGAACGGGGTGCAGAAGGAGCCCGCGCACCTGGCCATCAACCGCTACGGCCAGGTGCCGGTGCTGCGCCACCGCGGCCTCACAATCGTGATGTCGAACGTCGTGCTCGATTATCTCGCGCGCACCACCGGCCACTTCGAGCCGAAGACGGAGCAGCACCGCTGGCAGGCGCGCGAGTGGCTGTCGTGGGAGAACGACGCCATCACCAACGTGGCGCGCGTCCGCCACTTCGCGCGCTTCCGGCCCGACGTGTCGCAGGACATCGTGAATTTCTTCCGCCCGCAGGCGGAAGCGGCACTCGACTTCGCCGACAAGTCGCTGGCCGGCCGCGAGTGGCTGGTGGGCGATGCCTGTTCCATCGCCGACATCGGCTGCTGGGGCCGCATGGTGTTCGCGCACGAAGGCGGCCTGTCGATCGACACGCGGCCCAACCTCGCCGCCTGGCGCGACCGGCTGAAGGCAATGCCGGGCTTTGGGCTGCCCTACGACCTGATCCCGAAGAAGGATGCGGAGTTCGAGGCCCGTCTCTAGGCCGCCTGCTGCGCCACCGTCGGCCCGTCGCTGCGGGTCGTGGTGCGACGCATGTCGCGCACGATGTTGAGATCGTCGAACCGGCGTACGCGGTGCATGGTCTGGCGGTTGTCCCAGATCACCAGGTCATGCTTCGTCCAGCGGTGCACGTAGACGAACTGCGCCTGGGTCGCATGCTCGATCAGGTCGCGCACGAAGGCCATCGCCTCGGGCCTGGGCCAGCCGACGATGGCGCCGATATGGGCCGATAAATAGAGGGATTTGCGCCCGGTGACGGGATGCGTGCGGACCAGGCGTTGCAGTACAGGCTTCATCGAGACGCGCTCGTCGGGCAGGAACTCGGTGAAGCCGAGCTGCTGGCGCGAATAGATCAGCGAATGCTCGCAGACCAGATCTTCGATCTCGGCCTTGGTCGCGGCATCGAGGGCATCGTAGGCCGCGCGCATGTCGGCGAACTCGGTGTTGCCGGAGTCGGTCGTCACGATGCGGCCGCTCAGCAGCGAATAGCGGGCCGGCACGGCGCGGAACGAGGCGTCGGAGTGCCAGAGGCGATTGCCGAGCGAGGCCATGCGGCGCTTGTTGTCGCGCGCCAGCTTGGCCCCGTCCTTGTCGAGATTGGAGACGTCGGCGAAGGCTGGCGCGAGGCGGAGCTCGTTGGCGCGGACGGTGGAGTTGGCGCCTTCCTCGAGCGGGCCGAAGTTCCGCGAGAAGGCAAGCTGCTGCTCGTCGTCGATGTCCTGGCGTGGCAGCACGAGGACGGCGTGGCGATCCATGCCGGCTTCGACGGCGGCGACCTCGGCCGGCGTCAGCGGACGGCACGCGTCGATGCCGGTCATCGCGGCACCGATATGCGGATGGAGCGGGCGTGTCTCGATCGCCATGAGGACCTCCCGGAAGAGAACCCCCCGCAAGAGAACTCTAGCGCAGGGCCGCCGCGATATTACCACCGTCCACGGTCGTGACAGCGCCCGTCGTCTTGCCCGCTTTGGCCAGCGAAACGAAAGCCTGGGCCACGTCGTCGGCCGTCACTTCGAGGCCGAGCAGGTTGCCGCCCATGTAGTCGGCCTCGCTGAGGCCGCGCGCCTTGGAGCGCTGGGCGATCATCTCGTCGGTCAGCAGGTTCGAGCGGATGCGGTCGGCGTTCACCGAGTTGGACCGGATGCCGTCGCCGCCATGATCGAGCGCATACTGGCGCATCAGGAACAGGGTTGCCGCCTTGGGGAGACCATAGGGGCCGAAGTCGGGCCCGGGGTTCACGGCCTGCTTAGAGGTGTTGAACAGCAGGCAGCCGCCCAGGCCCTGGGTGCGCATGATGCGCACGGCGTTCTGCGCCACGTTCTGGTGCGCCCAGAAGTTGAGCTCGAAGCTGTCGCGCAGTGTCTTCTCTTCGACCGTGCCGATCTTGCCCTGCCAGGCCGCACCCGCGTTCGACACGACGATGTCGATGCCGCCGTAGGTCGCGGCGACCTTGTCGAAGGCCGCCCGCACCTCGGCCGGCTTGGTGACGTCGCAGGCCACGGCAAAGCCCTTCACCCTGGAAACGTCGCGATCGAGGACCGCGACCTCCGCACCTTCGCGGGCGAAGGCCGCCGCTGTGGCGGCACCGATGCCCGAGGCGCCGCCGGTGACGACGACGATGCGCCGTGCCAGCGGCTTTTCCGCCGCCGCATTGAGCTTGGCCTGTTCGAGCGACCAGTATTCGATGTCGAAGATGTCGGGCTCGGGAATGCACTGATAGGTGCCCAGACGCTCGGCGTCGGCGATCACCGCCACCGTCGTTTCGGCGAGGTCAGCCGCGATCCTGGCATCCTTCGACGTGTTGCCGAGGCCGAAAAGGCCGAGGCCGGGGACCAGCACGACGCGCGGGATGGGATCGAGTTCCTTCTTGGCGGTCACGAGCTTGCCGTTGTGGCGCGTGAAATAGGCATGATAGTCGGCCGCGAATTTTTCCAGCGCCGCCTTTGTGTCCCTGGCGAAGACATCGAGCTTGCCGGCTTCGGGCACGGGCGCGATGAACGGCAGGTTCTTGGTGCGGATGGCGTGATCCGGTGTCACCGGCCCCTGCTGGCTGTAGCGGCCGATCTCCTTGCCGCCGACGAAAGCCAGGATCTCCGGTCCGGTCCTGAACTCGAACACGAAGCGCTGTGCCGCCTCGCGGCCGCCACTCTTGACGGGAATCGAAAACAGGCCGCGCAAGATGGGCGCGACGTCCGCAGCACTCGCGATCGTCTTGGGCAGCGTGGCGCCCGTAAAAATCTTGCGCGTCTCCTTGGCCAGACGCTTCTCGGCCAGGGTCACGAGGTCGATCATGCGCACATAGGCTTCTTCGGCCGTGGCACCCATCGAGAAGATGCCGTGCTTCAGCAGCACCAGCCCTTCGACGTCGGGATTGGCCTTGCCGACCTCGCTGCACTTCCTGGCGAGCGCAAAGCCCGGCATGACGTAGGGCACGAGCGCGGCGCGCTTGCCGAACAGGTCGGCCGCCAGCGCCTCGCCGTCGGGCTGGTCGGTCAGCGACAGGACGGCGTTGGAATGCGTGTGGTCGATGAACTTGTGCGGCAGGAAGGCGTGCAGCAGCGTCTCGACCGACGGGTTCGGCGATTTGGCATCGAGCAGGTTGCTCCGCTGCACGTTCACCATGTCCTCGTCGCCGAGCGCCTGCAGGCCTTCGAGTTCGCGCAACGGGTTGAGCCGGACGGCGGGGAGGCCGGGCGCCTCGATCGTGCCCATGTCCCAGCCGCTGCCCTTCACGCAGAGCACGTCGATCTCGGCGCCGGTGATATCGGCCATGCGTGTCTTGACCGAGGTGTTGCCGCCACCGTGCAGCACGAGCTTCGGCTCGCCGCCCAGCAGGCGCGTCGTGTAGACGCGCAGCGCCAGGTCCTCGTTGATGCCCTTGGCGGCGTGGCTCGCGATCGCGGCCTTGGCGTCGTGGTCGGACCAGAGGTTCTTCATGCCGCTGACTTACTCCCCCGGCTGGATGCCGGCGTCCTTCGCGATCTTCACCCAGGTCGCGATCTCCTGCACTTGGTAGGGCTTGAACTGGGCCGGATCGCGCGGCTCGACGGTGAAGCCGAGATTGCCGATCTTCTCCACGACCTCGGGCTTCTTCAAGCTCTTCAAGATCTCCGCGGAAAGAACGTCGAGGACGTTCTGCGGCGTCGCGGCCGGTGCGAAGAACGCGGCCCACGAGGATGCATTGGCGCCCGTCACCCCCTGTTCCTCGAGCGTGGCGACGTCGGGAAGCTTGGGGTTGCGCTTGGCGCTGCCGATCGCGACGGCGCGGATCTGGCCCGCCTTGATCTGGGCGAGCACGCTCGGCAGCGTCGAGTTGGAGATGTCGATGCGGCCGCCCATCAGATCCTGCACCAGCGGCGCCGCGCCGCGATAGGGCACGTGGGTCATCTTGATGCCGGTGCGCGCCATGAAGAGTTCGGTGGAGAGGTGCGAGCCCGAGCCGATGCCGGTCGAACCGTAGTTCAACTCGCCGGGCTTGGCCTTGGCGAGCGCGATCACCTCCTGGATGGTCTTAGCCGGCAGGTCGTTCCTGACCACGAACACGTGCTCGAAAGCGCCGGCGCCGGCGAGCGGCGCGAAGTCCTTCACCGCGTCATAGCCGGGCTCCTTCAACATGAACATGTTGTTGCCGTGCGTCTGGTTGTTGCCGAACGTGATCGTGAGCCCGTCCGGTTTCGCTTTGGCAACGGCACGCGTACCGATCGAGCCGGCGCCGCCGGAGACGTTCTCGACCACGACCTGCTGGCCGAGCGGGGCCGCGATGTCGGCGGCGACGATGCGGGCGATCACGTCGGTCGGTCCGCCGGCCGGATAGGCCACGACCATCTTGATCGGTCCGGAGGGTTGCCGGGTCTGGGCGACGGCAGGATTCGCGAAGGGCGCGGCGAGCAGGCCCGCGCTGAACAGACGACGGTTGATCATGATGTGCGCTTCCTAGGCGTGTGAGATGACGATCTTGCCGAAATGGTTCTGGCTCTTGAGGTGGCGGTACGCGTCCTTCGCCTGGGCGAAGGGAAACACCTTGTCGATGACGGGTTTTAGACCATTGGCTGCGATGGCGCGATTCATGCCCTCGAACATCTGCTTGCTGCCGACGTAAAGCCCCTGGACGCGGAGGTTCCGCCGCAGGATCGGCATCGGGTCGAGCTGGGCCATGCCTGACAGAAGCCCGATGACGGCGATGCGGCCACCCAGCCGCGTCGCCAGGAAGGAGCGCGGTAGCGTGCCGGCGCCGCCCACTTCCACGGTGATGTCGGCGCCGCGGCCGCCGGTCAGTTTTAGTGTCTCCTGGTCCCAGTCGGGCGTGGCCTTGTAGTCGATGACGGCCTCGGCCCCCATCTGCTTCAGCCGCGCGGCCTTGGCGGCCGAGCTGGAAGTCGCGATCACGCGCGCGCCGAACATTTTCGCGAACTGCAACGCGAAGATCGAGACGCCGCCCGAGCCCTGGATCTGCACGATGTCACCGGCCTTGATCTGGCCGATCTCGACCAGCGCGTGCCACGCCGTGAGGCCGGCGCAGGGCAAGGTGGCGCCTTCCTCGAAGCTGAGGCCTGCGGGGAGCTGCACCACGCCATCCTCTTCCAGAACCGCAAACTCGGTCAGCATGCCGTCGATCGCGCCACCCATGGCAGAGGCCTGTGCCGCCTCGTCGATCGTGCCGCCGATCCACTTCTGCATGAAGCAGCCGACAACCCGGTCGCCCACCTTGACCCGGCTGACGCCGGGGCCGACCGCCACTACTTCACCGGCGCCATCCGACAGCGGCACGAGATCGGCCTTGGGGGCCGCGCGCGCGTACTGGGCCTCGATCGTGAGCAGATCGCGGTAGTTGAGCGAGGTCGCGCGCACCCGCACCAGCACCTGGCGCGGGCCGGGCGTCGGGTCGGGTCGCTCTTTGAGCGTGAGCGAGTCGATGCCCTTTGGCGAGGGGATGACGTAGCACTTCATCACTGGCTGCCTTTCAACTCGACCACCGTCTTGGCCATCACCGCTTCCTGGTCCCAGGGGAACAGGATCCAGGTGTCCTGGCTCACCTCCGTAATATAGCTGTCCACGGTCGGTCGGCCCGCGGGCTTCGCATAGACCGTGGCGAAATGCGCTTGCGGCAGCATCGCCCGCACGGCCCGGGCGGTGACGCCGGTGTCGACCAGGTCATCGACGATCAGCCAGCCCGCGCCCTTTTCCTGCTCGGCGGTCGTGCCTTTCAGGACCTCGACCTTGCCGCCCCGGTCCATGCGCTCGTAGGTCGAGCAGCAGACCGTGTCGATCAGGCGGAGATTGAGTTCGCGGGCTACAATGGCGGCCGGGACCAGCCCACCCCGGGTGATCGCGACCAAACCCTTGAACGGCCCGAGATCGGCCAGCCGCCAGGCCAGCGCGCGGGCGTCGCGGTGCAATTCCGTCCACGAGACGGGAAACATCTTGTTGTAACCGGCACTGCTCGCCATGCGGTCTTCTCCCTGGGCCTGTCCGGTTTGGCTTGCTCCCCGGCGGAGGCTGCATTAACAGCTTCGACGGGGACAATGAAGATCGTGCGGTAGAACTGAAGCAAAGGAATAGCGGAAGCGATGGGATTTGAGTTTACGCCGGCCTTCTGGAGCGGTCTGACGCAGATCGTTCTGATCGACATCGTTCTTGCCGGCGACAATGCCCTGGTCATTGCGCTGGCCTGCCGGAATCTCGAGAAGCGCTATCGGTGGCCGGCCATCGCGGTTGGCACGGGCGGCGCGATCGTTCTGCGCATAATCTTCGTCCTGATCGTCGACCAGCTCCTGCAGATCTCGTACCTCAAGCTGATTGGCGGCCTTCTGCTCCTGTGGATCGGCGTCAAGCTCGTGCAGGGCGACGAAAGCCATGGCGAAAACGTGAAGGGGGCGAGTTCGCTGTGGGGCGCCATCCGCACCATCATCATTGCGGACGCGGTGATGAGCCTCGACAACGCGATCGCCATCGCGGCGGCGGCCAAGGGAGACACCGTCCTCATCGTGCTCGGCCTGCTCATCAGCATTCCACTAGTGGTGTTCGGCGCCCAGGTCTTCATGGCATTGCTGAATCGCTTTCCGGTCATCGTCATCGCGGGTGGCGCCCTGCTCGGCTGGATCTCGGGCAATACGATCGTCAGCGATCCCGCATATTCGGAACAGCTTGTTGCGGCATTTCCCCACGCCAAGATCGCGTTCGAGATCGGCGGTGCGGCGTTTACCGTGGCGCTTGGCTATTGGCTTCAGGTTCGTGCCCGGCGTCGCCGACGTGACGAGCCCGTCGATCTGGCGAGCGACGATGCCGCGAACGGCAAGGGGTAACGGCGATGGCGAAGATGAAGGCGGTTCTGGTCGCGGTCGACGGGTCGGTTCACTCGGACCTGGCGGTGCAGCATGCGCTCGAGCTGGTCGCATCGGGTCTCGCCGCGGAACTCCATCTCCTCAACGTTCAGCCCAACCTGGGCGCTTCCGTGGCGGCGTTCGTGTCCCGCGAACAGATCGATTCCCACCAGCGCGAGGAAGGCCAGAAGGCACTTGCGTCGGCTGTAGAAGTTGCGAGGAAGGCGGCCGTACCGGCCAAGGTTCATATCGGTGTGGGCCGACAAGGCGAGATCGTGGCCGACTTCGCCAAGAAAATCGGCGCCGGCCTCGTCGTGCTCGGCACCCGAGGCCACACCGGCCTCGCCGGCGTTCTTTTGGGCTCGGTCGCCCAGGACGTGATCGCCCATTCGAACGTACCCGTGACACTGGTCAAGTAGTGCCGTCCTAGCTACCCGCGCTGTTGTTGCCAGGGCCTGGAGGGCAGACGGAGGTCGGCGTGGCTGAAGAGATGTGGCGAAACCAGGCACTGTCGCCCTTTGCCACTTTGCCGTGGCAGTCCAGGGGCCGCCTGCACGTCGAGCCGAGTTCTCCCAGCCGCAGCCCGTTCCAGCGCGACCGCGACCGCATTATCCATTCGACGGCGTTCCGCCGCCTGAAGCACAAGACGCAAGTCTTCGTCTATCACGAGGGCGATCACTACCGGACGCGGCTGACGCATTCGCTCGAGGTCGCCCAGATCGCGCGCACGATCTGCCGCGTGCTGCGCCTCGACGAGGATCTGGGCGAGGCGGTGGCGCTGGCCCACGATCTCGGCCACACGCCGTTCGGCCATGCCGGCGAGGACGCGCTGCACGCCGCCATGAAGAGCCACGGCGGCTTCGATCACAATGCGCAGACCCTGCGCATCCTCACCAAGCTCGAGGAGCGCTACGCCGAGTTCAACGGCCTCAACCTCACCTGGGAAACGCTGGAAGGCGCGGTCAAGCACAACGGCCCTCTGATCAAGCCGGGCCGCACGCTGTCGCAGCTGCCGGCCGCCATCGTCGAATATTGCCAGGACCACGATCTCGAACTGACGGGCCATGCCGGGCCGGAGGCGCAGGTCGCGGCCTTGAGCGACGACATCGCCTACAACAACCACGACATCGACGATGGACTCCGTGCCGGCCTGTTCGAGATCGCCGACCTCAAGGAACTGCCGCTGGTCGGCGAGATGTTCTCGATCGTGAGCCAGAAATATCCTGGCCTCGACCAGGGCCGGCTGATCCACGAGGCGGTGCGCCGGGTCATCAACGCCATGGTCGAAGACGTGCTGGCCGAAACGCGGCGGCGGCTTGCCGATACGGCGCCGAAGTCGGTGGCCGACATCCGGGCGCTCGGCCGGCCGGTGGTGGCCTTCTCGGAGCACATGGCCGCGACCGACCGGACCGTGAAGGCGTTCCTCTACAGGCGCATGTACGAGCATTGGAAGCTCAACCGCTCGCACTCCAAGGCGCGCCGTGTCGTGGCCGACCTCTTCGGATTGCTGTTCGCCGAGCCCAACTGCCTGCCTCCGCCGTGGCGCGAGCGCGCCGAGCTGGCCGAGATCCAGGCCCGGGCCCGGCTGGTCGCCGACTACATCGCCGGCATGACCGACCGCTTCGCCCTCGACGAGCACCGGCGCCTGTTCGACCTCTACGAGTAGGGACGTGCCGCCTTCGGGATGACAAATCGGCCCGATTAGGCAATACCCCCGCACATGAACCCCTATCGTCATTTCATCGGCGTGGTCGTGAGCGCCCTCGAGGCCATGCAGGCGTCCGGCGAGCTGCCGCCCGCGCTCGATTTCTCCGCCATCACCGCCGAGCCGCCGCGCGATCCGGCGCACGGCGATATCGCGACCAATGCCGCCATGGTGCTGGCCAAGGCCGCGGGCAAGAAGCCGCGCGACATCGCCGAGCCGCTGCTCCAGCGTCTGAAGGCCAATCCCGACGTTGTCGATGGCGCGGTGGCGGGGCCGGGCTTCATCAACCTGAAAATCACCGACGCCTTCTGGCGGGCACGGCTGGCCGAGTGCCTGGCGGCCGGCATCGCCTATGGCGATTCGCAGGTGGGCGAGGGCCGCAAGGTCAATGTCGAATACGTCTCAGCCAATCCGACCGGCCCGTTGCACGTGGCGCATGCGCGGGGCGCGGTGGTGGGCGATGCACTGGCCAACCTGCTGAACAAGGCGGGCTTTGCCGTCACCAAGGAATACTACATCAACGACGCCGGCGCCCAGGTCGACAAGCTCGGCCAGTCGACCTACCTCCGCTACAAGGAGGCCCTGGGCGAGGCGATCGGCGCGATTCCCGAGGGCCTCTATCCCGGCGAGTATCTCAAGGATGTCGGTGCCGCGATCGCCAAGCGCGACGGCGCGCGCTGGATCGACAAGCCCGAAGCGGACTGGCTGCCCGAGATGCGGAGCTTCGCCATCGCCACCCTGATGGCCGAGATCCGCACCGATCTCGAGACGCTCGGCGTCCATATCGATGTCTTTTCTTCCGAGCGCGCGCTGGTCGAGAGCGGCGCGGTCGATCGCGCCTTCGAGGCGCTCAGCGCGCAGGGCCTGATCTACCAGGGCCGCCTTGAGCCGCCCAAGGGGCAGGTGCCCGACGACTGGGAAGATCGCGAGCAAACCCTGTTCCGTTCCTCGCAGTTCGGCGACGACGTCGACCGGCCGCTCAAGAAGTCGGACGGCAACTGGACCTACTTCGCCAACGACATCGCCTATCACCACGACAAGTTCGTGCGGGGCTTTGCCGACATGATCGACATCTGGGGTGCCGATCACGGCGGCTACGTGAAGCGCATGAAGGCGGCGGTGAGCGCCATCACGGGCAAGAAGGGCGAGCTCGACGTCAAGCTCTGCCAGCTCGTGCGCGTGCTGAAGAACGGCGAGCTGGTGCGCATGTCCAAGCGCGCCGGCACGTTCGTCACGCTCCGCGACCTGCTCGACGAGGTCGGCCCCGACGTCGTGCGGTTCACCATGCTCACGCGCAAGAACGACGCGGCCTTCGACTTCGACCTCGTAAAGGCCACAGAACAGTCACGCGACAATCCGGTCTGGTACGTCCAGTACGCCAACGCCCGCACGCATTCGGTGGTGCGCCAGGCGGCGGCGGCCGGGATCGGCCCCGAAGCCCTGACCAGCGCCGTGCTCGATCGGCTGACGGACGCGGGCGAGCTCGCCTTGATCCGGCTGATCGCGCAATGGCCGCGGCAGGTCGAAGCGGCGGCGGTGGCGCACGAGCCGCACCGCATCGCCTTCTTCCTCTACGACCTGGCGGCGGCCTTCCACTCCCACTGGACGCGCGGCTCCAAGGAGCCGGAACTGAAGTTCGTCATCGAGGGCGATGCCGATCTCACCCGGGCGCGTCTCGCATTGGTACAAGCGGTCGGTTTTGTGATAGGATCAGGATTAAAGGTCTTCGGCGTCACACCCGTCGATGAAATGAGATAAGAAATGCACATGCGCCGGTCCCCCTCCGGCGACGGTCCAACGATTTACCGACCCAACGAGTCGGTTGCCGTACGGCTCGATCCGCCGCCTCGGCCCGTCGCACACGAGCCTGATTCCATCCCGCCGCCGCCGCGGGACTCCCTGCTGACTCTGGTCAACCGCCGCCGCGGCCAGATCCTGACCATCATGGTCTCGATCGCCGCCATCGCGAGCTTCGGCTCGGTCGTGTGGTGGGCGCATAACCAGGACGTGAAGGCCGGTGGCCGCGGACTGGAACCCCTGGTCGTCCAGGCGCCCACGACTCCGTCGCGGATGAAACCCGAGAATGCCGGCGGTCTGGTGCCGCCCAACCAGGACAAGGAAGTTTTTAACCGCATCGCGCCGGGCGCGGTGCCTGCCCTGCCGGAGAAGCTGCTGCCGGGCGTAGAGACGCCCAAGCTGCCGGCGGCCGGCCTGCCGGCACCCGCGGCGCCCAAGCAGGAAGCATCGGCTGCCAAGACGCCTACTCCCGTGCAATCGACCACGCCGGGTGCCGGGCCGACACCGGCGCCGGGGGCAAGCACTCCGGGGACCGCCGCGCAGCCCGCCTCGGCCACTGCCGCTGCCACCAACGCCACGACCCTCGTGCCGACCGAGGCCGGCCCCACCATCGCCAGCCTGATCGAGAACATGTCCGGCCCGACCGGCGGTTGGCGGGTGCAGATCGCTTCCGTGAAGAGCGAGGATGTCGCCAAGTCGACCTGGGCGCGCCTGCAAAGCGCGCACGGCGATGTGCTGGCCAACCTCCGCATGCAGGCCACGCGCGTCGATCTCGGCGACAAGGGCGTGTGGTATCGCGTCCAGGCCGGTCCCCTCGACGAGAAGCAGGCGCAAAGCGTCTGCAGCACCCTGAAGGGGCGCCGCGCCGACTGTGTCACGGTTCCGCCGGCGCGTTGAGACGGGCGCGGTGAGTTCCCCCTCGTGAGCCGCCCGCGCGCGGCGATCCTGGGCTGCGCCGGGCCCGACATCACGCCCGACGAACGCGCCTTCTTCCGCGACGCCGATCCGCTGGGCTTCATCCTGTTTGCCCGCAATGTCGATACGCCCGAGCGCACGCGCCGGCTGGTCGACGATCTTCGCTCCTGTGTGGCCAGGTCCGATGCGCCGGTGCTGATCGACCAGGAAGGCGGCCGCGTTGCCCGCCTCAGGCTGCCGCACTGGCGCAAGGCCCCGCCGGCCCGTCTGCTGGGCGATCTTTACGCGCGCGATCCTGACCTTGGACTCGAAGCGACCCGGCTGAACTCCAGGCTGTTGGCATCAGACGTGGCGTCGGTCGGTTGCGACGTCGATTGCCTGCCGGTCCTCGACATCGCCTTTCCCGAAACCCATGCCGTGATCGGCGACCGCGCCTATGCCGATCGGCCGGAGCCGGTGGCAGCACTGGGCCGTGCCGCGGCCGAAGGACTGTTGGCCGAAGGCGTGATGCCGGTGATCAAGCACATCCCCGGACACGGCCGCGCTACGGTCGACAGCCACGAAAAGTTGCCGACGGTGACGGCGCCGCTGGACGTGCTGGAACGCACCGACTTCCTGCCGTTCAAGCTGCTGGCCGATCTGCCCTGGGCCATGACCGGCCATCTGCTGTTCGAGGCGGTCGATCCCGCCGCCTGCATCACCATTTCGGCACGGGGCGTGCGTGAAGTTATTCGCGGCCATATCGGCTTCGACGGCCTGCTGCTGTCCGACGATCTTTCCATGCAGGCGCTCGGCGGCTCGTTGGGTGAGCGGGCATCGCGGGCGCTCGCGGCCGGCTGCGACGTGGCGCTCCACTGCAATGGCCGGATGAACGAAATGACCGAGATCGTGGCCCGGACCGGCCCGATGACCGAGGCGGCAGGGCGTCGTTTCGACGCCGGGCGGGGGGTTCTGGACCGCTACCGCGACCCCGCCGGCAAGGCTGGGCTCGCCGACGCCGGCCGGCGGTTGGAAGCGCTTCTGCCCGAATGGGGATAAGGCCGGGTCAAATCCAGTGGCGGCAGGCGCTCCCACTGGACTAAACCGGACCTGCATGACCGAACAAACCCCTCCGCCTGCCGCCAGCGATGGCGGCCCCGACGGCTTCGCGGCTGCCGGCCCCGACGTCATCGCGCCGGGCGAGGGCGAACTGATCGTCAATCTCGAGGGCTTCGACGGTCCGCTCGATCTGCTGCTGAGTCTTGCCCGCGATCAGAAGGTCGACCTGCGGCGCATCTCGATGGTCGCGCTGGTCGACCAGTATCTGGCCCACGTGGCCCAGGCGCGCCGGATCCGGCTGGAACTCGCCGCCGATTATCTCGTCATGGCGGCGTGGCTCGCCTACCTGAAGTCGCGCCTGCTGCTGCCCGAGCCGCCGGCCGGCGAGGAGCCGTCGGGCCAGGAGATGGCCGATGCGCTGCAGTGGCAGCTCCGGCGCCTGGAGGCGATGCAGGAAGCGGGCGTTCGCCTGATGGCCCGCCCGCAACTCGGTCGAGACATCTTCGTGCGCGGCCAGCCCGAGGGCGTGGTCGTGGTGCGCCGCGCGATCTGGGACGTGAAGCTCTACGATCTGCTGCATGCCTATGGCGCCCAAGTACGGCCCAAGGATGCCGACACCTATCAGATCGCGCCGATGGAGTTCTTCTCGGTCGAGGAAGCGGCCGAGCGCCTCGGCCGCATGCTGGGCATCGCCATCGAATGGCAGTCGTTGGAAGCCTTCCTGCCGGCGGGCCTCACCGATCCGGCGCGGCGGCGCTCGGCGCTCGCCTCGACCTTCGTGGCCGGACTTCAGCTGGCCAAGGATGGCCAGCTCGAACTGCGCCAGGCCGAGCGTTTTGGCCCCATCCATCTTCGCAAACGTACCGAGCAACGGTGACGGTCCCCGACATGTCAGACATCGAAAATGCCACGCCCGCCATCGAAGACCCGGACAAGGTCGCGGTGACGATTGCCGACGAGCTGTCGGCCGCCCATGGCCTGGCTGCCGCCAAGGAAAAGTCGGAAGCCGAGAAGGACGACGACGACGATGATGATGACGATTCCGACGACGACGATGACTCGGATGATGATGACGAGGACGAGGACGAGGACGAGGACGAGGACGAGGACGAGGACGAGGACGAGGAAGACGACGACGACAAGGCCGAGAAGCCGGTCGTAGAGGAATCGTCGGCGCCTGTGGTGGTCGTGCCTGTGCTCGCGCCGGCAGTTACGGACGTCGTCTCGCCCGATCACGCCCAGCACCTGCGTCTGCTCGAGGCGCTGGTCTTTGCTGGCACGCAGGCGCTCGACGAGAAGGAGCTGGCCGACCGCCTGCCCAACGACGCCAACGTCAAGCAGCTGCTGGTCGATCTCGCCGAACTCTATGCCGGCCGGGGCGTCAATCTGGTGGCGGTGGCGGGCGGTTACGCCTTCCGCACTGCGCCGGACCTGTCGGAGAAGCTCAAGATCGAGCGGCCGGTGATGCGCAAGCTGTCGCGGGCCTCGGTGGAGACTCTGGCCATCATCGCCTATCACCAGCCGGTGACGCGCACCGAGATCGAACAGGTGCGCGGCGTCGGCCTCAGCAAGGGCACGCTCGACCTGCTGTTCGAGCAGAACTGGATCAAGCCGATGGGCCGCCGGCGGGCGCCGGGCAAGCCGGTGACCTGGGGCACGACCGATTTCTTCCTCGAACATTTCGGCCTGCCCAGCCTCGACGATCTGCCGGGACAGGAAGAATTGAAGGCCGCGGGCCTCTTGGATGCCCGCGCGCAGCCCCCCATATTCCGTCCAGACGAGCCGGATTTGCCGCTCGAACCGGCGGAGGACGAGGCCGACGAGCCTCTCGCCGCCGACGAGCCGGTTCGTTCAGCCTAGATCCTGCCGTATTCGACAGGTTGCCGGGGCTTCGGCTGGGGTGCCATACTCACCCCTCATGAATTCGATACGCCGATCGAAATCGTTTTTGGGAGCATTTTCACATGGGTAGCTTCAGCGTATGGCACTGGCTCATCGTGCTGGCCGTGGTGCTGCTGCTGTTCGGCGGTCGCGGCAAGATCTCGCAGCTTATGGGCGACTTCGGAAAAGGCCTGAACGCCTTCAAGAAGGGCGTTGGAGCAGGCCCCGAAGAGGCGCCGCAGGCCCAGCCGGGCCAGCAGCCGGGCGATGCCGCCAAGCCGATCTCGGCACAGGCCACGACCACGCCGCCCGGGACGCAGGCGGGCGGCCAGGTTCACCAGGACAGCGCTGCCAAGGTCTGACGGGGCCGGCGGCCGCGTTGTCAGTCAGCGACCGGGTCTGAACACCGATGTTCGGTATCGACAGTCCTGAGCTTCTCGTCATCGCGATTGTGGCGTTGGTCGTCATTGGCCCCAAGGAACTGCCCAACCTGTTGCGCAGCTGGGGCAAGTGGATGACCAAGATGCGCGGCATGGCCTCGGAGTTCCGCGGCCACGTCGACGAAATGGTTCGCCAGTCCGACCTCGACAACGTGAAGAAACAGCTCGATGCCGTGCCCGGTCTCGACCTGCAGTCGCTCGACCCGACCAAGCAGATCAAGAGCATGATCCAGGAAGGCGTCACCGAGGGCGAGAAGGCCTTGGCCGACGCCAAGAGCGCGATCGATAATCCCCTGGTCGAGCCCGAGTCCGCCCCCCAGATCGCCGCCGAGAGTGTCGTTGAACCTGCAGCCATTGTGGCCGATCCGGCACCCGAGTGGGCGCCCGCGCCCGCCGTCACGGTGGCCGAAGTGCCCCCTCCGACCGAGCCGACTGTGTCTTCGCCGGCGGAAGAGAAGCCGGCCAAGGCCGCGGTCGCGGGCTAGAGCGCCAATTAGCGCTTTGAATTGAAGCGCAAAGGGCGGCATAACGCGCCAGCCATGCCGCGACGCACACCTTGACCCAAGCGCACGACGGACCCGAAGACGACAAGCCGATGCCGCTGCTCGATCACCTGATCGAGCTGCGCAAGCGGCTGATCTATGCCCTGGTCGGGTTCTTCCTGGTTTTCTTCGTCACCTTCTATTTCGCCAAGCCGATCTTCTCGTTCCTGATCCAGCCGGCGCTGTCGGATGGCTACAAGGTCATCGTCCTCGACATCTTCGAGTTCTTCTTCGTCACGGTGAAGCTGTCGGGTTTCGTGGCGCTGATCGTGGGCTTTCCGCTGATCGCGGTGCAGATCTGGCTGTTCGTGGCGCCCGGCCTCTACCGGCACGAGAAGCGCGCCTTCGTGCCGTTCCTGGTCGCCACGCCGTTCATGTTCTATGCCGGCTGCGCGGTCATGTATTACATCGTGCTGCCGTACGTGATCAATTTCATGCTCACGGTCTACGCGCCGCCCGATATCGAGAAGACGCTGCGCTCCTCGGACTATCTCGAGCGCATCCTGCAACTCGTCTTCGCCTTCGGCTTCGCCTTCGAGGTGCCGGTGCTGCTGACGCTGCTGGTCCAGGTCGGCATCGTCACCACCGAGGGCCTGCGCTCCAAGCGCCGCTACGCCATCGTCGTGGCTTTCATCATCGCCGCCGTGCTGACGCCCCCCGACGTGGTGAGCCAGCTTGCGCTCGCCATCCCGCTGCTGATTTTCTACGAGCTCAGCATCATGATCGGCCGCGTGATCGAGCGGAAGCGCGACGCCGCGGACAAGAAAACCGAGGCCGAGGAGCTGAAGGCCGAGGAAGAAGAGAAGGCGGCCGAAGAGGCCAGGAAGGCCGAAGAAGAGAAGAAGGCCAGGGATGCGGCGGGCGATGCGCCGAAGGATCCCGCGAGCTAGGCCATGCACGACATACGTTTCATCCGCGAAAGCCCCGAGGCCTTCGACGCCGGTCTGAAGAAGCGCAACCTGGCGCCGCTGTCGGCCGAGCTGCTGGAGATCGACAAGCGCCGCCGCGCCGCCATCTCCGAGAGCGAGGGGCTGCAGGCCAGGCGCAAGGCGCTCAGCCAGCAGATCGGCATCGCCAAGCGCAAGGGCGAGTCCGCCGAGACGTTGATGGCCGAGGTCGCGGCGCTGGAGGAAGGCCTCAAGAGGGGCGAGGCCGAGGCGGCTCGCCTCGACGAGGAACTGACGCACCGTCTCGAAGTCCTGCCCAACCTGCCGTTCGACGAGGTGCCCGAGGGCACCGACGAGCACGGCAACGTCGAGATCCGCCGCCACGGCAACCAGCGCAACTTCAGTTTTCCACCCAAGGACCATGTGGCGCTGGGCGAGGCGACCGGCGAGATGGACTTCGCCCAGGCGGTAAAAATCTCGGGCTCGCGCTTCGTGTTCCTGAAGGCCCACCTTGCGCGACTGGAGCGCGCGCTGGCTCAGTTCATGCTCGACCTGCACACGGTCGAGGGCGGCTACACCGAGGTCGCGCCGCCACTATTGGTGCGCGACAACGCCGTCTATGGCGTCGGCCAGCTGCCGAAGTTCGCCGAGGACATGTTCCATACCGACAACGGCTACTGGCTGGTGCCGACCGCTGAGGTGCCGCTCACCAACCTGGCGAACGACATGGTGCTGGACGAGGCGGTGCTGCCGTGGCGCTTCACCGCCTTCACGCCCTGCTTCCGCTCGGAGGCGGGCGCCGCCGGCAAGGACACGCGCGGTCTGATCCGTCTGCACCAGTTCCCCAAGGTCGAGCTGGTCAGCATCACCACGCCCGAGCAGTCGGCGGCCGAGCACGACCGCATGACGGGCTGCGCCGAGGAAGTGTTGAAGCGCCTGGGTCTTGCCTTCCGCACCATCGTGCTGTGCGGCGGTGATATGGGCCCGGCCTCGCGCAAGACCTACGATATCGAGGTCTGGCTGCCCGGTCAGAACGCCTATCGCGAGATTTCGAGCTGCTCCAATTGCGGCGACTACCAGGCCCGCCGCATGGGCGCGCGTTACCGGCCCAAGGAGGGCAAGGGAACGCGCTTTCTGCATACGCTGAACGGTTCGGCGCTGGCCGTCGGCCGCACGCTGGTCGCCATCCTGGAGAACTACCAGAACGAGGACGGCTCGGTCGCGATCCCCGATGCATTGCGCCCCTACATGGGCGGAATGACCGCCATCCCGGGGCCCGCGAAATGACGCCCGAGGAACTCGCCAAGGCCCGCATCCTCGTCACCAACGACGATGGCATCAACGCGCCGGGCCTCGACGCCATGATCGACATCGCGAGCCAGCTCGCGCAGGACGTCTGGATCGTGGCGCCGGAATACAACCAGAGCGGCGCCGGTCATTCCCTTTCGCTCACCCATCCCGTGCGCGCCCGCCAGCTCAGCGAGACCAAGTTCGCGCTGGAAGGCACGCCGACCGACTGCGTGCTGTTTGCGGTCAAGCACCTGCTGAAAGACCGCAAGCCCACCATCGTGCTGTCGGGCGTCAACCGCGGCAGCAACATGGCCGACGACGTGACCTATTCCGGCACCATCGCCGGCGCCATGGAAGGCTGCCTCCTCGGCATCCCGTCGATCGCCTTCAGCCAGGCTTATACGCATCCGCATCCGGTGAAGTGGGACACGGCCACGCAGTTCGGCGCCGACATGGCGCGGCGCGTGCTGGCCGGCGGCATTCCGCGCAACGTGCTGGTCAACGTGAATTTCCCCGACGTCGCTGCCGGTGCGGTCAAGGGCACCAGGGTGACACGCCAGGGCGTGCGCGCCTTCGGCGGCGGCATCGTCGAGCGCACCGATCCGCGCGGCGGCACCTACTACTGGATCGCCTATGCGCCGGGCGAGCACGACCGCGACGAGGAGAGCGACATCACTGCGGTGCGCGCGGGCTACGTCTCGGTCACGCCGCTGCATCTCGACCTGACGCACGAGGCCACGCGCCGCAAGTTCGGCTCGTTGTTCGCGGCGGGCTGACGCCGGGCGGGCGCCGTGAACGTCGCGGCCATGCAGCGCCTGATCGCCGAGTTGCGCAATTCGGGCATCGTCGACGAGAACGTGCTGGCGGCCATCGCCGCGGTCGATCGCGAGCGCTTCGTGTCGAGCCCCTTCGTCGAGCGCGCCTGGGAGAACACCGCGCTCCCCATCGCCTTCGGCCAGACCATCAGCCAGCCGCTGGTCGTTGCCGCCATGACCGAGGCGCTGCGCGTCGGCCCGCGCATGAAGGTGCTCGAGGTCGGCACCGGCTCGGGCTATCAGGCGGCGGTGCTGGCCAAGCTGGCGCGCCGCGTCTACTCGATCGAGCGCTACAAGCCTCTGTCGAAGGAAGCCGAGCGCCTGCTGCTCGACCTCCGCATCCACAACGTCGTGTTCGACATCGGCGACGGCAGCAAGGGCTGGCCGGGCCAGGCACCGTTTGACCGCATCATCGTGACCGCCGCCGCCGACGAGCGCCCTCAGGCCCTGATCGACCAGCTCGCCATGGGCGGCATCCTGATCGTGCCGGTCGGCCGCGATCCCACCGCCCAGGTCGTCGAGCGCATCGTCAAGAGCGAGAGCGGGCTGCAGCGCGACACGCTGATGCCGGTCCGCTTCGTGCCGCTGGTGACCGGCCCGCTGCCGATCCTCGGCCAAGGATAGGCGAAATCCTCAACCAGTCGGTGGCTTCGACGACAACATGCTCTCGAATTGCCCGATCATTCGCGACTTGATCTCGGCTTCCAGCGCCGTCCTGTCCGCCGAATTCCTGAACCGGGTCAGCGGTCGCCTGAAAATCTCCTCGGTCACGAGCTTCGCCAGAAGTGACTTCACGGCGTAGTAGGCCGTGTGGGGCTTGAAGAAAATGCCGAGATGAAGCGACAGCTCGCGTTCATTCGCGCATTGGTGGCAGTAGCCCGCAGGCACGAAGAGGAAATCTCCCGGTCGCAGGACCTCGTCGAAGACCGGTTCACTCTGCTGTTTGGAGGGTTCGTCCATCCCAGAAACGGGATTCTGCACGGGCGAACCGAAGATCCGCCAACGCTTGCTGCCTTCCACCTGGGCGATGAACAGATCACTCCCGTCATAATGACAGGGGAGTGCGCCGCCATCGCCGCGCGTGGCGATGGCGCCGGCCACGATCGTCTCCGCCGTACGGTCCCCGATGCTTGCGCACAGGGCATTCAGGGCCGGCACGTGGGGGCTGAGTGTTGCTATGATCAGGCTTGCCCCGCTGGACATCAGCCTGTCGAGCTTGTTGCCGTTCACCTTGCCATTCTCCAGGTAGAAGACCGGCGCAACGACGGTCGCCTCCTTCGTTACGCGTATGGCCTCGGCAGGAACGGCGCCGGCTTCGATCATGCTGCGAAGCGACTGCCAGGTGAGCAGGCCGTCGTACCGATTTTCACCGGAACTCCGATGGAACCTGAGCGAGCGGGTGCGCAGAAGCTCGAGAAACTCGGGTTCCGTCAGTGGTGCAACGAGGTCTTCTAGGGATGCGATGACGGGTGGCACTTTGCGCATCTCCCGATGTGAACAGATTTGCCGGAAAGCCTGTTGGAGTGAGATTACATTGGGCGGGCGGCCTTAGGAAGGATTCGCCCGCGCCCCTTCCCGCTGGAATCGCGATGCAGTAAACTGGAGTGATGAAAAGAGCCCCTCGCTTCCCCTCGCGATGGGCCGGCCGGTTGCGCACGCTGGGTACAATGGCGGTGCTTTCGGTCGTGCTCGGCGCCTGCAACACCGTCATGGGTGCCCGCGAAGGCACCATGGAATATCCCGGCTCCGGCGCCGGCCCCAATGCCGTGCCGGTCTATGTCGTGAAGGACAAGGACACGGTCGAGGCCCTGTCGTTCAAGTACGGCGTGCCGATCCAGACCATTGCCGAGCGCAACAAGCTGCAACCGCCCTACAAGCTCCGCCCCGGCCAGAGCCTCGACATGCCGGGCGCCAAGTACGTCCCGGATTCCATCCCCGGCGAGACCACGCCGGCCAGCGCCACCACGCCCGGCCCGGTCAAGCGCGAAGGCCTGGCGCCGCCGCCCAGCCAGGGCGAGGCGCCGCGCTCCGCCGCGCCGGCGGGCCAGCCGACCCCGCTCAGCCCGGCCGCCGAGAGCGTCACGGTGCCCGCCACGCCGCCGCCGCGCTTCGCCTGGCCGATCAATGGCAAGGTGGTGGGGAACTACGGCACCGCGGGCGGCCAGAAGAACGACGGCATCGACATCCAGGCCGAGAAGGGCTCGACCGTGAAGGCCGCTGATTCCGGCACCGTCGTCTATGCCGGCAACGAAGTGCGCGGCATGGGCAATCTCGTGCTGGTGAGCCATCCCGGCGGCTGGATCACCGCCTACGCCAACAACGAGTCGCTGCTGGTCAAGAAGGGCGACGCCGTGAAGAAGGGCCAGGCCGTCGCCAAGTCCGACACGCGTGTGCACTTCGAAGTCCGCCGCGCCAACAAGACCCTGGATCCGCTGACGGTCCTGCCGGCGCAATAACCGTCCGAAAGACTCAGACGACCTTGCCGTCGAGCTTGTAGGCGCCTTTGTGGTCCTCGATCTCGAGGACCCAGAGGTCGGGGTCGCGGGCGACCTGGCGGGCGATGTAGGCGTCGGCCTCCGCCTCGGGCACGGGCTTGGGGCCCGTGCCACGGCTCCATGCCGGCCCATCGTCCATCGTGCTGGCCTGGGTAAAAACGGTGACGCCGTCCTCGAAGCGGTTGATCTTCACCAGCACGGTGCCGGCATCGGCATCGCCGCGCCGTACTACCGTCGCCGGAATGAAGGCGCGGTCGCACAGCCGCACCTGTGCGCTCACCCATAATCCGGTCGTAAGGCCCATCACCATTTGGGCAACTTACGCCAATGCGTCGTCGAGGCCATCGAAGATGGCGCGCGCGCCGCGCCAGCGGAAGCCGACGCAGGCAAAAGGCAGCGCCTGAAGCGTGGCATCGTCGCGGGCCACCAGCGCGGCCGGCGCGATCAGGATCGGCCGGACATCGCTGCCGCCGCGGGCCTGGGCCAGCGACAGCGAGCCCACCGCCAGCGCCAGCTCCTCCGGCCGTCCGTCGGCCACCAGGGCGAACAGCGGCTGCGGGCGATCGCCGCGCAACGAAAAGAGATCGGCCTGGCCCCCGAAAAGCCCGCGCTTGACCAGCTCTTCGTGCAGCGCGCCGTCGACCAGGCGCCGGTCGCAGGCGGCGGTGGCCGAATCGGCCGGCCCCGGCTCCACGCAAAGACCGGTGCGCGCCACCGGCGCGTCGCCCGCCTTGTAGCGGCGCACCGTGTCGACGAACTGGCCGAGCAGGCGGGTGAGGCGGGGGCTGTCGAGCGGCGCCACGATCAGCGCTTCGGATTCCTCGCCGTCGGGCCAGACCAGGGGCCGCCACACGCCATCGTCGAGGAAGTCGCGAAAGCCTGCCTTGCGCTGGCCCGGCCGCGCGCCGCCCATGCGGCCGGAATGGGCGAGATAGAGCGCGCCCTCGGCGTCGGCGGCGATGATGCCGGCCACTTTGCGGTCGGCACCGCCCAGCGGCAGGTTGATCTCGCAGGTGATATTCTCGCGCCGGGTCGGTGGGTGCGCCGCATGGCCCAGCAGCAGGGCATGGCGGGCGCCGGTTGACCTGCCCGGCCCGCTCTCCTTGGCGGGACGCGGCTCGAAGGCCCACCAGAAGTGATCGTCGCGTGCCCAGCGGATGGTGGTGACGAGTTCGCCGCCGCGCCAGGTCAGCCGTACGCCACGCGCGGGCACGCCCTTCAGCGCGCCCTGCAGGCGCCTGATGGCACGGTCGATCCGCCTCGGTTCCGCCACGGCCCGCAGCATGCGCGATCCTACCGCTCCCCGCGGCGCTTGCCCATCTGGACAGCTTCAGTCATGACACCGGCCCCATAGAATTCAGGACCGATGGCCGACCCGCCCCTTCTCGCGCTCAGCGACATCCGCTTTCACCTCGGCGACCAGACCATCCTGGACGGCGTAGAACTCTCGATCGCGCCCGGTGAACGCCTGTCGCTGGTCGGCCGCAACGGCGCTGGCAAGTCGACCCTGTTGCGCATCCTGGCGGGCGAGCCCATCGCCGACGGCGGCACGCGCTTCGCCCAGCCCGGCGCCACGGTCGCCACCCTGCCGCAGGAGCCCAATTTCGCCGGCCACTCCAGCGTCGGCGCCTATGTAGCCTCGGCGCTGCCCGACTCGCTGGGCTCCGACGACTACCGCGTCACGGCACTGCTCGATGAGATGAAGCTCGATGCCGCCCGCGAGCCATCCAACCTCTCCGGCGGCGAGGCGCGGCGCGCCGCCCTCGCGCGCGCCCTGGTGGCCGAGCCCGACGTCATGCTGCTCGACGAGCCCACCAACCATCTCGACCTGCCGACCATCGAGTGGCTGGAGGCCAAGCTTTCGAGCTGGCGCGGCGCCTATGTGCTGGTGAGCCATGACCGCCGCTTCCTGGCCAACCTGACGCGCGCCGTGCTGTGGCTCGACCGCGGCATCGTGCGCCGCCTCGACAAGGGCTATGCCGAGTTCGACGCCTGGTCGGCCGACATCCTGGAGCGCGAGGCGACAGAGCGGCACAAGCTCGACCGGCTGATCGAGCGCGAGACCGAATGGGCGGGCAAGAGCATCCGCGCCCGGCGCACCCGCAACGAGGGCCGGCTGCGCGCGCTGGGCGATCTGCGCAAGCAGCGCCGCGAGCAGATCGGCCCGGTCGGGCGCGCCACCATCGAAGTCGGCGCGGCGGAATCCTCCGGCGCGCTCGCCATCACCGTGCGCGGCATCACCAAGCGCTGGGGCGAGCGTGTGATCGTCGAGGATTTCTCGACGCGCATCTTTCGCAAGGATCGCATCGGTCTCATCGGTCCCAACGGCGCCGGCAAGACGACCTTGCTGAAGATGATGATCGGCGAGCTCGAGCCCGACAGCGGCACGGTGAAGCTCGGTGCCAACCTGCTGCCCGTGATCATCGACCAGCGGCGCGTCGGCCTCGATCCCGACAAGACGCCGTGGGAGACGTTGGCCGACCGCAACGACCATGTGCTGGTGCGCGGGCATCCCACCCACGTCATGACCTACCTGCGCGAGTATCTCTTCCGCGACGAGCAGGCGCGCCAGCCGGTGCGCACGCTCTCGGGCGGCGAGCGTAATCGCCTGCTGCTGGCCAAGGCGCTGGCAGCACCTTCGAACCTGCTGGTCCTCGACGAGCCCACCAACGATCTCGACGCCGACACGCTCGATCTCCTGCAGGAGGCGCTGACCGACTATGACGGCACCGTCCTGCTGGTGAGCCACGACCGCGATTTCCTCGACCGGCTCGTGACCTCGACCGTGGCGCTGGAAGGCGATGGCACCGCCACCGAGTATGCCGGCGGCTACACCGACTATCTTTCCCAGCGCGGCCCGCGCGAGATGCCGACGACGGTGAGCCTCACGCCGCGCAAGGCCAAGGCCGCGCCGCGCGAGCCGGGATCGGCCAAGCGCCTTGGGTTCAAGCGTGAGCGCGCCCTGGTCGAGCTGCCCAAGAAGATCGATGCGCTGCGGGCCGAATTGGTGGCCATCCACGCCGCGATGGCCGATCCCACCCTTTACAGCCGCGACCCCAAGGGCTTCGCCGCCAAGAGCGCCCGCCTCGGCACCGCCCAATCTGAGATCGACGCCGCCGAGACCGAGTGGCTGGAACTCGAGATGCTGAAGGAAGAGCTGGGCAGCTAGCCCTTACTTGCCCTTCCGGACGTAGTGAGCCGCGATCATGCAGGCGGTGGCCACCGTCACCTTCTTGCCCGTCGGGATGTGCAGGAACTCGTTGGGACCGTGGGCATTGGAGTGCGGGCCCAGCACGCCGGTGATCACGAACTGCGTTTTCGGGAATTTATCGCCCAGCATGCCCATGAAGGGGATCGTGCCGCCTTCGCCCATGTAGGCGACCGGCTTGCCGAACGCTTCCTGCGAGGCGTCCGTCACGGCCTTCTCCAGCCACGGCGCCAGCGGCGGCGCATGCCAGCCGCTCTGGCCGCCTTCGCCGGCATCGAACTCGACGGTGGCGCCGTAAGGTGGATCGGCCTCCAGGGCCTTCTTGATCGCCTTCACGGCCTCCTTGGCGTCGAGCGTCGGCGGCGTGCGGATGCTGAGCTTGGCCTCGGTGTACGGCAGGAGCACGTTGCCGGCATCGATCGGCTCGGGATAGCCCGCCATGCCGACCGTCGCGAGCTGGGGCCGCCAGGTCCGGTTCAGCACCATCTGGCCCAGATCCTCGACCATCGGCTTGGTCGTGCCGGCAAAGGGGAACTTCCGGTAGACCTCCTTGCCCAGCACGCGCGCGGCCTCCTCGGCCTGCTGCTGGCGCTGCGGCGGGATCTGCACGAAAAGGTCGGGCAGCTTCATCTCGCCGGTTGCTTCGTCCTCCAGCCGCGTCAGCAGGCTGCGCACGATGCGGAACGAGGAGGGCACGATCCCCGACGCGTCGCCCGAGTGCACGCCCTCGTTCAGCACGCGCACCTTCAAGGTGCCGGCCGCGATGCCGCGCAGCGACGTGGTGAGCCAGAGCCGGTCCCAGTCGCCGCAGCCTGAATCGAGGCAGACCACCAGCGACGGATCGCCGATGCGGTCGATCAGATGGTCGACGTAGAAGGGCAGATCGTAGCTGCCGGACTCCTCGCAGCCCTCGATCATGATCACGCAGCGCGCGCGGGGCACCTTCTGTTCCTGCAGCGCCAGCAAGGCGGCGAAGCAGGCATAGATCGCGTAGCCGTCGTCGGCGCCACCGCGGCCATAGAGCTTGTCGTCCTTGCGCACGGGGATCCACGGGCCCATGCCCTCGGCCCAGCCCACCATCTCCGGCTGCTTGTCGAGATGGCCGTACAGCAGCACCGTGTCGTCGCCCTCTCCCGGGATGTCGATGAAGATCAGCGGCGTGCGGCCGGGCAGGCGGACAACGTCCAGCGTGGCGCCGGGGAAGGCCGCGAGGTGCGGACGCGCCCAGTCGACCATCAGAGTGACCGCGTCCTCCATGTAGCCGTGCTCCTCCCATTTCGGGTCGAAGGCCGGCGACTTGTTGGGAATGCGGATGTACTCGGTGAGGGAGGGGAGGATCTGGTCGTCCCAGAAGGTGCCGATGAAGGTCTTGAGCTGATCGCTGTTCATGGCACCAGTTTAGCCCTGCCATTTGCGCCTGTAAGCCCGAGTTGACGCCGCAGGGCCCCTCCGCTACGCCCTCGCCACCCCCGAAGGTTCATCAAAAAAGTGCCCGATTCAGCCGTTGTTCCTGAGCAAGATTCCCGCCTCGCCGGCCATCCCGCCGGCCTGCGGCGGACGTTTGCCATCATTTCCCATCCCGACGCCGGCAAGACGACGCTGACCGAGAAGCTGCTGCTGTTCGGCGGTGCCATCCATGTCGCAGGCGCGGTCAAGGCACGCGGCGACGCCCGGCGCGCCCGTTCGGACTGGATGAAGATCGAGCAGCAGCGCGGCATCTCGGTCACCACCTCGGTGATGCATTTCGAGTATGGCGGCGCGGTCTTCAACCTGCTCGACACGCCGGGCCACGAGGACTTCAGCGAGGACACCTATCGGACGCTGACCGCCGTCGATTCGGCCGTCATGGTGATCGACGCCGCCAAGGGCATCGAGGCGCGCACACGCAAGCTGTTCGAGATCTGCCGTCTGCGCGACGTGCCGATCATCACCTTCATCAACAAGATGGACCGCGAGTCCAAGGACCCGATCGAGCTGCTGGACGAGATCGCCTCGACCCTCGCCCTCGACGTGACGCCGATGAGCTGGCCGCAGGGCTCGGGCCAGAACTTCAAGGGCGCTTACGATCTCGCGCACAACCGCATGCTGGTGTTCGACACCGCCGACCGCAGCCGCATCGGTCAGCTGATCGAGAATTACGAGATCACCGATCCCAAGCTCGCCGAGGATGTCGCGCTGGTGCGCGCGGGCTATCCCGAGTTCGACATCGACTCCTACCGCGCCGGTCATCTGTCGCCGGTGTTCTTCGGCAGCGCCTACAACAATTTCGGCGTCCGCGAGCTTCTGGACGCGCTGGCGCAATGGGCGCCGCCGCCCCGGCCGCAGCCGGCCGAGCCGCGGCCGATCGAACCCACCGAGCCCAAGGTGTCGGGCTTCGTGTTCAAGGTCCAAGCCAACATGGACCCCAACCACCGCGACCGCATCGCGTTCCTGAGGCTCTGCAGCGGCAAGTTCAAGCGCGGCATGAAGCTCGTGCAGATGGGCACCGGCAAGGTGTTGTCGGTCAATTCGCCCATCCTGTTCTTTGCCCGCGAGCGCGAGATCGTCGACGAGGCCTGGCCCGGCGACATCATCGGCATTCCCAACCACGGCGTGCTGCGCGTCGGCGACACGCTGACCGAGGGCGAGCAGATAAAGATCGTCGGCATCCCCAACTTCGCGCCGGAAATCCTGCGCCGCGTGCGGCTGGAGGACCCGATGAAGTCCAAGCAGCTGAAGCGCGCCCTGGAGGATCTTGCCGAGGAGGGCGTGACTCAGGTGTTCCGTCGCGTCATCGGCGGCGACCACATCGTGGGCGTGGTCGGCGAGTTGCAGCTCGACGTGCTGAAGACGCGCGTCGACACCGAATACCAGGTCAAGATCGACCTCGAGCTGGCGCCCTTCGAGACCGCGCGCTGGATCGCGGCCGAGACCAAGGCAGACCTGGAGGAATTCATGTCGGCCAATCGCGGCGGCATGTCGGAGGACCGCGACGGCTCGCCGGTGTTCCTGGCGCGCAATACCTGGGAACTGGGTTACGTTGCCGAGAAGAGCCCGAAGATAAAGTTCTCGGATATCAGAGAGCGATCATAGTCTTCCGGACCGCCAGCCGCCCCCACGCACCAGAGGCGCGCCGGACGCGCGCCGTCCGGAAGATAACGCAAAAGTAGTGCAC
>JBQTJT010000147.1:0-28948 GCA_052386855.1 Reyranella sp.
CGTGTTGCGGCGGTAGCTGAAGAAATCCTCGGTGGCCGTGAGCGTGTCGTGGCCGGTCGCCGCCACCGCGACGCCGTTGCGCGCAATGCGGTGTACGAGATAGCCCGGGAGGTCGAACATGAAGTGACCGGCGCGGGTGGCGCTGCGGAAAAACGCGGCGTTGGCCTCGTCCTGCGCCAGGAACGGCGCGGGAAACTCGGGGCCGACCTCGTAGGACTGAGGTCCGATGCAGGGTCCGACCGCGACCTTGATGCGCTCGCGGCGCGCGCCGAGCTTTTCCATGGCGGCGATGGTCATGTCGGCGACGCCGCCCAGCGCGCCCTTCCAGCCGGCATGCGCGGCGCCGATCACGCCGGCATCGGCATCGGCCAGCAGCACCGGCGCGCAATCGGCCGCCATCACGCCCAGCACGACGCCCGGCCGGTCGGTCACCATCGCATCGGCCTTGGGCGCACCCGGCGAGGTCCAGCGGTCCTGGGCCACGGTCAGTACGTCGGCCGAGTGGATCTGGTACAGGGTCAGCAGGTCGGGCTCGCCCCGGCCAAACTGTTCGGCCACGCGACGGCGGTTCTCGCGCACGTTCTCCGGTGCGTCGGCCGAGCCGTAGCCGCAGTTGAGCGAGGAGAAGAGACCGCTGCTCACGCCGCCGCGGCGGGTGAAGAATCGGTGCTGCACGCCGTCGAGGTCGGCAAGCGTTTTAGCCTGGATCATGTTGCGTCCGAGGGGGTATCCGAAAAGCCGGCCGGCTGGGCGCTTCTGTCGTCGCCCAAGGCCAGAACACGGAAGAGGGTGCCCATTTGATCGGGCGCGATCAAGCGCGCGAGTGCCGCGTCGATTGCGCGTGCCTGCTCGGGGCTGGCGTGGCGCTTCAGCGACTGTGCCCGCGAGGCGATTCCCAGGCGGCGGAGGAAGTCGCCCTGGCCGACCGGCCCGAAGGCCGGCACCTGAGTGGCGGTAGTGGCCGCGGCGGCCAGCGCCGAAAAGTCGACGTGCGTGCTCAAGTCGGTTTCGCCCGGCCGGTCGAGGATGTCGGCACCGCGATGGCCACGCACCGCCTGGAGCGAACTGCCGAGACCCGGCCGGTCGTAACCATAGTCGACGATCAGGGCCCAGCCGCCGTCGCGGCCAAGGCGCGCGCCGAGTGCCGCGGCCAGCGCCCGGCCGGCTTCGCAGAGCTCGGTCTCGGCGCCTGAGGCCGCCTCGGGCAGCGCGGCGGCAAACGGCGTCGGGCCGGGCGCCAGCGCGAGTCGCAAGGCGCCGTCGGGTGCGAGCCCCACCATGCGTTCGCGCCAACCCTCGGCCGTCCGGTGGAACTGGCGCACTGGCAGTGCGTCGAAGAACTCGTTGGCGACCAGCAGCAGCGGGCCTGCCGGCACGTCGTCGAAGCGCTCGTGCCAGGTGGGAGAGAAGCTTGGGAGCGCGGCGCGCTGGGCGTCCCTGAGCGGCGCATTGGTTTCGACGAGATGGAGGTCGAGCGCGGCATGGAAGCCCGGGATGCCACGGGTGGCGCGGAGCGCATCGGCCATCAACGTGCCGCGACCGGGCCCGAGTTCGACCAGCCTGACGGGCGCGGGGCTTCCCATGGTCAGCCAGCGGTCGGCCAGCCAGGCACCCAAAAGTTCGCCGAACATCTGGGAGATCTCGGGTGCCGTGGTGAAGTCGCCCGGTGCGCCCAGCGGCCCACCACCCAAGGGCATGGCGCGGCGGTAGTAGCCGAGGCGCGGATGGCCCAGCGCCTCGGCCATGAAGTCGGCGATCGAGATCGGGCCGGTGAGCGCGATACGGTGCGCGATCAGGCGGCCGAGTTCCGTGGTCACGACAACTTGGGTTTGGCGTAGGCGCGGGCGATCAGCCAGCCGCCGAAGGCGAGCATCGGGACCGACAGCAGCATGCCCATGGTGAGCGGCCCCCACAGGTAGCCGAGATGGGCGTCGGGCTCGCGGAAGAACTCGCCGGCGATGCGCGCCACGCCATAGCCGGCGCAGAACACGCCGGTCAGCAGCCCGGGACGGCGGCGGCCGTCGGTGAGCTTCCACACGGCGACCACGAGGAGCACCAGCAGCACGCCCTCGAAGAAGGCCTGGTAGAGCTGGCTGGGATGGCGCGGCAGCGGGCCGCCGCGCGGGAAGAGCATGGCCCACTGGACGTCGGTGACGCGGCCCCAAAGCTCGCCGTTGATGAAGTTGGCGAGCCGGCCGAAGAACAGGCCCACCGGCGCCACGATCGCCACCAGGTCGGACAGCATGAAGGGATCGGTCTTGTTGCGGATCGCGAAGGCCAGGATGGCGGCGATCACGCCCAGCAGCCCGCCGTGGAACGACATGCCGCCTTCCCACAGGGTCAGCACCGCCAGCGGATTCTCGAGGTAGAAGCCCGGCTTGTAGAACAGCACGTAGCCGATGCGGCCGCCCAGGATGACGCCCAGCGCCGCCCACAGCAGGAAATCGTCGATCTTGAGCGGCGACAAGATCTTGGGCGGCTCGGCGCAGACGCGCCGCATGACCTGCCAGCCGATGACGAGGCCCGCGATATAGGCCAGCGCGTACCAGCGGATGGCGAAGGGCCCGAGCTGGATCAGCACCGGGTCGATTTCGGGAAAGGGGATCAGGAGAGGGGTCATGGGAGGTGGCGACTATAGCCCAGAATGGATGCGGCGCCCGCCGGGGGGGCCGGCGCCGCGGGGACGATCCGAACAGTGACGTTTATTGTTTTTTAGCGAGAGGGGGCGTCGGACGGTCCCTGTTTTTCCGGGTCAGGCTTCGCCGACCGTCTCGAGGATCGAGGCGGTCAGCGCGTCGGCGGGCGTCTTGCCGGCCCACACGACGTACTGGAAGGCGGGGTAGAAGCGCTCGCTTTCGGTGATCGCCACCTCGACGAGGTCGTTCAACTGGTCGGGCATCAGGCCCGAGGTGCCCCGCAGCGGGATGGCGTGCCGGAACATCGGCAGGCCTTCCTCGGTCCACAGGTCGAAGTGGCCCAACCACATCTTCTCGTTGATCAGGGCCAGCAGGACATGGATTTCGCTGTGGCGCTCGGCCGGGATGCGGACGTCGTAGGCACAGGTGAAGTGCAGCGCCTCGACATCGTCGCGCCAGCTGAAGAACATGCGGTAGTCGCACCAGCGGCCTGCGACCTCGACGGCGATTTCGCGGTCGGAGGTGCGGTCGAAGGGCCAATCATTGTCGGAGACGACTCTTTCGATCATCTCGAGCGGGTTCAAATCGACTTTTCGTCTGGTCCGCTCGTGTCGCGATAACGCCATCGACCCACTCCCCAACCATTTCCGCCATGCGGTTCCTGGGGGAACCATTCTTGAGGCGGGTGGCCGACATATCGTGGTGGGCACCCAACAACCCACAAGCTGTAGCCTGCCATAAGGGTGAGTCGGGGCGCAATAAGAAATGAAGCGGAAATCGGGGAAAGAGTCAGCGATTCCATAAATTTAATCCCCAGCGCTAAGATTCGAGTCGCAGAATTTCGCATAACGAATCGGGGATAATTGCCCCGTTTCTGCGCATCTATCCCTTCTAGACAAGTGAGGGGAAATTGGCGTCAGATTCCACTGGGCAGAAGTATCACCCGTGCGTCCCGCACTGGGTTACGCTTGCCCGCGAGGAAGAGATGCAGGTTCACCCGTCGCTGTTGCTGTGCACTGCCTTCATTGGCCAGCCGATCTCTCACGGGCGCTTCAGGGCTAGAGGCACCGGCTTCTTCGTGAACGTTCCATTTGAAGACTATGACTTCGGTTACTTCATAACAGCCAAGCATCTGCTGTGGCCAAACTTCAGCCACCGAGAGGCCCAGCGGCCGGAAGGATCGGTATGGATTCGCTTTAGCGCGCTCGACGGACCACCGATTCCTAAGGAGACCCCTGTCAGTGATTGGATATTCCATCCGGACAGATTTGTAGACCTGTGTGCCTACCCGATGCCCACTCAAGAAGATGGCGTGACGGATCTCAATTTCCTGAACTTGGGTTCGCGCACGTCCGCCATCCCTGAGCGGCTGGGGCCGGTAAGCGGCGTGATGCTGCAGCGTGAACTTACGCTCGGGGAGGAGGTATTTATCGTTGGAACTTTTGTTGGCCGCGTAGGCGAGCGCAAGAATATCCCGGTCATTAGGGTGGCAAATATTGCCGCATTACCTCTAGAGCCAGTTGAAGGCGGTTCTCCCCGTCATCCGGCATATCTCATTGAGACGCGCTCATTGGGCGGCACAAGCGGATCACCCGTGTTGCTGAATCCTCTGGAGCAGCGCCACGATGCCGAGCCTGGGGCAATCTTTGGACCGCACGGCGTGACTAATACGAGGACTAACCAATCCTTCCGGCAGATACTCGTGCCTTACAAACTCGTCGGCATGGTGCTGGGGGCGCATTCCGGAAACTATGCGGAAGACTTCGTTTCCGAGACAGATACCGACATTCGACCGGACAAATCTGCACCTAGAGAAGATGCCGATTTCAATGCTGGCATAAGCGTTGTCTTGCCCATCCAGCAGGTTTACGACTTCCTCAATACTCCGGACATGGTCAAAGCAAGGGAGGCTACTGTGGACGCCCGCCGCAAAGAGAGTGGTTATTTCCCAACTGCCGCTAGTCGCAAGAACGACGCGCCGACGCCAACAGAATCGGCACGTCCTCCCATCGAGGGCGACGACCAACACGCAGAGCGTTTCACGGCGCTACTAGACGCGGCTGTTGGAAAGCCCAAACAAGGCGGTTGAACATTCCGTAGGTGCCGATATCGCGGAAGTTATAGCGATAGGTGTATTCCGCGACGTACTTCCAAAGATGCTTCTTGGACACGCCAACGTTCGTGCCTTTGATGCCCTTCTTGAAGTGACCCCAGAAGCCTTCAATGCTGTTCGTGTGGTGAATGCCGGCGACGTATTCGTAGGCGCTGTGATTGACCGAGAAATGACGATACGGGCCGACCGTCTCTAGCGACTTGTAAGAGCTATGTTCGTCCGTGTTGATGACGCTGCCGCGCTGAACGTTCGTCAGAATGTACGGCAAGAGGGTGTCCTTGTTCGTGTCGGGCACCGGCCCAGCGCGCAACGCGCCGCCACGCTGGAGCATGCCGAACACGATGGCCTTCTCCGCACTGGGAGCCGCGCCTTTGCCAAGGCTACGACGGCCACGCTTCTTGCCGCCTACGAATGTCTCGTCGATCTCGACATGGCCTGACAGAGGGCCGGTAGCGTCGGCATTCGCCATGTGCTTCCGCAGTTCGCTCGCGATCCGCCAAGCCGTCTTGTAGGTCACCCCTAGCTGGCGCTCTAGCTCCTTGGCGGACACGCCGTGGCGCGTGGTGGTCATGAGGTACATGGCGAAGAACCACGACGTGAGGGGCGTTCTAGACTTCTCAAACGGGGTGCCGACGCAGGGGTAAATGTGGTGGCCGCAGTCTTGGCAGGCATAGGCCCGGCGTTTCGTGATGCGGTGGAATTTGGCCCCCGCCACACCGCATGCCGGACACGTTAGGACGGTGCCGCCGTGCCGGCGCTCCATGATCTTATCGAGGCAGGCCGCATCATCCGGGTATTCGGTCTGGAAGCTTTTGAAAGTATATTTCACGGCCTATCCCCTTCGCTCTATCTGTGGGATAGCATTCTGCGTACTTGTCGTCAAGGGATAGATGCGCGTTTCTGGGCAATCCCCGGCTCGACCTGCGGATTGCCTGCGGATTTCGCATATCTGACACTCTTGGCATGCAACTTGCTTCTTTTGCTCCCAAGCGCCGAAGCGCACGGAGGAAGCATGTCGATTTTCAAGGACCCTTTCGATCCCAAGGCCCTCTTCAAGCGGCGCTGCGGCTGCGGCGGCAATCATGCGGCGGCCGACCATGCACGGCTGACGGCCGAGGCCACACCCTCTGGCGAGGAGGCGCAGTGGAACCGGGTCGTCGATGCTGCCGTCCTGCAGGCGGTGTTCCCGGTCGACGCCCAGCGCCGGCTGTTCCTGAAGACCGTCGGCGCCTCGACGGCGATGGCGGCGATCTCGTCGGTGTTCCCGTTGGCGACCGCCCGCGAGGCCTTCGCCCAGGGAGGTGCATTGGAGAAAAAGGACCTCAAGGTCGGCTTCATCCCGATCACCTGCGCCACCCCCATCATCATGGCCCATCCGATGGGCTTCTATTCGAAGCACGGCCTCAACGTCGAAGTGGTGAAGACGGCCGGCTGGGCGGTGATCCGCGACAAGTCGCTGGCCAAGGAATACGACGCGGCCCACATGCTCTCTCCGATGCCGCTCGCCATTTCGCTGGGCGTCGGCTCCAACCCGGTGCCGTGGACGATGCCGGCGATCGAGAACATCAACGGCCAGGCGATCACCTTGGCCAACAAGCACAAGGACAAGCGCAACCCGAAGGACTGGAAGGGCTTCCGCTTCGCCGTGCCGTTCGACTACTCGATGCACAACTACCTGCTGCGCTACTACGTGGCTGAGCACGGGCTTGATCCCGACAAGGACATCTCGATCCGCTCTGTGCCGCCGCCGGAGATGGTGGCCAACCTGCGCGCCGACAATCTCGATGGCTATCTCGGGCCCGATCCGTTCAACCAGCGTGCCGTCTACGACGGCATCGGCTTCATCCACATCCTGACCAAGGAGATGTGGGACGGCCATCCCTGCTGCGCCTTCGCCGTCAGCAAGGAATTCGCCACTCAGAACCCCAACAGCTATCGCGCGCTCCTGAAGTCGCTCATCGAGGCGACGGCGTTCGCCCACAAACAGGAAAACCGCAAGGAGATCGCCAAGGCGATCGCGCCGCAAAATTACCTGAACCAGCCCGAGACGGTGCTGGAGCAGATCCTGACCGGCACCTATGCCGACGGCCTGGGGGGCGTGAAGAAGGATCCCAACCGCATCGATTTCGATCCGTTCCCCTGGAACCAGTTCGCGATCTGGATCCTGACGCAGATGAAGCGCTGGGGTCAGCTCAAGGCCGATGTCGATTACGCCAAGGTCGCGTCCGACGTCTTCCTCGCAACCGACACCGCCAAGATGATGAAGGAGATGGGCCTCACCCCGCCCGATCCGTCCAAGAAGACCATCGTTGTCATGGGCAAGCCGTTCGATCCCGCCAAGCCCGCCGAATACGTCAACAGCTTCGCCATCAAGCGGACGTAGCGGCCATGAAGGCGTTCAAGAACTCGCTCGGCTTGCGGGCGGGCCTGCTGTCGCTGCTGATCTTCGTGGCCATCGTCGGGATCTGGCAGATCGCCACCCTGCCGGTGGCGGGCACCGGCCCGGCGATGGATCCGGAATACGCCAAGCTGGTGGGCGCGGCGGCCGCCACCGGCACCAAATCGTCGATGCCGACGCCGGCCGACATCGGCGCCACGATCTGGAAGCACCTGCTCGATCCCTTCTATATCCGCGGCAGCAACGACAAGGGCATCGGCATCCAGCTCGCCTATTCGCTGGGCCGCGTGCTCCTGGGCTTCGGCCTGGCGGCGCTGGTCGCGGTGCCCCTGGGCTTCCTGATCGGCATGTCGCCGCTGGTCTATCGCGCGCTCGACCCCTTCATCCAGATCCTGAAGCCGGTGTCGCCGCTCGCCTGGATGCCGCTCGCGCTCTACACCATCAAGGACAGCGCCATCTCCTCGATCTTCGTGATCTTCATCTGCTCGGTGTGGCCGATGCTGATCAACACCGCCTTCGGCGTCGGAAGCGTGCGCAAGGAATGGCTGAACGTGGCGCGCACGCTCGAGGTCGGGCCGTTCCGTACCGCCTTCAAGGTGATCCTGCCGGCGGCGGCCCCCACCATCATGACCGGCATGCGCATCTCCGTCGGCATCGCCTGGTTGGTGATCGTGGCCGCCGAGATGCTCGTGGGCGGCACCGGCATCGGCTACTTCGTGTGGAACGAGTGGAACAACCTCTCGATCGCCAACATCGTGACCGCGATCCTGCTGATCGGCCTGGTCGGCCTGGCGCTCGACCAGGGGCTGGCCTACCTCGCCAAGCTCGTCACGTACCCGGAGTAGGCGTCATGGAGCATCGCCCCCTGATCAGTGTCGAGGGCCTCGCGCGCCGCTTCGGCGATTCGAACCAGCCGGCCGTGTTCGAGGACATCTGGTTCGGCGTCGACAAGGGTGAGTTCTGTTGCCTGATCGGCCATTCCGGCTGCGGCAAGACCACGATCCTGAACGTGCTGGCCGGCCTCGACAGTCCGAGCGAGGGCGCCGTCATCGTCGACAACCGCGAGATCGACGGGCCGAGCCTCGACCGCGCCGTGATCTTCCAGGGCCATGCGCTGCTGCCGTGGCTCTCGGTCATGGGCAACATCGCCTTTGCGGTCTCCTCGCGCTGGCCGTCGTGGGATCGCGCCAAGGTGCAGGAGCATGCCCGCCGCTTCATCGATCTGGTCGGGCTGAAGGGTGCGGAGAACAAGCGGCCGGCCCAGCTCTCGGGCGGCATGAAGCAGCGCGTCGGCATCGCCCGCGCGCTCTCGATCCAGCCCAAGATGCTGCTGATGGACGAGCCGTTCAGCGCGCTCGATGCCTTGACCCGCGGCATGCTGCAGGACGAGGTGCTGCGCATCTGCGCCGACACCAACCAGACCGTGTTCATGATCACCCACGATGTCGACGAGGCGATTTTGCTCGCCGACAAGATCGTGCTGATGACCAACGGGCCGGGGGCGAAGATCGCCGAGATCGTGGTCAACACCATGCCGAGAAACGAGCGGCACCGGAACGACCTGCACAAGCATCCGCAGTACTACGCCATCCGCAATCACCTGGTGGAGTTCCTGGTCAACCGCTCCCGCGCGTTCGACCAGGAGATCGCCGGACAGAACTACGACCCGCGCCGGCCAAAACTGGTGAAGCCGGGGTTGGCGGCGGTCAATCCGCCGGCCGAGGTAGTAACTTTGACAACCGGGAGAAGACAATGAAACGCGCTGAAGTGACCGAGAAGATCCTGACCGCCAAGCGGATGAAGGAGCTGAGCTGGGAAGAGATCGCCAAGAAGATCGGCGGCGCCTCGAAGATCATCGTCACCGCGGCCTGCATGGGCCAGATGAAGATGACCAAGGAGCAGGCGACCAAGGCCGGCAAGCTGTTCGGCCTCGGCAAGGAAGAAGTGCTGCTGCTGCAGGAGGTGCCGTATCGCGGTTCGCTGCCGCAGATCCCGCCGACCGATCCGCTGATCTACCGCTTCTACGAACTGGTGCAGGTCTACGGCACGACCTGGAAGGAACTGATCCAGGAGGAATTCGGTGACGGCATCATGAGCGCCATCGACTTCGACATGACCATGGAGCGCCAGCCCGACCAGAAGGGCGACCGCGTGAAGATCGCGATGTCGGGCAAGTTCCTGGGATATAAATCGTACTGATCGGCGGTGCCCCGAAGGCCGCCGACCGCGCCGGCTTTTGATTTGCCAGTATTCTACGCTACTGGCGTATAGACGCTAATAGCGTATAGTCGCGCCAAGATGCAGATCGAATTCGATCGGGTGAAGGATCGCCTAAACCGCGAGAAACACCGGATCGGCCTCGATGCTGCCGTGGAAATCTTTGCGTCGCCATCGGTGCAATGGACGAGTTTGCGCGACGGATCGGGCGAACCACGCATTGTAGCCGTCGGCCTCGTCGAAGGTCGGGAGTTCACCTGCATCTTCACGATGCGTGGGCGGGTTGCGCGGATCATATCCGTAAGGAGAGCAAGACATGAAGAAAGGGACCGTTTCTGGAAAATCCGCCGCGCGCAGAATCGTTCGGATGACGATAACGCCTGAGCAGAGGCGGAAGGCGCTTCGGTCGATCGACTGGAAGCGTATCGACGCGATGACGGAGGAAGAGATCGAGCGCAACGCGCGAAACGATCCCGATAGTATCGTGGCGTTCGATGAGGCGACGGAGCCGCAACTCGTGCCGCCGATGCCGGACGTCGCGACGCTTCGTCGGCGCCTGAAACTCAGTCAGGCTGCGTTCGCCAGTCGGTTCGGCTTCAATGTAGCGACCGTTCGCAACTGGGAGCAGGGACGGGTGGTGGCCGATGGTCCGGCGCGCGTTCTGTTGACGGTAATCGCCAACGAGCCGCAGGCCGTTATCCGTGCGCTAAGGCCCAAGCTCAAGAAGAAAGCTGCCTGACTACTCCGCCGCCAGCTTCCGCGCCGACCTTGGATCGCGCGTGAGGAGGCCATCGGCGAGATCGCGGTCGATCATGGAATCGGGCCGTTCCTCGATCCTGCCGAAGCCGGCGCCGCCGCCCACGAACATTTCCACGATGTCGCCTTTGGCGAGATCGATCGCGGCCTTGCTCTTGAGCTCCTCGACGGTGCCGTTGGCGCGGTGGACGCGGCAGTAGCCGCGCTGGCCGGGCTCGCCGCCCAAAAGTCCTTCGGGGGCGAGACGGAAGCGGTCGGAGTAGATCGCGAGCTGCACGTCGTCGCGCAGGATCTCGCAGCGCCGGGTGAAGCCGGCGCCGCCGCGCCGCGCGCCGAGGCCGAAGGAGTCGGGGGCCAGCTCATAGCCGACGATGCGGAAGAAGTCGTAGTCGATGTCGAGCGATTCGACCGGGGCGTTGGAGCAGTTGCTGAGCGGCGAGTCGACGGCGTCGCAGCCGTCGGCGCCCCTCGAGGCGCCGTAGCCGCCGCCGAAGATTTCGAGATAGACGCTGTAACCCTTCTCGCCGAGATGGCTCAGGCAGAAGGCCGTGGTGCAGTCGAAACCGGTGGCGATCACCTTGTCGGGCAGCGCCTGCGCCATCGCCTTCATCACGGCGTTGAACACGCGGTAGGCCGGGATCATGCGCGCCCGCACCGGCGCCGGCGGCCTGGGATTGAGCAGCGAGCCGTAGGGCACTTTTATGGTGATCGGCCGCGCCATGCCCTCGTTGTAGGGAATGTCCGGGCTGGTCAGCACTGATTTCACGCAGGAGAGCGCTGCCGAGAGCGTGCTGGAGTAGGGGCAGTTGAGGTTGCGCTTCACCTGGCCGCAGGTGCCCTCGAAATCGATCTCGACCGAATCCTCGGAGATGGTGACCTTGGCCTTCACCACCAGCGGCTCGTCGGTGAGGCCGTCGTCGTCGACCGCGTCCTCGCCGTAGAAGGTGCCCTTGGGCGCCTGGGCGATGGCGGCGCGTACGCGGCGCTCGGAGTAATCCTGCATCTCCTTCATCGCCGCTTCGACCTTGTCGGTGCCGTAGCGTTCGCAGAGCTGCTTTACGCGCATCACGCCGATGGCGTTGGCGGCGAACTGTGCGTTGAAGTCGCCGATGGTGAGGTCGGGCACGCGCACGTTGGCGGTGACAAGGCGCTCGAAGCTGCCGCCGTTCCAGTCGCGCTGGAAGTCGTACTTGCTGGGCGGGAAGCGCAGGCCTTCCTGGTAGACGTCGCTGGCGTGGATGTTGAGGCCAGGCGCGCCGCCACCGAGATCGAGATGGTGAGCGACTGAGGCGCCGAAGCCCACGACACGACCGCTGACGAAGATCGGCGTGAAGATGAACACGTCGGGGATATGCTGGCCGCCCTCGAACGGGTCGTTGTTGATCAGGAAGTCGCCTTCCTTCAGCGTCTCGACGGGGTGGCGCCTGAGGCAGGCGCGCAGCGTCTCGCCGATCGGGCCGAGCTGCATGGGAATCAGTTCGGCCTGGGCCACGGTGTTGCCGAAGCGGTCCATCAGGCCGGCCGAGCCGTCGCGCGCCTCGCGCAGGATGGTCGAGTAGGCGGAGCGGATCAGCTTCACGCCCATCTCGCGCGCCGAGGCGATCAGCGCCTGGCTGATGACGGCATAGTCGATGGGACCCAGCTGGTTCATCAAGACCTCCGAAGGACGAGATTGTCGGCCGGGTCGAGTTCGGCTGTCCAGCCCGGCGGCACCCAGGTGGTGGCCGTATAGCCTTCGACGACGGCGGGACCGACGATCTTCTGGCCGGCTTCCAGCGCCTCGGCGGTGTAGCGGGCGCAATCGAGCCAGGCCTCGTCGTGAAAGATTTTCGCCTGCTCAGGCGCGCGGGCCGCGAGCTTCTCGCGATCGAGCTGGGGGATGGTGCCGATCGGCAAGGTGGCGCCCACGCGCAGGGTCACGATCTCGACCGCGCGGTCGAGCGTGGCGCCGTGCATGAACGTGCGGTGGTGGGCGTCGGCGAACAGGCCGGAGAGATAGGCGCCGTCGAGCGAGCCCAGGCGGTCCGCGGGAATTTCGACGCCGACCTCGAAGGCCTGGCCGACGAAGCGCATTTCCAAGGTGTGGATGTAGTCGAGACCGCCCGGCAGCTTCATGTCGGCAAACTGCGCGGCGAGCCTCGCCCGCATCTCGGCGAAGGTCTTGCCGGCTTCCGCGGCGGCGGCATCGTCGAGCTTCATCTTGCGCGTGACGGCGTCGAACTTGGTGTAGTCGGAGGCCACCAGCCCATAGGCCGAGATCACGCCGGCATTGGGCGGCACGACGATGGTCGAGATGCCGAGTTCCTCGGCGATGCGCGCGGCATGCAGCGGCCCGGCGCCGCCGAACGGCACCAGCGCATAGTCGCGCGGATCGCGGCCACGCTCGGTCGAGACGAGCTGGATGGCGCGCACGATGTTGGCGTCGGCCAGCTGCAGCGCCGAGGAGGCGGCCTGCTCGATGCCGAGTCCGAAGCGGGCGGCGATGGGCTCGAAGGCGCGCCGCGCGGCGTCGCCATCGAGGGTCATGCGGCCACCCAAAAACGCGCCGGGACGGATGGTGCCGATCACGATATGGGCGTCGGTGGTGGCGGGTTCTATGCCGCCCTTGCCGTAGCAGGCAGGGCCGGGATCGGCGCCGGCGCTCTGTGGGCCGACGCGCAGCATGCCACCGTCGTCGACCCAGGCGATCGAGCCGCCGCCCGCGCCGACCGACACGATGTCGAGGATCGGCGTGCGGATCGGCAGGCCATCGATCTCTGACTCGGAGGCGAGCGACGGCCGCCCGTCCTGCACCAGGCATACGTCGGTCGACGTGCCGCCCATGTCGAAGGTGATGAGGTCCTTGTAGCCGGAGCGCGCGGCCTGGCGCGTGGCGCCGACGACGCCGGCGGCGGGCCCGGAATAGAGCGCGGTGATGGCGCTCTGCCGCATCGCGGAGGCGGGCAGCCGTCCGCCGTTGGACTGCATTACGGTGAAGCGGCCGGTGAAGCCTGCGTCGGCGAGCTTGCCTTCGAAGCGGTGCAGGTAGCCGTCGATGACGGGCTGCACATAGGCCGAGAGCAAGGTCGTCGAGGCGCGCTCGAACTCGCGGAACTCGCGCGCGACCTGGTGGCTGCAGGTGACGAGCACGCCGGGCAGGGACTCCGCGATCAGCGCCGCCAGCCGCTTCTCGTGCAGCGGGTTGGCGTAGGCATTGAGCAGACAGACCGCGACGGCGCGATAGCCGCCGGCCTTGAGCGCGGGGATCAGCTGGGTGCGCACCTTGGCTTCATCGAGGGGCGTCTCGATCGAGCCATCAGCGCGCAGGCGCTCCGCGGCCTCGAAGCAATCCTTGCGGCGCACCGGTGGTGCGGGCTTGGCGTAGAAGAGATCGTAGATGTTGCGACGGTCGTGGCGCTGCATGAAAAGCAGGTCGCGAAATCCGGCGGTGGCGATGAAGGCCACTGCCGCGCCCTTGCGCTCCAACACGGCATTGGTTGCGACGGTCGAGCCGTGGCCGAGATCCTTTATGCGCGCGAGGTCGATGCCGGAGGCGGTGAGGGCGGCGAAGGCGCCGACGTCTGGACTCTTGGGCGTGCTCGGCACCTTGGTGACGACGAGACGGCCACCTTCGACCGCGACCAGGTCGGTGAAGGTGCCGCCGACTTCCACGCCTACGCGCATCGCTCACCTCGCTCTTCTGGGACCGCGGACCTCCCGGCCCGCTCATCATCTACCGGACCGCGCGCCTCTGGCGCGCTCATGCGGCGCCCCGGAGGCGCGCGGTCCAAAAGAACATGACCATGAGCGGACCTGGAGGTCTGCGGTCCCAGAAAGATCATCTCCCGAGCTTGGCTTGCAGCTCGGCGATCTGCTTCCTCAGTTCCTCGTTCTCCTCGCGCGCCTTGGCGGCCATGGCCTTGACCGCGTCGAACTCGTCGCGGCGCGGAATGTCCATGCCGTCGAGGATCTTGGCGATCTGGTCGCGCACGCGGGCCTCGACTTCGTCCTTCATGCCGCTCAAGGCGCCGACCGCGCCGTTGGCCACCTTGGTGAGATCGTCGATGAAAGGATTGCGGGTTTGCATGGCTGTGACTCCTGATGCGGGGAGTATGGGCGGCTGGTAGCATCCGGCGCAAGAAGCACCGGAGGGCATCGTGAGTTTAGTCAAGGTCGAGTCGAGCGAAGGCATCACCACCATCACCATGACGCGGGCGGACAAGCGCAATGCCTTGTCGCAAGCCCTGTGCGACGGTCTTTACGACGCTTATCGCTCCTTCGAGGCCGGTGGCGACCAGGTCGCCATCCTGCAGGCCGAGGGACCTGCCTTTTGCGTCGGCGCCGATCTCAAGGAGCCGCCGTCCGCGATGTGGAAGGCGGTGCCGCACGTCAGCCATGCGTTGACCAAGCCGGTGATCGCCGCCACCCAGGGCTGGGTGATCGGCGGCGCCATCTGCATGGTCATGACCTGCGATCTCATGGTCTCGGCCGACACCACCAAGTTCATGTATCCCGAGGCCAAGGTCGGTGTGTTCGGCGGACTGATGCCGGGCATCGTCTCGCGCATGCCGCACAAGGTCGCCATGGAGCTGCTGCTGCTCGGCGAGGAGATGTCGGTCAAGCGCGCCTATGACGTCGGCTTCGTGAACAAGGTCGTGCCGCTGGGCGAGGAGCGCAAGGAAGCGCGGCGCATGGCGAGGATCATCGCCGATTCCGCGCCGCTGGTGATCCGCACGCTCCGCGACTTCGCCAACCAGACCCTGCCGCGCGGCCCGGCCGAGATCTTCGTGCCGGAGCGTTATAAGCTCGAGCAAATCGCCAATTCGGAAGACCGCAAGGAAGGCGCTGCCGCCTTCCGCGAGAAGCGGTCGGCCAAATTCAAGGGACGTTAGGAGAAGCGCATGGGCAAGTTGCTGCTGGTCGGATGCGGCAAGATGGGCGGCGCCATGCTGGACGGCTGGCTGACGCGCGGGCTCAAGGCGTCCGACGTCGCCGTGGCCGAGCCGGTCGAGGCGATCCGTCCCAAGCAGGCCGGGCTTCGCGTCGTCAGCTCATCGAGCGAGATCGGCGAGACGCCGGAGATCGTCGTGCTCGCGGTGAAGCCGCAGTCGATGGACGCGACGCTCACCGACCTGAAACGCTTCGCCGAGGCGGGCGCGGTGTTCCTGTCGATCGCCGCCGGCAAGACGCTGGGCTATTTCGCGGGCCATCTCGGCACGGGCGCCAAGATCGTGCGCTCCATGCCCAATACGCCGGCCGCCGTGCGCCAGGGCATCACCGTCGCCACGGCGGCGTCGGGCGTGTCGGCGGCGGAGAAGAAGCGCTGTCACGAGCTGCTCGAAGCCGTGGGCCAGGTGCTGTGGGTCGACGACGAGGCGTTGATGGATCCGGTGACGGCGCTCTCGGGCAGCGGTCCGGCCTATGTCTTCCTGCTGGTCGAGGCGATGGCCGCGGCGGGCGCCAAGCTCGGCCTCACGCCGGAGATGGCGATGCAGCTCGCGCGCGCGACGGTGTCGGGCAGCGGCGAATTGCTGAAACAGTCGAGTGAACCCGCCGCCCAGTTGCGCGTTAACGTGACCAGTCCCGGCGGCACGACCGCCGAAGCCCTGAAGGTCCTGATGGCAGCCGACGGCATCCAACCGGTTTTCGACAAGGCCCTGGCGGCGGCATCGCGCCGGTCGAAGGAACTCGCGGGATGACGGAAGCCGGCAAGACGGCGCTCGATGCCTTCCTTGGCCTGGTGGCCGAAAAGGGGTTCGCCGCCGTCACGTTGCGCGACGTGGCGGGGGCCGCCGGCCTCGGCCTTGCCGATCTCTACCGCCTCTATCCCGACAAGGTGGCCCTGGTGGCGGCCTTCGTGGCCCGCGTCGATGCCGAGGTGCTGGCCGGCACGCCGAGCCAAGGCGACCCCGAGGAGACCGCGCGCGATCGCCTGTTCGACACCATGATGCGCCGCTACGACAGCCTGCGTCCGCACAAGGTGGCGCTGGGCGCAATCCGCACCGCCGCCGCCCGCGATCCGCTGCTGATGCTGGCCCTGGGGCCGGCGCTCCGCCGATCGATGGCGGCCATGCTGGAAGCCGCCGGTGTCCCCAGCGAGGGTCTCTCTGGTGCGTTGCGACAGAACGGCCTGCTGGCGATCCATTATGCCGTCTCCCGGGTCTTCGACCAGGACGAGACGGGGGATCTGTCGAAGACCATGGCGGCTCTGGACGGGCGTCTTAAAACCGCTGAAAAATGGTCTCAACTCGTTGATAAATATGTAAAAAGACCGAATCCAAAGGGGTCGGCGCCGGGAGCTGAATCGCCTGCACCGTGAATATTTTGTGCAGTGCACAAAATTGTCTCTTGACTTGCTGCACTGCATGCCTAAATTACGAGCTGTTGTGCACCGCAGCAAAGGCGGCGCTCCCAGAGTTTCACCGCGTTTTTTAGTTTCCAGGAGAATCCCATGTACGCCACTGGCGCCTTCAAGAATCCGTTCGCCGACTTCGACTTCAGCAAGATTGCCGGCGAGTTCAAGATGCCGACGATGAACATCGAGTCGATCGTCGAGACCGGCCGCAAGAACTTCGCCGCCATGACCGCCGCCAACACCTCGGCCGTCGAGTCGATGAAGGCGATCGCGCAGCGCCAGGGCGACATGGTCCGCGCCGCGATGGAAGACTTCTCCAAGCACGGCAGCGACGTGATGTCGGCCGCGACCGTCGAGGAGAAGGCCGCCAAGCAGATCGACTTCGTGAAGAAGAGCTACGAGGCCGCCATGGCCAACACCAAGGAACTGGCCGACCTCTACAGCAAGGGCCACACCGAGGCGCTGACCGCGCTCAGCCAGCGCGTCACGGAGCTGACCGAAGAGGTCAAGGCCGCGATCGCCAAGAAATAATTTTCTATCGGCTGACGCCGATGGAACGGGAAGGGGTCGCTTTTGCGGCCCCTTTTCTTTTGGGCGCACCCCGGTAGGGTTTGGCCATCATGGAACAGATCACCTACGACGACTTCACCCGCATCGACATCCGCGTCGGCACCATCGTGGAAGCAGCCCCGCTCGAGGGCGCGCGCAAGCCGGCGCTGCGGCTGGTGATCGATTTCGGGCCCGAACTCGGCATTCTGAAATCCTCGGCGCAGATCACGGTGCACTACACGCCGAAGTGCCTGATCGGCCGCCAGGTCGCCGCAGTGGTCAATTTCCCGCCGCGCCAGATCGGCAAGTTCATGTCGCAGGTGCTGACGCTCGGCTTCCCGGCGGAAGACGGCAGCGTGGTGCTGTTCGCGCCGGACCAGGTCGTGCCGAACGGCGGGCGTCTGTTCTAGGCGTGCCTAAAAGACCTTGTGGATCCAGCCGTGCGGGTCGGCGGCGTTGCCGCGCTGGATGCCGACCAGGGTCGCCTTCAGAGCTTCGGTGCTGGCGCCCGAGCCGCCGTTGCCGATGGTGAACTCGCCCTCGGGCGAGCGCACGGTGCCGATCGGGGTCACGACGGCGGCGGTGCCGCAGGCGAACGCTTCGCGCAGGCGGCCGCTGGCGGCATCGGCCTTCCACTGCTGGATGGAATAACGCTCCTCGCGAACCGCGATGCCCTTGTCTTTGGCCAGCGTCAGCAGCGACGAGCGCGTGATGCCGGGCAGGATCGTGCCGCCCAGCGGCGGTGTCACCATCGAGCCGTCGTCGAAGACGAAGAAGATGTTCATGCCGCCCAGTTCCTCCACCCAGCGGCGCTCGGCCGCGTCGAGGAACACGACCTGGTCGCAGCCATGCTTGGTCGCTTCGGCCTGCGCGATAAGACTGGCGGCGTAGTTGCCGCCGCACTTGGCCGCCCCCGTGCCGCCCGGGGCGGCGCGCGTGTAGTCCGGCGACACCCAGACCGACACCGCCGGCGCGCTGGTCTTGAAATAGGCGCCGACCGACGAGGCGATGACGATGAAGAGATAATCCGACGACGGCTTCACCCCGAGGAAGATCTCGTTGGCGAACATGAAGGGGCGGATGTAGAGGCTGCCGTCGCCGTCGGGAATCCAGTCGCGGTCGATGCTGACCAGCTGATCGACGGCCTCGAGGAACACTTCTTCCGGCAGGATCGGCATGGCCAGACGTTCGGCCGAGTCCTGGAAACGGCGCGCGTTTTCCTGCGGCCGGAACAGGGTCGCGCCGCCGCCGGCGGTGCGATAGGCCTTCAGCCCCTCGAAGATTTCCTGGGCGTAGTGCAGGACGGCGGCAGCCGGATCCATCGGGATCGGCGCGCGCGGCTCGACCCGCGCGTCGTGCCAGCCCTGGGAGTCGCTGTAGCGGATGGTGACCATATGGTCGGAGAAGACGCGACCGAAGCCCGGGTTCTTCAGGAGCTCGGCGCGCTTGTCGGCGGCAAGCAGGGCCGGATGCGGATGACGGACGAATTTGAGCGGCTGTGTCTTGGACATTATTTCTCTCGGATATTTTCCCGACTGTAGCACAGACCGCCCGGGCGCAAGCCCAGGGGCCCTTTAAAGCGGAATTCGCACGACCACGCGCAAACCGCCCAGCGGCGAGGCGTCGAGCGCCACGTCGCCGCCGTGGCTGCGCGCCACGTCGCGCGCGATGGTGAGGCCGAGGCCGACGCCGCCGGTGTCGACGTTGCGCGATTCGTCGAGGCGGAAGAACGGGCGGAACACGTCCTCGTACTTGTCGGGCGGGATGCCGGGGCCGTCGTCGTCGATGGTGATTTCGACCGAGGTACGGCCGCGCACCGCCTGGAGCTTGACCTTGGTGCCGTAGCGCAGTGCGTTGGACACCAGGTTAGTGAGACAGCGCTTGATGGCGAGCGCGCGCAGCTCGACGTTCATGTCGCCCTGCCAGTTCACCTCGACATGGGCATTGTCGCGCCGGGCGCCCGCGGCCACGTCCTCCAGGATCTCGGAAAGATCGACCGGGGCCGGATCCTCATCGCCCTCGCCGCGGGCGAAGGCGAGATAGCCCTCGATCATCCGCGCCATGTCGGAGACGTCGTCGGCCAGTTCCTTCGTCTCCGGCGATTCCGGCAGCAGCGCCAGCGACAGCTTCATGCGGGTGAGCGGCGTCCTGAGGTCGTGGCTGACGCCGGCCAGCATCTCGGTGCGCTGCTGGGTCGAGCGGCGGAGCCGGATGCGCATGGTGTGGAAGGCGGTGGCGGCGTTGCGGACCTCGCGGGTGCCGCCCGAGAAGGCGAAGTCGGGGACGTCGCGGCCCTTGCCCAGGGCATCGGCGGCGACCCCGAGATGCTCGATCGGCACAAGTTCGCGGCGCATGAACCAGATGGCGAGGCCGAACAGCACCAGCGCCAGGCCGAGCTGAGCCAGCACGTAGGCGAAGCTCGAGCCGAAGGTCAGGCGGACATGCGGCACCAGCACGTCCATGACGTCGCCGTCGGCGAGCTGGATCTCGATCAGCATCTGGCCGCCGCCGACATCGTTGTCGATGTAGAAGGGCCGCTTGAGGTCCGCCTCGAGCGCGCCCTGGACCTCGCGGGCGACGATGTCGAAATACTCCGGCTGCTTGAACGGCCGCACGATGCCCTTGCGGAAGCTGACGAACAGCAGCAGGTCCTGCGCCGAGCGGCGCAGGATCCAGGCGCGGTGCTCCTCGTCGGGAAAGTCGGAGCGGAGTGCGATCAGCACGCGCAGGTCGCGCACCAGCAGGATCGCGAGGCGGTTGGTGACGTTGTCGCCGCGCTGGCTGTAGAACCACCAGGCGGAGAGCGCCTGCAGCAAAAGCATCGGCACGACGATGATGATCAGCGCGCGCGCGAACAGGGTCTGCGGCGAATGCCTGTCGGCCCAGATGGCGATGCGCTCGAAGATGTCGCGGGCGGCGGCCCATTTCATGCGTCGACCAGCCTATAACCCTGGCCGCGGACGGTGCGCAGGTAGCGGGGAAAGGACGGGTCGGGCTCGATCTTGCGCCGGAGGCGGGTCACCTGCACGTCGATGGCGCGCTCGTTGACCGCGCTGCCGACCATCTTGCACAGCGTTTCGCGGCTCAACGCCTCGCCCAGGCGGCTGGCGAAGGCGCGCAGCAGGGCTACCTCGGCGTCGGTCAGGGGGACGCGCTTGCCCTTCTGCGTGAGCTCGCCCAGCTCGGCGTCGAATTGCATCGGGCCGAACGTCGCCAGGCGCTGCGGCTCGGCCGACGGGGCGTCGCCCGGCCGGCCGCGGCGCAGCACACTCTGGATGCGCAGCAGCAGCTCGCGCGGCTCGAACGGCTTGCCGAGATAGTCGTCGACGCCGGTCTCAAGGCCGGCGATGCGGTCCTTGGTGTCGCCCATGGCGGTCAGCATCAGGATCGGGACATTGTCGGTGCGGCGCAGCTGGGTGGCGAAGTCGAGGCCGGTCTCGCCCGGCATCATGACGTCGAGCACGATCAGGTCGAAGTCGAGTGCCTGCAGGCGCTGCCGCGCCTCCGCGGCGTGGCCTGCGGTGCTGACGCGAAAGCCGTTGCGCGACAGGAATGATTTCAGCAGCTCGCGCAGGCGCGTGTCGTCGTCGACCACCAGGATGTGCGGCTTGTCGGCCGACGCGTCCATGATGCTCAGCGTCCGCCCCGGACCCGCTTGTCGACCACGGCGCGCTCGGCGGGGTCGAGCAGGCCGAGCAGGACCTTGCGGAAGCCCTCGACCGAGTCGGCGCCGGTCTCGCGGTAGGCACGGGCAAAGCGCTGGCTCTGGCGTTCGGTCAGGTCGAGCTCGAGCTTCGTGCCCTTTTCGGTGAGCCATAGCCTTCGCTCGCGCCGGTCGCGCGCGCCGCTCTTCTGCTCGACGTAGCCCTGCTCGAGGAGGTCCTTCAGGACGCGGCTGATCGACTGCTTGGTGACCTTGAGGATCGACAGCAGATGGCCGACGGTCTCGCCGGGGTGGCGGCCGATGAAGTAGAGCGCGCGGTGATGCGCCCGGCCGAGCTGATAGCGCTTGAGGTGCTGGTCCGATTCGAACGTGAAATCGCGGTAGGCATAGAACATCAGCTCGATGCCCTGACGCAGTTCCTCCTCGCGCAGGAACAATGGATTGGCGGGGGATCTGGTTTCAGCCATGCCTTTAACTGGGCGCGACTATAGAGCGGGCGCGCCGCGTTGACACCCCAGTGAGCCGGCCAGTGAGCCGACGTTGCGGACCCACCGTTTTTCCGACACTTTCTGTCGCATGCTCACCGTTCATCATCTCGGCAAGTCGCAGTCCGAACGCATCGTCTGGCTCTGCGAGGAACTCGGCATCCCCTACGAGCTCAAGGTCTACGACCGCCATCCCGTCACCCGGCTGGCACAGGCCGACTACAAGGCGCTGCACCCGATCGGCGCCGCGCCGGTGATCACAGATGGCGATGTTGTGCTGGCCGAGTCGGGTGCCATCGTCGAATACATCACGGCGAAATATGGCCCCAGGGAAGGTAGTGGACGGCTCACGCTCGCCGCCGATCATCCCGACTTCGCCCAGTTCGTCTACTGGTTCCATTTCGCCAACGGCACGCTGCAGCCGGCCACGGGACGGAACATGATCCTCGGCCGGTTGAACCTGCCGGCGGACAATCCGATGCTGCTCGCGATGAAGAGCCGGCTCGATCTCGCGCTCGGCCTGGTCGAAGCGCGACTGGGCAAGGTCGACTATTTCGCCGGCAAGGAATTCACGACGGCGGACATCATGAGCGTCTTCACGCTGACGACCATGCGCCTCTTCCTGCCCTTCGATATCTCGCCCTATCCCGCCATCCTCGCCTATCTCCAGCGCATCGGTGGACGCGACGCCTACCAGCGGGCGATGCGGAAGGGTGACCCCGACATGACCCCTCTGCTGACCTGATCGAAACGGCGAAAACGGCCGGGGCCCGGAGTCTGTCCGTCGTCAGGGGTCAGTATTATTGACAAGGTCAGTAATACTGACATATATCTTTCGAAGATTGCTATTCGGACCTCTGAAAAGGTCCATTCGGAATCTTTTGGAAGGAGATATCGCAATGTCCGCAACAATGGATGATCGCGACGGCTTCATCTGGATCGACGGCAAGCTGGCGCCATGGCGCGAGGTCAGGATGCATGTCCTCACCCATGCGCTGCACTACGGCTCGGCGGTGTTCGAAGGCGAGCGCATCTACGACGGCCGCGTCTTCCGGCTCTCGGCCCATAGTGCCCGCCTCATCAACTCCGCCCGCCTGCTCGACTACGACCTGCCGTGGACGCGCGAACAGATCGACGAGGCGACACGCGCCGTGGTGAAGGCGAACAATCTGCGTCAGGGCTACATACGCCCGATTGCCTGGCGCGGTTCAGAGGTGCTGGGCGTGTCGGGGATCGGAACATCGGTGCACGTCGCCATCGCGCCGTGGGACCAGGAGGGCAAGCTCTCCATCCAGGCGCGAGACAGCGGCATCAATGTGACCATGGCCAAGTACCGGCGCCCGTCGCCCGAGACCGCGCCCGGCCATGCCAAGGTCGCGGGTCTCTACGTCATCTGCGGCATCGAGAAGGACCGCGCCCTGAAAGCCGGCTTCGACGATGCGCTGATGCTCGACTGGAAGGGGCGTCTGGCCGAGTCGACCGGCGCCAACATCTTCCTCGTCATCGACGGCACCCTGGTGACGCCGACGCCGGAGAACTTCCTGGACGGCATCACGCGGCGCGCCGTCATGGGCATGGCGAAGAAGCGCGGCCTGGCCGTGGAGGAGCGCTCGGTCATGCCCGAGGAGCTTGCCCGTGCCAGTGAGGTATTCCTGTCCGGCACGGCCGCCGAGATCGTGCCGGTGGGCTCGGTCGATGGGCATCATTACCAGGCCGGGCCGGTGGCACGGACCCTGATGGCCGATTTCCAGAAGCTGGTGCGCGCGCCCGATTCCGAGGGCTTCGGCGAGTCGATGCACCTGGCCGCGCCGGCCAAGCCGCTGGCGGCTTGACATAAGGGGTTTCAATCCCCTTTTCTCGATGACATCCGAGGGGTGTCCGGTTTCCGCAAGGCGACCGGGCTGAGACAGCCGACCGGCTGAACCCTTTGAACCTGATCCGGATCATGCCGGCGAAGGAACGGGAGTTCGTCGAGTGGAACGACTTTCTGTCACTGTCATAGGCGCCGGCGTTGCAGGCCTTTGCTGCGCCCTGGAGCTTGCCGACCGCGGCGCCAGGGTCGAGGTGGTCGATCGCGGCCGCGTCCTGGGCGATGGCGCCTGCTCGTGGCAGGCCGGTGGCATGTTGGCGCCTTGGTGCGAGCGCGCCACGGCCGATGCCGCGGTGGCGGCGAGAGGTGCGCCGGCGCTCGATTGGTGGGCACGTCATTTCCCCGGCACCGTCCGCCAGGGCACGCTGGTCGTGGCCCAGCCGCGGGATGCGGCCGACCTCACGCGCTTCGCCGGCCGCACCGAGCATTTCGACTGGGTCGATGCCGACCGCATCGCCGCCCTCGAGCCCGATCTCGCCGGTCGTTTCAGGCGCGGGCTGTTCTTTGCCGGCGAGGGTCACCTCGAACCGCGCCGGGCTTTGGCGGCGTTGGTCGAGCGTCTCGCCGAGCGCGGCGTCCCCGTCCGCTTCGGTGTCGACCTGTTGCCTGAGGCGGCGGCGGGCGACCTCGTCGTCGACTGTCGTGGTCTTGCCGCGCGCGATGCCTTGCCCGACCTGCGCGGCGTGCGCGGCGAGATGGCGGTGGTGCGCTGCCGCGACGTCACGTTGGCGCGTCCCGTCCGCATGCTGCATCCGCGCATCCCGCTCTACATCGTGCCGCGCGGCGACGGCCTCTTCATGATCGGCGCCACCATGATCGAGAGCGAGCAGCGCGGGCCCGTCAGCGTGCGTTCCGCGGTCGAGCTGCTGAACGCGGCCTACGCGCTTCATCCCGCCTTTGGCGAAGCCGAAATCATCGAGCTCGGCGCCGACCTGCGCCCGGCCTTTCCCGACAACCTGCCGCAGATCCGGCGCGAGGGCCGTGTGCTCCACGCCAACGGCCTGTTCCGTCACGGCTTCCTGCTGGCGCCCGATCTGGCGCGGCAGGTTGCGGATACACTTCAGTTGGAGACCAACGATGCGGATTTTCCTGAACGACGACGCGCATGATGTCGAGCCGGGGACGCTGGCGGCGGCCCTGGAAGCCTTGGGCTACGGCGGCCGCAAGATCGCGACGGCGGTGAACGGCCGCTTCGTGGCGGCGCCGGCGCGGCCGGTCACGGCCCTCACCGACGGCGACCGTGTCGAGGTGGTGGCGCCGATGCAGGGAGGCTGAGATGTCTTTCTACGGCGTCGAACTCAAATCGCGCCTGCTGCTCGGGACGTCACGCTATCCGTCACCCGCGATCCTGGCCGAGGCAATCAAGGTGTCGGCGGCCGAGGTCGTGACCGTGTCGCTGCGGCGCGAGAGCGGCAGCGACCGCGCCGGCCAGAGCTTCTGGTCGCTGGTGCGGTCCCTCGGCGTGCGCGTGCTGCCCAACACGGCGGGCTGCCATTCGGTGAAGGAAGCGGTGACGACCGCGCACATGGCGCGCGAGCTGTTCGATACGACATGGATCAAGCTCGAGGTGATCGGCGACTCCGACACGTTGCAGCCCGATGTCTTCGGTCTGGTCGAGGCGGCGCGCATCCTGTCGGAGGACGGCTTCGAGGTGTTTCCCTACACGACCGAGGATCTGGTGGTCGCCGACCGGCTGGTCGAGGCGGGCTGCCGCGTCCTGATGCCATGGGGGGCGCCGATCGGCTCGGCGCGCGGGCTCAACAACGTTTACGGCCTGAAATCATTGCGGGCGCATTTCCCGGACATTCCGCTGGTGGTCGACGCCGGCCTCGGCGTGCCCTCGCATGCGGCGGCGGCCATGGAGCTGGGCTACGATGCGGTGCTGCTCAACACGGCGGTCGCCGAAGCAGGCGATCCCGTCGCCATGGCGCGGGCCTTTGCGCTTGCCGTCGAGGCCGGCCGCACCGCCTATCTTGCCCAGCCGCTGGAGCCGCGCGACATGGCCGCGCCCTCCACGCCGGTGATCGGCAAAGCGGCACTTGGAGACTAAAGAGATGCTCGATCCGTTCTATCCCGTCGTGCCCGATGCCGGCTGGGTGGCGAAGCTGGTGCCTGTCGGCACGAAGCTGATCCAGCTCCGCATCAAGGACCAGCCCGAGGCCGAGGTGAGCCGCCAGGTGCGTGACGCCAAGGCGGTCTGCGCGGCGCATGGCGCACACCTCATCGTCAACGATTACTGGCAGGTTGCCATCGACGAGGGCTGCGCCTGGGTCCATCTCGGCCAGGAAGATCTCGTCGATGCCGACATCAAGGCACTACGCCGCGCCAGCATCCGTATTGGTGTCAGCACGCACGATCACGCCGAGCTCGACAAGGGCATGGCGATCGATCCCGATTATGTGGCGCTGGGGCCGATCTATCCGACCAAGCTGAAGCAGATGCCGTGGGCGCCGCAAGGCACGGAGAAGCTCCTTGAATGGAAGAAGCTGATCGGCGACCGGCCGCTGGTCGCCATCGGCGGGCTGACGCTCGAGCGCGCGCTGCTGTGCCTGAAGTCCGGCGCAGATATTGCGTCGGTCGTGGGTGACATCGTGAACCACACAGACCCGATCGGACAGGCGAAGACCTGGATCGCCGCGACGAGAAAGTCATGACGACGGGCACGAGCCGCTACGCGCGACAGACGATCCTGGGCGAGATCGGCCCTGAAGGTCAGGTGAAGCTCGCCGCGGCGTCGGTCCTCGTCGTTGGCGCGGGCGGTCTCGGTTGCCCGGTGCTGCAGTATCTCGTAGGCGCCGGCGTCGGGCGGATCACGGTCGTCGACCACGACACGGTCGAGGTGACCAACCTCCATCGCCAACCGCTTTATCGCATGTCCGACATCGGCCGGCCGAAGGTCGAAGCGGCGCGCGACGCGTTGCTGGGTTTCAATCCGGAGGTTCGCCTCGACACCGCGGCGGAACGGCTGACGCCGCAGAACGCCGCCGGGTTGGTGGCCGGCGCCCACGTCGTGGTCGACGCTGCCGACAGTTTCGCCGTCACCTATATCCTGAGCGACGCCTGCCAGACTGCGGCCAAGCCGCTGGTCAGCGCTTCGGTGATCGGCCTCTCGGGTTATGCCGGTGCCTTCTGCGGCGGCGGCCCCAGTTATCGCGCGGTGTTCCCCGAGGTCTCGGTCGATGGCGGCACCTGCGACACCATCGGCGTCCTGGGCACGGCGGTGGCGGTGCTGGGCGGGCTGCAAGCCCATCTCGCGCTGCATCTGCTGCTCGGTCTCGAACCCAGCGTGCTCGGCCGCGTGGTCACGTTCGACGCGAAGCGGCTGGCGTTCGGCGGCTTCGGTTTTGCCGGCAGTCCCGAGCCCGAGGCTTTCGTGCCGTTCATTGCGCCTGAAGAGGTGTGCGCCGGCGATACCGTCGTCGATCTGCGCGGCCTGGACGAGGCGCCGGTCTCGCCCTTTGCCGGCGCCCGGCGGCTCACGGTCGACGACATCGAGCAGCTGCCGTCGCGCAAGGGCCGTGTCGTGCTGTGCTGCCGCAGTGGCCAGCGCGCGCTGATGGCGGCGGATCGGCTGCGGGAGCGCGGCTTTTCAGATCTTGCTCTGGTGGCGTTGGGTTAGATGGACACCGGTTCGTCGAACGTCGCCGACACGCGCGGCCCGCAGATTTACCCCGTGCTCACGGCCGCCGAGCTCGGCCGCATCGACCATTTCGGTACGCGCAAGCGCTACAGTCACGGCGATTTCCTGGCCCAGACCGGCAAGGACAGTCCGGGCATGTCGGTGGTGCTGTCCGGCAGGATCGTTATCCAGCGTCACGACGGGCTGGGGCACATTTCGCCGATCGTCGAGATGGGGCCGGGTGAATTCGCGGCCGAACTCGCCGAACTCTCGGACAAGCCGGCGCTGGTCGATGTCCGCGCGATCGGCGACGTCGAGACCCTTCTTATTCCCCCCGACGGATTGCGCGCCCTGATGGTCGCCGAGGCGGAGCTGGGCGAGCGCATCATGCGGGCGCTGATCCTGCGTCGCGTCTACCTGATCGAGGCCAATGCCGCCGGCCCGATCCTGGTGGGCGAACTCACCTTGCCCGACATGATCCGCCTGCAAGGGTTCCTGACGCGCAACGGCCAGCCCTACAGCGTCATCGATCCCGAGCGCGACCCCGATGCGGCGCAGATGATCGTGCGTCTGTCGCCCGATCCTGAGGATTATCCGCTGGCGATCTGTCCCGACGGCACGGTGCTGCGCAATCCGTCGGAACAGGAGCTTGCCCTCTGCATCGGCCTGCTCGACCAGGGCGATGAGGCGCGCATCTACGACATCGCCATCGTCGGCGCCGGCCCGGCCGGTCTCTCCACTGCCGTCTATGCCGCCTCGGAAGGGCTGCAGGTGCTGGTGGTCGAGACGCGGGCGTTCGGCGGTCAGGCCGGCGCCAGCAACCGCATCGAGAATTACCTGGGCTTTCCCACCGGCATCACCGGTCAGGCGCTGACGGCGCGGGCCTTCGTGCAGGCGCAGAAGTTCGGGGCCCAGTTCGTCATTCCGCTCACCGTGGCACGTCTCGACTGCAGCGGCGGCCTCAAGAGGCCGATGGTCCTGGAGATGGACGATGGCTGGCGCGTGCAGGCGCGGACGGTCGTGATCGCCTCGGGCGCCCGCTACCGCAAGCTGGGGCTGCCCAATCTCGAGCGGTTCCAGAATCGCGGCATCTGGTACTGGGCCTCGCCGATCGAGGCCAAGCTGTGCGCCAATGCCGAGGTGGTCATCGTGGGTGGCGGCAATTCAGCCGGCCAGGCGGCGGTGTTCCTGGCCGCGCACGCCGCCAAGGTCTGGATCCTGGTCCGCGGCGAAGGCCTCGCCGAGACCATGTCGCGCTACCTGATCGATCGCATCGAGGCGGCAGCCAACATCGAGGTGTTGTCCGAGACCGAGATCGTTGAGCTGATCGGCTCGGAGCAGGACGGGCTGCAGCGGGTGCGCTGGCGCCACAAGCCCGCCGGCACCGACACGGTGCGGCCGGTCCGCCATGTCTTCCTGTTCCTGGGGGCGGCACCGTCGACCGAGTGGCTGACGGACTGCGGCATCGACGTCGACCGCACCGGCTTCATCCGCACCGGCACCGATGTCGAGGCGCTGTGTCCTGACCGCCCGCCGTCGGCGCACGAGACCAACGTGCAGGGCGTCTTTGCCGTGGGCGACGTGCGCTATTGCTCGGTGAAGCGCGTGGGCGCGGCGATCGGCGAAGGCGCGAATGTCGTGGCCGAAGTGCATGGCCTGCTGGAGCGCCTGAACGCGGCCGAGTAACGGGCCGCTACTTCTTCGCCCAGCGTGCGGCGGCGTCGTCGTCGCCTTCGTGGGCTTCGACCCATTTCTCGCCGCTCGGCGTCTCCTCGAGTTTCCAGAACGGCGCCTTGGTCTTGAGCCAGTCGACTAGGAATTCGCAGGCCTCGAAGGCGGCCTCACGGTGCGGCGATCCCACCGCCACCAGGACAATGCGGTCGCCGGCTTCCAGGCGGCCGTGTCGATGCACGATCAGCGTCGCTTCCAATGGCCAGCGGCGCTGTGCTTCGGCCTCGATCTCCTCGAGCGCCTTCTCGGTCATGCCGGGATAGTGTTCCAGGGTCATGGCCTCGATGCGCTCGCGATGCAGGCCGTCGCGCGTGTGCATCTCGCGCACGAGGCCCACGAACACCGCCAGCCCGCCGATCCTGCGGTTGCCGCGGGTGAGCCCGTCGAGCTCTACGCCGACGTCGAAATCGTCCTGCTGGACGCGAACGGTCACGGCGCTAGCCGCCTGTGAAGGGCGGAAAGAACGCGACCTCGCGGGCATCGGCGAGCGGCGCGTCGAACGAGGCCGTGCGCTGGTCGACCGCGGCGCCGAAGGCCGCGCCCGCGGCCAGCGCCTCGGCATGGCCGGCGCTGCGG
>JBQTJT010000148.1:0-38954 GCA_052386855.1 Reyranella sp.
TGACCACGCTGAATCTCCCGGAATTCCGCTGAAATCGGCCGAATCGGCCGTGAGGGAGCGCGTATGTCACGCGTCTTTCACCCTGTCAAAACCAAATTCCGGCATGCTACGAGGGCGCCGCGCCGCATTTCCGCCATCCCTCATGGAGAGTGCCCTGTCCGGGACAGCCCCAACGGCCAAACTGATCGCCCGCCCCGTCGTCCGATTGAACGGCCGCGTCCGCGCGCCCGGCGACAAATCGGTGTCGCACCGCGCCCTGATGTTCGGCGCCCTGGCGCTGGGCGAAACCAACGTCAGCGGTCTCCTCGAAGGCGAGGACGTGCTGGCGACCGCCGCCGCACTCCGCGCGCTGGGCGCCGTCGTCGAGCATGTCGGCGTGGGCCTGTGGCGGATCCGCGGCTTCGGCGTCGGTGGCGGCCGCGAGCCCGGCGACGTGCTCAACCTCGGCAACTCCGGCACCTCGGCGCGGCTGCTGTCGGGCATTCTCGCGAGCCATCCCTTCACCAGTTTCATGACCGGCGATGCCTCGCTCCGGTCGCGACCGATGCAGCGCGTCATCGAGCCGCTGTCGCGGATGGGCGCGCGCTTCCAGGGCCGCGAGGGCGGCCGCATGCCGCTCGCCATCATCGGCACCGACGAGATGGTGCCGATCGAATACCGCCTGCCCGTTGCCTCGGCGCAGGTGAAGAGCGCCATCCTGCTGGCCGGCCTCAACACCGCGGGCGAGACCACAGTGATCGAACCGGAAGCGACACGCGATCACACCGAACGCATGCTGCGCCATTTCGGCGCCGAGGTGCGGGTGAGCGCCGCCGATGGTGGCGGCAAGCGCATCACCGTCGTCGGCTGGCCGGAGCTGAAAGCCCGCGACATCGTGGTGCCGGGCGATCCTTCGTCGGCAGCCTTCGCCGTGGTCGCCGCCGCGATCCGGCCGGGCAGCGACGTCACGGTCGAGAATGTCGGCGTCAATCCGTTGCGGGCCGGCCTCTATCAAACGCTGCGCGAGATGGGCGCCGACATCGCCTTCGAGAATCCGCGCGAGGTCGGCGGCGAGCCGGTGGCCGATCTCCGCGTCAAGGGCGGCGAACTGAAAGGCATCGAAGTGCCGGCCGATCGCGCGCCGACGATGATCGACGAATATCCCATCCTCGCCGTCGCGGCGTCCTGCGCCGTCGGCACGACACGCATGCTGGGCCTCGCCGAACTGCGCGCCAAGGAAAGCGACCGGCTGGCCAGCGTGGCGGCCGGCCTCGCCGTGAACGGCGTGCGCCACGAAATGGGTGCCGACACGCTCACCGTGCATGGCACGGGCGCGGCGCCGGAGGGCGGCGGGCTGGTCAAGACGCACCTCGACCATCGCATCGCCATGTCGTTCCTGGTGCTGGGCTTGGCCGCGCGCGAGCCGGTCGCGATCGACGACGGCTCGCCGATCGACACCAGCTTTCCCGGCTTCGCGGCCCTGATGAACGGCCTCGGTGCCAAGATCGAACCGGCGTGAACGGGGCGACATGAAAGGGCCGCTGGTTATTGCCATCGACGGGCCCTCGGCCTCGGGCAAGGGCACGCTCGCCCGCCGGCTCGCCGCCCATTTTCGGCTGCCCCATCTCGATACCGGCCTGCTCTATCGGGCGGTCGGGCTTCTCGCCGAGAAAAGCGGTCGGCCGGCCGGCGAGGTCGCTGCTGGCCTTCAACCCTCGGATCTGGCCGATCCCGAGCTTAGGACCGACCGCGCCGGCCAGGCCGGCTCTAAGGTGGCAGCACTCCCGGAAATTCGAGACAAGCTATTGAGTTTACAGAGGAAATTCGCTTCCCAGGCCTCGGGAGCAGTGCTCGACGGGCGCGACATCGGCACGGTCATTTGCCCCAACGCGCCGGTAAAACTGTTCGTGACGGCCAGCACCGAGGCCCGGGCCGAGCGCCGGTACCGGGAGTTGCGCGAACGGGGGGTCGACACTATAAAACCGCGCGTTCTTGCCGAGATGGCGGAGCGGGACCGTCGCGACAGCGAACGGGCGGCTGCACCACTTAGAGCCGCACCCGATGCTTTCCTTCTCGATACCAGCGACATGGATGCCGACGCAGCGTTTGCTGCCGCATTGGCGTTCATCGAGCGCAAGGGCTTTCGATCCTCCGGGCCGTAAGTCGCCGCCGGCGGATCGAAGACAACAAGCGGCGATTGCGAACGGGCGTGTCGTCCGGGCGTCGGTGTTTCAAAGGCAGTGGATCCGCCGGACTTAACCGGTTGGCCGACGGGCGGCAGTGCCGCCCGGGATCGATGAAGGAGAGTACTAGATGGCAAAGGGCAGCGCCCTTCGTAAGCCTGCGAACGACACGTCCAGTGACGAGTTCGCAGCACTCCTCGACGAATCGCTGGGCGGTTCGACGAGTTTTGAAGGCTCGGTCGTCAAAGGCCGCGTCATCCGCATTGCCAACGATTTCGTCACCATCGACGTCGGCCTCAAGTCCGAGGGCCGCGTTGCTCTGCGCGAGTTCGCCAACGGGACGGGCGCGCCGGAGATCAAGGAAGGCGACCTGATCGACATCTTCGTCGATCGCATGGAAAACAAGGAGGGCGAGGCCGTCCTGTCGCGCGACAAGGCGCGCCGCGAGGAAGCCTGGACCGTTCTCGAGAAGGCTTTCACCGACCAGGAACGTGTCATGGGCACGATCTTCGGCCGCGTTAAGGGTGGCTTCACCGTCGATCTGAGCGGCGCCGTGGCGTTCCTGCCGGGAAGCCAGGTCGACGTCCGTCCGGTCCGCGATGTCGGTCCGCTGATGGGTCAAGCCCAGCAGTTCCAGATCCTCAAGATGGATCGCCGCCGCGGCAACATCGTGGTGTCGCGCCGCGCCGTCATGGAAGAGACCCGCGCCGAGGACCGCACGCGCCTGATGGGCGCGCTGTCGGAGGGCCAGGTGCTCGACGGCGTCGTGAAGAACATCACCGACTACGGCGCGTTCGTGGACCTGGGCGGCGTCGACGGCCTGCTGCATGTCACCGACATTGCCTGGAAGCGCATCAACCATCCGTCGGAAGCCCTCACCATCGGCCAGCAGGTCAAGGTGCAGGTCATCCGCTTCAACGCCGAGACGCAGCGCATCTCGCTCGGCATGAAGCAGCTGATGAGCGACCCCTGGGATGGCGCCGGCGCCAAGTACCCGGTGGGCTTCAAGCTCAAGGGCCGCGTCACCAACATCACCGACTACGGCGCGTTCGTCGAGCTGGAGCCGGGCGTCGAAGGCCTGGTCCATGTCAGCGAAATGAGCTGGACCAAGAAGAACGTGCATCCGGGCAAGATCGTCGCGACTTCGCAGGAAGTCGAAGTGATGGTGCTGGACGTCGACATGTCCAAGCGCCGCATCTCGCTCGGCCTCAAGCAGTGCATGGCCAACCCGTGGGAGAGCTTCGCCGAGAAGTATCCGGCGGGCACCGAGCTGGAAGGCGAGGTCCGCAACATCACCGAGTTCGGCCTGTTCGTGGGCCTGCCCGGCGACATCGACGGCATGGTCCATCTCAGCGACCTGAGCTGGGACAAGGCCGGCGACGAGGCGATCCGCGACTTCAAGAAGGGCGACCAGGTCAAGGTCAAGGTTCTCGACGTCGACATCGACAAGGAACGCATCTCGCTCGGCATCAAGCAGCTTGCCAACGATCCGTTCGAGAACGTCGGCATCGTCGCCAAGAAGGGCGACGTGGTCACCGTCATCGTGGCCGGCATCCAGGACAACGGCATCGACGTCACGGTGCAGGACGGCATCCCGGGCTTCATCCGCAAGTCCGAACTCAGCCGCGACCGCTCCGAGCAGCGTCCCGACCGCTACGCCATCGGCGACAAGCTCGACGCCAAGATCACCAACATCGACAAGGCCTCGCGCCGGGTCGTGCTGTCGGTCAAGGCGCGCGAGATGGATGAAGAGAAGAAGGCGATGGCCGATTTCGGCTCGTCCGACTCGGGCGCCAGCCTGGGCGACATCCTGGGTGCGGCGCTCAGCCGGGCCCAGAAGAAGGGCGAGGACGACGAGAAATAGGTCGTTTGCGACATTCGACGGGAAGGCCGGTCCGCAAGGACCGGCCTTTTCTTTTGCTTTCAAGGGCTTAGGCTTGACGATGCTGTTATTTAGTTTAATATCAACGACTTAAATCCTTGATCCGAGGCCCAGCGCCTCGCCGTGGAACCGCGATGACCAAGTCCGAGCTTATTGCCCGCCTGGCGGCCCGGAATCCGCATCTCTACCAAAGAGATGTCGAGAGGATCGTTGCGACCGTTTTCGACGAAATCTCAAAGGCCCTGGCTTCCGGCCATCGGGTCGAGCTGCGCGGCTTCGGCGCCTTTTCGGTGAAGAAGCGCGACCCGCGCACCGGCCGCAATCCCAGGACGGGCGAGCAGGTCGCGGTGGCGTCCAAGCGCGTGCCCTATTTCAAGACCGGCAAGGATCTGCGCGACCGGCTGAACAAGGAAGCGGCGCGCGCGGCGGGCCTGCTGCCGGCCGACGACAAGGCGGGCGACAAGAAGTAGCGTCACTCGCCTCCGACCGCCGCGGTGTGCCATGCTGCCCGCCGCATGAAGATCCTCTCCCGCGCCCTGTTCCTGCTCTTCGTCCTGTTCGGCGTGCTGATCGCGGTCAGCAATTCGCAGCCGGTCGAACTCGCCCTGTGGCCGTTGCCGCATATCATCGCGATGCCGGTCTATCTGCTGGTCATCGGGTTGCTGTTGCTGGGCGTCCTGGCCGGGCTGGGGGTCGGCTGGTGGGCCGCCCGCCATCACCGCCGGCGGGCGCGTGAGGCCGGCAGCGAGGCCGCCCGGCTGGCGCGCGAGACGGCGCACCTGCGCAGCAGCCTTGCCGCGCAAGCCCCCATGGCGCCCGCTGCAGGCTCAGTATCGCCGGGACAGAAGGCGATCGAGCGCCAGAGCGCGCTGGTCGCGCCCGATCTCGCAGCGCCAGCCACGCGCGGCCCATTTTCGTGAAGATACTGTCGGCCGCCGAGGTCGATGCCGCCCTCGACGACTTCGCCCTGATCGACCGTCTCGAGGCGCTGTTCCGCGCCGGCTGCGAGATGCCGCTCAGGCATCACCATCCGATCAAGGCGCCGCTTGGCCCCGATTCGGCCGACGCCATGCTCCTGCTGATGCCGGCCTGGACGCGCGCGTCGCCCGCGCCCGGTGTGATGCCGCGAGTCGGTGTGAAGATCGTGACGGTATTCCCGGACAACGATCGCCGCGGGCTGCCCTCGATCTACGGCCAGTACCTGCTGCTCGACGGCACCACCGGCCAGACCCTGGCGATGCTGGACGGCACCATGCTGACCAAGCGGCGCACGGCCTGCGCGTCGGGCCTCGCTTCGCGCTACCTGTCGCGGCCCGATTCGTCGAAGCTCCTGATGATCGGCACGGGCGCGCTGGCGCCCCAGCTCATCCGCGTCCACGCCAAGGTCCGGCCGATCCGCGAGGTCGCAATCTGGGGCCGCACTCCGGCGCATGCCGAAGCGTTGGTGAAGGAACTTACAGCGTCCCTGCCGAAGGTTCTCGGCCGGCCGATCGTCGTGCGCGCCGTGGCCGACCGCCAGGCCGCGATCGCCGAGGCCGATATCGTCTCCTGCGCCACGCTCTCGAAGGCGCCGCTGGTCGAAGGCGGCTGGCTGCACGAGGGCCAGCATATCGACCTGGTCGGCGCCTACACGCCTGCGATGCGCGAAAGCGACGACAAGGCGGCCTGGCGGGCGCGCGTCTACGTCGATACCCGTGCCGGGGCGCTCAAGGAGGCGGGCGACATCGTCCAGCCGCTGGCCAATGGCACCATCGACGAGGACGACATCATCGCCGACCTGTTCGAACTCACGCGCGGGCAGCAGACCGGCCGGCTTCAGGGCGACGCCACCACCATCACGCTGTTCAAGTCAGTCGGGGCGGCGCTGGAGGATCTGGCGGCGGCGGAGCTTGCCGTCGGGCTCTGAAAGCGGGGGCCTCTAGTCTCAGTCGGGTTCGATCAATGTGCCGGCTGCCTTCAGGGCCTCGATGTCCGCCGCGTCGACCCCCGCCTCGGCCAGGATGGCACGCGAATCGGCGCCCTGAAGCGGCGCCATCGTCCGGATCGAGGGCGGGGTGCGGCTCATGCGCATCGGCGGCTCGACCATCATGATCTCGCCCTCGCTGGGATGCGGGTACTTCTTGAAGAGCTGGCGCCAGATGAGGTGCGGGTCCTCGAACAGGTCGGCCGGCCGCAACACCGGCGCGTTGGGGATCTGGCCCTCGTCGAGCAACCTCACCCACTCCGCGGTGGTCCGGGCCGGGGCCAGCGCCTCAACCATGGAATACATGTCGGCGATGTGCAGGGAGCGCGCATTGACCGTCGAATAGCGCGGGTCCTTCAGCACCTCGGGCCGGCCGACGATCTCGAAGAAGTTGCGCCAGTGCTTGTCGTTGTAGGGCAGGATCGCCATCCAGCCGTCGAGCGTACGGTAGGGCTTGCGGGTCCTGGCCAGCAGGCGGCTGTAGCCGACCTCACCATCGTCGCTGAAGGTCCGCTCCCAAAGATGCTCGACCATTAGCCAAGCCGACATGGTCTCGAACATCGGCACCTCGACGAACTGGCCCTCGCCGGTGCGCTGGCGGTGCATCAGGGCCGACAAAGTCGAGAAGGCGAAGGTGAGCCCCACCGTCTTGTCGGCGATGATGGTCGGGGGATAGCGCGGGATGTCGTCGCCGGCGGCGCGGCCCATCAGGTCGGCGATGCCGAAGCGGGCCTGGATGGCGTCGTCGTAGGCGGGCAGTTTTCCGTAAGGACCGTCGGCCGAATAGCCATAGGCGCCGACATAGACAATGTCGGGCTTCACCTTGCGGATGTCCTCGTAGCCCAGGCCCAGCCCCTCGATCGCCTGCGGCCGCAGGGCATGGACGAAGGCATCGGCGCCTTCGATCACCTTCAGCAGCGCCGCCCGCGCTGCCTTGTCCTTGAGGTCGAGGCAGAGCGAGCGCTTGTTGCGGTTCACATAGAGATAGGTCGGCCCCATGCCGGGCGTTTTGGCCGGTTTGCCGATGTGGCGCACCAGATCGCCTTCGGGTGCTTCGACCTTGATCACGTCCGCCCCCTGGTCGGCGAGCAGCATGGTGCCGTAGGGACCGAGGATGATGTTGGTGAGGTCGACGATCTTGATGCCTTCGAGGGCGCCGGGCATTGAGCTGTCCTGTGATGAGGGAGGCGGCGAGAGTGCCACTGGCTTGGCGTCGCGTCACGAGGTTGCAGTGGACCGTGAGTCTCGCGCTGCCGCGCCCGCGCGAATGAGTCAAGAGGGCACGAACATTCACCGCCGCTGCCGAGTGTTATGTGACCGTTGTGCGACGCGCGCGGCCGGTGTAGCCAAGGAACAACAGAGGCGGGGGCGATGCGAAGCAACGTCGCAAAAAAACAGCAAGAGCAAAAGTCGGCATCAAGTCCGGCATCGCGGCAGTACCGCATCGAAGAGCAAGTAGGCTACCTACTGCGGCGCGCCCATCAACGCGCCAGCGCCATCTTCCAGGTCAGTATCGGTGATCCCAACATCACGCCGACCCAGTACTCGAGCCTGGTGAAGCTGAACGAGTACACCGAGCTGTCGCAGAATCTGCTCGGCCGTCTCGTCGGCATGGACAAGGCCACGATGCAGGGCGTGGTGCGGCGGCTGAAGGAGCGCGGCCTCGTCGATTCGCGGCCCGATCCCGGCGATGCGCGGCGCACGCTGCTCAGCCTGACGAGCGAAGGCCAGCGGCTGGTGAACAAGCTCCTGATCAACGGCCCCGCGGTGTCGCGCGAGACCATGAAGCCGCTCACCGCCCAGGAGCAGCGGCAGCTTCTCGAACTGCTCGCCAAGATCGTCTGAACCGGGCTCACTTGCCGGACTCAATTGTTTGACTCGCACGGCCTCTCTGGCCATCGTGCGTACACGAACGATATGGGTGAATACGTCCGTCCTTCGCGCCTTGAAGAGGCGTTATCGGCCCTTACACGGCCGCATGTCGTGCTGGCGGGCGGCACCGATTTCTATCCGGCCCGCGTCGGCCGGACGATCGACGAAGACATCCTCGACATCAGCGCCATTGCCGAATTGCGGGGTATTTCCGTCACGGCCGAGGGCTGGCGGCTGGGCGCCACCACGAGCTGGAGCGAGCTGATCGAGGCCGATCTGCCGCCTTTGTTCGACGGGTTGAAACAGGCCGCGCGCGAGGTCGGCGGTCGCCAGATCCAGAACGCCGGAACCCTGGCCGGCAACCTCTGCAACGCCTCGCCCGCGGCCGATGGCGTGCCCGGCCTGCTTGCTCTGGACGCTGAAGTCGAGATCGCCAGCCAGGCGGCGACACGCCGCCTGCCGCTCGCCCGCTTCATCACCGGCGTGCGCCGCACCGACCTCGCGCCAGGCGAACTCGTGGTCGCCCTCCATGTCGCGCGACCCGCCCTGATGGCGCGGAGCGCCTTCCTGAAACTCGGCGCCCGGCGCTATCTCGTGATCTCGATCGCCATGGCGGCGGCCACGATCGAGATCGCCAAGGGCCGTGTCGCTGCCGCCCGCCTCGCCGTCGGCGCCTGCTCCGCCGTCGCCCAGCGCCTGCCGGCGCTCGAAGCCGCGCTCCTCGGTGCGCCGGTCGATCGACATCTGGCCGACCGGGTCGACCTCGTCCAGCTCGCGCCGCTCTCGCCGATCGACGACATTCGCGGCAGCGCTGGCTACCGCAGCGACTCCGTGCTCGTGCTGTTGCGCCGCCTGCTGGCTGGGTTCGCGCCATGAAGGTGGCATTCACCCTGAACGGCACGGCGGCGATCTGGAGCGGCCCGCCGGTCACCCGGCTCGCCGCCGCTCTGCGCGACGATCTCGGTCTCACCGGCACCAAGGTCGGCTGCGATGCCGGCGACTGCGGCGCCTGCACCGTGCTGCTTGACGGAAGGCAGGTCTGCGCCTGCCTGGTGGCGGTCGGCCAGGTCGAGGGCCGCACCGTCGAAACGGTCGAGGGCCTTGCCGACCGCGACGGCACGTTGGGGCGTCTGCAAGATTCTTTCCTCGCGCACGGCGCCGCCCAGTGCGGCATCTGCACGCCGGGCATGCTGATGGCCGCCCAGGATCTGCTGCGGCAGGTCGCGCAGCCGGGCCGCCGAGAGGTCGAGGACGTGCTGGGTGGCGTGCTTTGCCGCTGTACCGGCTACACCAAGATCGTCGATGCCGTTCTGTCCGCTTCCGTGCAGGCGCCGCAAAAAACGCGGATCGTGGCGCCCGAGGCAGGTGCTGCCGTGGGCACGCGCCTGCCGCGCGTCGATGGTCACGCCAAGGTCACGGGTCGCGACGTGTTCGGCGCCGATGGCATGCCGGCCGACGCCCTCTGGATCCGCGTAGTGCGGTCGCCCTATGCCCGCGCGCGCTTCGTGCTCGGCGATCTGGCGCCGCTGCGCGAGCGGCTGGCAGCCGTGCTCACGGCGTCGGACGTGCCGTTCAATGGCTTCGGTATCTACCCCGACATCAAGGACCAGCCAGTGCTGGCCGATGGGGTCGTGCGCTATCGTGGCGAGGCGGTGCTGGCGCTGGTCGGCGAACGGGCGGCCGTGCTCTCCATCCGCGACGACGAGGCGCCGATCGCCTGGACGGTCGAGCCGCCGGTGACGGGCATCGATGCGGCAACGGCGGCCGATGCGCCCCTCGTTCAGGCCGACAAGCCCAAGAACCTGCTGCTGGACGGCGGCGTGCGCCATGGCGATGCGGCGTCGGCCTTCGCCGGCTGCGCCGCCGTGGCCGAGGGCGTGTTCGAGACCGCCTTCGTCGAGCATGCCTACATCGAGCCCGAGGCCGGCTGGGCGCGGCGCGTGGGCGACCGCATCGAAATCCACGTTACGACCCAGACGCCCTATATGGACCGCGACGAGATCGCCAACGTGATGCAACTCAGGCCCGAGGCCGTGCGCATCGTGCCGACCGCCTGCGGCGGTGGATTCGGCGGCAAGCTCGATCTCTCGGTGCAGCCCTTGGTGGCGATCGCGGCCTGGCTCCTGAAGCGGCCCGTGGCCTGCGTCTACACGAGGCCCGAGAGCATGGCCGCCACTACCAAGCGCCATCCGGCCCGCGTCACGGCCAAATTCGGCTGCGACGCCGAGGGCAGACTGGTGGCCTGCGACGTGTCGGCGACCTTCGACACCGGCGCCTATGCCTCGTGGGGACCGACCGTGGCCAACCGCGTGCCGGTCCATGCCATGGGCCCCTATGCCGTGCCCCATGTGCGGACCTGGGGCGAGGCCTTCTTCACCAACGGCCCGCCGGCCGGCGCCTTCCGCGGCTTCGGCGTGCCGCAGGCCGCCATCGCCCATGAGGCGATGATGGACGACCTGGCCGACCAGCTCGGCATCGACCGGCTGGAATTCCGGCACCGCAATGCGCTCCGCGCCGGCGACAAGACGGCGACGGGCCAGGTGCTGGCCCATTCCGCCGGTCTCGCCCAGTGCCTCGACGCGCTGCGACCGCATTGGCAGAAAGCCCAGGACGAGGTCGCGGCCTTCAACGACAAGGGCGGCCCGCGGCGGCGCGGCGTCGGTGTCGGCTGCATGTGGTACGGCATCGGCAACACCTCGATGTCCAACCCCTCGCGCATGCGCGTGGGCCTGTCGTCGGCGGGAACGCTCACGCTCTACAACGGTGCGGTCGATATCGGGCAGGGCAGCAACACCATCATGACCCAGATCGCCGCGGACGCGCTGGGCCTGCCGGCGGCGCAGTTCGACCTGGTCCAGGGCGATACCGATCTCACTGCCGATGCCGGCAAGACCTCCGCCTCGCGCCAGACCTTTGTGTCGGGCAAGGCGGCTGAAAGTGCGGGCCGGGACCTCCGCCAGCAGATCCTTCGGCTGGCCAATACAGGTCCCGACGCGGCGCTGTCGCTGGACGGGGCCAAGCTCACGGTGCGCGACGGCGCCGAGGTCCGCACCATCGACCTCGCGACGACAGGGGCGCTGATGGGCGAAGGCACGTTCGATCCGCCGACCACGCCGCTCGACGTCAACGGCCAGGGCATTCCCTACGCGACCTACGCCTTTGCCGCCCAAATGGCCGAGGTCGAAGTCGACATCGAACTCGGCACTGTAAGAGTGCTGCGCATCGTGGCGGCCCACGATGTCGGCAAGGCGATCAACCCGACCCTGGTCGAAGGCCAGATCGAGGGCGGCATTGCGCAAGGGTTGGGTCTCGCCCTGATGGAAGAATTCCTGCCCGGCCGCACCGAGAACCTCCACGATTACCTGATCCCGACCATCGGCGACGTGCCCCTGATCGAATGCATCCTGATCGAGGATCGCGAACCGCTCGGCCCCTCCGGCGCCAAGGGCGTGGGCGAGCCCGGCCTGGTCCCGACGGCCCCGGCCATCCTGGGCGCCGTTCATCACGCGACCGGCGTACGGGCGCACCGCGTTCCGCTGTTGCCGCACCGCCTGCGCGAAGCCATCGTAGCTCGGGAAAGGAACGGGGCATGAGCGACGACATTTCGCTCACCGAGGCCGAACGCACCGCCGGCATCGTGCGCTGCGACGCCTGTCCCGTGCTGTGCCGCATCCGGCCGGGCCGCGCCGGCGCCTGCGACCGCTACGCCAACGAAGAGGGCAGGCTGGTGCGGGTCGATCCGCTGGTGCTGCTGGCCAAGCCCGATATCGCGCGCGTGGCCTTCGTCGAAGGCAACCCCGCCTGGCGCGGCGAACTCGGCAAAGGCGAGGGCGCGTTCGTCACCGGCATCGGCGCCACCACGACCTATCCCGATTACAAGCCGGCGCCCTTCATCGTCTCGTCGAAGCACGATGGCGTCGACATGGTCACGGTCGTGACCGAAGGGATCTTTAGTTATTGCGGCGTAAAAGTGAAGATCGACACCGACCGCTTCCTCGGGCCCGAGCAGGCGGCGGTGCGGGTGAAGGGCGAAGCCATAGGCCACGTCACCACGGCGGAATACGGCTCGCAGATGCTGTCGCTGGGCGGCGTGCATCACCTCACGGGCGGCAGCAAGAAGGAGGGTGTCGTCACCTGCGACGCGCTTCTGGCGCTCTGCAACCGCGAGGCTGTCGAACTGACGATCGACGGCGGCGCGACCGTCGTGGTGCAGGCCGAGAGGCCGCCTGTAGTGAACGGCACGGCCGAGGAGCGCATGCGCGTGGGCTGCGGCTCGGCCGCCATCGGCATGTTCGCGCCGCAATGGCACGGCCATGTCGACGAGGTGATCGTGGTCGACGATCACATCACCGGCGTTCTGAGCGAACACCAGGGCGGCGCCTTCCTCGACATGAAGCCCGCCGGCATCCGCGTCCGCGGCCGCCGCTCGACGCCGGGCCGCTATTTTCAGGTGGCCGAACCGGGCCTCGGCTGGGGCGGCACCGACGTAAAAGATCCGCTGGAGATCATCGACCGCATCGATCCCAAGCAGGCCTGGCCCGGATTGCGGCTGCTGATGGTCTCGACCACGGGGGAACATTCGGCCTGGTTCGAATTCGACAAGGATTTGAAACCGCAACCCGTGCCGATGCCCGCGCCCGTGCGCCTGGTGGTCGAGCGGATCGCCGAGAATTGCGAGCCCGCGCTTTGCACGGTGCTGTTCATGGCCGGCGCCGGCGGGTCGCTGCGCGCCGGCGTCACGGAAAACCCGGTCCGGCTCACGCGATCGGTGCGTGAGGCGCTGACCAAGGTGACCCTGGGCGGGGCGCCGGCCTTCGTCTGGCCGGGTGGCGGCATCACCTTGATGGTCGATGTGGCGCGCATGCCGGCCAATTCGTTCGGCTATGTGCCGACGCCGGCGCTGGTGGCGCCGATCGAATTCACCCTGCGGGCCGACGATTATGCTGCCCTGGGCGGCTATAGCTCGCGCGCCGTCACGCTCGAAAGCGTGCTGCGCGATCACAAGGTCCGCGTGGAATGAGCGCCGTCTCGGCCCGCCTGCCCGATGGCCGGCTGCATCTGCAGCAGGGGCCGATCGACCTCGTCATCGAAGCTTTCGGCGAGGCCGGCGAAGTCGGCCGCGCCTATGCCCAGGCAGCCGACCGGTTCGCCGACATTCTCGAAACGCTGGTGCGCGAACTGGCAATCCTGCGCCAACCGGTGGGCGAGAAACCGCCGCGGCTGGAGGGACCTGTCGCGCGGCGCATGGCCGAAGCGGTGTGGCCGCATCGCGCGGTCTACATCACGCCGATGGCGGCGGTGGCGGGCGCGGTGGCGGACGAAGTACTGGCAGCCCTGGTGTGCGGGCGTACGCTCGACAAGGCCTATGTCAACGACGGCGGCGATATCGCGATCCATCTCGCGCCCGGGCAACAACTGCGGGCGGGCATCGTCGCTGACCTCGAGGCGCCGCAGCTCTCGGGTTTCGCCACCCTGCATCACGACCGTCCGGTACGCGGCATCGCCACGTCGGGCTGCGGTGGCCGCTCCTTTTCGCTCGGCATCGCCGATTCGGCCACGGTGCTGGCGGCGACAGCGGCGGCGGCCGATGCGGCGGCGACGCTGATCGCCAACGCCATCAACGTCGACGCCCCGGCCATTCGCCGTCAACCGGCTTGCGAGATCGATCCCGACAGCGACCTGGGCGAGATCCCGGTGACGGTGAAGGTTGGCGAACTCTCGCCGGTGCTGGTCGCTGAAGCGCTGGACCGCGGCCTGTGCGAAGCGCGGCGGCTGAAACTCTGTGGCCTGATCGACAGCGCGGCGCTCTCTCTGCAAGGACAATGGCGCATCGAGGCCGCCGGCGGTGCGATTGGCGAGACGAGGACGGCATGAGCGATCTGGTGAAGCTGCGGAAGTATGTGGCGACGGTCGAGGAGACGCATCACGACGGTGGGCCGATGCTGGTGCGCGCCGTCACCAAGGCGGTGGTCGGTGGCGTGGTCGCCAACCCCTATGCCGGCCAGCACGTCGCGGACATCCAGCCGATGATGAAGGCGCTGGAGCCGCTCGCCGTCGATCTCACGGCGCGCGTCATGAAACTGCTGGACGCGAGGGGCTCCGACCTCGAAGCCTACGGCAAGGGCGTCATCGTGGGCCTGGCTGGGGAACTGGAGCATGCAGCACTTTGGCACCAGCCCTCGGGCTTCGGCATCCGCCATGCCATTCATCAATCAAAAGGTGGTGGCGCCAAGTCGATCGTGCCCTCGACGGTGAAGGTCGCGGCGGCCGGGGCCCGCATCGACATTCCCCTGCATCATGTGACGGCGGCCTATGTACGCAGCCATTTCGATGCGATCGAGTTCTGCGTGCCCGACGGGCCCAGGCCGGACGAGATCGTGTTCATCGTCGCCGCCTCAATCGGCGGCCGTCCGCATGCCCGCGTCGGCGGGCTGACGGTGGACGGCATCAAACTGGGAGACGGACAGCGATGAGCGATGCCCTGACGGCGGCGATCAAGGCGCTCGACGACTATATGGCGGCGCTCAACCGCGGCGACGAGCCCGGCGTCAACGCCGCCTGCAATTTCCCGCATGTGCGGCTGGCCGACGGCAAGGTCGTCGTCTGGCCGGACCATGGCGACTACAAACTCCAGGATTTCGTCGCCCGGGCGGGCGACGGCTGGCACCACAGCCAATGGGACGAGCGCACCGCCATCCATGTCGGCGACAAGAAGGTGCACCTGAAGGTGAAGTTCAGCCGCTGGAAGAAAGACGGTTCGTTGATCGGCCGCTTCGAGACGATCTACATCGTGACCCTTCAAAACGGTCATTGGGGCATACAGGCGCGGTCGAGTTTCGCCGACTGAGAGCTTGTGGGGTATGGGCCGGGCTCGCTACGCTCGGTCCAGGGAGCGTATTCACAGTTTTACGGAGGGGATGTCATGCTGACCCGCAACAACTTGCTCGCCGGCACTGCGGCACTTGTCGCGCTATCGCTGTTCGGACCGGCCGGCGCGCAGACGCCGATCAAGATCGGCGAACTCAACAGCTACAAGGTCTTTCCGGCCTTCCTCGAGCCTTACAAGAAGGGCATCGAGCTGGCGGTCGAGGAGGTGAATGCCGCCGGTGGCGCGCTCGGCCGCAAGATCGAGGTCATCAGCCGCGATGACAACGGCAATCCCGGCGATGCGGTGCGCGTCGCCGAGGAGCTGATGAGCCGCGAGCAGGTGTCGTTCCTGATCGGGACCTTCCCCTCGAACGTCGGCCTCGCCGTCGCCGACTTCGCCAAGCAGCGCAAGGTGCTGTTCATCGCGGCCGAACCCCTCAGCGACAAGATCGTCTGGGACTCGGGCAACGCCTACACCTTCCGCCTGCGCACCTCGACCTACATGCAGACGGCGATGCTCATTGACGACGCCGCCAAGCTCAAGAAGAAGCGCTGGGCGATCGTCTATCCCAACTACGAATACGGCCAGTCGGCCACGGCGGCGTTCAAGAAGCTCCTCAAGGAGAAGCAGCCCGACGTCGAATTCGTGGTCGAGCAGGCGCCGCCGCTCGGCAAGATCGACGCCGGTGCCGTGGCCCAGGCCCTGGCCGACGCCAAGCCCGACGCGATCTTCTCCTCGCTGTTCGGCGCCGACCTCGCCAAGTTCGTGCGCGAGGGTCAGACGCGCGGCCTGTTCAAGGGCGTGGAAGTGTTCAACCTCCTGGCCGGAGAGCCGGAATATCTCGATCCGCTGAAGGAAGAAGCACCCGAAGGCTGGTACGTCACGGGCTATCCCTGGAGCGAGATCAAGACTCCGGAGCACACCAAGTTCCTCAACGCCTACCAGGCCAAGTTCAAGGACTACCCGCGCCTGGGCTCGGTGGTGGGCTACGCCACGGTGATGTCAGCCGTCGAGGCGATCAAGAAGGCGGGCTCGCTCGACCAGGACAAGCTGATCGCGGCGATGAGCGGACTGAAGCTGATGACGCCGTTCGGCATGGTCGAGTACCGGCCGATCGACCATCAATCGACGATGGGCGCCTATGTCGGCCGCATCGCCGTCAAGGACGGCAAGGGCTACATGAAGGACTGGCGCTTCGTCGATGGCAAGGATGCGCTGCCGAGCGATGCCGAGGTTCTCAAGATGAGGCCGAAGAACTGACGCACCTTTGTCTTCCCGAGCATCGCGAGGGACCTTTGCTGTTGCCTCAAAGGTCCCTCACTTCGTTCGGGGTGACAGCGTAGTCGTTCCGTGACCTTCGCCTCCATCATCATCCAGCTCCTGAACGGGCTGGCTGCCGCGGCGTCTCTGTTCCTGGTGTCGGCCGGCCTGTCGCTGATCTTCGGCGTGACGCGGATCGTGAACTTTGCTCACGGTTCGCTCTACATGCTGGGGCTCTACGGCGCCTACTCGCTGATCCAGGCGCTGGGCCGGACACCCATGGGCTTCTGGAGCGCGGTCGTCCTGGCCGCCCTCGCGGTCGGGCTGGTCGGCGTGCTGATCGAGGTGCTGGTGCTGCGCCGCATCTATCGCGCGCCTGAACTGTTCCAGCTGCTGGCAACCTTCGCCGTCGTATTGGTGATCAAGGACGCAGCCCTGTTCGTCTGGGGCGCCGAGGATCTGGTGGGCCCGCGCGCTCCAGGCCTTTCCATGGCCGTCGAAATCCTGGGCAAGCGTATCCCGGCCTACGATCTGCTGCTGATCGCCATCGGCCCCGTGGTGCTGGGTGTCATGTGGCTGTTGCTGACGCGTACGCGCTGGGGCGCGCTGGTGCGGGCGGCCACCCAGGATCGCGAGATGGTGGGGGCGCTGGGCGTCGACCAGGCCAAGCTCTTTACTTCGGTGTTTTTCGTGGGCTCGGTACTGGCCGGTCTGGGCGGCGCGCTGCAAATTCCGCGCGAGCCCGCCAATCTCGAGCTCGACCTCGCCATCATCGCCGACGCCTTCGTCATCACGGTGGTCGGTGGCCTTGGCAGCATCACCGGCGCGTTTCTTGCTGCCATCATCATCGGCGTCGCCAAGGCTTTCTGCATCGGCATCGGCACCGTCACCTGGTTCGGCTTCGAGATTTCCTTTTCCAAGCTCACCCTGGTGGTCGAGTTCCTGATCATGGCAGTGGTCCTCGTGTTGCGGCCCTACGGGCTTCTCGGCAAGCCGCAGGCGGCGCAACGCATCGCCGCCGATCCTGTCCCGCCACTCACCGCGCCGTCGTGGAAGATCGCGCTGGTCTGGGTGGTGCTGCTGCTGGTCGTCCCGCTGGTCGCCGACCGCTACATCACCATCATGCTGACCGACATCGTCTGCTTCGCGCTGTTCGCCGTCAGCCTGCATTTCATCATGGGGCCGGCTGGGATGGTGTCGTTCGGCCACGCCGCCTATTTCGGCCTCGGTGCCTATGCCGCCGGTCTTCTGTTCAAGCGGGCCGGCCTGCCCATGGAGGCGGCCCTCCTGCTGGCGCCGCTCTGCGCCGGCGCCTTCGCCGTCGTCTACGGCTGGTTCTGCGTGCGCCTCTCGGGTGTCTATCTCGCCATGCTGACGCTCGCCTTCGCGCAGATCAGCTGGTCGATCGTCTTCCAGTGGGATTCCGTTACCGGCGGCAGCAACGGCGTGTTCGGCATCTGGCCGTCGGCCTGGCTTGCCGACAAGACCACCTATGCCTACCTGGCGCTCGCCTGTTGCGGCACCGGCATCGCGCTCCTGTGGCGGGTGCTGTTCTCGCCCTTTGGCGCAGCACTCCGGGCCGGCCGCGATTCGCCGCTGCGGGCCGAGGCGATCGGCATCGACCTACGCGGCTTCCAGTGGGCGGCCTTCGTCCTCGTGGGCACGCTGGCGGGCCTCGCCGGTGCCGTCTACGCCTTCTCCAAGGGCAGCATCTCGCCCTCAACTATCTCCATCGGCCAGTCGACCGACGGGCTGATCATGGTGCTCTTGGGTGGCGTCGAGACGTTGACCGGCCCGGTGGTGGGTGCCGCGGTCTACACCTGGGTCCGCGATGCCGTCGCCCGCCATACTGAATTCTGGCGCGCCGTCATGGGCGGCATCATCCTGCTGATCGTGCTGCTGTTCCCGCAGGGGTTGGTCGGCGGCCTAAAGGCGCTGTTCCTTCGCATGAAGGAGCGACGCGCATGAGCGACGCTGTTCTCCAGGTCGAAGGACTGCACAAGGCTTTCGGCGGCGTGCAGGCGGTGGCCGACGTTTCCTTCGCGGTCTCGGCGGGCGAGATGCTGGCGCTGATCGGTCCCAACGGTGCCGGCAAAAGCACCTGCTTCAACATGCTGAACGGCCAGCTCGTGCCCGACGCCGGTATCGTGCGCCTGGCCGGCCGCGACATCGCGGGCCTGCGCCCGCGCGCGGTGTGGCGGCTGGGCGTCGGCCGGACCTTCCAGATCACCGCGACCTTCGCTTCGTTAAGCGTGCGCGAAAATGTGCAGATGGCGCTCTATTCCCACGCCGGCCGGCTGCGCTCGATGCTGTCGCGGTTCGGTGCCGCGTTTCGGACGGAGGCCGACACCTTGCTGGCCCAGGTCGGGATGCTTGACCAGGCGGAGCGGACCTGCGGCGTGCTGGCCTATGGCGACCTGAAGCGCGTCGAACTCGCCATGGCGCTCGCCAACGAGCCCCGGCTGCTGCTGATGGACGAGCCCACCGCCGGCATGGCGCCGCGCGAGCGCGTGGCGCTGATGGAACTCACGGCCGGGCTGGCGCGGGCGCGCAACATCGCCGTGCTCTTCACCGAGCACGATATGGACGTCGTCTTCTCCCAGGCCGATCGCATCATCGTGCTCGACCGCGGCCAGTTGATCGCCGGCGGCACGCCCGCGGAAGTGCGTACCAATGCCAATGTGCGCGCGGTCTATCTGGGGAGCGCGCACTGATGCTCCCCCCAATGCTTCACGTGAAGAATCTCCACGCCTTCTACGGCCGTGCCCATATCCTGCACGGCGTGTCGCTGGAAGCCCGCGCCGGCGAGGTCGTGGCCTTGCTGGGCCGGAACGGCGCCGGCAAGTCGACGGCGCTGAAGGCCATCATGGGGCTGGTGCCACCGGCCGAAGGCGAAGTGACGTTCGAGGGCCGGCGCATCGAACGGCTTCTGCCCTACCGCATCGCGCGGCTGGGTCTCGGCTACGTGCCCGAGGAGCGGCGCATCTTCACCGACCTCACGGTGGTGGAGAATCTCGAGGTCGGCCGCCAGTCTGGACGCGGCAGCGCGCCGGTCTGGACGGAGGACAAGCTTTTCGCGCTCTTTCCAAACCTTGCCGGCATGCGTGACCGGCCGGGCGGGCGCATGTCGGGCGGCGAGCAGCAGATGCTCACCATCGCCCGTACCCTGATGGGCAACCCGCGCTGCGTGCTGCTCGACGAGCCGTCGGAGGGGCTGGCACCTATCATCGTCGAGCAGATGGCGAACTCCATCCGGGCGCTGAAGGGCGAGGGGCTGTCGGTGCTGCTGTGCGAGCAGAACCTGCATTTCTCCCAGGCCGTCGCCGACCGCGCCTACATCATCGAGAAGGGCCAGATCCGTTTCGGCGGCACCATGGCCGAACTCGCTTCGGACGCGTCCCTTCGTGAACAGTACCTTTCAGTGTGATCATGCCTTCCCCAAAATCTCCTGGGCGTTCCCTCACGGTCGGCATCGACGTCGGCGGCACCTTCACCGACCTGCTGGCCATCGATTCGGTCTCCGGCGAGGTCAAGCTCGCCAAGGTGCCGACGACGGTCGACAACCAGGCCATCGGATTCATGGCGGCCCTCGCGCAGGCCGGCGCCGATCCCGCCACGCTGCAGGCCGTGGTGCATGGCACCACCACCACGACCAATGCGCTGCTGGAGCGCAAGATCGCCAAAGTCGGCCTCATCACCACCAAGGGCTTCCGCGACGTGCTGGAACTCGGCCGCCGCACCCGGCCGCAGGCCTATGGCCTGCGCGGCACTTTCGAGCCGCTGATCGACCGCGAACGGCGCCTCGAAGTGCCGGAGCGCATGGACGCCGACGGCAAGGTGCTGATCCCGCTCGACGAGGCGGCCGTCGCCGAGGCCACGAAGAAGCTGTTGGCGCTGGGCTGCGAGGCGGTCGTGATCCACTTCCTGCACAGCTACATCAACGCTACGCACGAACGCCGCGCGGCCGAGATCGTGCGCGGGCTTTGGCCCAATGCCTATGTCACGGCAGGCCATGCCATTCTTTCCGAATACCGCGAGTACGAGCGCGGCGTGACGGCGGCCGTGAACGCCTCGGTCCAGCCAGTGCTCGACCGCTACCTCACGCGGCTCCGCACCGAACTCTCGGCCAAGGGATTTGACCGCGACCTGCTGGTGATGCAGGGCAACGGCGGCACGATCTCTTCGCAGCTCATCGCCCATGCCGCGGTGAACACGGTGATGTCGGGCCCGGCCTCGGGCGTGATGGCGGCGGCCTATACCGGCCGCGCCTCGGGCCATCCCAACCTGATCACCTACGACATGGGCGGCACTTCGACCGACGTCGGGCTGATCGAGAATGCCGTGCCGCAGGTCTCGGGCGAGCTCGAACTCGAATATGCCATGCCCATCCATGTGCCGATGGTCGATGTGCACACGATCGGCGCCGGCGGCGGCTCGATCGCCTCGGTCGATTCGGCCGGCATGCTGCGCGTCGGCCCGGAGAGCGCGGGCGCCCGGCCTGGCCCGATCTGCTACGGCCGTGGCGGCGCCGAGCCCACCATCACCGACGCCAATCTGGTGCTGGGCCGACTCAATCCCGACCGACTGCTGGGCGTCGACCATCCCGTCACGCTCGATCATGTGCGCGCCATCGTCCTCGACAAGGTCGGCAACCGTCTCGGCCTCGACGCCGAGGCAGCGGCCGCCGCCATCCTGCGCATCGCCAACGACCGCATGGCGGGCGCCATCCGCTTGGTCTCGCTGTCGCGTGGCCACGATCCGCGCGACTTCGCGCTGTTCGCCTTCGGCGGCGCCGGACCGCTGCATGCCCTGGCGCTTGCCCGCGAGCTCGCGATCCCGACGGTACTGGTCCCGGCCCGGCCCGGCATCACCAACGCACTGGGCTGCGTCGTGGCCGACCTGCGCCACGACTATGTGCGCACGGTGAACAAGCCGCTGTCGGCGCTCGACGACGCCACGGTGGCGCGCATCTATGCCGAGCAATCGGCCGAGGGCGAGGCCACGATCGGCCGCGAGGGCGTGCCGGTGCGCGAGCTGCGCCGCGTCCACACCGCCGACATGCAGTTCCAGGGACAGAGCCACATCCTCTCGGTCGGCGTCGACCGGCCCGACATCGGCGTCGCGGGCCTGCACCAGGCTTTTGCCGCGGCCTACTTCCGCCGCTTCGGCATCGAGCTGGCGGAGATCCCGCCGGTCCTCGTCAATCTCCACACCGCGGTGATCGGCGTGCGGCCGGAGATTTCGCTGGAAGCGCTCGCCGCCACCGAGCGCGCGCCGACGTTGAAATCGGCTCAGGTCGGCGAGCGCCGCGTCTGGTTCACCGACGGCTGGCGCCAGACTCCCGTCTACGCGCGCGAAAGACTGCCGCGCGATGCGGTGTTCGAGGGACCGGCGATCCTCGAGCAGCTCGACTGCACCACCGTCGTCGAGCCCGGCGACAAGGTCCGCCAAGACAAGCTCGGCAATTTGCTGATAACACTCGCCTGACAAAAATTCGGAGGAACGACGATGAAGGTGACGGACATCGTCTGCCACATTCTGCAGTGCAAGGTCGACAAGCCGTTCGTCTCGGCGCGCGGCTGGGTCTATGGCACGCGCTCGACCTGCCTGGTCGAAATTTCGACCGACGAGGGCATCACCGGCTGGGGCGAATGCTACGGCCCCGCCTCTGTTGCCAAGACCTTCGTCGAGACGCAGTTCAAGGCGCGCGTTATCGGTCGCGATCCGTTCGACGTCGAAGCGATCTGGGAAGATCTCTACAACAGGATCAAGGATTACGGCACGACCGGCATGGCGATCTCGGCCATCTCCGGCATCGACATTGCGCTGTGGGACATCATGGGCCGCGCCGTGAACAAGCCCGTGCACAAGCTGATCGGCGGTGCCTACCGAACCGAAGTGATCCCCTACGCGACCGGTCTCTACTTCATCGACATGAACCGGCTGGTCGAAGAGGCCGTGGAAGAGGCGCTGGAGTTCAAGAACGACGGTTTCCGCGCCATCAAGATGAAGATTGGCCTGGGCGACCTCAAACTCGATGCCAAAAGGGTGGGTGCCGTGCGCAAGGCGATTGGCCCCGACGTGAAGCTGGCGGTGGATGCCAACCACTGCTTCTCGGTACCCAACGCCATAAAACTCGGCCGCATGCTGGAGGAGCACGACATAATGTGGTTCGAGGAGCCGATCAGCCCCGAGGACCACGATGGCTACATCGAAGTGACGCGCGCGCTCGACATGGCGGTGGCCGGCGGCGAGAACGATTTCACGCGCTGGGGCTTTCGCGACGTGATCGCCAAGAAGGCAATGGACATCGTGCAGCCCGACCTCTGCGCCGCCGGTGGTTTCTCCGAGTGCCGCAAGATCGCGACGCTTGCTTCCGCCTTCGGCGTCGAATGCGTGCCGCACGCCTGGGGCTCCGTCATCGGCCTCGCGGCCACGGTGCAGTTTCTGGCGGCACTTCCCGACCAGCCGCCTGCCTTCCGGCCGATGCCGCCGATGCTCGAGTTCGAGCAGACGCCCAATCCCCTGCGCGACACGCTGGCCAAGGAACCGATCGAGCAGAAGAAGGGCATCGTGAAGGTCCCGACCGGTCCCGGCCTTGGCATCGAGATCGATCGCGACGTTCTGAAGAAATACAAAGTCGCGTAGCATTTGTCGTCCTGAGCGTAGCGAAGGACCTCACGCCAGCCGCACGGACTGTGTCTGGTCGCCCTGCGAGATCCTTCGCTACGCTCAGGATGACAAGGAAGCTGTGGTCGGCAAGGGAGCTGAAATGAAAATCGTCGACGTAAAAGCCTATCCGACCAGCTACCGCGTGCCGAAGGAGCTGCAGGTGTCGCTCGGCATCGGCACCATGACCAAGCGCGACTGCGTCATGGTCAAGGTGACGACCGAGGACGGAATCGTGGGCTGGGGCGAGAGCCATCACGCCCGTTCGCCGGGCAGCATCGGCCACCTGATCAACACGACGCTGAAAGGCTTCGTGGTCGGCATGGATGCGACGGACACCGTCGGCATCTGGGCCAAGATTTATAAGTTCCAGCTCGGCTCCCACGGCATGGGTGCCGCCACCGCCATGGCGATGAGCGGGCTTGACCAGGCGCTGTGGGATATCAAGGGCAAGGCCGTTGGCTGGCCGCTCTACAAGCTGCTGGGTGGCTCCAACAAACCCGTGCCGGCCTATGCCGGCGGCATTTCGCTGGGCTACCAGGCGCCCGATTCATTGGCCGCCGAAGCCGTGCCCATGGTCGAGGCGGGCTACAAGGCGCTGAAACTGCGCGTCGGCGACACTGTGAAGGCCGATATCGCGCGCATGACCGCGGTGCGCCGCCGGTTCGGCGACGACATGGTGCTGCTGACCGACGCCAACACCGGCTACACGGTCGAGGACGTGCGCCGCGTGATGCCGGCGATGGACGAACTCGGTATCGCTTGGCTGGAGGAGCCGTTCCCGGCGCACGACCACCGCTCCTATGCGATGGCCAAGGGCTGGGGCCGCACACCGCTGGCGGCGGGCGAGAACCATTACACGCGCTTCGAGTTCCACCGGATCATCGAGGACGGCAACATCACCATCCTGCAGCCCGACCTTTCGAAGTCGGGCGGCATCACCGAGGTTCAGCGCATCGCCGCTGCCGCCTCGATGTGGAAGCTGCCGATCCATCCGCACAGTTCGATGACCGGCCTCAATCACGCCGTCTCGATCCACTTCCTGGCCTCGATCGACAACGGCGGCTACTTCGAGGCCGATCTCTCCGTGGCCAACAAGTTCCGCGACGAACTGGGCAGCGAACCCTGGCAGATCGGCAAGGACGGCACTGTCCGTCCGCTCGACAAGCCCGGCATCGGCGTGGAGATCGACGAGAAGTTCCTGATCGCGCACCCGGTAATCGAAGGTCCGGGTTACGTCTGAGCGATGAGGTCGGCGCCCCTCTCCGCGATCACGTTGGTCGCGGCATAGGTGTTGCCCGACACCATCGTGGGCATGCACGAGGCATCGGCGACACGCAGCCCCTGCAGGCCCAGCACGCGCATGCTGAGCGGATCGACCACGGCTCTGGGATCGGTGCCCAATTTGCACGTGCCGACCGGATGATAGGTCGTCGAGCCGGTGGCGCGGGCATGGGCCATCCATTGCTCGTCGGTCTGCACGTCGGGGCCGGGGAAGTTCTCGCGGATCACGTAGTCGGCGAGCGGCGATGTCGCCAGCAGCTTGCGCAGGTATTTCATCGCGGCCAGCAGCGCGTCGCGGTCGATCTGGTCGGCGAGATAATTGGGTTGGATCTCCGGCTTGGCCGTGGGATCGGCGGAGAGCGCCTTCACATGGCCGGTGCTCTCGGGACGAAGCTGCGCGGCCCCCAGCGTCATGCCCGGCACGGTATCGAGCACCGTGGTGCCGTAGCGGCCGCCGCCGTAGCTCGCCGGCGCGAAGTAGAGCTGCATGTCGGGCGTGGCGAGACCGGGGCGCGTCTTGAAGTAGCCGCCGGCGTGGCTGGGGGCGGTGGTCAGCAGGCCCTTGCGGCTGATCGCGTAGCGCAGGACTTCGCCCACGAGTCGCAGGCCGCGGCTCTTCTCGTTGAGGGAGCCGGCGCCTTTCACGAGGGCTGAGACGCGGATGGCGTAGTGGTCGCGGAAGTTGTGGCCGACGCCGGGCAGCGCGTGCTTCACCGCCACGCCGATCGCGGCGAGATCGTCGGGATGGCCGATCCCGGAGATCTGCAGGAGCTGTGGCGTGTTGATGGCGCCACCGGCCAGGATGACGTCGCGCCGCGCCTTGATCGTGTGCGACTGGCCATTGTGGCGGTAGGTGATGCCGGTGGCGCGCTTGCCCTCGAGGTCGACCCGCTCGACCAGCGCCCGCGTGATCACGCGGACGTTGCCGCGTTTCATCGCCGGCTTCAGGTAGGCATCGACCGGGCTCCAGCGCATGCCGTTCCGCATCATGTTCTGGTAGAGCAGCGTGCCTTCCTGGTCGCCGCAATTGTAGTCGGGCGTGCGTTTCAGCCCGAGCGCCTCGTTGGCGGCCATGTAGGCGCGGCTCAGCACATGCGGATCGCGCTGGTCCTCGATGACCAGCGGGCCCGAACGGCCGCGCACGGCATCGTCGCCGCCCTCGCGGCTCTCGGCGCGCTTGAAGTAGGGGACCAGATCGTCCCACGACCAGCCGCGGCAACCGAGTTGCGCCCAGGTATCGTAGTCGGCCGCCTGGCCACGCACGTAGAGATGGCCGTTGATCGAGCCCGAGCCGCCCAGCACCTTTCCGCGCGGGAATTTGATCTTGCGGCCGTCGATATGCGGGCCGGGCGCGGTCTCGTAGCCCCAGTTGAGACTCTCGTTGTAGACCGTCTTGTTGAAGCCGGCCGGCACCTTGATCCAGATATGGTTGTCGCTGCCGCCCGCCTCGATCACCGCGACGGTATTCTTGCCGTCGGCCGATAGCCGATTGGCCAGCACGCAGCCCGCCGCGCCGGCACCCACGATCACATAGTCGAATTCTTCCATTTTTGTTTCCCCCTCTTGTCGTCCTGAGCGTAGCGAAGGACCTTGCCGAACGATCGAACACCGGTTCCCGGGTTGGCGCGAGATCCTTCGCTGCGCTCAGGATGACATGAAGACTTAAGCTGCCACCACCAATGTCGATGCCAACTGTCGCACCGACTTCACCATCGCCATGGCGACCAGCTTGCCGGTTTTGCGGTTCTCTTCGCTGACGGCCACGTCCTCCATGAAGGTGAAGCGGCCGAAGGTGCCCTTGGCTTCCAGCTCGACGATGTGAGTGGTGAGGGTGGGATCGGCCACGATCACCACGCGCGTCCTGTCGAGGCCGATGCCGGCGATCGCGGCGGCGGCGGAAATGTTGACGTTCTGCGGATAGAGCTTTGCGCCTTCGCGCACGGGGCCGTCGAAGACGGTGTGCGGCGCCTTCAGTGAATCGAGATCGACCAGCGTTTCCGCGATCGTGCCTTTCCAGGCCGACGGGTCCTTGCGCACCGTGACCGTGACGCTCTCGAGGCCGCCCACCGCAGCACTGCTCAGGATATCGAGCGCGCCGATGCCGGCCGAGGGCAGGATCAGGCGCTTGCCGCTGGCGTTGGCGGCGGCCAGCAGTCGATCGAACAACGCCGTGTCGGTGAAGGCGCCGACCGAAGTGACGAGAAAATCTGCGCCGCCTTCCAGCACGCGCTGACCGTGCGTGCGCACTGCCTCATGGCCGGCGCATTCGGCGACAGCATCGAACTTGTGGGTGAAGAAGCGGTCGGGCTCGTGTGTCAGGACGCCTTCCTGGCGGGGCCGGCGCACCAGCACCGACACCAGCTCGATATTCTCCAGGCCGGCGGCTTCGACATGTTTGCCGATCGCGCCGTATCCGATCAGGCCGAGCTTCACGCGCCGAACTTCATGATAGCCGCGCCTCCACCCAGCGCGCCCAGGCAATGAGCTGGTCGTCGCCGCGCAGCGGCGCGATCAGCTGCACCGACAGCGGCAAACCAAATGGTCCGGCATTGAAGGGCAGCGCCACGCAGGGCGTGCCGAGCAGGGTCCAGAGGCGGTTGAAAATCGGATCGCCGGTATTGCCGAGGCCGGCCGGCGCTTCGCCGCGGGCGGTGGGGGCCAACAGGAAGTCGAAGCGCTCCCACACCTGGGTGAGATCGGCCAGCGCCCGGCGCTTGCGCTTCCTGGCATCGGCGAGTTGGGCGCGAGTGACACTGTCACCGACCTCCAGCGACGCCGTCAGGCTGGGCGACAGGAGATGGGGGAAGCGGGCGCGTTCCGGCGCGTAGTGCTGGGTCGCCTCCTTGGTCATGATCCGGTTGTGCGCGGCGATCAGCGCCCCCCAGCTCTCGGGCATCTCCCAGTCGCGCACCTTGGCGCCCTTGGCGCGGAGCGTGCGGGCGGCGACCTCGATGTTCTTGCTGTTGTAGGGCTCGGCCTGGTCCCACCACAGGGTGCGGCAGAAGCCGATGCGCGGCACGCGCTGCGGCGGGTCGGCGGGCGCATGGCCGTAGGCGGCGCGGATCAGGGCAAGATCGTTGGCCGTACGGGTGAAGAAGCCCAGCGTGTCGAGGCTTCGGGAATAGGTCTTGATGCCGGTGGTATCGGCCCAGCCGTAGGTGCCCTTGTAGGCCACGATGCCGTTGAAGGCGCCGGGGCGGATCACCGAACCCGAAGTCTGCGTGCCGTAACCGATGGGCACCATGCAGTCGGCGACCGCCGCCGCCGAGCCCGACGAGGAGCCGGCCGGCGTGTGGCGCAGATTGTGCGGATTGTGCGTCTTGCCGGCATGGGCACCGGCGAACTCGGTGGTCACCGATTTGCCCAGCACGATGGCGCCGGCCTTCACGAGCTGTGTCACGCAGGCCGCATTCTTGCCCACGACATGGTCGCGGTAGATCGGCGAGCCGCAGGTGGTGGGCATGGTTTTGGTCGAGATGATGTCTTTTACGGCCAGCGGAATGCCGTGCAGCGGCCCCACAGGTTTGGCGCGCTTGTCGAGCATGTCGGCGCGCCTGAGCGCCCCCTCGGCGTCGAGCGCCTCCCAGGCATGGACCTGGCCTTCCCGGTGCTCGATGCGGTCGAGGCAGGCCTCGACCAGGTCGCGCGCCTTCAGCCGCTTCTGGGACATGCGCAGGACGGCCTCGCTGGCCGACAGTCTGTTGGGCGATTTCGCCATGCGTTCCTCCCGGGGTATCGTCGGCGGTATGATGACCGAGCCCCGGTCGAAAACATAGCGCCGGAAAGGTAGCCCATGAGCACACCCTTCGCCGTCCAGAAGATCGGCCACGCTGTGGTCTATGTCAGCGACCTTGAGCGTTCCAAGCGCTTTTATACCGAGGTGCTGGGCTTCAAGATCTCGGACGTCTATCCCGGCACGATGATGCCGGGCGGCATGGTCTTCCTGCGCTGCAACGGCGACCATCATTGCCTGGCCCTGGTCGGTGACCGCGCGCCCGAGGCCGGTCCCGACAAGAGCCTGCACCATCTCGCCTTCGAACTCGCCACGCTCGACGAGGTTTTCCGCGCCCGCGATCACCTGAAGGCGCATGGCGCCAAGCTCACCTATGAAGGCCGCCGCCGCGCCGGCTGTCAGGTCGCGGTCGAATTCCTCGATCCCGACGGCCATCACCTCGAACTCTACTGGGGTGTCGACCAGATCGGTGCCGATGACCGTTCGCGGCCGTGGGAGGAATGGCGCCAGACCATGACCCTGGAAGACGCGGTCCGCATCGCGCCGCCAGGCCAGGACACGACCCTGCAGGACGCGGCGCTGCGCGCGCGTCTCGAAGCGGGAACCGATCGGATATGAGGTAGACGCGCCGACGCTCGACTTTAAGGGCTACTCCAATAAGACACGCGACAGCATCAGCTTTAGCTGGATAGGGGCCAAGGAATTCCAGGCTTCCTACGGAATGTCGCAAACGTCCATGGAACAATTCGCTTCGCTAGATCCCCCGAGCCTTCCGCTTTTTGGCGCCGCCGCGTGGATTCTTGGGTCAACGAAAACGAACCCTCCGTGATTAGAAAGTCTGGAATGGGAATCGCTTGAATTTCAATTCCATCAACTTTGATGGTCTCATAGCCTCCTCGCTTGAGGACATATGCTCGCTTCAGCTTTGAGCGGTTTGCATAGTAGGTCAGACCAGAAAATTCTCGCGCAAGAGAACTGAGTGGGCGAGCGGTCCATTTGACTTCAAACGCGTCCACAGCGCCTTCTTTTCCGGATCGAAACGCTACGAAATCAATTTCGCCCATACTTCCGCTGCTGCTCCGCACGTAATTGAAGCGATAGTTAGGGCGTTGCCCATTCAGAAGGTGGCAAGCAACTGTAGTTTCGATCAAGGGGCCAATCGCGTCTTGTGATGGCTCGCCATACAGTGCGACTCGAATAGAGGGATTAGTGAGGTAGATCTTGAATCTAGAGTGTCGGCTGAACAGCTTATCCGAGAAGTCAACGCGATGGAGTATCCGAATCAGAAATGCAGCTTCCAAATATTCGATGTATTTTCGCAGGGTGTTCTTCGTAACTCCCGTTTCTTGCGCCAATCCATCGACATTTACTTCCTGTCCGGTGTTGTAGGCGACAAAAGAGAAAAAGCGCTTCAATTCCTGTGGATCGGCGATCCCATAAAGGCTGGGAATGTCACGCAACAAGACTTTGTCGATGATGTCATTTGCAACGAACTGATTCATTGAGTGCTGAATGGATTCGTCGACGGTTGCTTCGGGGAATCCCCCGTAGTTTAGGTATGCAAGGAGTTCGTCATCCATTGACTTATCGCCCAAGAGGTCTGGGTCGAGGCGTCGGAACAGGAGAAACTCTAGAAAGCTCAGAGGGGGAACAACGAAGTCCGTGAAGCGTCCCGCCCCCGATTCGTCGCTTTTTCTTTTCAGTGCCGCCGCCGCAGATCCCGACACGATAAAGCGCATGTCGGGATAAGTGTCGACGAGCGACTTCAGGTGTCGCTCCCAATCGGGCACGTATTGAATTTCATCAAACATGACATACAAGCGATCTCTTCGCTTGTGACCATGTTCGGTCATGAAGAGGGCTAGCAAGCTATCTAGCGAGCGTCCTGTGTATACCGGATTGTCGACTGCTGCGTAGCAAATGGTCTTTGGGTCAACACCAGATGCGATGAGTTTATAGACAGTCTGAAACAACATTACGGTCTTGCCGACCCTACGCGGCCCCATGACCACGGCGGCTCTATTTGGAGTCGATTGCCCAATTAAGTCGAACAGCAATGGGAGATAGAGTCTTTCTTTCCAAGACTTCACTCGATCTGGAGGCAGAGGATCAGTCCACCAGGGATTGTCGATTTCCAACCGCCTCTGCACTTCAACGTCGCTGATTCGAAGCATTTGATTGCAAAGCTCTCAATTAAGGTCAGTTGCTTAATCTTAAATTCGATTTGGTATAAGAGCAATCGTTTGATCTTAGTTGATATTGGAGTCTAATATGCTGATAATAAACAACATTTTATCTGTTCGAATCTGATACCTGACCATCTCGGGCCTTTTCTTCGGGCCATGCCGCATTCGAGGCTGTCCAATCGGTGGTCGCTGCTGAGATCGAGCGCTGGCTAAATGCAGCGAATACTCGTCTCGAATAGGGAGAGACCCATGCCCGCAAGTGTGATGTTCCACGACGGCAATCGCCGCCTGCAGGACGACTTCGACAGCCGCCGGATCGCCGACCGCCTCGAAGAGAAGCTCACCCGCTTCGAGTTCACCGAAGGCGACCGTGCCTTCATCGAGGGCGCGATGTTCTTCTTCCTGGCGACATCGGACGACCGCGGCCGGCCGGACTGCTCCTTCAAGGGCGGAACGCCGGGCTTCGTGCGGATCGTCGGCGCCAACGAACTCGCCTTTCCCGACTACGACGGCAACGGCATGTTCAAGAGCCTGGGCAACGTCGTGGTCAATCCCTCGGTCGGGCTGCTGTTCATCGACATGGGCGAGAAGCCCCGGCGGCTGCGTGTGAACGGCGAGGCCCGCGTGAGCCGCGACGATCCGCTGATGCAGCGCTTCGCCGGCGCCCAGCTCCTGGTCCGGGTCAAGGTGCGGGCGATCTTTCCCAATTGCCCGCGCTATATCGTGACGCCCGGCACGGCGGAGGCGTCGAAGTACGCGCCGCGCCCCGGCTACGAACCGCCGGAACCCGCCTGGAAGGGCTTCGACGACTTCAAGGACTACATGCATCCCCGGCAGAAGACGCCCGATGGCGAGTGACCGCGTGCGCAAGCGGTTTGCTATTATCGGCGCGGGCATGTCGGGCATCCTGGCCGCCATCAAGCTGAAGCAGCGCGGAATCGAGGATTTCACGATCTACGAGAAGGCCGGCCGCCTCGGAGGAACGTGGCGGGACAATACCTACCCCGGCCTGTCCTGCGACGTGCCGAGCCATGTCTATGCCTATTCCTTCGAACTCAAGGGCGACTGGACGCGGCGCTTCTCGCCGGGCGCCGAGATCCAGCGCTACTTCGAAGGCGTGGCCGAGAAGTACGGCATCGAGCAGCACATCCGCTACAACAGCGAGATCACCCGCGCCGACTATGTCGATGGGCGCTGGCGGCTCAAGACCTCAAGTCGCGCGACCGAGACGGTGGACGTGGTGATTGCCGCCACAGGCGTGCTGCATCATCCCGCGATGCCCGACATCCCCGGCCTCGCCGACTTCAAGGGGCCGAAGTTTCACTCGGCGCGCTGGGGTCACGCCGTGCCGATCCACGGCAAGCGCGTCGGCGTCATCGGCACCGGCTCGACGGCGATCCAGATCGTGCCGGCGCTTGCCGATCGCGTCGCCAAACTCGCGCTGTTCCAGCGCACCGCCCAGTGGGTGCTGCCGCTCGCCAACCCGTTCTACAGCGCCGAGGAAAAAGCGATGTTCCGTGAATCGCCCGAGCGGCTGCAGCAATCCTACGATTTCTGGTCCAAGCGCTTCGTCGACACGTTCGCGCGCGCCGTGATCGGCAACCAGGACGAGCTGCAGAAGATCGAGGACGCCTGCCGCCTCAACCTCGAGGAGAATGTCCACGATCCCGAGCTGCGGCGCCGGCTGACACCCGACTACCGTGCCGCCTGCAAGCGACTGATCATGTCGGACGAGTTCTATCCGGCGATGCAGAAGCCCAATGTCGAGCTGGTCACCGAAGGCATCGACCGCATCGAGGCGACCGGCATTCGAACGAAGGATGGCGTCCTGCACGTGCTCGACGTGCTGGTGCTGGCGACCGGCTTCGATGGCCATGCCTTCCTGCGGCCGATGGAGGTTTTAGGCGAGGGCGGGCGCACGCTTGCGGAGGCATGGTCGGAGGCCAACGAAGCCTATCGCTCTGTGGCGGTCCCGGGCTTTCCCAACTTCTTCATGCTGGTTGGTCCCAACAGCCCGATCGGCAATTTCTCGGTGATCATGATCTCCGAACTGCAGATCGATTACATCCTGCAGCTCGTCGACCTCGTCCTCGAGGGCAGGTGCCAGGCGGTGGCGCCGTCCGCTGCCGCCGCGCGGCGCTTCAACGATGCGCTGCACGAAGCCATGAAGGGCACGGTGTGGGTGTCCGGCTGCCGCAGCTGGTACCTCGACAGGAACGGCAATCCGGCGCTGTGGCCGTGGAGCTTCGACCGTTTCCGCGAGGAGATGCGGAAGCCCGATCTCGCCGACTTCGATCTCGCGGCTTAATACGTAACAGCACTGCCTGCACTTGTGAAATTTGCAGGTTCAGCAGGTTTCAGCTGATAGTTCACGATGGGAGACGCCCGCAGGAGAAATCCGGCGGGCGTTTTTCGTAGTCCACGAATGGTCCACTTCAGTGCGCCGGCGGCTCCGCTCGCTTGGTCTCGGGAGACGGCGCCTGGCCGATCATGCCCTTGATCTTCTCGCGCCCGGTCTGGAAGGCCACGTAAAGACCGGGGATGACGAAGATGCCGAGGAACGAGGCCGCGATCATGCCGCCGAACACCGCGGTGCCGACGGCGCGCTGGGTGGCGGCGCCCGCGCCCGAGGCGATCACCAGCGGTACCAGGCCCAGGATGAAGGCGAAGGAGGTCATCATCACGGCGCGGAAGCGCAGCGCCGCGGCGGTGGTGGCCGCCGTCACGATGTCCTTGCCGCTGGCGCGCTCGGCCATGGCGAACTCTATGATCAGGATGGCGTTCTTGGCCGCGAGCGCGATCAGCACGACGATGCCGATCTGGGCGAAGATATTGTTGTCGAGACCGCTCACGAACAGCGCCGCCATGGCGCCGAACAGGCCGACCGTCACCGACAGCAGGGCGGCGACCGGAATGGCCGTGCTCTCGTAGAGGCCGACCAGGAAGAGGTAGGCGAAGACCACGGCGAGACCCAGGATGAAACCGGTCTGGCCGCTTGCCGCTTTTTCCTGCAGCGCCGTGCCCGTCCATTCGTAGCCGTAGCCGGCAGGGAGCGTGGTCTTGGCGAGGTTCTCCATGGCGGCGATCGCGTCGCCCGAGGAATAGCCCGGCGCCGGTGCGCCGTTCACCACCACCGAGCGCAGGTTGTTGTAGCGCACGACCGAGCTGGGCGCGGTGATCAGGTCGATGTTGGCCACCGCCTGCAGCGGCACGAGCTCGCCGCTCGAGGAGCGGATGCGGACGCGGAAGACGTCGTTGATCGTGCCGCGGTCGGCGGCGTCGGCCTGGACCTTCACCTGCCAGGTGCGGCCGAACAGGTTGAAGTCGTTGGAATAGGTGCCGCCCAGCGCCGTCTGCATCGCGGAGAAGATGTCGGCGATGTTGACGCCCAGCGCCTGGGCGCGCTCGCGGTCGAGCTTGAGGTTGATCTGCGGCGTCGAGGCGCCGAAGGTCGTGTAGACGCCGTCGAGCGTCGGCACTTCCGCCGCCGAGATCATCAGGCCGCGGGAAACGGCGGCAAGATCGGTGGGCGAGGCGCCCGCCAGCGACTGGACCACGAACTCGAAGCCCGACGAATTGCCCAGTCCCATGATCGGCGGCAGGTTGAAGGCAAAGACGTTGGCCGAGGCGATCTGGCTGAAGGCGATGTTGAGTTCCTTCAGCGCCTGGAACACCGACAGGCTGGGGTCCTTGCGCTCGGCAAAGGGTTTCAGCTCGACCACGACCAGCGCGCGGTTGGGAAGGGCGAGGCCGTCGATCAGGCTGTAGCCGCTGACCGTGAACATGCTCTTCATCCATGGCCGGCCGGCGATGGTCTTCTCGACCTCCTCGAGAGAGGCCAGCGTGCGGTTGGTCGAGGCGGCGTCGGGCAGCTGCAGCTCGGCCATGAAGGCGCCCTGGTCCTCGTCGGGCAGGAAGCCGCTCGGCACGAGGCTGCCGATGCCGCCGGTCGCCACGACGAAGCCACCGACCAGCAGCAGGGCAATGAAGCCGCGCCGGGCAATCGGCGTCACCACCCGGACGTAGCCGTCGCGGCTCTTGTCGATGCCGTTCTGCAGCCAGGCCATGACGCCGCGCGGCTTCTTGCGGTGACGCAGGATCAGCGAGCACAGCGCCGGCGACAGCGACAGAGCGTTGATCGCCGAGATTACCATCGAGACCGACACGGCCACGGCGAACTGGGAATAGAGCTGGCCGGAGATGCCCGGGATGAAGGCGGTCGGGATGAAGACCGACAGCAGCACCAGGGTGATGGCGATGATCGGCCCGGTGACCTGGGTCATCGCCTTCTCGGTGGCTTCGGCCACCGTGAGGTTGGGCTCGTGCTCGAGGATATGCTCGACCGCCTCGACCACGACGATGGCGTCATCGACCACGATGCCGATCGCCAGCACCAGCGCCAGCAGCGAGACGGTGTTGGCCGACATGCCCAGCGCCAGCATGACGGCGAAGGTGCCGACCAGCGCCACCGGCACGGCGATGATCGGAATGATCGTGGCGCGCAGGTTGCCGAGGAAGATGAAGACGACGATGGCCACCAGCACGAAGGCCTCGATCAGCGTGTGGATCACGCTCTCGATCGTGGCGGCCACGAACACCGTCGTGTCGTACATGACGTTGTAGGCGACATCGTCGGGAAACCGCGGCTCCAGCGCCTTGATGGCGTCGCGCACGCCCTTTGCGGTGGCCAGCGCATTGGCGCCGGGGAGCTGGTAGATCTGAATGCCCGAGGCCGGCTTGCCGTTGTAGCGGCCGATCTGATCGCGGGTCTTGGCGCCGAGTTCGACCCGGGCCACATCCTTCACCCGGACCAGCGCGCCGGCCGAGGTGGCGCGCACGACGATGTTCTCGAACTCCTCGACGGTCGTCAGGCGGCCCTGCGTGGTGATGTTGAGCTGGAAGCCGACGTCTTCCATCAGCGGTGCCGCGCCGACCAGGCCGACGGCGGCCTGGACGTTCTGCGCCTGGACGGCCTTCACCACGTCGTCGGGCGTGATGTCGAGGCTCGACATGCGGTCGAGGTTGAGCCAGACGCGCATCGAATAATCGAGCGCGCCGAACAGCGTGGCGTCGCCGACGCCGGGCACGCGGCGCAGCGTGTCGAGCAGCGTGATGGTGGAGAAGTTCGACAGGAACAGCTCGTCGCGGCTGCCCTTGGGCGAATAGACCGCGACCACCTGCAGGAGCGCGGAGGATTGCTTCTTGGTGGTGACGCCCAGCCGCTGCACCTCGGGCGGCAGCAGCGCCAGCGCCTGGTTGACGCGGTTGTTGACGTTCACGGTATTGATGTCGGGATTGGAGCCGACCTCGAAGCTGACGGTGAGCGTGTAGCTGCCGTCGCCGCCCGATGTCGACTTCATGTAGAGCATGCGCTCGACGCCGTTCACCTGCGTCTCGATGACCTGCGCCACGCTTTCCTCGACCGCCTGGGCCGAGGCGCCGGGGTAGGTCGCGGTGACGCGGACCTGTGGCGGCACGATGTCCGGGAACTGCGCCACCGGCATCGCCGTCATGGCGATGATGCCGGCGATGGTGATGACGGTGGAGACGACGAACGCCAGCCGCGGCCGGCGAATGAACAGCGACGAGATCGTCATGATTTACTGCTTCTGCGTCGAGGCCGAGGGCGGTGCCACGCTGGGATTGACCGTCATGCCCGGCCGGACGCGCTGCTGGCCCTGGACGATGACGCGCTCGCCGGCCTTCAGCCCCTCGGTGATGCCGACCAGCCCGTCGCGCGCAACGCCGGTCTTGATGCGCTTCTGCTCCGCCACGTTCTTGTCGTTGACGATGAAGAGATATGGGCCGCTCTGGTCCTGGGCGATCGCGGCCTGCGGTACGGCGACCACCGTCGGGATCTTCTCGCCTTCGACGATCACGCGCACCGTCTGGCCGTCGGTCAGCAGGCCTTCCTTGTTGTCGAACACCGCGCGCACCACTTGGCCGTCGGTCTTGGCGTCGGCGGTGACGTCGATGAAGTCGAGCTTGCCCTTGTCCTTGTAGAGGCTGCCGTCGGCCAGCCGCAGGCGCACGACGAGACCGTCGCCCGACGCGCTGGAGTCGCGTCTAGCGTCGAGCAGTTCGCGCTGGGTAATCGAGAACAGCACGCGGATCGGGTTCTCACTGACCACGGTGGCCAGCACGCCCGAATCGGGGCCGACGATGTTGCCCGGCGAGACCGCCGCGCGGCCGATGCGGCCGGCGATCGGCGACTTGATCTCTGTGTAGGAGAGCTGGATCTGGGCGTCGCGGAGCTGGGCCGAGGCGTCCTCGAGCTGCGCCTTGGCCTGGAGCTGCTCCGACAGCCGCTGGTCGTAGGTCACCTGGGTGCCGGTCCGGCTGCGCAGCAGCTCTTCGGCGCGCGTCAACTGGACCTCGGCGTTGGCGAGGGCGGCCTTGGCGGCGTCGCGCTGGGCGACCTTCTGGTCGACCGCGGCCTGGTAGGGCTCGGGCTCGATGGTGAACAGGACCTGGCCTTCCTTCACGAGGTCACCGTCGCTGAACTTGCGCGGGCCGAGGAAGCCTTTGACCCGGGCGCGCAGCTCGACCTTGTCGACGGCGGCCGCGCGGCCGATGAACTCGGCCTGGTCGGCGATCGGCTTCATCTCGGCCGGCTGGACCAGCACGGCGGGGGGCGGTGCGCCCTGCTGGGCCCCGGCCGGCACGCTTGCAAGCGCCGTCCCCAGAGCCGCCCCGAGAAGCGCCAAAACCCGCAAACGCCGCTCTTGCATTGTCTTTATCCCCACTCGTCCGTAACGTTCCGACACTGCCTTAATTCGACAAAACGGTCACTGTATTTCCGGGCAGGAAAGGAGGGGTGTAATGGCAGTGATGCGCTGGTTTTGTCTCGTTCTGTCGCTGGCGCTCGCCTTTGCGGCCTCGGGTGTTTCCGCCCAGACGCGGAACAGCTTCGCCAATCCCGCCGAATACGACTCCTACATGACGGCGCTCAACACGCGCGATGCCGCCAAGCGCGCCACGGCGATGGAGGTCTTCATCGCATGGTATCCCAACACCATCCTCAAGACCGAAGCCCACGAGCAGGCGATTGCCGCCTGGCATGCCGCCGGCCAGCCGGCCAAGGCCGACTTCATCGCGGCGAAATTGCTGCAGTTCGATCCCGACAATGTGCGGGCGCTGGCCAATCGCGCCTATGCCGGACGCACGCGCGCCGCATCGGGTGATGCGGCGGCCCTGGCACCCGCGGTCACCGCAGCCGAGCGCGGCCTGGCGGTGCTGCCCAAGTGGCAGAAGCCACTCACGCTCACCGATGCGGCTTTTGCGCGGACCAAGGAGCAGATGGCGGGAGTCTTCCACGGCACGCTGGGGTTCGCGGCGCTACAGGCCAAGGACTACGACCAGGCACGACGTCACTATCGCCAATCGGTCGCGGCCGAGCCCGACAATCTCCAGGACGTCTACCAGCTCGCCGTCGCGCAACTCGAGGGCGCGCCACTCGACGCCGTCGGTTTCTGGTATGCGGCGCGGTCGATCGCGATCGCGCGCGCGACCAGGAACGAGGCGGCGGCCACCGACATCGACCGCTACGTCCGCTCCCGCTACCGTGTCTATCGCGGCAGCGAGGAAGGCTGGGCCGAACTGGTGGCGCGCGTGGTGGCCGGCGAGCGCGCGCCGCCGGACAATTTCGCCAAGTCGATCCCCCGCATGCTGTCGCCGCCCGAGGCCGCGCTGGCGATGGTCGAGGACAACGATCCTGCGACGCTTTCGTATGCCAACTGGGCGCTGGTGCTGCGCCATCGCGACGCGACACCAGCCAACAAGGCGGCGGCCGAGAAGGTCTGGCAGGCGATCCTCGACAAGCAGAAGGGTGGCGGCACGCGCCTCAAGATTCCGGTGAAGGTGATCTCGGCCACGCCCGATCGCATCGAGGCGGCGATCACCGACGAAAACCAGGCCGCCAACATCGCCGACCTCGTCGTGATGATGGCGCGTCCCCTCAGCCCGCTGCCGGCCGTCGGCGCCGGCATCTCGATCGTCGGCATGCTGAGCGACTATCGCGCGCAGCCCTTCATGTTCCTGATGACGCGGGCCGAACTGGCGCCGGAATCACTGCCGGTCGCCGGCGGCCCCTGCGCCGATCCACGGCCGCAGATGTGCACCCGCGACTACCGGCCGGCCTGCGGACTGCGCCGTGATGGCAGTCGCAAGACCTACGGCAATGCCTGCAGCGCCTGTGCCGACCCCGACGTGGTGACCCAGGGGGCCGGCGCCTGTCCTTGAAGGTTCAGTGCGCCATCAACAGGGGCACGCGGCAGGACGAGATCACCTTGCCGGTGGCGCCGCCGAGACCGAGGAAGCTCAGCACCTGGCCGCGGCCGTAGGCGCCCATGACCAGCAGGTCGGCGCCCTTGCCGTGCGTGTAGTCGAGCAGGGCGCGGCCGCGGGCACGGCCCGACACGATGCCGGGATCGATCGCATCGACGGTCGAGGCAATTCCGTGCCGGCCGAGATTGCGCGCGAGGTAGGAGGCGCCGACATCGTCGGGCTTGCTGCCGGCCACCAGGATCGTGACCTTGGCCGCGGCCTTCAGGAACGGCAGGGCGTATTCGACGGCACGCGCCGCCTGGAAGCTGCCGTTCCACGCCACGATCACCGAGCCGAAGGCGCCGGTCCCGGCAGTGGGCGGAGCGATCATCACGGCGCGGGCGCATTCGTAGATCGCGGCCTCGACGGTGGCGGGCGCCACGTTCTCGGGGTCGGCGCCGGGCCGGCCGAGCACCACGATGTCGGCGCAGCGGCCCATCGCCACCAGCGTATCGAGGGTGGCGGTCTTGGCCGCGGTGTAGGTGGCACCCTTGAGCGGCGCCACGATCTCCTTGTAGGCGCGCTCGGACTCCTTGGTCCGCGCCTCCAGCCGATCGTCGTCGATGTCGATCAGGAGCGGCATCGCCTCGCCGCTCATGGCCAGGCCGCCGACCATGCCGCCCGCGGGACCGACCGGCAGATGAAGCGCGTCCACGGTTCCGTCGAAGTTGGCGGCCACGCGGGCGGCCAGACGGAACGACATGGCGGCATCGGGACCGCCTTCGGACACGGCCAGAACGGACTTGATCA
>JBQTJT010000149.1:0-3728 GCA_052386855.1 Reyranella sp.
CTGGATCGCCGCCTACAACAACACGCCGCGGAAGTGCCTGCGGTTCAGGACTCCGGCTGAAGTCTTTCTTGCCAAACTGTTGCGCTTCGAACGTGAATCCACACCCTCGCTACGCTCGGGATGACAATGTTTGTTGGTCTGACGCACTGCGCTAATCTCGGCAAGGCTGTCATCCCGAGCGGAGCGAGGGACCTTTGGTCAGGCCTTTAGCTGCCGCGCGATGAACTCTTTGACCGTTGCCTGCGCCTTGTCGGTCTGCGGGCCGGGGACGGCGACCCATTCATGGGTGGAGTCCGCGAACAGGCGATAATCGCACTGGCCGCCTGCCGCCCGATAAGTTTCGGCGAATTTTTCCTGCATCGCCGGCAGGACGTTGTCGTCGAGGGCGCCCTGCATGATGAGGAACGGCACCAGCGAGACTTTTTCGCCGCGATCGAGGATCTCCTGCGGGTTGCCTTCGTGGATGCTCTCCCATGGCGAGAAGAAGGTCCTGTTGCTCTCGATCATGGTCTCGTTCTTGCGCCGCTCCGCGTTCTCGTAGCGGGCGATGGTGTTGCTGGGCGGCGAGCGCATCGCGACCCAGGAGACCGTCGCATCGACATCAGGCGCGCCCTCGACGGGGATGGCGCAGTAGCGCGGATCGCGTGGGCGCATGGCCAGAAGCTCGGCGACGTGGCCGCCGCTCGACGAGCCGTAGACGCCGAGCTTCGAGACATCGCCGTTCCAGCGCGCGGCGTTCGCTTTCAGCCAGCGCACGGCATGGTTGGCGTCCTGCACGCAGGCCGGATAGGGCGCCTCGGCCGCCAGCGTGAGATCGACGGCCACCACCAGCAGCCCGCTCGCAGCCAGTGCGCGATCCATCGGCTCCTCGGCCAGGCGGTCCTTGCGAGTCCACGCCCCGCCGTGCAGGTCGAGAACGGTCGGGAAGGGGCCTTTGCCTTTCGGCTGATAGATGCGCGCCATCAGCATGCGGCCGGCGGCGTTGCGCCGGAGTTCCACGTCGCTGACGATGAGATCGAAGCGGGCGTCGGGGTCGTAGGCGGACGCCTCACGCCCAGCCGAAGTCGCTCCATCCATCTTGATCTCCTCCGGCGGATCGGCGCTGCTGGCGATTACGGTGTCACAGGACCAGCCCGGAGTCGACGGCGGCAGGGTGCGTCGTCTAGCGTGCGGCCCGACTTTTGCTTGAGGGTAGGGCATGAAAATCTCTCGTTTGCTGCTGGCGATCCTTCTGTGCATCGCCCCCCTCTCAGCTTCCCAAGCCCAGGCCGACTGGCCGACACGTCCGGTCAGGTTCCTCGTCCCCTGGCCGGCGGGCGGCCTGAACGACATCATCGCGCGCTCGTTCAACGACAAGGTCTCCCAGTCGCTGGGCAAGACGATCATCACCGATTTCAAGGCCGGCGCCGCCGGCCGCATCGGCGTCACCGAGATCGCCAAGGCCAAGCCCGACGGCTACACGATCGGCATGGGCAATCTTGGGCCCCTCACCATCTTCCCGTCGCTCTACAAGCAGATGCCCTACAGCGTGAAGGACGACCTGATCCCCATCACCATGTTCGCGGCCTCGCCGCTGGTGCTGGTGGTCTCGGGCGACTCACCCATCAAAACGGTGAAGGATCTGATCGACACGGCGAAGGCCAAGCCCGGCGTTCTCAATTACGCCTCGGTCGGGCCGGGCAGCCCGGCGCACCTCACCTTCGAGCTCCTGAAGAAGCGGACCGGCATCGACCTCTTGCACGTTCCCTTCAAGGGCACCAACGAATCGCTGCCGGCGATGTTCGCGGGCGATATCCACGCGATGTTCGACACGCTGCCGCTCGCTCTGCCGCACATCCGGGCGGGCAAGCTGCGCGCGCTCGCGGTGACGACCTTGCAGCGCGTGCCGCAGCTTCCCGACGTGCCGACGCTGAAGGAGCTGTCGCTCGGCGATGACGAGGTGGTGACCTGGTACGCCGTGATCGCGCCGGCCGGGACGCCGAAGCCGATCGTCGACCGGCTCTACAAGGAGTACACCGCCGCCGCCGGCACGCCCGAAGTGAAGAAGATGCTGACGGATAACGGCCTGATCTACCTGCCCAACACGATGGCCGAGTTCCAGGTGCGCATCGGCGCCGAAACCGCGCGCTGGGCCCAGATCATCAAGGAAAACAAGCTCGAGCTCGATCAATAGCTCTTCGAGCCGGCGCCGAACTTACTCGCCATTCTGTTCGCCTGACCCTTGCGGCGGCATGCCCATGGCGTGATAGCCGGCATCGACATAGTGGGTGGTGCCGGTGACGCCGGCGCTCAGGTCCGACAGGTAGTAGAGCGCGGCGCCGCCCACGTCGGCGAGCTCGATGTTGCGGCGAAGCGGCGAGGCCTCGCGCGACACGCGGTAGACGTAGCGGGCGCTGCCGATCACCGCGCCGGCCAGGGTGCGCATCGGTCCGGCCGAGAGGGCATTCACGCGCACGCCCTGCGGGCCGAGGTCGGCCGCGAGATAGCGGACGCTGGCCTCGAGCGCGGCCTTGGCCACGCCCATGACGTTGTAGGACGGCATCACCCGTCCGGCGCCCTCGTAGGTGAGCGTGATCAGGCTGCCGCCCTCGGTCATCAGCGGCAGGGCGCGCCGCGCGATATCGGTGAACGAGAAGCAGGAGATGGTGAGGCTGCGCTGGAAGTTGGCCTTGCTGGTGTCGACGTAGCGGCCTTTCAGCTCCTCCTTGTCGGAGAAGGCGATGGCATGGACGACGAAATCGAGCCGGCCCCAGTCCTTCTGCAGGCGGGCAAACAGCCGGTCGAGGCTCTCCTCGTTCTCGACGTCGGCCTCCTCGACGATTTTCGCGCCGATCTTCTCGACCATCGGCAGGACGCGCTTGCCGAAGGCGCCACCCTGGTAGGTGAAGGCGAGTTCGGCGCCGGCCCGGTGCAGCGCCTGCGCGATGCCCCAGGCGATCGAGCGCTCGTTGGCCACGCCCATGATCAGGCCGCGCTTGCCCTGCATCAATTTCGCCACCTCGGGGAAGGCGGCGGGCTTCGACGGTGTATCGTCCGGCATCGTCAGTGGTCGTAGCGCGAGAACAGAAGACAGGCGTTGGTGCCACCGAAGCCGAAGCTGTTCGACATCACGGTCTGAAGACCGGCATTGTCGATGCGCTTCAGGGCGATGGGATAGCCTTCCGCGCCGGGATCGAGGTTCTCGATGTTGGCCGAGGCGGCGACGAAGTCTTCCTTCATCATGAGCAATGAATAGATCGCTTCGTGCGCACCGGTGGCACCCTGGCTGTGACCGGTCAGCGACTTGGTCGAGCTGACGGTCGGAAGCTTGTCGCCGAACACGGTGCGGATGGCGTTGAGTTCGGTGATGTCGCCGACCGGCGTCGCGGTGCCGTGGGTGTTGATGTAGTTCACCGGCATGTTGCGCCGCGCGGCCCCCGGGAAGCCTTCGAGGGCGAGCTTCATGCAGCGGAGCGCGCCTTCGCCGGAAGGGGCCACCATGTCGGCACCGTCGGAGGTGGCGCCGTAGCCGATCACCTCGGCATAGATCCTGGCGCCGCGTGCCTTGGCGACCTCGAGCTCTTCCAGCACGACGATGCCGCCGCCGCCGGCAATCACGAACCCGTCGCGGCCCTTGTCGTAGGCGCGGCTCGCCCGCGTGGGCGTGTCGTTGTACTTCGACGACATGGCGCCCATGGCGTCGAACAGGACCGACAGCGTCCAGTCGAGTTCCTCGCCGCCGCCCGCGA
>JBQTJT010000150.1:0-26861 GCA_052386855.1 Reyranella sp.
AGCGCGCCATGGATTCGAACGACCTCGAGCGCGAGCGCGGGATCACCATCCTGGCCAAGGCGACCTCGGTCGTCTGGAAGGGCACGCGCATCAACATCGTCGACACGCCGGGCCACGCCGACTTCGGTGGTGAGGTCGAGCGCATCCTGTCGATGGTCGACGGCGTCGTGCTGCTGGTCGACGCGGCCGAGGGCCCGCTGCCCCAGACCAAGTTCGTGCTCGGCAAGGCGCTGCGCCTCGGCCTGAAGCCGATCGTGCTGATCAACAAGGTCGACCGCTCCGATGCCCGCGCCCACGAAGTGCACGACGAGGTGTTCGACCTGTTCTCGGCGCTGGAAGCCAGCGACGAGCAGCTCGATTTCCCGACGCTCTTCGCCTCGGCCCGCCAGGGCTGGGCCGCGACCTCGCTCGAGGCCGAGCACAAGGACATGGAGCCGCTGTTCGACCTGGTCGTGAGGCATGTGCCGGCGCCGAGGATCGATCCCGATCCCGCTTTCCGCATGCTGGTGACGACGCTCGAGGCCGACAATTTCCTCGGCCGCATCCTGACCGGCCGCATCCTGTCGGGCTCGGTCAAGCCCAACACCATGATCAAGGCGCTGTCGCGCGACGGTACCGAACTCGAGCAGACCCGCATCACCCGCGTGCTGGCCTTCCGTGGCCTCGAGCGCATGTCGCTCGATATCGCCGAAGCCGGCGACATCGTGGCGGTTGCCGGCCTCAAGGTCGCGACCGTGGCCGACACCATCGGCGACCTCACGATCAGCGCGCCGATCGCCTCGCAGCCGGTCGATCCGCCGACGCTCGCCATGACCTTCTCGGTCAACGATTCGCCGCTGGCCGGCACCGAGGGCGACAAGGTCACGACCCGCATGATCCGCGCGCGCCTGATGCGCGAGGGCGAGGGCAACGTCGCCATCCGCGTCACCGACACCGAGAATGCCGATTCCTACGAGGTCGCCGGCCGTGGCGAACTGCAGCTGGGCGTCCTGATCGAGACCATGCGCCGAGAGGGCTTCGAGCTCGCCGTCGGCCGCCCGCGCGTGCTGTTCCAGGCCGATCCCAAGACCGGCCAGCGCCTCGAGCCGATCGAGGAAGTCGTGATCGATGTCGACGACGCCTATACCGGCGTCGTGGTCGAGCAGATCTCCATGCGCAAGGGCGAGCTGCAGGATATGCGGCCCTCGGGCGCCGGCAAGACCCGTCTGGTGTTCTACGCCCCGTCGCGCGGCCTGATCGGCTATCACGGCGAGTTCCTGACCGACACGCGCGGCACCGGCGTGATGAACCGCATCTTCCACGAATACGGCCCTTATCGTGGCCCCATCGCCGGCCGCCGCAACGGCGCGCTGATCGCCAACGCGCCCGGCAACGCGGTGATGTACGCGATGTGGAACCTCGAGGAGCGGGGGCCAATGTTCATCGATCCCGGCGTGCCGGTCTACATGGGCATGATCATCGGCGAGCACAGCCGCGGCAACGATCTCGAAGTGAACGTGCTCAAGGGCAAGCAGCTCACCAACATCCGCGCCGCCGGCAAGGACGAGGCCGTGAAGCTCACGCCGCCGCGCAAGATGTCGCTCGAGCAGGCGATCGCCTACATTGAAGAAGACGAGTTGGTCGAGATCACGCCCAAGTCGATCCGGCTTCGCAAGCGCCATCTGAAACTGGAAGACCGCAAGCGCGCCAAGAAAGAGTCGTCCGCGGAAGCGGCGGAATAGGAACGAAGAACGATGAGCGGCAGGAAGATAGACTTCGCGGATCGATTGGAGACGGCGGCCAAGGCCAAGCAGGCCCTCCTCGAGAAGGCCCGGGCCAAGGATCCCGCCAACGATCCGGAGTTTGCAGCCCGCCTGGCCGAACGTGCCGCGGTTGCCGCTGCCCGCGAAGCGCGCGAGACCGAGCGCCGCGAGGCCAAGCAGGCCGAGCAGACGCGTATCGCGGCCCAGCGTGAGGCGGCGAAGGCCGCCGCTGCCGCCGAGGCGGCGGCCGCTGAAGCCGCCGCCGCAGCCGAGCGCGAGGCCCGCCGGCCGGTGAAGGTCGTGCTGAGCGAGGCCGAGCAGAAGGCCGCCCGCGACGCCCGCTACGCCGCCCGCAAGGCGCGCAAGAAGTAGCCGTTCTCGACCCCAGAGCTTGCGACCCTAGAGCTTGCCGCCGGTCAGCGAGGCGCGCTGGCTGATCTCGATGTGGTTGCCGTCGGGATCGCAGACGAAGGCATAGCGCACCGTCTCGCCCAGGATCCGGGGCTCGCCGCCCGAGGTGCCGCCGCGCGCCAGGATGCCGGCATATTCGGCGAGGCAATCCCACACCTGGACCGTGGTGTAGCGATAGCCCGGCCCGCGCCATTGCGGGCTGCGCTCGACCTTGCCTTGCCCCGCGATCACGATCAGCGAATCGCCGCAGCGGTAGCGCCCTTCGCCCGTGCGCTCGAACTGCATCGCCTCGGTCCAGAAACGGTCGTGGGTGGCAGGATCGTTGACCCTGAGCAGGATCGCGATGCCCTCGACGCCGTTCGCCCCTTTGGGCACCAGGCTCACCTTGTTGCCGTCGGGGTCGGCCAGCGGCTTTGGCGCGGCGAGGCCTTCCCGCGCGATCTCGAGGCCGATGATCCCCGAGGGCGCCGCCACGGGCAGGGGATCGCGCGAATGGTTCATCTTCAGGATCGAACCATTCATGTGATGACGGTGCTGCTGCACGCCGCCGCCGACCTTGCCCATGTGGTCGTAGGGCAGGCCCACGGTCTGCTGCCAGAAGGCGAGCTGCTCGTCGCGCCGGGTCGAGAACAGGCCGATGTCGAGGTGCTGTTTGGTGAGATTCATGGCGGCAAGTGTAGCGTAGCGCTCAAAAAAGCCACGATCTCTTCTTAGACAAAACTTCATCAAGTTTCTGGAAGCTATTGAATCACCTTCCAGAATCGCGATTCCGCACCATCGGACGCTTCGAAACAACTCTTACAAACGCCGTCACGACTCAGGCGCGCTGCGGTTGCTAGAAGGGCGGTGGGTGAAGGGGTTGGCAGATGGGGATCTGCCGCCCAAAAATGTGGGAAGGAACGACGATGATTCGCGCCATAGTCGGCACGATCGCCGTGCTCGCGGGCTTTGCTGTCCTCGAGCGCTCGGTCGATGCCAGCACCGGTCTGTCCGGTACCTGTACGCCAACGCAAGCCTACGCAACGCTCCATCGCGGCGAGATCGTGCCTGTCCGTTCCGAGCCGACGCCCGAGGGCACGGTGATCGGCTCGCTGGCGGGCCGCAGCGGTACTCGGATCGATCCGTCCCGTTCCGTCGTGACCGTGACGGCGAGCCAAAGCGGCTGGGCACGCATTGCCCTCAGCACCGCGGGCGACTATCGCGCGACTGATGCCGGCGCGGTCCAGCCCTACGGTTGGGTGCCGGCCGACCTGCTTGGCGTCGATGCCCGCGTCGATGGCGCGATCACCGTCTACAGCCGTCCCGGCATGCTGGGACGCGCGCTGGCGACGATCGAGGGCGACGATGTGAAGTTCCGCGTGCTCGGCTGCCGCGGCGAGTGGCTGCAGGTCATCAACGCGCGCCACGGCAATGTCTGGATCGACCGCTGGTGCGCCCGGGAAGATGGCTGCCGCGGCTGATCGATAAGAGTTTGGAAGGGCGATGATCCGTCATCTGGGGATTTGACGGATCGTCGTTGGACAGCAGCAGAAGACCCCGGACGGGAAGCCGTCCGGGGTCTTTTTCTTTGCCAATCTCGTCGCCGCGGGCGGGGTAATCCCCTCCCTGGAGCGTAGCCGAGGGGCCTTCTTTCGACGATTAGCGGCTGATTGCGGAGGGAAGGTCTCTCCACTCCGCCTCGCTTCGCTCGGCTGCGGTCGAGACGACGGAACCGCCTAAATCTTCAGGTCGCTGAAGAAATCGTTGCCCTTGTCGTCGGTGATGATGAAGGCCGGGAAGTTCTCGACCTGGATGCGCCAGATCGCTTCCATGCCGAGCTCCGGATACTCCAGCACCTCGACCTTCTTGATGACGTCCTGCGCCAGGATCGCCGCCGGGCCGCCGATCGAGCCGAGATAGAAGCCCTTGTGCTTCTTGCAGGCGTCGACGACCTGCTTGCTGCGGTTGCCCTTGGCCAGCATGACCATCGAGCCGCCGTTGGCCTGGAAGAGATCGACGTAGGAATCCATGCGCCCGGCGGTGGTCGGGCCGAACGAGCCCGACGCCATGCCCGTGGGCGTCTTGGCCGGGCCGGCGTAATAGACCGGGAACTGCTTGAAGTACTCGGGCAGGCCCTCGCCGCGGTCGAGACGCTCCTTCAGTTTCGCATGCGCCGAATCGCGGGCCACGATCAGCGTGCCCGTGAGGTTCACGCGCGTCTTCACCGGATGCCTGGTCAGCACCGACAGCGTGTGCGCCATGCCCTTGTCGAGGTCGACCGACACGACGTCGCCGGAAAGCTGCTTCGGCTCGATGTCCGGCAGGTAGTGCGCCGGATTGTGCTCGAGCTGCTCGAGGAAGATGCCATCCTTGGTGATCTTGCCCACGGCTTGGCGATCGGCCGAGCAGGAAACACCGATACCGATCGGCACCGAGGCGCCGTGGCGGGCGATGCGGATGACGCGGACGTCGTGGCAGAAATACTTGCCGCCGAACTGCGCGCCGATGCCCATCTGGCGCGTGAGTTCCAGCACCTTTTTCTCCATCTCGCGGTCGCGGATGGCCACGCCCTTGTCGTTGCCTTCGCTCGGCAGGTCGTCGAGGTAGCGGGTGGAGGCGAGCTTCACCGTCTTGAGGTTCATCTCGGCCGAGGTGCCGCCGACCACGATGGCGAGGTGGTAGGGCGGGCAGGCCGCGGTGCCCAGGGTGCGGATCTGGGTATCGAGGAATTTCAGCAGGGCGGCCTCGTTCAGCACCGCCGGCGTCTGCTGATGCAGGTAGGTCTTGTTGGCCGAGCCGCCGCCCTTGGCGATGAACAGGAATTTGTAGGCGTCGCCGTCGGTGGCGTAGATGTCGATTTGTGCAGGAAGATTAGTGCCGGTCTGCACTTCCTTGAACATCGACAGCGGCGAGACCTGCGAATAGCGGAGGTTGGTCTCGGTGTAGGTCTTGTAGACGCCGTTGGCGATCGCCGCCTCGTCGCCGCCGCCGGTCCACACCGCCTGGCCCTTCTTGCCCATGACGATCGCCGTGCCGGTGTCCTGGCACATCGGCAGCACGCCGCCGGCCGAGATGTTGGCGTTCTTCAGCAGCTCGAGCGCCACGTACTTGTCGTTGGCCGAGGCCTCGCCGTCGTCGAGGATCGCGCGCAGCTGCGCCAGGTGGCCCGGCCGCAGCAGATGCGAGATGTCGTGGAAGGCCGCCGCCGTCAGCAGGGTGAGGCCGGCCGGATCGACGGTGAGGATCTCGCGGCCGTTGAAGGTCGTGGTGCCGACGAAATCCGAGCTGAGCTTGCGGTAGGGCGTGGTGTCCGGGCCGCTCGGGAACATCTGCTGGAACTGGAATTCGGGCATGGTCTCTCCTGGCCACTGCGCTCGGCGCCGGCATCCCTGCCGCAGCCGCTTCGCGGCGTCTATCTACTTTTTCCGGAAGCTGTCGAGCTTGACGATCTTGGAGGCGGCGTCCTCGGGCTTGGCCTCGGTCGCGGCATCCGCGGGCTTGTCCTCGTCGCCGGCCGGGCCGGCCTGGGCCGGCCGCTTGTCGGGCGCCGGCAGGGGCGTCGGCGCCGCGGCCGCACCTTCGGGCTTGTCGCCTGCCGCCTTGTCCTTGCGGTCGAATTGCAGGCCGAAGCGCACCGAGGGATCGACGAAGGCCGACAGCGCCGCGAACGGTACCTTGATGTGCTCCTGCAGCTTGTTGAAGCTCACCGTGACCTCGAACGATTCCTCGCCGATAACGAGGTCCCAGTACTGGTGCTGGAGCACGATCGTCATTTCTTCCGGATACTTGGCGCGCAGATAGTCGGGCAGTTCGACGCCGGGATCGGTGCTGCGGAAGCTGATGTAGAAATGATGCGAGCCGGGCAGGCCTTTTTCCGCCACCTGAGTCAGCACGCGGCGCACGACGCTGCGCAGCGCGTCGTCGACGAGAGCGTCGTAGTGAAAGCGATCGTTCATGGCCTGTCGGAAAAATCTCTGCGGACCATCGGCCCGGGTGACGGGAGAGTCAACGATGCCAATAGCGGGCATTGCCGTGGAAGGAAAGTGGGGGGCTTCTGTTGCCCGGTGCCCCCCGGACCGCGCTTACGTCCGCTGTTTAGGCGGCAGCAGCGAGTGTAACGGTGTTATCGTTAGCACTTGTGAATGGCCCGTCACGGCGGAACCATACCGGGCAAAAACCGCGCCTTTACCACGCTCGTCGATCCTGTTTCGCCCCCATCGATTCCGCGCCCGTCACTCATTGAGATCGGGGTCTGGAGAGAATGGTGGAGGCGCCGGGTACCGCCCCCGGGTCCGAAACGCTTATGCCACGCGGCGTTTATCGCCATAGTCGGTTTCCCGACAAACCCAATATAGGCGCTCCGAGCGGTAATTTGAAGGCATGGTTGGACCGCTGATATGCTTGGAAAATGTCTCGCCAACCTTCACGGAACGACACTGCGTATCTACCCGCCAGCCCGGCAAATGCCCGCCGGCTGCTTGCATCGATTCGGGAAGCGAGGCGCGGCAATGCCGTCGAGCGCCAACTAGTCGAGGCGCCCAAATCCAGGCAGCCGATAACTGTGCGGCCCGTTCTCGCGCGGCCAAGGAAGCTTTCTCGCTAGAAGCAGACCGACCTCGAGAAGGACCGCGGGCCTCCAGGCCCGCATGATGATCGCGAGCGGGCTCGAGGCGATGGCCTCTTCCCTTGAGGTGCGGCGGTCCAATGACGTGTGGGAAACTTTCTCGAACAAGTGGCAGGACATCGTTGGCAGGGGCGCGCTGGGCGCTAAAGTGTGGCTTAAGCAAGACTTAAAGGACGTAAAATGCCCCTCTCCACCGACCAGCAGGCCGAAATCGATCAGGCTCGGGCCGGCGCCCAGCCGACGCTGCGGCCGATTGCACCGGCGCTGGAGGAAATTCTCTATCAGGCCCTGCCGGTGCTCGATCACGGCTTCGTCCGCGTCGTCGACTACATGGGCGACGACGCTGCCGTCGTGCAGGCCGCCCGCGTCAGCTATGGGCGGGGCACCAAGAAGGTCAGCGAGGACCGCGGGCTGATCAACTATCTCATCCGGCACCGTCACACGACGCCGTTCGAGATGTGCGAAATCAAATATCACGTGAAGCTGCCGATCTTCGTGGCGCGGCAGTGGATCCGCCATCGCACCGCCAACGTGAACGAATATTCCGCGCGCTATTCGATCCTCGACAACGAATTCTACGTTCCCAGGGCCGAGCATCTCGCGGCCCAGAGCAAGGCCAACCGCCAGGGCCGCGACGCGGTGCTGGCCGGCAAGGAGGCCGAGCGCGTCTTCGACATCCTCAAGAAGGATTCCGAGCTGGTCTACGAGCACTACATGGAGATGCTGAACGAGGGCGAGGCCGGCGAGCCGCTCGACCCCGAGCGCTCCGGCCTGGCGCGCGAGCTTGCGCGCATGAACCTGTCGCTTGCCTTCTATACCCAGTGGTACTGGAAGACGAACCTCCACAATCTCATGCATTTCCTGTCGCTGCGCGCCGACGCCCACGCCCAGTACGAGATTCGCGTCTATGCCGACGTCATGATCGACACGCTGAAGCGCTGGTGCCCGATCAGCCACGATGCCTTCATGGAGTACCGCATGGGCGGCGCTCATCTCTCGAAGACAGGCCTCGCCATCGTCAAGCGCCTGCTGGCGGGCGAGAAGGTCGATCAGAAGTCGAGCGGCATGAGTGCCCGCGAATGGCGCGAGCTGATGGCGGCTCTCGGGCAAGGCTGATGGCCCGGACTGCCCGCCCGCCCGTTCGCACTGCCCACGCCGCGGTCGCGATCCGCGATCCCGGCCGCCTGCGGCTGCTGCGCGAGCGGCCGCGCGATGTCGCGGCCGTCGAGGCGATGAACGAGGCGGCCTTCGGCCCGGACCGCCAGCAGAAGACGGTCTACCGCCTGCGCGAGGACGTGCCGCCGATCCGCGAACTGTGCTTCGTCGCCATCGACCAGAAGGACCGCATGGTGGCGTCGATCCGCAACTGGCCGATCGTGATCAACGAGCAGTGGCCGGCAGTCCTGCTCGGGCCGCTTGCGATCTCGCCCGAGCTGCGCGGGCTGGGCTACGGCAAGGCGCTGATGTGGCATGCCATGGCGCAGTCCCGGATGCAGGGCCACAGCCGGATCATCCTGGTCGGCGATCCCGAGTACTACAACCAGTTCGGCTTCCGCCGCGATCTCGCCCTCAACATCCAGCTCCCCGGCTGGGTCGAGGAACGCCGCTTCCTCGCCCTCGAACTGGTCGCGGGCTCGATGATCGGCGTGCACGGCATGATCGGGAAGTGGCAGCCCCGCAAAAGAGCCGCCCAGCGCAAGAAGCGCGGGTAGCGACAATTGTCGTCCTGCGCGCAGCGAAGGACCTCCCTCCCGCTACTCGGCTGACATCAGATCGCGCCATTCTGGATTGATGGACCGCACCAGCTCGTTCTTGCGCTCGCGTCGCCAGCCTTTCAGCTGCTTCTCTCGCGCAATTGCGTCTCCGGCATTGTCGTACTCTTCGGCGTAGACCAGACGGGCAATCCGGTACTTCTTTGCAAATTCGCTGCCGAGCCCGTTGCGATGCTCCCATATCCGGCGCTCGAGACTGTTGGTTACGCCGATGTACATCGCGTTTCCGGAGCTGCTGGTCAGGATGTAGACCCAGTGCTGACGTGCACCCATGGCATAGGTCCGTGTCTGGCCGTTCGGGGAGGTCCTTCGCTGCGCTCAGGACGACAGATATAGCCTAGCGCACCACGATGGTCGGCGCCTTGCGGGCGCCGCGCTGGTTGGCCGAGAGCTGCTTCCAGACCCGGCCGGCGATGTTCTTGTAGACCTGCGTATGCGGGCTGTCGGGCTGGTCGATCACGATCGGACGGCCGCTGTCGGAGGTCGTGCGAATGTCGAGATGCAGCGGCACCTCGCCCAGGAACGGCACGCCGAGCTTCTCCGCCTCCTCGCGGGCGCCGCCGTGGCCGAAGATCTCCGACCGCTCGCCGCACTTGGGGCAGAGGAAGTAGCTCATGTTCTCGACGATGCCGAGTACCGGCACCGCCACCTTGCGGAACATGTTGAGGCCCTTGCGCGCATCGACCAGCGCGATGTCCTGCGGCGTCGACACGATCACGGCGCCGGCCAGCGCAACGCGCTGCGCCAGCGTCAGCTGGGCATCGCCGGTGCCCGGCGGCATGTCGACCACCAGCACATCGAGCTCGCCCCATTGTACGTCGCGCAGCATCTGCTCGAGCGCGCTCGACACCATCGGGCCGCGCCAGATCATCGGCGTGTCCTCGTTGACGATGTAGCCGATCGACATGGTGCGCAGCCCATAGCGCTCGATCGGCTTCAGCATCTTGCCGTCCGCCGAATCGGGCTTCTCGGTGACGCCCAGCATGCGCGGCATCGACGGGCCGTAGATGTCGGCGTCGAGCAGACCTGTCGCGATGCCGTTGGCGGCGAGGCCGAGCGCCAGGTTGACGGCGGTGGTCGATTTGCCGACGCCGCCCTTGCCCGAGGCGACGGCGATGATGTGCTTTACGCCCGGCACGTCGATGCGGCCGCCGCCGCCGGTCGTCTTTGTGGCAGAACCGTGGCTGTGGCCGTGGCCGTGCGCCTGTCCTTGCCCCTGTCCGGGTGCGGCCGGCGGTGGCGGTGCGGCGCGCTCGGCCGTCATCACGGCGGTGGCCGACAGCACGCCCGGCATGGCCCGGACGGCCTGTTCGCAGGCCTGCCGCAGCGGCTCCAGCGCCGTGCCACGGGCCGGATCGACGTCGAGGGTGATGGCGACATGGCCGCCACGGATGGCGATCCCGCCCAGCAGGCCCGAGTTCGGCACGCTGGCACCGCTGGCGGGGTCCATGACCGTCTCGAGAACCTTGCGGATGGCTGATTCCGTCACTTCGGCCATGGTCGCTCGCTTCTGCTGCCCGGCAAATTCGTGTCGCCGCTTGATTGAAGGTGTTGCTGCCGTCACATATATGCAGGCCGGCGTGAAATCAAAAGCGGCAATGCGGTCGAGGCGATCTGCTGGCGGCCCTGAGGTGAATGATGGCGTGGAATAACAACAGCGGCGGCCCCTGGGGCAGCGGTGGTGGTGGTGGCAGCGGCGGCGGCGGCGGTGGCGGCGGCGGCCCCTGGGGCGGCGGCGGCGGTAATCGCGGCGGCGGCGGCGGTCCGTTTGGCGGGCGCCGGCCACCCGACATGGAAGATGTGATCCGCAAGGGTCAGGAACGGCTGAAGAACCTCATCCCGGGCGGTTTCAGTTCCTACAAGGGCGTCCTGCTGATCGTGCTGGCTGCCGTCGTGATCTGGCTGGCCACCGGCTTCTTCCGCGTGCAGCCCAACCAGCAGGCGATCCAGCTCGTCTTCGGCAAGCCCTACCTCAAGCCGGTCGAACCCGGTCTGCACTACAACTGGCCGGCGCCGATCGGCCGGGTGGAAGTGGTCGACGTCCAGAACCAGCGCCGTGTCGTGCTGGGCGCCCGCGGCAGCCAGACGCCCGCGACGCCCTATACCCGCGGCCCGCGTCCGACCTCGACCGAGAACCTGATGCTGACCGGCGACGAGAACATCGTCGACATCGAGTACGCCGTGCTGTGGCAGATCAAGGACGTCTTCAAGTACGCCTTCGATGTGCGCAATCCCGAGCAGAACGTCCGCGACGGCGCCGAGGCCGCGATGCGCGAGATCATCGGCAAGTCGAACCTGCAATATGCCCAGACCGAGGGCCGCAGCCGTATCGAGCAGGACACCAAGGACCTGCTGCAGCGCATGCTCGACGAATACGGGCTGGGCGTGCGCATCTCGCAGATCCAGCTGCTGCGGGTCGATCCGCCGCAGGAGGTCATCGCGGCCTTCCGCGACGTCCAGGCGGCGCGCGCCGACAAGGAGAAGAGCATCAACGAGGCCAACACCTATCGCAACCAGGTGCTGCCCAGGGCCAAGGGCGAGGCCGAATCGATCATCCAGCGGTCGGAAGCCTACAAGGCGCAGATCGTGGCCCGCGCCAGCGGTGACGCGCAGCGCTTCACCCAGGTCTACGAGCAGTATGCCAAGGCCAAGGACATCACCACCGAGCGGCTCTACCTCGACACGATGGAGGAAGTGCTGCGCAACGTGAACAAGGTGCTGGTCGACAAGAACAGCACGGGGGCGGGCGGCGTGCTGCCCTACCTGCCGCTGCCGGAACTCCGGTCGAACCAGACCCAGGGCGTGACCCAGCCTGCCCGACAGACCCAGCCCGCCCAGGGCGCCGCGCCGCAGGGAGCCACGCGATGAGCAACCGTTCGATCATCATCGTCGTCCTCCTAGCCGTCGTCGGCTTCCTGGTCACGCAGACCCTCTACACCGTCGATCCGACCAAGCAGGTCCTGGTCCGCCAGTTCGGCGCCATCGTCGGCGAGCCCAAGACCGAGCCCGGGCTCTACGCCAAGGTGCCGCTGATCCAGGACATTCAGCGGATCGACGCCCGCCTGCTCGACTACGAAGCCGAGGAGTTCGAGATCATCGCCGGCGACCAGAAGCGCCTGGTCGTCGACGCCTATGCCCGCTTCAAGATCGTGGCGGCCAAGCAGTTTGCCACGACCGTCCCGGGCGGCGAGCCGGCCCTGCGGGGTCTGCTCGACTCGCTGATCAACTCGGAAATCCGGGGTGTGCTGAGCTCGGTGCCGCTGCATGCGGTGCTGACCGACCAGCGCGCCAACCTGATGGACGACATCACCAAGCGGGTGAACGCCAAAACCAAGGAACTGGGCGTCGAGGTGGTCGATGTCCGCATCAAGCGGGCCGACCTGCCGCAGGCCAACTCCCAGTCGGTGTTCAACCGCATGAAGACCGACCGCGAGCGCGAGGCTGGCCAGCTCCGCGCCGAGGGCGACGAGGAGAAGGCCCGCATCACCGCCACGGCCGACCGCGAAGTCGCGGTGTTCAAGGCCGATGCCGGTCTGACCGCCCAGGTCACGATGGGCGGAGCCGACGCCGAGGCGACCAGGATCTATGCCGAGGCGTTCAACAAGGACAAGGATTTCTACGGTTTCTACCGCCGCATGGAGGCCTACAAGAACTCCTTCGGATCGGGCGGTTCGACCATGATCCTGAGCCCCGACACCGACTTCTTCCGCTACTTCAACGACCCCGCCGGACCGGCAATGCCCAAGAAGTAGCAGCCCGGAAACGCCCCGCGGGGCGTGGCAAAAATCGTACCGACCGGCGGCTGTTGCAGTCCTGCAACGCCGCCGGTTCTTTTTGGGCAAAAGCCTTGAAATACTGAAACAATCGGCAACATCACAGCCTCTTCAATTGCGCCACAATCGGCCCTCATGTAGGGATGACTCGAACGCGCGGCGCCGGCCGTTACCGACCGTATGGCCCTTGGCGCCGCTGGAGGTCGGACGTGATTCTCGCTGATTTTCATAGCTTTTCTCGGCGCTTTTCCATTCTGGGCTTTTCCAAAGGTGCCGCGCTTGCGGCCGTGACGGCTCTCAGCCTGGCGGTGGCGACACCGGCCTGGTCACGCGAACCCACCGAGAGCTTCGCCGACCTGGTCGACAAATTGATGCCGACCGTCGTCAACATCACCACGACGCAGAACGTGCCGCAGCAGGGGCCGAGGCTCCGCGACATGCCGCAGTTGCCGCCAGGCTCGCCGTTCGAGGAGCTGTTCAAGGAGTTCTTCGACAAGCGCGGCGGTGAGGAGCAGAAGCGCCGTGGCACGTCGCTCGGTTCGGGCTTCGTGATTGATGGCGAAGGCTACATCATCACCAACAACCACGTCATTCAGGGCGCCGAGGACATCACCGTTGTCTTCCGTGACGACACCCAGCTCAAGGCCAAGTTGATCGGTTCAGACAGCCGCATCGACGTGGCGCTGCTCAAGGTCGAGCCGCCCAACAAGAAGCCGCTGCCGGCCGCCAAGTGGGGCGATTCCGACAAGGAACGAGTCGGCGACTGGGTGATCGCGATCGGCAATCCGTTCGGCCTCGGCCATTCGGTGACCGCCGGCATCATCTCGGCCCGTGGCCGGTCGCTGAACGATTCGCTCGACGACTACCTGCAGACCGACGCCGCCATCAACAAGGGCAACTCGGGCGGGCCGCTGTTCAATACCGCGGGCGAAGTGATCGGCGTCAATACCGCGATCTACTCGCCCAGCGGCACCAATGCGGGCCTCGCTTTCTCGATCCCCTCCAACCTCGTCAAGCAGGTCGCCGACCAGCTGCGCGAGTTCGGCCGGGTCAAGCGCGGCTGGATCGGCGTCAGCTACCAGAGCGTCACCGACGACATCGCCGACAGCTTCGGCCTCGACCGCGCCCGCGGCGTGCTGGTGGCCAATGTCGCGGCCGATGGGCCGGCGGCCAAGGCCGGCCTGAAGCGCAACGACATCATCATCAACTTCGCCGGCGCCGACGTGCTCGACCTGCGCCGTTTCCCGCGATTGGTCGCCAACGCCCGGGTCGGCAGCACGGTCGATCTCGTGGTCTGGCGCCAGGGCAAGGAAGTGCCGCTGAAGCTGCGCGTCGGCGAGCAGGAAGAAGCCGACAAGCAGACTGCCTCGGCCACGGGCACGCCCAAGAAGCCCGCCGAGGCCGACCAACCCGTGACTTCGACCATCGAGCAGCTCGGCCTTACCCTGCAGAAGGTGAGCGACCAGCTGCGCGAGCGCTATGGCCTGTCTGATCAGGTGAAGGGCGTGATCGTCACCAAGGTGGCGCCCAACAGTCCGGCGGCCGAGAAGCAGCTCCAGCCGGGCGACGTCATCCTCGAGGTCGACCAGAAGCCGGTCACGACGCCGGCCGAGATCACCGACATCGTGGCCAAGCTGCAGCAGCAGAAGAAGAAATCGGTGCTGCTGTTCGTCGAGCGCCAGGGTGACCCGCGCTTCGCGGCACTCAGGCTGACGAAGTGATCTTGCCGGGGCGTGCCCCCGGCTAGATCTTCACCACCAGTTTCCCGAAGTTCTCGCCCTTGAGCAGGCCCATGAAGGCCTGCGGGGCCCGGGCCAGGCCGTCGACCACGGTCTCGCGGCTCTTGAGCTTGCCCGCCTTCAGCAGGCCGCCGACCTCGGTCACGAAGTCGCTCATCAGCGCGGCATGGTCGGAAACGATGAAGCCTTGAATGGTGAGGCGGCGCTGCACGATGGTGAACATCTTGGGCGGACCGGCGATCGGATCGGCGTCCTGGTATTCGGAGATGGCGCCGCAGAAGGCGAGGCGGCCGAAATTGTTGAGCCGGGCGAACACGGCGTGGAAGATCTTGCCGCCGACATTCTCGAAGTCCGAATCGATGCCCTGGGGGCAGAGCTTGTCGAGCACTGCGCCGTAGTCGCGCTCGGTCCTGTGGTTGAAGCAGGCATCGTAGCCCGCCTCGCGCACCGCCCACTGGCACTTCTCCTCGTCGCCAGCGCAGCCCACGACGCGGGCGCCGGCGAGCTTGGCAAGTTGGCCCGCCACCTGGCCCACGGCGCCGGTCGCGGCCGAGACGAACGCCGTCTCGCCGGGCTTTGGTTTGCAGATCTGGGTGATGCCGTACCAGGCGGTGAAGGCGGGCATGCCCAGCACGCCGAGATGGGCGGACAGCGGCGCGACCGCGGGATCGATCTTGCGCAGGCCCTTGCCGTCGTGGAGCGTGTGGCTCGCCCAGTTCAGCATGCCCATCACCGTGTCGCCTTTGGCGTAGCGCGGGTTCTTCGACTCGACCACCTCGCCCACCGAGCCGCCGGTCAACGGCTTGCCGAGCTCGAAGGGCGGCGTGTAGGAGCGCAGCTCGGTCATGCGCGGGCGCATGTAGGGGTCGAGCGACAGGAAGCGGGAGCGGATCAGCACCTGGCCATCGGCCAGCACCGGCAAGGTGACGGACTCCTGGCGGAAGCAGTCGGCGGTGACATCGCCCGCCGGACGCTTGGCGAGCACGATCTGTGTGGCGTCGGTCATGAGTCTTTCCTCTCGACGAAGTCGCGCCGGCGATAGCCCTGGAGATAGAGCAGCGCGGTAAGATCGCCGTGGTCGATGCGCGCCGGAACCTGGGCTGCGACCGTGGGCTTGGCGCGGAAGGCAACGCCCAGGCCCGCGGCCTGCAGCATCGGCAGGTCGTTGGCACCGTCGCCGACGGCCAGCGCCTGGGCAATCTCGAGGCCGCGCTGGGCGCACAGCCGTTCGAGCGTGGCGAGCTTGGCTTCCTTGCCGAGGATCGGCCGCTGCACGGTGCCGGTCAGCGTGCGGCCGTCATGGTCGAGCGTGTTGGCCGCGTCGAAGTCGAAGCCCATGCGCTCGTGCACCAGCCGCGTGAAATAGGTGAAGCCGCCCGAGACCAGGGCGCAGTAGCCGCCGAACTTGTGCGTGGTGGCGATCAGCGTCGCGGAACCCGCCATGGGGCGGATCTGCTCGGCCGCCTCGTCGAGCCTCGCCACCGGCAGGCCCTTCAGCAGCCGGACGCGCTCGACGAGGGCGCCGGCGAAATCGATCTCGCCGTTCATGGCGCGCGCCGTGATGGCGGCGATGTGCTCGCGCAGGCCCAGGAACTCGGCCAGCTCGTCCAGCATCTCGTTCTCGATGATGGTCGATTCCATATCGGCCACCAGCAGCCGCTTGCGCCTTCCCTCGGCGGAAAGCGCCACGGCGTCGATGCCGGGCAGGCTCACGGTCGGGCTCGTGCCTTCGGCGGGCTCGAACGGCAGGTCGCAGGCGATGCCCGGCGCCAGCCAGTCGACGGGACCCACCGCGGCCCCCGCGGCCTCCAGCTGCTCGCGCGCGTTCTGCACGGCGGCGGCATCGAGAATCGGCTGGGCGGGATTGGCGATGAGGACGAAGACGTTGTTCACGGCCGTTCTAATGGCCGATTTGCATTCGGCGGCCAAGCGGTGTCTTTTCGCCCGCCATGGCTGAAGGGCGCGTCATCGTCGTTGCCGGACCGACCGCAAGCGGCAAGTCGGCGCTGGCGCTTGCACTGGCCGAGCAGCGCCAGGGCAAAGCGGCCGGCACGGTGATCAATGCCGATGCCATGCAGACCTACGATGCCTTTCCGATCCTGACCGCCCAGCCCACCGCCCCGGAGCGCGCGCGTGTGCCGCATGCCCTCTATGGCGTGCTGCCGCTCAGCGAGACCCTGTCGGCGGCGCGCTGGCGCACGCTTGCCTCAGCCGAGATCGCGCGTTGCCTGGCCGCGGGCGGCACACCGATCCTGTGCGGCGGCTCGGGCCTCTATCTGCGGACCCTGATGCGGGGCATCGCCACCATTCCCGACGTGGCCCCGGAGATCCGCGAGCAGGCCAATGCCGACTGGCAGGCGCTCGGGCCCGACGCTTTCCGCGCGCGACTGGCCGAAAAAGATCCGGCCATCGTCCATAGGCTGAAGCCCGGCGATCGCCAGCGCCATGTCCGTGCCTGGGAAGTGGTGGCCGCGACCGGCCGGCCGCTCAGCGACTGGCAGGCCGATAGCGGCGCTCCGGCGCCCTGGCGGTTCGCCACGATCCTGCTGGCGCCTGAGCGCGGCTGGCTGCGCGGCCGGATCGAAAGCCGTTTCGATGTCATGCTGGGCCAGGGGGTGCTGGCCGAAGTGCGCGAGGTGTTCGATCGCTCGCCCGATCCGCGCTGGCCCGGGCTGAAGGCGCATGGCGCGCCCGAACTCTTCCGCCATTTCCAGGGCGAACTCGCGCTCGAAAAGGCGCGCCAGATCGCCATCGATCACACCCGCCAATATGCCAAACGCCAGATGACGTGGTTCCGGCATCAGATGACACCAGATCTTGTGGTAGACCCGCAGTCTGCCCAGGCTCTGACCCAGGTCGCGCAATATTTGACCAAAACAGAGGTCTGAAACTTTACGTTTCGTTCGTTTTTGGGTTGACCCTCCAGAACCCGCCCTCTATGTTCCGCGCCGCCGCAAAACCCGTTTTGCGGCACATTTGTCAGAGGAGAGCGTGTGATGAAGCCCGAGGAGTCCGCCACGACCGGCGCCGATCTGTTGGTGAAAGCCCTGATCGACGAGGATGTCGAGGTCGTCTTCGGCTATCCCGGCGGCGCCGTCCTGCCGATCTACGATTCGCTCTTCAAGCAGAACCGGCTGCGCCACATCCTGGTGCGTCACGAGCAGGCGGCCGTCCATGCGGCCGAAGGCTATGCCCGCTCGACCGGCAAGGTCGGCGTCGTGCTGGTGACCTCCGGCCCCGGCGCCACCAATGCCGTGACCGGCCTCACCGACGCCCTCATGGATTCCATTCCCATCGTCTGCCTCACCGGCCAGGTGCCGACGCACCTGATCGGCAACGACGCCTTCCAGGAAGCCGACACGACCGGCATCACGCGGCCCTGCACCAAGCACAATTACCTGGTGAAGGCGGTGGGCGACCTCGCCCGCACCGTCCACGAGGCCTTCTACGTGGCGCGCTCGGGCCGTCCCGGGCCGGTCGTCATCGACCTGCCGAAGGACGTGCTGATGAACAAGCACGAGTATGTCGCGCCGCCGAAGGTCGCCGCGGAGCACAAGAGCTATCGTCCGCAGACCAAGCCCGATCCCAAGAAGGTGGCGCAGGCGATCGAGATGATCGCGCACGCCAAGCGGCCGATCTTCTATGCCGGCGGCGGCATCATCAATTCGGGGCCGAAGGCGTCCAAGCTGCTGGCGCAGTTCGTCCACATGACGGGCTACCCCATCACCAACACGCTGATGGGGCTGGGCTCGTTCCCGGCCTCGGACAAGCAGTTCCTCGGCATGCTGGGCATGCACGGCACCTACGAGGCGAACCTCGCGATGCATGGCTGCGACGTCATGATCAACATCGGCGCGCGCTTCGACGACCGCATCACCGGCAACATCGGCAAGTTCTCGCCGGGCTCGAAGAAGATCCATGTCGACATCGATCCCAGCTCGATCAACAAGAACGTGCGCGTCGATCTGCCGATCGTGGGCGACGCCACCCTCGTGCTCGAGGAGATGATCAGGGTCTGGAAGGCCAAGCAACCCAAGGTCGACCAGAAGGCACTGAAGGCGTGGTGGGCCGAGATCGAGACGTGGCGCGCCCGCAACTGCCTCGCCTACAAGATCGACAAGAAGACGATCAAGCCGCAGTACGCGCTCGAGCGCCTCTATCACCACATCAAGGACAAGGACCACTACATCACGACCGAAGTGGGCCAGCATCAGATGTGGGCGGCGCAGTTCCTGAAGTTCGAGCAGCCCAACCGCTGGATGACGTCGGGCGGCCTCGGCACCATGGGCTACGGCTTTCCGGCCGCCATGGGCGTGCAGATTGCGCACCCCGAGGCGCTGGTCATCGACGTGGCTGGCGAGGCCTCGATCCTGATGAACATCCAGGAGCTCTCGACGGTCGCGCAATATAATTTGCCGGTGAAGATCTTCATCCTCAACAACCACTACATGGGCATGGTGCGCCAGTGGCAGGAGCTGCTGCACGGCGGCCGCTATTCGGAGAGCTATTCCGAATCGCTGCCCGACTTCGTGAAGCTCGCCGATGCCTTTGGCGCGGTCGGCCTGCGCTGCCATGAGCCCGACAAGCTCGACGGCGTGATCCAGGAGATGATCAAGATCAAGCGGCCGGTCGTCGTCGATGTGCTGGTCGACGAGGCGGAGAACTGCTTCCCGATGATCCCCTCGGGCGCCGCGCATAACGAGATGCTGCTCGGCCCCGACGACAAGGCCGGCAAGGTGTCGGAAGAAGGCATGGTGCTGGTGTGAGCGCGACCGCGGCGATTCAAAGCCACACCATTTCCGTCCTGGTCGCCAACGAGCCGGGCATTCTCGCGCGCGTGGTCGGTCTCTTCTCCGGCCGCGGCTACAACATCGAAAGCCTGACCGTGGCGGAGACCAACGCCAAGGAGAACCAGTCGCGCATCACCATCGTGACCAAGGGCACGCCGATGATCATCGAGCAGATCAAGTCGCAGCTCGACCGGCTGGTGCCGGTCTATCGCGTGCGCGATCTCACGGTCGAGGGCCCGCACATCGAGCGCGAGCTGGCGCTGGTCAAGGTCAAGAGCACCGGCGACAAGCGGGTCGAGGCGTTGCGCCTGGCCGACGTCTTCCGCGCCAAGGTGATCGACGCCAAGGCCGATTCGTTCGTGTTCGAGGTCACCGGCAACTCCGACAAGGTGCAGACCTTCGTCGGCCTGATGGAGACGCTGGGTCTGGTCGATGTCGGCCGCACCGGCATCGTCGCCATGTCGCGCGGCGGCGAGGCGCTGTAGTGGACTACGCCATCGCGCTGGCAGGCCTCGCGGTGGTGCATCTGCTGGCCGTCGCCAGCCCCGGCCCCTCGACGGTCCTCGTCATCCAGACCGCCGCCGTCTCCGGCCGCCGCGCCGGTCTTCTGGCGGCCTTCGCCATGATGCTGGGCGCGCTGGTGTGGGCGGCCGCGGCGCTCTACGGCCTGCAGGTGCTGTTCGCGCGCTTCGACTGGCTCTACGTGGCGTTCCGCATCGCCGGCGCGCTCTACCTGCTCTATCTCGCCGTCATGCTGATCCGCCACGCCGGCGCGCCGCTGCCCGAGGCCGATCCGTCGGCAGTTCGCGCCGGGGCCTGGCAGGGCTTCCTGAAGGCGCTGCTGCTGCAGCTCAGCAATCCCAAGGTCATGGTCTTCATGGGCAGCATCTTCATCTCGCTGCTGCCCGCCCAGCCGCCGGGCTGGATGGACGCCACGGTGCTGGCCATCGTCGCCATCAACGAATTCACCTGGTTCGCGCTGCTGGCGCTGCTGTTCTCGGGCGGTGCCGCGCGCGCCTTCTACCGGCGGACCAAGCTCTGGCTCGACCGCCTGATGGGCGGCGTGCTCGGCCTGCTGGGCGTCCGGTTGCTGGCGACCCCGGTCTAGTCGCCCAAATCTAGTAGCCGGTGTTTTCGGGCGTGGCGGCGACGCGGCCCTCGACCTCGGCCAGGCTGGCCGGCGTCGTGGTCAGCACGAACTTCGCCTGGGTGCGGCCCGAGAAGCGCAACGGATCGCCCGCCTCGCGCTCCTGCATCTCCTGGAACATCGTGCCCGCCGGCCGGCAGTTCCAGCTGGCGCTCAGGTCCTGGCGGCGCACGCCGGGGTAGCGCAGGCAGATCTGCGTCATCACCTGGCCGTTGGCGCTGGTGTTGCTCTCCACACGCCACTGGCCGGCCAGGATCCGCCGTTCACCCACCAGCCAGACGAAATCCCTTCCGTCAGCTGTAGAATAGTGGATCTGCGCCGGGCCGCCGCCGCGGGTCCAGAACCAGGTGTGGTTGCCCATGCCCCTTTGGGCCTGCTCGGGGCTGGAACTGGTGACCGACTGGTCGAGCACCGGCATCTCCGTCGCCGGGACGCCGGGCACCGGCAGGGTCGAATAGCGATCGCCGCATCCGCCCAGGAAGGGGCTGGCGAGGAGCAATACGAGCGAAAAGCGCAGAGCGGACATGGGCTTGGACATAGGATTCGAGGCTGGCCTTTGCGGGTCTGGTTGTCTAGTAAGCCCCGTCGCATGACAGAGCAAACACTGCCAGGAGGAATGGCCCCAATGCGTGTCTATTATGATCGTGACGCCGACGTGAACCTGATCAAGGGCAAGAAGGTCCTGGTCGTGGGATACGGCAGCCAGGGCCATGCCCACGCCATGAACCTCCGCGACTCGGGCGTGAAGGACGTACGCATTGCGCTGAAGCCCGGTTCGGCCACGATCAAGAAGGCCGAGGGCGGGGGCTTCAAGGTGATGACCCCGGCCGAAGGCGCCAAGTGGGCCGACATCATCATGGTGCTGGCACCGGACGAGTTGCAGTCCGACATCTACAACGCCGATCTCGGCCCCAACATGAAGCCGGGTGCCGCGCTCGCCTTCGCGCACGGCCTCAATGTCCACTTCAACCTGATCACGCCGCGTACCGACATCGACGTGTTCATGATCGCGCCCAAGGGCCCGGGCCACACGGTGCGCTCGGAGTATGTGCGTGGCGGCGGCGTGCCCTGCCTGGTCGCGGTGGCGCAGAACTCCTCGGGCAACGCGCTCGAGATCGGCCTCAGCTATTCCTCGGCGATCGGTGGCGGCCGCGCCGGCACCATCGAGACCAGCTTCAAGGAAGAGTGCGAGACCGACCTGTTCGGCGAGCAGGTCGTGCTGTGCGGCGGTCTGGTCGAGCTGATCAAGGCCGGCTTCGAGACGCTGGTCGAGGCGGGCTACGCGCCGGAGATGGCCTACTTCGAGTGCCTGCACGAGGTGAAGCTGATCGTCGACCTCATCTACGAAGGCGGCATCGCCAACATGAACTACTCGATCTCCAACACCGCCGAGTACGGCGAATACCGCTCGGGCCCGCGCATCGTCACCGACGAGACCAAGGCCGAGATGAAGCGCGTGCTGGCCGACATCCAGTCGGGCCGCTTCGCACGCGACTGGATGCTGGAGAACAAGGTCAACCAGGCGTCGTTCAAGGCCATGCGCAAGAAGATGGCGGAGCATCCGATCGAGGAGATCGGCGCCAAGCTCCGCGACATGATGCCGTGGATCAAGGAAAAGGCCTTGGTGGACAAGGCGCGCAACTAGCGCCTTGGGCACCGGCGGGCGGCAGCGCTTGTAATCAAGCGCGGGAGCCCGCACCGAGCAGAACGAATAAGAACGGGCCCTCATGGGGCCCGTTTTTCGTTGTCAGATTACATACCCCCCGCCCGCCGCATCGAGCATCGCGCCGGTGATGAACGAGGCGTCGTCCGACAACAGATACAGGATGGCGCCCGCCATCTCGTGAACCTCGCCGACGCGCCGCATCGGGATCGATGCCTCGATGCTGGCGCGGAAGGCGGCGTCCTTCAGCCTTCCCTCGGTCATCTCGGACATCACCATGCCGGGCCTGAGCGAGTTCACGCGGATGCCCTCGGGTGCGACCTCGCGGGCAAAGCCCTTGGTGAAGGAATCGACCGCGCCCTTGGTCGCGGCATAGGCCGACGAGCCGAGCCGGCCGCCGAGCGTCGAGGCCATGGACGAGACGTTGACGATCGCGCCGCCCTTGCCACCGTTCTTGGTCGACATGCGCCTAGCGGCCTCCCGGCAGCACAGCATCAGGCCGATCACGTTCACCGCGAAGAACTTCTCCAGAAGTGCGGCGTCATATTCGTCGACCCGCGTCCGCTGGCTGAAGCCCGCGCTGTTGACCAGATGGGTGACCGGCCCCAGCGCCTTCTCGGTTTCCTGGAACATCCGGACGATGTCGGCCTCACGCGCCATGTCGGCAGGGAGTGCGATGGCCTTGCCGCCCTTGGCGACGATGTCGGCCACCACTTTCTTGGCCTGCGCGTCGCGCGAGCGGTAGTTGATGGCGACCTGGAAGCCGCGCCTGGTGGCGAGGCGCGCGGTGGCGGCGCCGATACCCGAGGCGCCGCCGGTGATCAGGAGGGTTTTGCTCATGACCCGATGATATAGACTGGACGTCACCCCGGGAGGAAAAATCATGAAGGCCGCCGTCCTTTTCAAGCCGAACGAGCCATTGCAGATCGTCGAGTGCGAGCTCGACCCGCCCAAGGCGCTCGAAGTGCGCGTGAAGATGAAGGCCTCGGGCGTGTGCCAGAGCGACTGGCACATCATGAACGGCGACTGGCCCTCGCCGATGCCGATCGTGCCGGGCCACGAGGCGGCGGGCGAGATCCTGGAATGCGGCCACGGTGTCACCACGGTGAAGCCGGGCGACCATGTCATCTTCTCCTTCCGGCCGCATTGCGGACGCTGCCGCTACTGCACCCAGGGCCGCACCGTGCTCTGCATCGGCCGCGCCGCGGTGCCGCCGGGCTCGCTCTACGACGGCACGCTCCGCCTCAAGCACAAGGGCCAGGGCGTCAACCAGATGGCCCGCATCGGCACCTTCGCGGAGGAAGTGGTCGTGCCGGAGGAAATGGTCGTGCCGATCCGCAAGGACATGCCGTGGCCGCAGGCCGCCCTGGTCGGCTGCTGCGTGGCCACGGGCGTCGGCGCGGTCACACGCCACGCCAAGATCGAGGCGGGCTCCGCCGTGCTGGTGATCGGCTGCGGCGGCGTCGGCCTCAACGCCATCCAGGGCGCCATGCTGTCGGGCGCCGGAATCATCATCGCGGCCGACATCCTCGACAACAAGCTCGAGATGGCCACGACCTTCGGTGCCACGCACACGATCAACACGGCCAAGGACAACGATCCGGTGAAGAAGGTGAAGGCGATCACCGGCGGCCTTGGCGTCGATTACTCCTTCGATGCCGTCAGCGTCGACAAGACCCAGGCGCTCGCCTTCGACGCCCTGGCGCCGGGCGGCCATGCGGTCGCCGTCGGCATCTCGGCAGCGACCGTGCGGGCGCAATACTCGCCCATGATGATGGTGTTCGGCGAGAAGACGATGAGCGGCACCTTCTATGGTTCGGTGCGGCCCAACCTCGACTTCCCGATCCTGGTCGACCACTACATGGAAAAGCGGCTGAACATCGACGGGCTGATCAGCCGCACTTACAAGCTCGACGAGATCAACGACGGTTTCAAGCGCATGATGGCCGGCGAAGTCGCGCGCGGCGTCGTGGTGTTCGATTGAACCTCGACGATTTCGGCCTCACCGACGAACAACTCCTGATCCGGCAGAACGTTGCCGAGCTGCTGGCACGCGTGCTGCCGGCCGAGGAAATCCGCCGGCTCGATGCCGCCAGCGAATTTCCCCATGCCGCCTTCAAGGCGCTGGCCGAGGCCGGCTACATGGCGTTGCCCTACGATCCCGCCTACGGCGGCATGGGCGGCAGCCGCAAGGACCTCGTCGTCCTCGTCGAGTCTCTGGCCCGGCATTACAGCGGTGCCTCCTCGCTCTATCTGCCGACGGTCGTCTATGGTGGCATGCATCTGCAACTCACCGCCGGCGAGCACCTGCGGCAGCGTTATCTCCCGGAGATCTGCGCCGGCCGGCTGAAATCCGCCTTTGCGCTCTCCGAGCCCGACACCGGCTCCGATGCCTCCGGCATAAAAACGCGCGCCGTGCGTGACGGCAACGGCTACCGGCTCACCGGGCAGAAGCTCTACATCAGCGCGGCGCATGTCGCGGATTACCTGATGGTCGTGGCCAAGACCGACAGCGAGGCCAGGCACAAGGGCGTCACGCTCTTCTGGGTCGATGCGCGCGCGGCGGGCCTCACCATGAAGCCGCTGGAGACGCTCGGCCGGCGGACCACGCACGCCAACGAGATCTTCCTCGACGGCGTGTTCGTGCCGTCCGACCATGTGATCGGCGAGGAGAATCGCGGCTGGTCCGGCCTGATGAAGGGCCTCAACCTCGAACGCCTGTGCCTGGCCGCGCAAGCCTGCGGCAACATGCATTTCGCGATCGAGTATGCGAAGGCCTACGCCGTGGAGCGCGTGCAGTTCGGCCAGCCGATCTCCAGGTTCCAGGCGATCCAGCACAAGTTCGCCGACATGCGTATCATGCTCAAGACGACTCAGGCGCTGACCTATCGCCTGGCCGATATGCTCGATGCCGGCCTCAATCCGGTCGAGGAGACGGCGATCGCCAAGATCCAGGGCACCGACGGCGAATTCAAATGCGCCCATCTCGCCATGGAGATCATGGGCGGTGCCGGCTACACGATGGCGCATGACATCCAGCGACTGTTCCGCGACGTGCGCGTGGGCTCGATCGGCGGCGGCACCAACGACATCCACCGCAACACCATTGCCAAGCTGATGGGGCTCTGAGGTGCGCAAGATCGGCGACGCGTCGTTCTTCCGCATCGTCGACCGGCTGCTCGAGGCCGGCACGACGCGTACGCCGAAGACGAGCTGGAGCATCGACGGCGTGAACTGGCGGCGCGAGCGCCACAGCTACGCCGGCGCAAGCCATGGCTTCACCATCGAGGTGACCACCGGCACCAGCGCGGCGAAGCCGGCGTGGACGCTGGTGGTGGTCAAGGAATACTGGCGCGATGCCGGCGGCGAGAGCATGAAGTCGCCGCAATGGGCCCATATCGAGGCCGGTAGCCGGGTCGACGTGGTGGCCTGGCTGGAGCGGCAGGAACGCAATCTCGAGCGCGCGTGAGGGGACATGGATATCGCGAAGATCTCGGTCGGCCGGCATCCGCCGAAAGACCTCAACGCCCTGATCGAGATCCCGCTGGGCGGGGTGCCGGTGAAGTACGAACTCGACAAGGAGTCGGGCGCGCTTTTCGTGGACCGCTTCCTACACACGGCGATGTTCTATCCCGGCAACTACGGCTTCATCCCGCACACGCTGTCGGCCGACGGCGATCCCTGCGACGTGCTGGTGGTCAGCCAGGTCCCGGTCGTGCCGGGCGCCATCATCCGTTGCCGGCCGGTGGGCGTGCTGCTGATGGAGGACGAGGCCGGCATGGACGAGAAGATCCTGGCCGTGCCGATCGACAAGCTCCATCCGTTCTACACCGGCATCAAGACCTACAAGGACCTGCCGACCGTACTGTGCGAGCAGATCGCCCACTTCTTCCAGCACTACAAGGACCTGGAGAAGGGCAAATGGGTGAGGGGGCTGCGCTGGGAAGGACCGGCTGACGCCGAGCGTCTGGTGAGCGAGGCGATCGAGCGTGCCGCCGCCAAGCATTAGAACAACTAGGCAACCCGTTGAATCGCCTTGCGAGACCCTCCCGGGCGGTCTAAACCGACCGCACCCTGGTGTTGGGCTTTGAGCGAACGCCATTCCGGACACTTTTTCGCTTTAATCACAGAGACTTAACTCAATGCTGTCGCGTGTCATCGGGCTATTTTCGGCGGACATGGGCATCGACCTCGGCACGGCCAATACGCTGGTCTATGTGAAGGGTCGGGGCATCGTTCTCAATGAACCGTCCGTCGTGGCTCTGACCACGCAGAGCGGCAAGCGACAGGTCCTCGCCGTCGGCGAAGAGGCCAAGATGATGCTCGGCCGAACGCCCGGCAACATCCAGGCGATCCGCCCGCTGCGCGACGGCGTCATCGCCGACTTCGAAGTGGCCGAAGCGATGATCAAGCACTTCATCTCGAAGGTGCACAACAGGCGCAGCTTTGCCCATCCGCAGATCGTGGTCTGCGTGCCCTCCGGCTCCACCGCCGTCGAGCGCCGCGCCATCCAGGAGTCGGCCGAGAGCGCCGGCGCCCGCAAGGTCTGGCTGATCGAGGAGCCGATGGCCGCCGCGATCGGCGCGGGCCTCCCCGTGACCGAGCCCACCGGCTCAATGGTCGTCGATATCGGCGGCGGCACGACGGAAGTGGCCGTGCTGTCGCTGGGCGGCATCGTCTATCCGCGCTCGGTGCGCGTCGGCGGCGACAAGATGGACGAGGCGATCATCGCCTATATCCGCCGGCACCATAACCTTCTGGTCGGCGAAGGCACCGCCGAGCGCATCAAGAAGGAAATCGGCTCGGCCTGCCCGCCGCAGGAAGGCGAGGGCCAGACCATGGAGATCAAGGGCCGCGACCTGATGAACGGCGTGCCGCGCGAATTGACGCTGAGCGAGCGCCAGATCGCCGAAAGCCTGGCCGAGCCGGTGGGCCAGATCATCGAGGCGGTGAAGGTGGCATTGGAGCACACCGCGCCCGAGCTCGCCGCCGACATCGTCGACAAGGGCATCGTGCTCACCGGCGGCGGCGCGCTGCTGACCAATCTCGACTACGTGCTGCGGCACGCAACCGGCCTGCCGGTGTCGATCGCCGACGAGCCGCTGTCCTGCGTCGCACTGGGCACCGGGCGGGCTCTGGAAGAGATGAAGACGCTGGGACGGCACGTGCTGTCCAGTTCGTACTAAGGCGCTGAACGCGAACGATCGAACAAGGGAGCGGA
>JBQTJT010000151.1:0-21523 GCA_052386855.1 Reyranella sp.
TGGTGCGTGAAGGCGTGCCGGCCACCGCGATCGCCGTGATCGGCCGCGGCGAAGCGGGCCTGCTGGTCAAGACCGCGGACGGTGTCCGCGAGCCGCAGAACCGCCGCGTCGAGATCGTCATCCAGTAGGACTGCTCTCCACCTGAATAGAGAAAGGCGGCCCTCGCGGGCCGCCTTTTTCTTTGCCTGCTGCTAGCCCCCGCTGCTAGCCCCCGTGCTAGCCGACGAACCGCGCCACAGGCGCCAGCCGCAGGATCCAGTCGCGCAGGCCCGAGACGCGGGCGAACTCCGAATGCTCGCCGTAGGTCGCCTTGCCGGTACCGTTGGCATTGATGCCCACGATCACCCAGCCGAACCGTTCGCTCCGCATCCAGGCCGAACCGCCGCTGTCGCCCGATCCAAGCAGCCCGTCGAGCCGGCCCGCGCCCTCGCTCTCGCGCCGCAGCGTCACCTGCAACCAGTTGCCGCCGTCGCTGCCGCGCGGCGGCGGCACGATGGCGTCCAGCAACGCGTCGATCACGTTGGTCGCGGCTGCTGCCCGGCCAGACGGGCTGCTGTAGAGGTCGCTCTCGCCCACCGCGCCGATGCCGCGCTTGCCGTGGCCCACCATGACGATCTGCTTGTCCAACTCGTCGCGGCCGGCATAGAGCGCCGGCGGCGGGCCTGCGTCCGTCAGCGGCCCGTCGAGGCGCACGATGGCGGCATCGAAGCCGCTGCGCTCCTCGTTGCTGCGATTGTAGAAGGGATGTGTGTCCAGGCGGACGCCCCGCCGCACCGCGCCACCGGAGCTGCGATAGAGATAATTGTCGGCGCCTTCGCCCGGCTCGAAATTGTGCCCCGAGGTCAGCACCACGCCTTGGCTTGCACCGCTCGGGCCCGGCATGTTGCCGATCCAGGTACCGGAAGCCTCGCCCCAGCTCTCGCCGTCATCGTCCGACAGCGCCATGACGCTGGCGAACTGCGGCTGGCGGGCCAGCGCCTCGTGGGCGCCGAATCCTTCGCTCTCGCGGCCGGGCCGGCCACCTTCGGCGCGCCAGGTGCTGTCGAGGATGACGACCGCGCCGGCCGGGCAGAGCGCGGCCGGAAACAACGCAGTTTGAACAAGCGCGCCGGCCAGCAGCCGGCGTCGGAGGAGGGGCTTCATTGCGACCGACCCTAGACCGGCTTACCTCTTCGCTTCATCTACAAACCGCTGCTGCCGACCACGCCCTATGTCGGGTTTGTGTCCCGCTGGCGTTCGTCCAGTGCCCCATCCGTCACCAGGCTGGCGGCGATCGCAGCACCTGTGGCCTCGTCGAGGACGAAGAAACGCCGGCTCGCCCAATCGGGAGAGGCCCCGGCATCCTGAGATGAGTCCGCCCGGGCACCGACCGCTCTGGCCAGCCGGTTGGCGTCATCCCTCTTCTCGAAGGCCGCATGGATCTCCGGCGCTCCCGCCTGGCGCACGATGGTGACGGAATAGGCGCCTTCAGGCGCCAGCCGGGTCATGAGCTTGGACAGGCGGCCATGAAGCGTCTGGAGATGGCGGGTGCCCAGGTCCGCGTCCGTGTCGATGGGAACACCGGCCACCACCAGATGGGTGTGGCGGGCCGGATGGCTCTTGAGGAAGGTGGACCAGGCCATTTTGGGCATCGGGTGTTAACGCCCACCGCTGCCGAAGGCTCCCTCATCGCGAGGTTTCCCGGGCGTTTGGTGGTCTCGGTCGAGATTTTTGACTTATCCACAGAATCAAAGTTGCAAGTTCAACAGGAATAGGCTAGGAAAAAGCCTACACTAGACCTACTGCAGTCGCAATTCGCCGCCCGGCGGTCCCCCCTCGAAAGAGCGCGGACCGGCCGGGTTTTTTCATTTTTTGGGGACCGCCTATGACCGACCAAGCCCCCGGCTATGACGCCGGCGATCGCAGCCACGTGTCTGAACGCCAGAAGCGTCGTCGGGCGCAGAGCGAACGCCACGATGCCGATCTCGTCTGGCTGATGAATCAGCGTGAGGGCCGGCGCTTCGTCTGGCGGCTGCTGCAGAGCTGCCACCTCTACGAAACGAGCTTCACCGGCACTAGCGCCACCTTCTTCCGCGAAGGCGAACGCAACGTCGGCCTGCAGGTGCTGGCCGACATCGTGCGCCTCTGTCCCGAACTTCATGCCCGCATGGCGGGCGAAACAAAGGAGGAGAACTGACCATGACCGAGTCCCTGATCGCGCCGATCCCCGACACGCAAGGCGCAGCGGACGACGTCGCTGCGCAGAGCCCCGAGCAACAGGCCGCGTCCGACGCTGCGGCCCTGATCTATCGCGGGCCTGACGCGGAGGCAGTGGAGACGGCCGAACCCGAAGCGTCGCCTGCCCCCGATACACTGTCAGGGGAGCAGGCGCCCGTTGCTTACGAGCCGTTTGCGCTGCCGCAAGGCGTGGAAGTCGACACGGCGGCGCTCGAGGCGGCGCAGTCGCTGTTCGCCGAGGCGAGGCTCAGCCAGCCCCAGGCACAGAAGCTGGTCGATCTCTATGCCGGCAAGATGAACGAGCTGGTCCAGCGCCAGATCTCGGCGGCCGAGAGCCGCCAGACGGCCTGGGTCGCCGAGGTGAAGAACGATCCCGAACTGGGCGGCCGGCGCTTCGAGCAAGCGCGGGCCGCGGCCCAGAAGGCGCTCAACCGCTTCGGCACGCCAGAGCTCAGGCGGACGCTGGATGAATTGTGGGTCGGCAACAACCCGCAGCTCTTCCGCTTCTTCGCCCGCGTCGGACAGGCGCTCTCGGAGGACCGCTACGTCGGCGCGCAGTCGAGCGCGTCGCGGCTCACGGCCGCCGAGACGCTCTATCCCAACAGCCCCAATACCATCCACGACAAATAGGAGTGATTTGAATGGCCGCCATCGGCAACACCGCGCTGACCTACACGGATTGGGCCAAGCGCTACAACGACGGCAGGATCTCGGTGATCGTCGAGCTTCTGTCGCAGACCAACGAGATCCTGGACGACATGCGCTGGGTCGAGGGCAACCTGCCGACCGGGCATCGCACTTCGGTGCGCACCGGCCTGCCGCAGGGCACCTGGCGCCAGCTCAACTACGGCGTCCAGCCGACCAAGAGCACGACGACGCAGATCACCGACGCCTGCGGCATGCTCGAGACCTACAGCGAGATCGACAAGGCGCTGGCCGACCTCAACGGCAACACGTCGGAGTTCCGCCTGTCCGAGGACAAGGCGTTCCTCGAGGGGCTCTCGCAGCAACTCGCACAGACGCTGTTCTACGGCAACACCGACGCGACGCCGGAGAAGTTCATGGGCCTCGAACCGCGCTTCAGCAGCGTGAGCGGCACCGACGCGATCTCGCAGAACGTGATCGATGGCGGCGGCAGTGGTACCGACAACACCTCGGTCTGGCTGGTGGTGTGGGGCGACCTCACCGTGCACGGCATCTTCCCCAAGGGTAGCAAGGCGGGGCTCCAGATGCGGGACCTCGGCGAGCAGACGCTGACCGACCAGAACGGCAATAAGTACCAGGGCTATCGCACGCACTACAAATGGGATGCGGGTCTCACCGTGCGCGATTGGCGCTACGCGGTGCGCATTGCCAACATCGACGTCAGCGATCTGGCTGGTGGCAGCCCGCCCGATCTCATCAAGATGATGATCAAGGCCACCCACAAGGTGCCGTCGCTCAAGACCGGCCAGCCGGTGTTCTACATGAACCGCACCGGCCGCCAGTGGCTCGATATCCAGGCCGCCACCAAGGACAACGTGATGCTCAAGATCTCGGAGTTCGAGGGTCGGCCGGTGCGCGAGTTCCTGGGCATCCCGATCCGCACCTGCGACCAGATCCTCAACACCGAGCCGCGCGTCATCTGACGCCCATCCTCATCGGACAAGGAGACACATTCATGTACATCGACCGTCAGAACCTGTTCGGCCAGGACCAGGCCGTCACGACCAGTGGCGCCAGCACCGACTACATCGATCTCGGGGCAGCGCGCGACATCGGCAATGGCCAGGCGCTGGAGATCCTCGTGCTGTGCACGGAGGCCGTCACTGCCGCAGGCGCCGCCGCCGTCACGGTGGCGTTGCAGAGCGACGACAATTCCTCGTTCTCCTCACCGGCCAACCTGGTGCTGAGCGACGCCATCCCCAAGGCGTCGCTCACGGCAGGCACGCAGGTGCTGCGCGTGGCCGTGCCTTACGGAACGGAGCGGTACCTGCGCCTCTATTTCACCGTGGGTACGGGACCGCTCACCGCCGGCAAGTTCACGTCCGGCCTGATCCCGCAGCGTCAGGCGAACGTCGCCTACGCGTCGGGCTACGCAGCTTAGGAACAGGGAGGCGGCCATGGCGCGATACCGTGTGACGGCACCGACCTTCCTCGAGGCCGTGCTGCGCGAAACAGGCGAAGTCGTCGACTACGCCGGTGATCCGGGTTCTGCCCTGGCACCGCTCGACGCCGCTGCGCGCCGTGCCGTGAAGGCCTATCGGGCGCGTCGCAACGCTGTCGTGGTCGCTTCCCAGGCGGCGGAGGAGCAATCCTCCGCCGTCCCCCCTTCTTCGACGATCGAGGAGTGATCATGGCGACGACCGATGTCGACATCTGCAATCGCGCGCTGTCGCGTCTGGGCACCCGGGCAACGATCTCGGCACTCGACGAGAACAGCACTGAAGCGCGCACCGCCTCGATCTGGTACGCAGCGACACGAGACGTGCTGCTGCGGAGTCATGATTGGAACTTTGCCCGACGGCGGATGCTCCTGGCCGAGCAGGGCACTGCGCCGACAGGATGGGCCTTCCGTTATGCCCTTCCGACGGATTGCGTACGGTTTCTGCGGCTTGCTTCAGCGCTCCCACACAAGGACTCGGTGCGCTTCGAGGTCGCGGGCGATTCGACCAGCCGGTTCGTCCTCTGTGACGAGCCGGCGGCCGAGGCGATCTACACGGCGCGTGTCGATGATCCAAACCTGTACGACTCGGGTTTCGCTTCTGCTCTGGTCGACCAGCTCGCCGCCCACATTGCCTATCCGATCACGCAGAAAACCGAGATAGCGGTGCGGCTGGCCCAGATGGCGCGCGCGGCACTAGCCGAAGCCATGGCGGCGGACGTCAACGAAGCCGAGGGTGCCAACGGCGATCGGGTACCCGACTGGATTGCGGCACGATCATGAGAAGTGGCTCTGGACGATCGATCTTCAACGAAGGGCCGCAACCTTCCTTCTGGCGGCGCGCTTACCCCGCATCTGCAACGGAGGACAAGACATGAAAAAGACACTTATGACGATCGCCTTGATTGGTGCTGCTTCGATGCTCTCGATGACCCTTCAGGCGCAGTCGGCCAACACGGGCGCAGGTGCTGGTGCGGGCGTAGGCGCGACCACGCAGGGCACGAGCGGCGGCGTCGGTGGCAATCTCGGCGCCCGCGCCAGCAGCGGCTCGACCGGCACGATCACCACCCCCAACACGTCGCGCGGCGTGAATACCGGGACGGGTGTGGGCGGCACGGTCAACACGCCTGCCGGCTCGGTCGGTATCAGGGTGGCGCGAGTGGTGGCGTAGGTGCTGGCACGACGACCCGCTAACTGATCCAAACTGACCGAACGGGCCCGCGCCTGGTTCAGGCGCGGGCCTTGTCGCGTCCGGCTGGCGTCAATCCGGTTTCCCTCTAATTTCCCTGACGGAAATAGTAGGTGAACAGGTTCTTCTCATCGCCGGTGTTCACGTCGATGAACATGCGCCGATAGTATTGCTCGCCGCAGGCGTTGGAGCGGATGGTGAAGGGCTCGCGGCTGACGCAGACCGGAATTTTGCCGGCCCACTCTCGGTGGGTCACCCTGTTCTGCGCGTAGATCAGATAGTACTGATATTCGAGCCTGCCGGGCCACAGAAACAGGCATGCTCCGCCCGCGAGCCTGTACCAGCCCTCTGAAACGATGACCTGGCCCCGGCCATCGGTCGCGCCGGTGTTCAGCGCCTTGGCCACGTCGATTTCGCTGGTGGTTTGATTGCACACACGGAAACCCAGCTGAGCGGGCTCGCGCGCGTGTTGCTGGGCGGTCGTGTTGTCCGTGACCGCGACCATTCCGGCGAACGCCAACAACGGCAGTGCAAGCGCCCGAATTGCCATGATCCCGTCTCCTCTTGGCGCGTTACCGATGAATTTTGCGTCGGTCGTGCCGCGAGGGCAACGGCTCGCGGCAATGACTCGAAATAACGACGACTCGAACCAACGCCATTTGGGAGTTCTCTGGATGCCGACGCCTCTCATCCTGCCCAGCTTTGCAGCCGGCGAGATCTCGCCGGCCCTGCATGGCCGTGTCGATCTCGCCAAGTACCAGGTTGGCCTGGCGACATGTCTCAACTGGTTCATTCACCCCTTCGGTGGTGCCAGCACCCGGGCCGGTACGGAATTTGTGGGCGAAGCTGTCGATCCGGCGATTCGGTCCCGCCTGATTCCCTTCCAGTTCAACACGGCCGAGACCTATGTGCTGGAGTTCGCGCATCAGAAGATGCGGGTAATACGCGACGGCGGGTACGTGCTGGAGGCCTCTGTCGCGATCTCGGGCATCACGCAGGCGAACCCCTGCATCGTCACAACGGCGACACCGCATGGCCTCGCCAATGGAGATCATGTCTGGATCGATGGCGTGGCGGGCATGACGGACATAAATCGTCGACGGTTCGCGGTCGCCGGCGTGACAGCCACTACATTCGAACTCGAAAGTACCGGCTCGTCAACTTGGACTGCCTGGAGTTCAGGTGGCACGGTTGCGCGATTCTATACCTTGGCGACGCCCTATGCGTCGGCCGATATGCCGTTGCTGAAGTTCGTGCAGTCGGCCGATACGATGACGCTCACTCATCCGGGCTACGCGCCGCGCAATCTCACGCGGACCGGCCATACCGCCTGGACGCTCGTCTCCATCGCTTTTGCACCGGCAACGTCTGCACCCACCGGGCTCGCCAGCACCAACCCCGGTGGCGCCCAAAGCTACGTCATGACCGCCGTGAACGACGAGAGCGGGGAGGAAAGTCTGGCCAGTGCTGCGATTGGTGCGGCCGACGCGGCTTCCGGCGTCGTGTTCACGCCGGTCGCGGGCTGCACCTATTACAACGTCTACAAGCACAAGAACGGCATCTACGGATTCATCGGTCGGGTGAAATCCGGGAGCACCTTCACTGACACCAATATTGCCCCCGATACGTCGGACACGCCGCCGATCCAGCGCAACCCGTTCGCCACAACAGGCGACTGGCCGGGCTGCTCGACCTGGCACGACGGCCGCCAGTGGTTCGCGCGCACCGACAAGGGGCCGCAGACGCTGTGGGCGAGTCAGTCGGCGAACTTCAAGAATATGAGTGTCTCCGAACCGACGCGCGATTCCGATGCCATTACCCGTACCATCGCCAGTCGCGAGGTCAACGAGATCCGCTTTCTGCTCAGCCTCAACTCGCTGCTGGTATTCACCTCCGGCGGCGAGTGGAAATGCTGGGCGGGCAGCCAATCCGACATCATTACGCCGGCCAATACCAATCTGAAGCCACAGGGCTACACGGGCATTGCTCACGTGCCGCCGATCGTGAGCGGCAACTCGGCGCTGTTCGTGACGCCGTCGGGCCGCAAAGTTCGCGATCTTGCTTATGATCTCGGTGCCGACTCGTGGGCGGGCAAGGACGTCGGCATTTTGGCCGGCCACCTGTTCGAGGGCGCGCAGATCGAGGAATGGGCGTATGCGAGTGACCCCGATTCAATCGTCTGGTGCGTGCGGTCGGACGGCGTGCTGCTGGGTTTCACCTACCTCAAAGAGCATGACGTCTACGCCTGGTCGCGCCATGTGACCGACGGTCGGGTCGAAAGCGTGTGCGCCATTCAGGAGAGGAATGAGACCGCGCTCTACTTGTCGGTGCGGCGCATCGTCAACGGCGTGACCAGGCGCTACGTCGAGCGCCTGGCATCCCGCTTGTTTGCGGACGTCCATGCCGCGTGGTGTGTCGATTCGGGGCACCGATGCGACGGCTGGAATACCGATCCGGCGAAGACCTTGGCAATCGACGCCTCCAGCTATGCCGCAGGCGCTAAGGTTGCTTTGTCGGCATCGGGTCATCTGCCGTTCTCTGCAGCCAGTCTCGGCCAAAAATTCATCCTGCGCATCGGTGAGGACCAGGTGGCGATGACGGTGGTGGCATTCACCGATCCGGCGCACGTTACCGCCACGCTCGACACGGCGGCGCCTCTGGCGGTTCAGGCGATGCCGGTCTTCGGATGGGCAATGGCTGCGACTGCGCTTTCCGGCCTGTGGCACCTTGAAGGCCGTTCGGTCGCCGTCCTCGCCGACGGCTCGGTCCAACCGACGACGACAGTTGTGAACGGCATGATCACGATTCCCCGAGCGGCCGGCCGGATTTTGGCTGGACTTCCCTATGTTTGCGATCTCGAGACGCTGAACATCGAGGTCAATGGTGGTGGTGGGGCGCCAACTCTCCAGGGGCGCGCCAAGCGCGTGCAGGAGGTGGTGTTGCGGGTAAAGGCCACGCGTGGCCTGGCGGTTGGACCAGATCCAGATCGACTCACCGAGACCAAGGAGCGTGTGACCGAGAACCACGGGGCTCCGACCTTGCTAACGACCGGCGATGAGCGTGTGCTCGTCGATCCGTCCTGGAACGGCAATGGACGTATTCTCGTGCGCCAGGCTTGGCCGTTGCCGGCCACTGTCGTGGCCATTGCGCCGCGGCTGGAGGTCGGGGAATGACTGTCGCCCGGCTTGTCGTCGATCTCGCGTCGCGGTCCGATGCAGACAGTCTCGGCGTGCGCCTGCGCGCCGCTGACATCGAGGAAATCCGCACGGCGTCGGGTCTTGCACCGGTTGAAGCGCTTCGCCGCTCGTACGATTTCAGCACACATGTCTGGGCGGTACGGGATCTGGACGGTTCGCCGATCGCGCTATGGGGTGTCGGGCCGCTGTCGCTCATCCAGGGCAGAGGCTGTCCTTGGTTGCTGGCATCCGACGGATTCGAGCAGCTCGGGCTTGACATCGCGCGGCTATCGCGGCCGCTGGTCGTCAGCATGCGCACTCTCTATCCGCGATTGGAAAACCATATCGATGCCCGGCAGACCAAGGCTGTGCGCTGGCTTTCGTGGCTCGGCTTCACGATTGACTCCCCAACCGCCTGGGGTGTCGAGGGCCGACCGTTTCATCGTTTTTGGATGTGAAGAAAAAGGAGGAGTCCTTGTCTCTCTCGTCGACCACCAACAAGGTGATCTACAACGGTAACGGGGCCACCAGTGTGTGGCCCTTTTCCTTTCCGGTACTGGAAGCACACCATCTCGCCGTGATCTTCACCGATGGCGATGGCCTCGAGACCGTTCTGCCGGCTAGCCTCTACAGCGTCGATGGTATCAGCGATCCCGCCGGTGGCAGCGTGACCTATCCGCTTCTGGGTGGCCCGATCGCCGCCGGGACGAAGATCACGTTGCTGCGAACCGTGCCGTACACTCAGACCACGGTGCTTTCCAACCAGGGAGGCTATTACCCCGAGGTCGTCGAACGGCGCTTCGATCAGATCTACATGGCGCTGCAGCAGCTCGAAGAGCGGGTGAGCCGGGCGAGTCTTCATCTTCTCAGCGATCCGGCGACGGAACAGAGCAACCTCGCCCTGATCCAGCAACTCCAGCCGATGAATATCCTGTCAGAGCAGGGCGACCTGCTGACCCGCGACGGCTCCGCATTCAAGCGCCTGGCGCGCGGATCGACGGGGCAGTTCCTGGGCATTACCGGGGCTGACCTCGCCTGGGCTATTCCCAGTCATCCGGTCTCGCCGCAGGGGCGGCTGACGCTCTCGTCCGGAGAGCCAGTGATGACCGGCGATCAGACCGGCAAGACGTCAATCTTCTACACGCCCTATGTTGGTGCGAATGTGCCGATCTACGATGGGTCTGTTTTCGTGCCGACGCCCTTTGTCGAACGGTCGAACGATCTCACACAGAGCAGCACCGGCAAGGCGGGCCCCGCAGCGGCCGGGCCTTACCAGGTGATCGACGCTTTCGTGTGGAATGACGACGGGACGGTGCGACTGACCCGTGGCCCGAAGCATCGGAAGGCCGGGACGTTCACCATGTCGGTGGCCACACCAGCCGTCGTTAGCTGGGTCGGTCACGGGCTCTATGACGGCGCGACGTGGATGCCGGAGTCGACGACAGGAAACCTTCCCAGCGGTGCCCAGGTTGTCGTAGGCACGACCTATTTCGTCACCAGGATCGATGCCGACACCTTCAAGTTATCGACGACGCTCGCCAACCAGGTGGCCGGAACGTTCATCAATACGTCGGGAACCCAGTCGGGTGTTCACACCGGGGCCAACTATACGGTCGATCGCGGAACTGGCACCGGCACCAGCGAACTCGAAAGGGTCGACGGCATCTGGGTGAACAAGCACGACATCACCAATGGGCCGGCTGTGCGACGAGGGACCTATGTCGGTACGATCTACTGCAACGCCTCCTCTCAAGTTGACTTCAAGAAGGGCTCGATCGCGGCCGGTTTCGGCGAGGCGATCATCGGCGTCTGGAATATGTACAACCGAGTGGATGTGACAGGTTCGGTCATCAACAGCGGAGGCTGGAGTTACGCCGGTGGAGCCCGCCCCGCAGCGGGCCTTGCGACTTCCAGAGTGACCGTCGTTGCTGGGCTCAAAGAAGTTGGAATTTCGGGCTCGTTCGGGGTCGCCGTGTACTCGGGTGGCGCTGGATCAAACGTCAACATGGGCGTGGGGTTCAACTCATCTTCGACGTTCCAAGCATTCGTGACCGGAAGTCCGGGCGCGCATGGATATGGTTCTCCGACGGGAACGGGATCAGGCCAGCCCTTGGGGCTGTCGTATCTCTGCGCTTTGGAACAGTTCGTCTCTGGCGCTGGATACTCAACCGGCGCCAACGGCGGCATCACCTACAATTGGAGCTACTAATGGAACGGTCGTTCCTCATGGGGAAGGCGCTCGCGGCGCTCGGCGTGACTGGCTACAGCATCTGCGGAGAGACTTACGAGGATATCTTCTTCCCCGAAGGCTTCACGCCGCTGGCCAAGGAAGCCTTCGAGGCCGAGCTGGCGCTGCTCGCCGATCCGATGCCGCCGAGCGCCACGCGCGGCCAGTTGACCCGGGTGCTGCATCACATCGGCAAAGCTCGCGGAAGTTCGTGACGCCGTGGCTCAGGCCGACGTGCTGACGCAGGAGTTGTGGCTCTCGTCGACCTTTCGTCGTGACGATCCGCTGTTGCTGGCGGCTGCCGCGACCGTCGGGCTGACAGACCACATTGACGATCTGTTCCGGCTGTCAGATTCCATGTGAGGCGACACGAATCTACAGGCGCACCCCGCGAGGGGTGATGTTCACCCAACCAGCCAGCGCGGTCCTGACCGTGCTTTGAAACACGAAGATGGCGGAGCCAACTGATCGCATGAGTGGGGCGCCTTCCGCGCGCCCACCCGAGCGATTTGAAAGCCAAATCAGGTCGACGATTCAGTGCTTGCTCGAAGACAACATAGACAGACGCGTAACACCCGGGTGTCTCCGACAACAAGCGAAGCCGCATGAACGCGAGCTTCGAGGCCTGCCACGGATGTGCATGGCGGCACTCTTCATGACCCACAAATCACAAAGGAGACCGCGATGGTCCTTCCCGACATCCACGACATCGACAAACGGTTGAGCAGCCACGAGGCGGTTTGTGCCGAGCGTTATGGTGCCATCCGCGAACGCGTCGGTCGTATCGAGGCGCTGGGCTGGTCGACGCTTGCAGCCATGCTGACCACCGGGATCGGGGGCCTGTCATGCGTCGCCTGGTTCTTTTTCACCAAGACCCTTCAACTTTCCTGAGGTGATACATGCTTGCTTTGCTGGGTTCGATCGTGGGCCTTCTGGGTTCCCTGGCGCCGCGTCTGATCGGCTACTTCGAGCAGAAGCAGAACCATGTGCAGGAACTCGAGATGCTCCGCACGCAGGGTGATTTCCAGCTTCAGATGCTACAGGCGGGCCACGCCGCCAAGTTGGCCGAGATCAATGCGCATGCCGACGGCCAGAGCGAACTGGCAGCTTTTGCCGCGGCCCTCAGGCCCTCAGGCGTGAAATGGGTCGATGCCTTCAACGGCTTCGTCCGGCCTTTTCTGACGCTCTGCTTCTTTGCCCTCTATGCCGCCGTTAAGGTGGCACAGTTCGTCATCCTGCAGCAGGACCACAGTGGCTCCGCCGCCACGCTGCTCTCGATGTGGGGCGAGGAGGATTGGGCCGTGTGGGCTGCCATCGTCACCTTCTGGTTCGGCAATCGCACCTTCAACAAGGAACGGGGGCGGGGATGAGGCTCCGCGCCACTGGCCAGGCCGGGGTTTCGCTGATCCGGGCTTTCGAAGGCTTCTCACCCGTGGCCTATGTCTGTCCCGCGGGTCTTCCAACGATTGGCTACGGACACGTCGTCCAGGCGGGCGACCACTTCGAGACGCCACTTTCGCAGGAAGAGGGCGAGGCACTGCTGCGCAAGGATCTCCCACGCTACGAAAGCGCCGTTTGCCGACTGATCGACATGCCACTCGGAGACCTGTGCTTCGATGCCTTGGTGAGTTTCACTTTCAACCTCGGTGAGGGCGCATTGGCGGCGTCCACGCTGCGACGGCTGGTCAATGTCGGTCGCGTCACCGAGGCCGGGCCGCAGTTCGACCGCTGGGTCTTTGCGGGCGCGCGCAAACTGCCCGGCCTTGTGCGCCGGCGAGCCGCCGAGCGCGCCTTGTGGGAGCGAGGCCTTTAGACAAATCGTCAACTTTCTCAGGAACTCTTTTGCAGGTCGGTTCCCTCCGGCTGAAAGATTGCATTGCGACTGTTGCCTCGTCGCTGGGGCCATGGTTTCTTCCCCGACCCCCGGCAAGACCGGAAGCGTTCGTTGGAGGAAATCTACATGAAAAGACGCCAATTTATCGCGGCCGGCAGCACGGCCGGCGCGCTGGGCCTCTCTGGTGCCTTCGCCGGCCCCGCGCTCGCGCAGGCCCAGCAATTCTCGATCGCCACCGGCACGACCGGCGGCGTCTACTATCCGTTGGGTGGCGCCATGGGCAACATCCTGACCAAGAAGGTGCCGGGCTGGGCGGTCACCGCCGAGGCGACGGCGGGCTCCGTTGCCAACATGCACATGATCCGCGACGGCAAGGCCCAGATGGCGCTGACCCAGTGCGACACGGCCTACGATGCCATCAAGGGCCTCGACAAGTTCGTGGGCAAGCCCGTCGAGTCGCGTACGCTCTGCGTCGTCTATCCCAACCTGGTGCACTTCGTCACGATGGAGGGCACCGGCATCAACAAGCTTTCCGACATCAAGGGCAAGCGCATCTCGACCAGTTCGCCGGTCAGCGGCTCGGAAGTGATGGCGCTGCGCATGATGGACGAACTGGGCTTCAAGGTGGCCGACATCAAGCGTGAGCGCCTGTCGCCGGCCGAGAGCACCAACGCCATGAAGGACGGCAAGCTCGACGGCTACTTCTTCAACGGCGGTCCACCGGTTGCGGCGATCACTGATCTCGCTGCCACCCAGGGCGTGAAGATGAAGCTGCTTCCCAATGCCGACATGGTGCCGGCGCTCAACAAGAAGTACGGTCCGGTCTTCGCGCCCAGCGTCATCAAGGGCAAGTCGTATCCGGGCGTCGATGCCGACGTGCCGGTGATCGCCATCTGGAACGTCCTGGTCGTGCCGGCCTCGATGAAGGATGAGCAAGCCTACACCATCATCAAGACGGTATGGGAGAACTACCCCGACTTGCTGGCCACCCACAAGGCGGTGACCGACATGACGCCGGAGAACCAGAAGCAGGCAAACTCCTCGGTGCCGTTCCATCCCGGCGCGGAGAAATTCTTCGCCGAGAAGGGCATCAAGCTCTCGTAGCGGCGGCAGACACGGGTCGGGGCTCCCATTCGAGGTGGGAGCCCCGTTCCTTTTTGGGGACGGGGACGACATGACGGTACAGGCCGAACTGCTGAGCGACGAAGAGCGCCGCAAGGTCGAGGAGCTGATCGAACAGGAGGAGGGTGGCGTCAGCCGCTTCGCCGGCTGGTACGGCCGGCTGCTGACGTCGATTGCCGTCGCCATGACGCTGTTCCATCTCTACGCGGCCGCCAGCACGATTGACCAGCAGACTCTGCGCGAGATTCATGTCGCCTTTGCGCTGTCCTTGGTGTTTCTGCTGTTCCCGGCGGTGAAGAGCTGGCGCAACCGCATCGCGCCGTGGGACATCGTGGGCGCGGCTCTGTCCGTGGGCGTCATCTGGTACATGATGACCGGCGGCACCTGGATCAGCCTCGACGGCGTCGACGACTTCCTCGACCGCTACGTCTCGCCGACGCCCGAGGACCTGGTCGTGGGCGCGATCCTGATCGTGCTGGTACTCGAGACGACACGCCGGGCGACGGGCTGGATCATGCCGGTCCTGTCGATGGCGTTTTTCGCCTATGCGCTGTGGGGCAACTACCTGCCGGCGCCGTGGACGCACAAGGGCTACCCGCTCTCCGACATGATCGCCGAGACGTACATGACGTTGAACGGCATCTTCGGCTCGGCGATCGACGTATCGGCCAGCCTGATCGTGCTGTTCACCATCTTCGGCGCCATTTTGCAGGCCTCCGGCGCTGGCCGCTTCTTCATCGATTTCGCGCTTCGCGCCATGAAGGGCCAGCCCAACGCCGCCGGCCGCGCCGTCGTGCTGTCGTCGTTCCTGCTGGGTGGACCCTCGGGCTCGGGCGTCGCCACGACCGTGACCATCGGCACCGTTGCCTGGCCGATCATGCGCGAGGCCGGCTATGGCAAATCGGCGGCCGGTGGTTTGTTGGCCGCCGGTGGCCTTGGCGCCATCCTGTCGCCGCCGGTCATGGGCGCCGCCGCCTTCCTGATCGCCGAGTATCTCAAGATGTCGTATCTCGACATCGTGCGGATGGCGATCGTCCCCACCTGCCTCTACTACTTTGGCCTGCTCGTGATGACCGAGATCGATTCGCGCAAGTACGGCCTGCGCTCCGTCGACCCGGCGATCGACATGACGCTGGGCCAGCTCGTGCAGCGCTACGGCTTCCACTTCACGTCTCTGATCTCTGTCGTCGTGCTGATGATCTGGGGCTATTCGGCGACCTACGCGGTGTTCTGGTCGATCCTGCTCGCCATCCTGGTGAGCTTCCTGCGTGCCGACACTGCTCTGTGGCCGCGCAAGCTCATTCCAGCCCTGGCCAACGGCGCGATCCAGGCACTGGGCGTTGCGGCTACCTGTGCTTGTGCCGGCATCATCGTCGGCGTCACGACCAAGACCGGCCTGGCGTTGAAATTTTCGTCCATCGTCATCGATCTCGCCGGCGGCTCGCTGCTCTGGACCGCGCTCTACACCTCGCTGATCGTCTGGGTGGTCGGCCTCGCCGTGCCGGTCACGGCCTCCTACATCATGTGCGCCGTGATCGCGGCCCCGGCACTGATCAAGCTCGGCGTGCCTGACTACGCCGCGCACATGTTCATCTTCTACTATGCTGTCCTCTCGGAAGTGTCGCCGCCCACGGCGCTCTCACCGTTTGCGGCCGCCACGATCACGCGCGCCGACCCCTACGTCACCACGCTTCAGAGCTGGAAGTACGCACTGCCGGCCTTCCTGGTGCCGTTCATCTTCGTGCTCGACCCGATCGGCTCGGGCCTGCTGCTTGAATTCCCGAAGGGAATGACCTGGGGCTGGGCCGTCTGGGTGACCATCGGCGCGGCGGCCGGCGTGGTGGCGCTGGCCTTTGCGGCCCAGGGTCACATCACGCGACCGCTCGGCCTGGTCGCACGCATGGCCTGCTTTGCCGCCGGCGTATCGCTGATGTTCCCCGACCTGATCGACGACTGGGTCGGCGGCATGGTGGCGGCCCGCTTGATCGGCATCGCGATCCTGGGTCTTGTGATCGCCTGGGAGGCCGTCCATGTGCGGAAAAGTGGTGCTGCCGCACAGGATTGAACTGTGGACCTCCCCCTTACCAAGGGGGTGCTCTACCACTGAGCTACGGCAGCGTGCGGGACCGGTCGGAACCGGGCGCGGGCGGGGTATGCCATAGCGCTTGCCGGGGTTCAACCGCTGCCGCCGGCCGAAACGGGTTCTCCGCGATGGCTTGCCGCGGCACTTCGGCCCGGCCTAGGCTTTGTCCATAAGAGCAAAGGGGAAACGCATGGACTGGCGCCCGATTTCGGCCGATTCGCATATCACCGAGCCGCCCAATTGCTACATCGACCATATCGATCCCGCCTTCCGCGAACGCGCCCCGCGCATCGTCAACAAGGAAGGCATGGGCGACATCTACCTCGTCGACGGCATGAAGACACCGGTGCCCATGGGGCTGGTGGCGGCGGCCGGCGTCGCCCCCAAGGACATCAGGATCGGCGGTGCGAAATTCGAGGATCTGCACCGGAGCGGCTGGGATCCAAGCACGCGACTAGCCGACCAGGACAAGGACGGTGTCGCCGCCGAGATCATCTATCCCACCGTCGGCATGCTGATCTGCAACCACCCCGACTTCGACTACAAGAAGGCCTGCTTCGACGCCTACAACCGCTGGCTCCAGACTTACTGCAGCCATGCCCCTGAGCGCCTCGTTGGCATGGGCCAGACCGCCATGCGCACCGTGAAAGAAGGCATCGCCGACCTCGAGCGCATCAAGGCGATGGGTTTCCGCGGCGTGATGATGCCGGGCAATCCCGGCGAAAAAGACTACGACGACCCGACCTTCGACCCGCTCTGGGAAGCCGCCGTCGCGCTCGAGCTGCCACTGTCGTGGCACATCCTGACGACGTCCGGCGACAACAGTCTCGCCAAGCCGCGCGGCCCGAAGATCAATGGATTCCTTTCCATTATCCGTGGCTGCCAGGACATCATGGGCATGCTGGTGTTCTCCGGTGTGTTCGAGCGCCACCCGAAATTGCGCGTGGTCTGTGTCGAAGCCGACGCCGGCTGGGCGCCGCACTTCATGTACCGCATGGACCATGCCTACAAGCGGCATCGCTACTGGATGAAGGGTCAGGAACTCCAGCGCCTGCCGTCGGAATATTTCCGCGACCACATCGCGCTCACCTTCCAGGACGATTGGACGGCGTTCCAGTTCGCCGACCATCTCGCGCCGCATCAGCTCATGTGGGCGAACGACTTCCCGCACAGCGATTCGACCTGGCCGTGGAGCCGGGACGTGATCAAGGAGCAGACCGGGCATCTCACGCCTGAACTGCGCAAGCGCATCCTGCGCGATAACGTGGCGGAGCTTTACAAACTGGCGGCTTGAGGCGTCAGATAAAGTCTATTTCCCGAGGCCGCTTCGGCAGTCGCGCCCATCGTTCCGGATGCAGCTCGGGATACTCGATCCAGGGGCCAGTCTCGACGAAACCAAGATCGAGCCGTCCGACGTCGCTCGTCCAATAGCCGAATGTTCGCCGGTTGGCGTCGAACAACCAGGCTCCGATCACGATCTCATCGACGACATGACCGGAAAGGCCGGGGCAGTACAACAGTAATGGTCCTTCGTCCTTTGGCGCCGATTCCATGGGTTGCCAGACGACGGCAGCCGCCCGGCGCAGCGTCTCGATTTCGGCCGCGGCGCGCGCGAGAAGCTCGCTCTCATGGGCTTTGCTGCGCAATTCCTCGATGATGTCCGTCATTCCCGCTCCGACCCGCTCTTTTCTCCGTGCTGCAGACTATACGGGATTCGGCGACAAGGTCGCGAGATCTGCGGTGTCTTGAGATACTGTCGCCGCCATCGCAAGATCAGGCCTTGCCGACTAGAAGGATCTCGCCATGACCACCCCCGCAACCGCTTCTCACTCAGGGGGGAGGCGATGGCTGCCAGGAATCGGCACGCTCAAGACCTATGAGGCGGCATTCCTGCCGCGTGATCTTGCGGCCGGCCTGACGCTGGGCGCCGTCATGGTTCCGGTCGGCCTCGCCTTCGGCGAACTGGCGGGCGCGCCGTTGGCCGGCCTCTATGCCGGCATGCTGCCGCTGATCGCCTATGCCCTTTTCGGCAGCTCCCGGCAGTTGATCGTCGGGCCCGACGCCTCGATGGCCGCCATTGTTGCCGTCAGCGTGGCGCCCTTGGCCGGCGGTGACCCGGGGCGGCTGGCCTTGCTGGCCGGCGGCCTTGCCATTCTGATCGGCCTGATCTGCATCGCGGGTGGCCTGCTGCGGCTGGGCTTCATGGCCGACTTTCTGTCCAAGCCGGTGATCGTGGGTTTCATGCATGGCCTGGCCGTGGTGATTGCAGTCGGCCAGCTGCCGAAGGTGCTGGGCATCCATGCCGAGGGCGACACGACCGTGGCCCAGTTGGTCTCGGTGGTGCGCCACGTCGGCGAGACCAATCTTCTGGCGCTCGCCATCGGCGCGGGGTGCGTGGCTATCATCCTGGGATTCCGCCGCTTCGTGCCACGTATCCCTGGCCAGGTCGTGGCATTGGTCATTGCGGTCGGTCTCGTGGCGGGGCTCGGCCTGGAGCGCTTCGGCCTTGCCGTGGTGGGCAAGATCCCGACCGGTTTACCCAGCCTGCAGATACCGGCGCTGGCGCTGGCTGACCTGCGCGTTCTCCTGCCGGTGGCATTGGTTGCAGCCCTCGTGTCCTTCTCCGACACGATGGTGACCGCGCGTGGCTTCGCCTCGCGCAACCGCTATCGCGTCAATGCCAACCAGGAACTGATCGCGGTCGGCATAGGCAACATCGCCTCGGGCCTGTCACAGGGCCTGCCGATCAGCGCCAGCGGTTCGCGTACCGCCGTTGCCGAGGCGGCGGGCAGTCGCACGCAGGTGACTTCGGTCGTGGCGGCAGCGGTCGTGTGTGCTGCCATGCTGTTCCTGACTGACGTTCTCTATTTTTTGCCTTCGGCGGCGCTGGGCGGCATCCTGATTGCCGCGGCCTGGAATCTTTGCGACTTCGCCGAGTTTGGCAGGCTGTGGCGTTTCCGCGGCACCGGCCTCCTGGGGGCAATGTTGACCCTGGCGGGCGTGGTCGGGATCGGCGTCATGGAGGGCATCGGCATCGGCGTACTCTATTCGCTGGTCATGGTGCTGCGGGCGTTGGCCTTTCCTGCCGACGCCGTGCTCGGCCGCACACCCGCCGGAGAATTCCACGACGCCACGCACTATCCCGACGCGCAGCCGGTGTCGGGCGTGATCGTCTATCGCTTCTCCGCACCGCTGTTCTTTCCCAACTGCAGCCTGTTCCGCGATCAAGTTGAGCGGCTGGTCGATACCGCATCACGGCCTGTACAGGGCGTCGTGCTGGACGGAAGTGCCATCAACAATGTCGATCTTGCCGCGTGCGAGACCTTGGTGGACCTCAGGCGAGATCTTGCCGATCGCGGCATCCGGCTCGTGATCGGCAATCTGCGTGACGGTGTTCGCATGACCCTCGTGCGTGGCTGGCCGGCCGCGCACGGGGGCGAGCGGCTGTTTTTCGCAACAGTCTCAGACGCCGTGCGCGCAGTCGATACCGGCGCTGTCCGTTAGCGCGGCGGGCGGGGTCGTTGCGCCGCGGCGAGTTCAGCGCGGGCCTGCCGGACAGCGGGATCGCGCCCGTCGATGCGTTCGGCCTCGTCGAGGGCACGGTCGGCCGAGGCGAAATCGCCCAAGGACATTGCGGCGCGCGCTGCCGTGAGAAGCACGGTTACCCTCATGTCCTGCATGCCAGGCTGGCCACCCTGGCGTTGGGCCGCGCGCAGGTCGCGTCGGGCATCGATCACTTCGGGGGCGTTGGGATACAGCCGCTCGGCCTCGTCGAGGGCGCGATCGGCGGTGACGAAGTCGCCACGGTCGATGGCGCGGCGCGCCTGGTTGATCAGGGGCGCGAGTTGGCCGCGGGCGGTGCGCATTTCCGCGATCTCGCGGCGCGCGGCGGCGGTCTCGGCGAATCCGGGAATAGCCGTGTCGGCTGCTTGCAGCGAGGTCTCCGCCCCGGTGAAGTCGCCGGCGGTGGCAAAGCGGCGGGCGTCGGCGATGTAGCTGCGTGCCTGGTTGAGCTGGGTGGCCGAAGGACCTGCCGGCGCGGCAGGGGGTGGTGTCGGCCGTGGTGCGACAACCGGCGGCGGCACGGGAACGGGTGCAGGCTTGGCGGCTTCGATGGGGATGGGCATCAGCGGCGTGGCTGTGTCCATCTTGTAGAGATAGAAGCCGCCGCCCGCGACCACGACCACGAGCGCACCGATGATGGCGTAGAGCAGGCCGTTGTTGTTCGGAGTCATGCTGGTGTCGGCCACGGTCCCTCCATGCAGGTCTGGCAGGGAGGTGAACGCGAGAACCTGGCTTTTGTTCCTCGGGGCCGGTTGATGCGACGCTCAGGCGTCGATGATGAGCCCAATTACGGCGACATAGTGAACGCTGGCGGCCACCAGGACGAAGCCGTGCCAGATGGCGTTCTGGTAGGGCAGCCGGTGCCACAGATGGAACACGACGCCTGCCGTGTAGACGACCCCGCCCAGTGCCAGCAGAGCGAGCGTACGGGCATCGAGAGCCGCCCGGAACGGACCCACGGCCACGAGACCGATCCAGCCCAGCGCCAGATAGAGGACGATCGAGATTGTCTCGATGCGGCGTGGCTTCACGAGCTTGAGCACGATGCCTGCCGCCGCGACCGCCCAGATGGCGGCCGTGAGGCCTGAGGCCCAATCACCGGCCAGGCGCGTCGTGAAGGGGGTGTAGGTACCGGCGATCATGGCGAAGATCGCGGCGTGATCGAAGCGCCGGAGCCAGTCGCGCCGCGCGCTCGTCTGAAAGATGTTGTAGGCGGCCGAGCCGCCCAGCATGGCCACGAGGCCGATGGCGTAGATCAGGACGGGGACAAGATCGCCAGCCTCGCCATCGATGGCGGTCACCACGACAACGGCGATCGCTGCCGCCGTTCCCAGACCGATGCCGACCACATGGACAACGCGGTCGGCCATCAGGTCGCGGGTCATCGGCCTCCCGTCAGCCCTGGTCGAGGAAGCTCCGCAGCATGCGCGAGCGGCTGGGGTGCTTCAGCTTGCGCAGCGCCTTGGCCTCGATCTGCCGGATGCGCTCGCGGGTGACCGAGAACTGCTGGCCGACTTCTTCCAGCGTGTGGTCGGTGTTCATGCCGATGCCGAAGCGCATGCGCAGCACGCGCTCCTCGCGCGGCGTCAGCGTGGCCAGCACCCGGGTCGTGCTCTCGCGCAGGTTGCCCTGGATGGCGGCCTCGAGCGGGATCACGGCGTTCTTGTCCTCGATGAAGTCGCCGAGGTGTGAATCCTCCTCGTCGCCGATCGGCGTCTCGAGGCTGATCGGCTCCTTGGCGATCTTCAGGACCTTGCGCACCTTCTCCAGCGGCATGGCGAGCTTCTCGGAGAGCTCCTCCGGCGTCGGCTCGCGGCCGATCTCGTGCAGCATCTGGCGCGAGGTGCGCACGATCTTGTTGATCGTCTCGATCATGTGCACGGGGATGCGGATGGTGCGGGCCTGATCGGCGATCGAGCGGGTGATCGCCTGACGGATCCACCACGTGGCGTAGGTCGAGAACTTGTA
>JBQTJT010000152.1:0-16984 GCA_052386855.1 Reyranella sp.
GGGGGGTGTTTTGGGTCAATTCACCCCTTCATACCGGCGCGCCCCCACCCATAACCACCCTTGGCGGGGGGGGCGCCGGCGGGTCCGGATGAATCATGATCTTCCGTACCGCGCGCGTCCCGCGCGCTCAAGGTAGATTAGTGGAGGGGAACGGCGTGAAGCAGGTGCTGATCGACCGATACGGACCGCCCTGGGAGGTCGCGCGCTGCGCCGAGGTGCCGGATGTCGGCGAACCCGGACCCGACGAGGTCGTGTTCGACGTCCTGGCCTTTCCGATCAACCCCGCCGACATGTCGTTCTGCCGGGGAGGCTATCGCCTGAAGCCGCCGCTGCCGGCGACGCCGGGCGCGGAATGCGTCGGCCGCGTGACCGCCGTCGGCGCGGCGGTGACGCACGTCAAGGCGGGCGACCTGGTCATCAACCTGCAGCGCGAGAACTGGACGCAGCGCCGCCGCGTGAAGGGCGACGATGCCATCCCGCTGCCCGCTGCCTCGAACACTGGCATCGACCTCCGGCAGGCCGCGATGGTGCGGATCAATCCGCCCACCGCGCAGCTCATCCTGTCCGACTTCGCCCCGCTCAATCCCGGCGACTGGGTCATCCAGAACGTCGCCAACTCGGCGGTCGGCCGGCTGCTGATCGTGTTGGCCAAGCAACGCGGCCTGCGCACCGTCAATGTCGTGCGCCGCGCCGACCTCGCGGGCGAACTGAAGGCGCTGGGCGCCGACCTCGTGATCGTGGACGGTGACGATCTTGCCGCGCGGGTCGCCGCGGTGACGGGCGACGCCAACATCAAACTCGGCGTCGAGGCGATCGGCGGTGCCGCGACGGGGCGCATCGTCGACAGCGTCGCGACCGAGGCCACGGTGGTGCACTACGGCTCGATGAGCGGCGAGGACCCGAAGGTCGGACGCAGCAACTTCGTCTATCGCGGCGTGAAGCTCACCGGCTTCATGCTGGGACGTGGGCTCGCCAAGCGCAGCCCGGAAAAGATTCGCGCGATCTACGCCGATCTCGCGGGCCAGGTCATGGCCGGCACGCTCAGCGCGCCAGTGGACACGGTCTACCCGATCGAGAAGATCAAGGAGGCGCTGGCGCACGCCGACAAAGGCGGGCGCAACGGCAAGATTTTAGTGAGCCCCAACGGGGCGATTTGAACGAAGGAGAGAAGAGATGAGTTCCGAAGTCGTGGCGATCGAGAAGGTACTGCAGGTCTATTTCGACGGCCTCCATGAGGGCGACACGAAGAAGCTGGGCGAGGCGTTCCATCCCGCCTCGCATCTCTATGCTGCGGACGACAAGGGCAAGGCCGCCGACATGCCGCGCGCCGACTGGTTCAAGATGGTGGAAAGCCGGCCCTCGGCCAAATCCAAGGGCAGTGCCCGGGCCGATCGCATCGTGTCGATCGACTTCTCCGGCCCGGCCACGGCCTTCGCCAAGGTCGAGTGCCAGATCCCGCCGCGCTACTTCACGGATTACCTGACGCTGCTCAAGGTCGACGGCCGCTGGCAGGTCATCGCCAAGGCCTATCATACGGTGACTCGCGAGGGCTGAGCTATCCTGAACATGATTTGACAAGTTCAGCAAGTTTTGATAGATTTTTTCTGTAACATGGAGAGGACCGCGCCCGGCCCAAAAGGCCGGGCGTTTCCATGTCCGGGGCAGGTCCAGACCTGCGCCTTGCGACGACAATCCTCGCCAACCACAGGCTGCCCTCCGGGCGGCCTTTTTTTGTTTCTGGAGACTTGCATGAACGAGCCGACAGAGCCCGGCGCCGAAACCGTTGGCGCCGTGACCCATGTGCTGCCTGAAATCCGCTTCACGCCCGAGGGGCAGCACACCGTCGAGCAGCCGGACGACGCCGTCCCGCCAGCGCAAGTACCTCACGCCGAAGTGCTCCCCTCGATGGAACCACCAGCCGAAGAGCCGCCTATCGAGCGGCACGATCCTTTCGCCTACATGCGCAAGGCGCCCTGGATGGACCGCCGGCTGAGCGCGTCGGGGCGGGCTGCGACCCTGCTGCGGCGCGACCTGAAAGCCTTTCCCGTCATCGAGGGCCGCGACCCCAACCACGCCGATCTCGATGCCATCGTGAAGCGGACGGTCGACTACATCGTACCGATCATCCGGCGCGAGCGGGCGACCGACTATGTCTACGAGGAACTCGAGAAGCGACGCGCCATGCGGATCATAAAAACGCAGCTCGACGCCGGAAATCTGCCTGGCCCCGACAGCACGAGAGTTTCGGGTGACGTTGATCCGAGTGGACCAGTCGAGCGTTCGGACACGGCGCCACCCGCCGCGCCGCGACCCGCACGAGGCATCGCGCCGAATGTCGAGCCGCCGTCGAACAGCCCGGAGTTCGCCGCATCACTGCAAGCTTGGCAGGGGAGGAGGGTCATTCTCCCCAACGGGTCGACTGTTCCGGATTCCTATTCGCCGACCCGATTCCTGATGTCGCCGTTCGATAACCTTAGCAATGTCGCGGCGGCGGGCAAGAAGACCGGCGCGAGGTTTCAAGCGCTTCTCATGGCCCATCCGACCGACCCGATGCGGGCCATCGAGTATCTCTATGAGGCCATGAAGGCGAAGCTAGATCATGGCGGCGATTTCGATTATCAGCGCCGGGCGAATACCGGTGGTCGACCTGGATTCACGCAGCTCCGGCAGTTCAGAAACGTTTCGAACGTCAATGTCGGCTTGTTTGCTCAGCAGGCGGGCCTGCCCTTATGGCTTGTCCTGGCGATTTCGGGGGCTTCGCGAGCCTGTATTCGAGCAATGTGAGGCCTGGAGAATCTTATCGCCTGGATCCGCAGACCCGGGAGTTCATCGAACTTGGATACAAGCTGGGGCAAAGCGGTGTCTTTTGATTGGGCCGATTGCGCCGGCATCAACCTTCGTATGGTGAGTTCTTTCTGCGGCTATTGCGGATGGTCCAGGCCACGGTGACGATCGATGCCACGACCAGCGACACAAGTTCGTGAAGCGCGATCCGCCCGTCCGTAGCCCATGTCCGCGGCGGGTCCGAAAGTGGAAACGCGATGGCGATCAGACACCACGGTAGGCCGGTGAACTGGTCCCAGATGCTCGCCTCAACGAAGCAGCGCGGCAGGATACTGAGGACCCGGTAAAGGCTGACGCACAACACAAAAATCGCCGTGAACCTCACGGCGGTGGACAGGACGAACCAAAATAGCGCCACGGTCGTATCGTTGCCTGAAGTGGGTGGCCGACGGCCATGATAGCACGTACTTCATGGTCAGACAGCAACCTGACGTTGAATTCAGCTATCGTCGGAGCCCTTGCGGGCACTGACAGCAACGCCCGGACGGTTTCCCGTTCCGGGCGTTTTTATGGTCCACTTTTCACTCGAAACGGTGCCGATTTTCCGGACACTCATCCTGCGAAGCAGCCGGGCTCGGTGGCACAGATCGTCAGGGGGCGATCAGGAAGCCGGATCAAGGGGTTGACCCGGCTTCGTGGCACAACTTCCTGGACACGCCGTGGCACAACGAGCTGTGCCACGAAATGGTCCATCGTCAGCTCTTCACGTCGGCGGCGACCTGGACCTTGATCATCCGGTCGGGCGGCGGCGCGACGGCGCCCGAACCCGGGGCGCCCTTCTTGATCTTGTCGACGAACTCCATGCCCGACGTCACCTTGCCCCATACGGTGTACTTGCCGTCGAGGAAGTTCGAGTCCTTCAGGACGATGAAGAACTGGCTGCGCGCGGTGTTGGGTTCGTCGAGGCGGGCCATCGAGACCGTGCCGCGCGTGTGTGGCGCCTTGGAGAACTCGGCCGGCAGCAGTTCGCCCATGCCGCCGCGGCCTGTGCCGTCGGGATCGCCGGTCTGGGCCATGAAGCCCTCGATCACGCGATGGAAGGCCACGCCGTTGTACTTGCCCTCGCGGGCGAGCTTCTTGATCTGGGCGACGTGCTTGGGCGCGAGGTTGGGAAGCATCTCGATGACGACGCGGCCGTCCTTGAGATCGATGTAGAGGGTGTTCTCCTTGTCGGCGGCGCCCGCGGTGCCGGCGAACGGGAGGAGGGCGGCAGCGGCGATCGAGAAGAGGAACTTGCGGCGCATGGTCACTCCTTCGCGTCGGCGGCGACCTGGACCTTGACCATCTTGTCGGCGGGAGCCGCCACGGCGCCCGAGCCGCCGGCGCCGCGCTTGATCTTGTCGACGAACTCCATGCCCGACGTCACCTTGCCCCACACGGTGTACTGGCCGTCGAGGAAGTTCGAGTCCTTGAACACGATGAAGAACTGGCTGCGCGCGCTGTTGGGGTCGTTGGTGCGGGCCATCGAGACTGAGCCGCGGACGTGCGGCTCCTTCGAGAACTCCGCGTTCAGCAGCTCGCCCATGCCGCCGCTGCCGGTGCCGTTGGGGTCGCCGGTCTGGGCCATGAAGCCCTCGATCACGCGGTGGAAGACGACGCCGTCGTACTTGCCCTCGCGCGCCAGCTTCTTGATCTGGGCGACGTGCGTGGGGGCGAGGTCGGGGCGCATCTCGATGACGACGCGGCCGTCCTTGAGATCGATGTAGAGGGTGTTTTCCTTGTCCATGATGGCAGCGGCTCCTGCGAACAAAGTGCGACGGCGCGGGACCATAGTGGGCGGGGGTCGAAAGACAAGCGGCAACTTGGTGGCGGCTTCCTGCGCCCGCCGGTTGTGCATCGTTTGCCGTGGTTTTCGGGGCTCCGGTGGGTACAGTACCGGCCGGGTATTGTGGGAAGTCATTTTTTAAGCGGATTGGTCGATGACCGCCTTGAGCGGCGGGGACAGGCTTGAGAGCAAGCCGTCCTCCATGAGTTCCGTGCTCGAACGGCCCAGCCCCCCGGCAGGCGAGACGCCACCGGGGGCGGGGGCGGGCGTGCGGTCGCTCGACCGGATCTTTCCTTTGCCCGGCGACGCCACGCGCGGACGCCAGATGCAGGAGACCTGGCAGGCCTTCTGCGCCGGCATGGACGGCGCGGTCCGCGCGCTGCTCGACAAGAGCCGCTCGCCGCCGGAGATCGCCTATGCGATCGGCGAACTCGTGCACAATTCCTTCCGCACGCGCGGTGTCACGCTGACCAGCTTCGAACTGCGCCGGCTGGTGGCCGAAGTGCTCGCCCAGCAGCGGCAGGTGCCCGAGCCGGCACTGGTCGTCTTCACGGCCGAACCGGCAGCGGATGCCAAGCCCTGGACCGGCGACGAGGCCGCCGCGCCAGCCCCTCGCGTGCCCGCCTCGGTATTCCAGGCGCCGCCCTCGCCTTTGGTCTCGTTCGAAGGGCTGCTGGCGACGGTCGTTGCACGGGCGCGTGTGCGGCTCAAGGCTGGTGCCGATCGGGCTACGGCGCGCGAGGCCATCGACGCTGTTCTGGCCGACCTCCCGGCCGAGGGGCGTGAACGGCTGGCGCTGCTGGCGCTGAGCGAGATCTGCGGCCTGGGCTTGATCGACAGGCTGTGGGCCGACCGCTCCATCCAGGCGGTCGTCGTCAATGGGCCCGACGCCGTCTTCGTCGAGCGCAATGGCGTGCTCGTGGCGGCGCCGGAGCGGTTTCGCGATCGCGCGCATCTGCTCGAGGTCGTGGCACGTCTCGTCCGCCTGCCGCCCTCGGGGATCGCGGATTTTCGCCTGCGCGACGGCAGCGAAGGCACGCTGGTCGCGCCGCCGGCCGCGCCCTCGGGGCCGGTGCTGGTCCTGCGCCGCGGCGACCCAGGGGCTGCGACCTTCGAGCGCCTGATCGCCTCGGAGATGCTCGACCGTCCCATCTGCGATCTTCTGCGGATCGCCGTGCGTTGCCGCCTCAATGTGCTGATCGCCGGACCGGAGGGATCGGGCAAGACGGCGTTGCTGGCCGCGATCGCCAGGGATTTTGGTTCGGCGCGGATCGTCACTGTGGCGCGGCATCGCGCATTCAACTGGCCGTTGCCATCGAAGGTCGAGCTTGCGGTTCCGTCCGACGGGACGGGCGGGGCGTCCTTCTCCGCACTCCTGGCGGCCGGCGCGCGGCTGCGCCCGGATTTGCTCCTCGTCGATTCGGCCCAAACGTCGGAACTGTCGGTGCCGGAATTGTCGGCGCTGGGGGCGGCTCTGTCGCGTGGCGAACGGGCGAGCGTCGTTGCCATCCCGGAGGGAATGGCTGCGGCGCTGCAGGGCCGGGCCGATCTTGTCGTCCGCCTCGGACGGGCGCGCGACGGCCTGTTCCACGTCGTTTCGGTGACGGACTCCACCGGTGGACGGCTTTTTGGCTACGAGAACGGCCGGTTTCAACGCGGCACGGCGGCGCCGTCCTTCGCCGGCCGCGTACGGGACGCGGGCTATGGCGAGGCGCTTTCGACCGCCCTGCGATAGCGACTGCGACTGGCCGCCACATACCGAGTGGGGGTGAAAACCCGTTACCTGCCAGAGCTATATCTGGTACTAACCGCTGTGAAATGCGGGGGATTTTGCGGTTCGGAATCCCGAGGGAATTCGGGGCCGCACAAGGGGACGGATGCATGATCGGCAAGCGCGTATTGGGCATTTTGGGAGTTCTGTCGGCGGTCGCGGGTCTCGGCGTCGCGAGCAGCGCCAGCGCGCAGCCAGTCGTCGGTATCCCGCACGAATGGCAGATGGATTTTTCGGCGCCCTACACGCCGTTGATGGTCAAGGTCGAGCAGCTGCACGACATTCTGCTGGTGATCATCACGTTGATCTCCGTATTCGTGCTGTTTCTCCTGCTTTACGCGATGTGGCGTTTCCATGCGTCGCGCAACCCGACGGCGACTACCACCACCCACAACACGTTCCTCGAGGTCGCCTGGACGATCATCCCGATCCTGATCCTCGTGGTCATCGCGATCCCGTCGTTCCGGCTGCTGTACTACGGCGACAAGGCGGTGGATGCCGCCATGACGATCAAGGTGACCGGCCACCAGTGGTACTGGTCGTATGCCTATCCCGACCAGGGCAACTTCACGGTCGAGAGCCGCATCCTGAGCGAGGCCGACCGCGTCAAGCTAAAGCCGAACCAGCCCCGCCTGCTGGCGGTGGATGAGGAGATGGTCGTGCCCATCGGCACCACGATCCGCATCATCGGAACCGCCGCCGACAGCATGCATGGCTGGACCGTCCCGGGCTTCGGCATCAAGAAGACCGTGATCCCCGGCCGCCTCAACGAAGGTTGGATCAACGTCACCAAGGAAGGCTACTACTTCGGCCAGTGCTCGCAGATCTGCGGCAACGGTCACACGTACATGCCGATCGCGGTGCGCGCGCTTGCCAAGCCCGAATTCGACAAGTGGGTCGAGCAGAAGAAGAAGTCGGCTGGGCTGTTGCCCACCACCGACGTCGCTTCCGCCACCCCTCCCGCCACCCGCTAAGCGCTCTCCGCAGGAGACTCGATAATGGCCACCGCGCACGGCGCCACTCACGATCATAGCCACGACGACCACCACACCCCGACCGGTTGGCGGCGTTACGTCTACAGCACGAATCACAAGGACATCGGCACGATGTACCTGGTGTTTTCGATCCTGGCCGCCCTGATCGGCGCGTCGTTCTCGGTCTACATGCGGCTCGAGCTGATGTCGCCGGGCGTGCAGTTCTTCAAGGGCGCGGACGGTACGCCGGACGGTCATTTCTGGAATACGATCGTCACGGCCCACGGCCTGATCATGGTGTTCTTCGTCGTGATGCCCGGCCTGATCGGCGGCTTCGGCAACTGGTTCGTGCCGCTGATGATCGGGGCGCCCGACATGGCGTTCCCGCGCATGAACAACATCAGCTTCTGGCTGCTGCCGCCGGCCTTCATCCTGCTGCTGCTCTCCGCCCTGATCGGCGGCGGCGTCGGCACCGGATGGACGATCTACGTGCCGCTGTCGACCCAGCAGGGGGCGGGCATGGACCTCGCCATCTTCTCGCTGCACATCGCGGGCGCGTCCTCGATCCTGGGCGCCATCAACTTCATCACCACGATCCTGAACATGCGCGCACCGGGCATGACGCTGCACCGCATGCCGCTGTTCGCCTGGTCGATCCTGGTGACGGCGTTCCTGCTGCTGCTGGCGCTGCCGGTGCTGGCCGGCGCCATCACCATGCTGCTGACCGACCGCAACTTCGGCACGAGCTTCTTCGACCCGGCCGGCGGCGGCGACCCGACCCTGTTCCTGCACCTCTTCTGGTTCTTCGGCCATCCCGAGGTGTACATCATGATCCTGCCGGCCTTCGGCATCGTCAGCCACATCATCTCGACCTTCTCGAAGAAGCCGATCTTCGGCTACCTCGGCATGGCTTACGCGATGGTGGCGATCGGCGTCGTCGGCTTCGTCGTGTGGGCGCACCACATGTACACGGTCGGCATGGACATCGACACGCGCGCCTACTTCGTGGCCGCCACGATGGTGATCGCGGTGCCGACCGGCGTGAAGATCTTCTCCTGGATCGCCACCATGTGGGGCGGTTCGATCAGGCTCGAAGTGCCGATGCTTTGGGCGATCGGCTTCATCTTCCTGTTCACGGTCGGCGGCGTCACCGGCGTCGTGCTGGCCAATGCCGGCGTCGACTACGCACTGCACAACACCTACTACGTGGTCGCGCACTTCCATTACGTTCTGTCGCTCGGCGCGGTGTTCGGCCTGTTCGCGGGCTTCTACTACTGGTTCGGCAAGATGACGGGCCGGCAGTATCCGGAGTGGGCGGCCCAGGTGCATTTCTGGGTCACCTTCATCGGCGTGAACCTGACGTTCTTCCCGATGCACTTCTCGGGCCTCGCCGGCATGCCCCGCCACTACGTCGACTATCCCGACGCGATGTCGCACTGGAATTACGTCTCGTCGATCGGCGCGTTCCTGTCGTTCGGCGCGACGATCTTCTGGCTGGTGTTCGTGGTGTTCGCCGGAATGATGTACGGCCGCAAGGTCGGCGCCAACTACTGGGGCGAGGGCGCCACGACGCTGGAATGGACGGTGGATTCGCCGCCGCCGTTCCACACCTTCGAGGAATTGCCGCACATCTCTCCGACGGCACATCACTAGGACCGGAGCGGAGGCGCCCCCCAAAGGATCGGAGGGAGGCGCCTTCGCCTTGAAAGGCACATGAGCGACACCGCGCACATTTTCACGGGCAGCATCGGCAGCGCCGCCGCGCCCGCGCGCGTGCGCGACTATGTCGATCTCCTGAAGCCGCGCGTGATGTCGCTGGTGGTCTTCACCGGACTGGTCGGCGTGCTGATCGCGCCCGTCCATATCCATCCTTTCACGGCGGCACTCGCGGTGCTGGCGATCGCGCTGGGCTCCGGTGCCGCCGGCGCCATAAACATGTGGTACGAGCGCGATCTCGATGCCTTGATGGCGCGCACCCGCACCCGGCCGCTGCCGGCGGGCCGGGTGGCACCCGACGACGCGCTGGGCCTGGGTGTTCTGCTGTCGATCTTCTCCGTCCTGCTGATGGCGGTGGCCACCAATTTTGTCGCCGCGGCGCTGCTCACGGCGGCGATCCTGTTCTACGTCTTCGTCTATACGATCTGGCTGAAGCGCCGCACGCCGCAGAACATCGTGATCGGCGGTGCTGCCGGCGCGTTCCCGCCGATGATCGGCTGGGCCGCCGCGACCGGCGACGTCTCGGCCGTGGGGGCAGCACTCTTCCTGCTGATCTTCCTGTGGACGCCGCCGCATTTCTGGGCGCTGGCGCTTTATCGCAGCGACGACTACCGCCGTGCCGGCGTACCGATGCTGCCCGTGGTGGCCGGACCGCGCGAGACCAAGCGGCAGATGCTGATCTACACCCTGATCCTGACGCCGGTGGCGCTGGCGCCGACGCTGCTGGGTGCCGTCGGCTGGATCTACGGCGCCGTTGCGCTGACGTTGTCCGTCGTGTTCATCGGTCATGCCATCGCCGTGTGGCGCACCGCCGACGACGAAACGGCCTTCGGTGCGGCGCGCCGGATGTTCCGCTTCTCGTTGCTCTATCTCGCGGTCCTGTTCGCGGCGTTGCCGCTCGATCGACTCGTCGAGCGGATCATCGTCGGATGAGCGAGGCCATGGCCGAAGACCGCCGCCCCGGCGATACCGACCTGCACCGCCGCCAGCGGGGCAAGAACCTCGTCGTGGCCGGCTTCCTGCTGGTCATGGTCGTGGCGTTCTTCGCCCTCACCATCGTGCGGATGGGAGATAAGGCGTGAGCACGGATACGAGTCCCATGAATCCGGGCCGCAAGAACGCGCGGCTTGCCGGCCGGCTCGTGGCCGTGGCCGTTGGCATGGTCGGTCTCGCCTATGCCTCGGTGCCGCTTTACGACCTGTTTTGCCGCACGACCGGCTTTGGCGGTACGCCGATCGTCGCCCAGCAGGGCGATCGTCCGTTGCTCGACCGTACCGTCAAGGTCCGCTTCGATTCAAACGTCGATCCCAACCTGCCCTGGCGCTTCGAGCCGCTCGAGCGCGAAGTCAAGGTTCGTCTCGGCGAGGAACGGCTGGTCCATTATCGCGTGACCAACGTCTCGCAGCGGCCGATCGTCGGGACCTCGACGTACAACGTCACGCCCGAGCCGGCGGGTCCGTGGTTCAACAAGCTGCAATGCTTCTGCTTCACCGAGCAGTTGCTGTTGCCCGGGCAGTCGGTCGACATGCCCGTCGTGTTTTTCGTCGATCCCGAGATGGACAAGGATCGGCGCTACGACAACGTCCGCACGGTCACGCTCTCCTACACCTTCTTCGAGGCGAAGACGGAGCGGGCGAAGATATTGCTCGGCGGTATTCCCGCCAACGGAACTGGAAAGGGTGGATGAACATGTCCGCAGGCAAACCGAATCATCCGTATCATCTCGTCGATCCGAGCCCGTGGCCGGCGCTCGGTGCGATCGGTGCCCTGTTGCTGGCGCTGGGCGCCGCTCTCGGCATGCATCCCGGCATGTTCGGCGCGGGCGTTGAGAGCGTCGTCAAGCCGTTTAGCTGGTGGATCGTGGTGCCGGGCTTTCTCGTCATCTTCGCCGTGATGTGGTGGTGGTGGCGCGACGTCATCGTCGAATCGCGGACGTACCATACCCCAGTCGTCCAGCTCGGCCTGCGCTACGGCATGATCCTGTTCATCGCCTCGGAAGTGCTGTTCTTCGCCGCCTTCTTCTGGGCCTTCTTCGACGCTTCGCTTTATCCCAACTCGCCCGAGATGCCGGTCCGTGCCGAGGCCACCGGCGGCGTCTGGCCGCCCAAGGGCGTCAGCATCATCGCGCCGTTCGACCTGCCGCTGATGAACACGCTGATCCTGCTGCTCTCGGGCACCACGGTGACCTGGGCGCATCACGCCATCGTCGAGGGCAACAAGCGCGACGCCGTGCGCGGCCTGCTCCTCACGGTCGTGCTGGGCATCTGCTTCACGGCCGTTCAGCTCTACGAATACATGCACGCGCCGTTCGGCTTCCGCGACGGCATCTATTCGTCGACCTTCTTCATGGCGACCGGCTTCCATGGCTTCCATGTCTTCGTCGGCACGACCTTCCTGCTCGTCTGCCTGTTCCGCGCGCAGGCGGGCCAGTTCAAGCCCAAGCAGCACTTCGGCTTCGAAGCCGCGGCTTGGTACTGGCACTTCGTCGATGTGGTGTGGCTGTTCCTGTTCTTCTGCATCTACTGGTGGGGCGCCGGCAAGGCGCCGATCGCGCTGCACTGATCGCACCAATCGGACTATCCTTGGAACCGCCGGGCGCTCCCCGGCGGTTCGCCTTTTTGGGAGCCTCGACGAGATGATCAGGTTGAGACCGGCCCTGTGGCCAACGCTCATTTCACTGCCGATCCTCGTGCTCTCGCTGACGCTGGGCGTCTGGCAGCTCGAACGCCGCGAATGGAAGCGCGACATCCTGGATCGCATGGCCACGAACCAGGCGGCGGCACCGATCTCGCTCGACGAGCTGCTCAAGGGCGATCCGCTGCGCCATGAATACGGGCGCGTGAAGGTCACCGGCACCTTCGAGCACGGCAAGGAGTTCCATCTCGCCGCCCGCAGCCTCAAGAACAAGGTCGGCCTCCAGGTCGTGACACCGCTCAAGACCGATGACGGGCGGGTCGTGCTGTTCGACCGTGGCTGGATCCCGTCGGAGAAGAAGGAACCGTCGAAGCGGGCCGAAGGCCAGGTCGCCGGCCGCGTCGAGCTCGTCGGCATCGTCCGCCGTTCACAGATCAAGGGCCGGTTCGTGCCGGAAAACGTGCCGGACAAGAACGTCTGGTTCCACGTCGACGTCCCCCTGATGCGCCAGCTCGCTGGCGCGCCGCCCGATGCCAGGCTCGACACCTTCTTCCTCGATGCCGATGCCGCGGCCAATCCGGGCGGCGCGCCGGTCGGCGGCCAGACGCGCCTCGATATTCCCAACGACCATGTGCAGTACGCCATCACCTGGTTCCTGCTCGCGCTGGCGCTGGCCGGCGTCTATCTCGCCTATCACTGGGAGAACGGCCGGCTCGATGTCGCCGGCCGGACGAAGCGGAAGCCATGATCGTCAACGATCCCTATGCCGATCTGGAGCGGCGCTTCGCGCGGCTGAGCGCCGTCAACCGCGCCAGCGCGATCCTGAGCTGGGACCGCTCGACCATGATGCCGGACGGCGCCAGCGAGGATCGCGCCGACCAGCTGGCGACGCTGAACGTCGTCGCGCACGAGATGATCACGGCGCCTGACATGCCCGAGCTGCTGGCGCGGGCGGAGGAGAACAGGGCATCGCTCGGTCGCTGGCAGGCGGCCAACCTGCGCGAGATGCGCCGGTCCTGGGTGCACGAGAAAGCCTTGCCGGGGGATCTCGTCGAGGCCCGTGTCCGCGCCACCTCGGCCTGCGAGCATGTCTGGCGCGAGGCGCGCAAGAACGCGGACTTCAAGTCCCTGCTGCCGACTTTGCAGGAGGTGCTGACCCTCATGCGCCGGGTCGGCGAAGCGAAAGCCGCGGCGCTAGGCACGTCGCTCTACGACGCGCTGCTCGACGAGTTCGAGCCCGGCGGCCGTTCCGCCCGCATCGATACGCTGTTCGACGAGCTGCGCACCTTCCTGCCGGGCCTGCTCGGCCGCGTGCTTGAGCGCCAGAAGAGCGAGCCCGCGCCGCTGGCGCTCGACGGGCCGTTCCCGGTCGAGGCCCAGCGCCGGCTGGGCGAAGAGATGATCCGGGTCATCGGCTTCGATTTCCATCATGGCCGGCTCGACGTCTCGGCCCATCCCTTCACCGGCGGCACCGCCGACGATGTGCGCATCACCACGCGCTACGACGAGGCCGACTTCGCGCGCTCCCTGATGGGTACCCTGCACGAGACCGGCCACGGGCTCTACGAGGCCGGCCTGCCGCGCGAATGGCGCCGCCAGCCCGTCGGCAACGCCCGCGGCATGGTACTGCACGAGAGCCAGTCGCTGCTGATGGAGATGCAGGCATGCCGCGGCCGCAGCTTCATCGACTTCGCGGCCCCTCGCATGCGCGCGGTCTTCGGCAAGCAGGGTCCTGCCTGGAGCGAAGACAATATCCACCGCCTCTACACGCGCGTGGCGCCGGGCTTCATCCGGGTCGATGCCGACGAAGTCACCTATCCGCTGCACGTCATGCTGCGCTACCGGCTGGAGCGCGCGATGCTGGCGGGCGACCTGGCGCTGGCCGACCTGCCAGGTGCCTGGAACGACGGCATGCGTGAATTGCTGGGGATCGTGCCATCAGACGATGCGCTGGGCTGCCTGCAGGACATCCATTGGCCGGATGGCGGATGGGGTTATTTCCCGACCTATACATTGGGCGCCCTGGCGGCGGCCCAGCTTTTCGCCGCCGCGCGCCAGGCCGTGCCGGGCCTGCTGGAGTCCATCGGGAAGGGCGATTTCGCGCCGTTGCTGGGGTGGCTGCGGGCAAACGTGCACAGCAAGGGCTCGCGCGCCACGACCGACGAGATCCTGGCCGCTGCCACGGGAGCCCCGCTGGGTGTTGCGGCCTTCAAGCTGCATCTGGAAAGTCGTTACCTCCAGGCGTAAGAGGAACCCATGCTCGACCTGCGCCCCAACTGCGAATGCTGCGACAAGGACCTGCCCAATGGCGCGTCCGACGCCCTGATCTGCACCTTCGAGTGCACATTCTGCGCGGATTGCGCCCGAACTCGCCTGGGCGGTCATTGCCCGAATTGCGGCGGCGATCTGGTGAAACGCCCGACCCGCCCGGAGCGAGCCCTTGCGAAGTTCCCGGCTTCCACGAAGCGGGTCCGCAAGGATCACGAGGCCTGCCGCCAGGTCGCCTAGCCGACGAGCCGGAGTTTCCTTTGCACTACGTCAGCACCCGCCACGGCTCGCAGGGCCAGCCTGCGCCGCTCGGCTTCGAGGACATCATGCTCGCGGGCCTCGCCCGCGACGGTGGCCTCTATCTGCCGGCCGAGTGGCCGCAATTCTCCAAGGCCGAGATCGCCGGGCTCAAGGGCCTCGACTACAGCGAGCTCGCCTTCCGCATCATGCGGCCCTTCGTCGGCGATACGTTCGACGAGGCGACCTTCCGCCGCCTGATCGGCGAGGCCTATGCCTCGTTCGAGACGCCTGAGGTGGCGCCCGTGAAACCGCTGGGCGATTCAGGGCTGCACCTGATGGAGCTTTTCCATGGGCCGACCCTCGCCTTCAAGGACGTGGCGCTGCAACTGCTCGGCCGCATGCTCGACCACACGCTCACCCGCCGCAGCCAGCATGCCACCATCGTCGGCGCCACGTCGGGCGATACCGGCTCGGCCGCCATCGAGGCAGTGCGCGACCGCAAGACGATCGACATCTTCATGCTGTTCCCCAAGGGGCGCGTGAGCGAGGTCCAGCGCCGGCAGATGACGACGGTGTCGGCGCCCAACGTGCACAATATCGCGGTCCAAGGGACGTTCGACGACTGCCAGGACCTCGCCAAGGCCTGCTTCAACGATCTCGCCTTCCGCGACCGCCATGCGCTGACGGCGGTGAACTCGATCAACTTCGCCCGCGTGATGGCGCAGATCGTCTACTATTTCTGGGCCGCCCTGAAGCTCGGCGCGCCCGAGCGGCCGGTGGCCTTCACCGTGCCCAGCGGCAACTTCGGCAACGTCTACGCAGGCTATGCCGCCAGGCAGATGGGCCTGCCGATCTCGCACTTCGTGGTCGGCACCAACAGCAACGACATCCTGGCGCGCTTTTTCGAGAGCGGCACCATGACGATGACCGAGGTCGTGCCGACCTGGAGTCCCAGCATGGACATCCAGATCTCGAGCAACTTCGAGCGCCTGCTGTTCGACCTCTACGACCGCAACGGCAAGACCCTGGCCGACGCCATGGCCGCCTTCCGCAACACCGGCACGCTCAAAGTCGGCGCCAATGCGCTGGCGGGCGTGCGCGAGTTGTTCGACGCCGGCCGCGTCGACGAGCCCGGCACCCTGGCCGCCATCGCCGATTGCCACCGTCGCTTCGGCGAGACCATCGATCCGCATACCGCGATCGGCTATGCCGTTGCCCAGCAGCATCGCCGCGATCCCGCCATTCCCATGGTCGTGCTGGCGACGGCGCATCCCGCCAAGTTTCCCGACGCCGTCGAGAAGGCAACCGGCGTGCGGCCGCCGCTTCCGGCACGCCTCGGCGATCTGATGGATCGGGCCGAACGGGTCGACGGCCTGCGCAACGATATCGACGAGTTGAAAGCCATGATCGACGAACGTCGGATGGCAGCCGCACCCGCGACACGGAGCAAGGTTCGCACATGAGCGAAGTCAAGGTCACCACGCTGGGCAACGGCCTGCGCATCGCCGTCGACGAGATGCCCGAGGTCGAATCGGCCTCGCTCGGCATCTGGGTCGCCTGTGGCACGCGCCACGAAAGCGCCGAGCTGAACGGCATGGCCCACATGCTCGAGCACATGGCCTTCAAGGGCACAAAGACCCGCAGCGCCCGCGCCATCGCCGAGGAGATCGAGAACGTCGGCGGCAGCCTCAACGCCTACACCGGGCGCGAGATCACGGCCTATCACGCGTCGGTCCTCAAGGAGGACGTGGCGTTGGGCGTCGAGATGGTCTCCGACATCCTGCGCAATTCGGTGTTCGATCCCGACGAGCTGCAGCGCGAGCGCGGCGTCATCCTCCAGGAGATCGGCCAGGCGCTCGACACGCCCGACGACCTGATCTTCGACCAGTTCCAGGAAACCGCGCTGCCCGGCCAGCCGCTCGGCCGGCCGGTGCTGGGCACGGCCGATTCGGTCGAGGCGATCGGCCGCGACGATCTTTTCGCCTTCCTCGCCCGCCACTACACCGCCTCCAACATGGTGCTGTCGGCGGCGGGCCGCGTCGAACACGACCACATCGTCGATCTTGCAGAGAAACATTTTGGTTCGGTGCCGCGCACGCCGGCCAACGCGATCATCCCGACGCCGCTGCGCTATGTCGGCGGCGACGGCCGCGAGACCCGTGTGCTCGAGCAGGCCCACCTCGTGCTGGGCTGCGAGGGCATCGGCTATCGCGATCCCGACTATTTCGCGCTCGCCATCTATTCGACCCTGTTCGGCGGCGGCATGTCCTCGCGCCTGTTCCAGGACGTGCGCGAGGAGCGCGGGCTCGCCTACGATATTTTTTCGTTCCTGTCGTGCTACGCCGACGGCGGCCTGTTCGGCATCTACACCGGCACCAGCGAAGGCGACGCCGACCAGGCGCTCGCGGTGATCGCCGACCAGATCGTCCGCGTCGCCGACGACCTGGGCGAGGGCGAGATCGCGCGCGCCCGCGCCCAGCTCAAGGCCAGCATCCTGATGGGACTGGAGAGCACCACCGTTCGCTGCGAACAGGCGGCACGGCAACTGATGCTGTTCGGCCGCCCGATTCCGACCGAGGAGATCGTCGCGCGGATCGAGGCCGCGGACCTGGGCGCGATCGCGCGCGTCGCGCGCCGGCTCACCGCCTCCGAGCCGACGCTCGCCGCGCTCGGCCCGATCGCGCGCATCCAGGATTACCCGCGCCTGCTGGCGCGCTTGAAGCGCTGAATTCCGGATTCACCCGTGGCCGGCGCCGTCGGCGAGCATGCGCG
>JBQTJT010000153.1:0-9100 GCA_052386855.1 Reyranella sp.
CGCTCAGGAGCTGCCCTTCTGGATCCACCGTTACAACTGGCATCGACCACATGGCGGCATCAAAGGTAGCATCCCCATCAGCAAACTCGGTCTAACCGAGGACAACCTGTTGAGGCTCCACAGCTAGAGCGTCACGCCACCATTCACGTGGATGGTCTGTCCCGTGATGTAGCTGGCCGCCGGCGAGCACAGGAAGGCGATCGCAGCCGCGACCTCGGCTGTCTTGCCATAGCGGCCCATCGGCACCAGGGCGCTCATTTCCTGCATGCGGGCGAGCGACAGGGCGACATGGGCGCCGGCGTCCTTTTCGATCAGTCCCGGCGCCACGCAATTGACGGTACCGCCCGACGGCGCGATCTCGACGGCGAAGGCACGGGCCAGCGCTTCGACGCCGGCCTTGGCCGCGGCCGAGACGGGAAAGCTCGGCAGGCCGCGCGCGAAGGCATGGGCCACGAACGAGGACACGCCGACCATCCGACCGCCCGTCCCGGCCTTGATCAGCCACGGCTTGGCCGAGGTCGCGAATTCGTAAAAGGCCGAGGTCATGGACGCGATGCTGGCGTCCCACGCGGCGCGATCGACCTCGCCGATCGGCCGGCGGTCGGCGAAACCTGCATTGCTCACCACGACGTCGAGCCGGCCGAACCTGGCCACGGTCTCCTCGACGAGGCGTTGGGCCGTGCCCGGCTGGCTGAGATCGCCTTCGAGGACCGATGTTTCGGCGCCCGAGCCACGCACGACATCGGCGACTTTCTCGGCCCCGGCGCGATTCTTTCGGGCATGCAGGACGATGGCCGTATTCGGCGCGGCAAGCGCCCGGGCCGTCGCAGCACCTATGCCGGAGGACGCGCCGGTGATCAGGATGACTCGCTGGAGGGAAGGCATGGTCGAACCAGTAAAGTCCCGCGCGCCTAGCGGCAAGCCTCGCGCACGGCGGGCGCAAGATACTCGGCGAACCGGCGCGAGCCCTGGGCCGAAAAGTGGCCCTGGTCGACGAAATCGGCGCCGGTGAAGGAATCGGGCGGCACGGCGACATAGGTGTCGCCCAGGGCTGTCGCCGTTCGCTCGAGGATCGCGTTGAAGTGCTGCAGCAACGGCCAGATGTCGCGATCGCGCACCAACGGCAGCCAGCCGTACCGGCCATCGCCCTGCAGCCGCTCGCGATTGACCAGTTGCCCGACCCAGATCGTGGCAACCCCGCGCGCGCGGTTGATGGCCGAGATCGACCGGATGTTGCGCTCGTACAGCGCTTCCAGCGCGGGATCTCTGCCGCTCACCGGATCGCGGCCGTAGGGATCGACCAGATAGCGCACGGTATCGACATTCGAACTGACGAAGCGCGCCAGCATCGTCAGCAGCGGCGAGATCGTGACATGCGAGCCGCCGATCCGGCGCACTTTGAGCGAGTCGACCTGGCTCGGCAGGTGGAAGTCGGCATAGGCGGGATCGAGCTTGGGAATGTGGGCGTTGCGCAGGTCGTTCCAGCCGACATAGTAGATCGCGCAGCGCGGCGGCTTGCCGAACCTGGTCTGGTAGAACGCCGTCTGGATCAGGTGCTCGACGGTCGTGTAGCCCGGCACACCGTGGTTGACCACGAAGACACGGTCCGGACCGAGCGCCTCGGCCAGGCGATCGCTCCAGGTATCGCCTTCCGCCGCCCCGATGTCGTAGGTCGTCGAGCCGCCGAAGGTCGCCACCACCGTCCGCCCGTCGAGGGAGCCCGGCGCCGGATCGCGCCCACGCGTACCCTCCGAGGTATGGCTGATGGCAAGTCCGGTCGGGCTCGTGATCTTCAGCGACGGGATGGGCGTGGCCTGCAGGAGGTCGTGCCACTGGAAGCGCTCCGGCTCGGCGACATTCGGCGGCAGCAGTGACCCATCGGCATAGCCGGCGCGGTGCAGGGCATGCGAGCCCACGCCCCAGAACAGGTCGGCCACGGCGAGAACCAGCAGCACCGGCGCCAGCCGCGGCCAGCGGACAAGCGCGATCACGAGAGCCAGGAGCACCAGGAGATAGAGGAAGTAGACGGCTCGGGGGCCGCCGGCGGTCAGTTCGTCAACGGTGGCGAGCCAGGCAGCCGAGACGACGACAACAAACGACAGAAGCACCGCAAGTAGGGCCGGAATTGCCCGCTCGAACCGGTAGGGCCGGCGGAGGCCGACGTATGCGAGGATCGGCTTGAACATGGAGACCGGGAAGAAATGGCGCGCCCGAAGAGATTCGAACTCCTAGCCTTCTGATTCGTAGTCAGATGCTCTATCCAGTTGAGCTACGGGCGCACGGCCGGGCTGCCTCCCAAGAGGCGGCCGGCAAGAAGGCGGGCACCCTAATGAAACTGTCCCCGTGTTGCAAGCATCAGAAGGCTTGCACGAAGGACCATAAAAGAGTGCACAATATGAGCCAAGTGCCTCTGCTGCCTAAGAAATCGCCGCTTGTCGGATTTACTTGCTTTCAAGTAGCATCACAGGCATCTGGATTTGGGGGCTGGTGCCCCGAATCGAGCTGCCCGTTTTTGGGCGGTCGATGCGGAGGCGCCCAATTGATGATGCCAGGGCAGTTTCGAGGCCAACGATGGCGCTAAGAGTCCAACGATCCGTGCTTCTCTTGGCGGCGGTCGTTTTGAGCGGGTGCAACGAGGGCAGCATTTTTGCGCCTTCCGTCAGCCCGCCATCGTCCAATCCCGCGATCAGCCAAACTGGCACTCAGACCGTGCGGCAGCGCATCCAGCAATTGCGCGCCGACCAGGCAGCGCTCAACAGCGCCATCGCCACGCAGCAGAACCAACTCAATGCGACGCGCAGCCGGCTTTCGAGCGACTCCGCCGCCTACAGCGGCCTCGTGAACGGCATCACCTCGCGCCTGCAGACCGGCACGACCCCGGGCAATCCCGAGCTGGTGAACCAGTGGAACGCCGCGCAAGCCAAGCTCGACGACGCCACCTTGGGCGTCGGCCAACTGAATTCGCTGGCCAGCCAGGTGACGACCCAGGCGTCGGTCGCGGGCTACCTGCTCGAGAACATCCGCGCGACCTTCTCCGTCGGCGGCGCGGTCGACGAGGATCACCGCAACCTGCGCGCCATCGAGAGCGAGACCACGCGCTCCATGCAGCAGATCGACCGGCTGATCGGCGACCTCAACGCCCAGATCGGCCGCGAGAACGGCTTTCTCGCCCGCGAGCGCACCAACCTGGCGGCGCTCTCCTACGGCGTGAACCTCGGCCGCCTGGGCAACCCGGGCGCGCAGCGGGTGACGACAACGGGCGGCCGGCGGCCAGTTCCCCTTCAATAGTCTCCACTTCAATAGCGTCTCCGCTGCAATAGCGTCGCGCGACCCCGGCCATGAGCGTAAGCTGACACCATGGCCTTTCGTTTCCTGGCACTCCTCGGTTTGATCGTCAGCCTCGCCACGGTGGCGCAGGCACAGCCTGCGGTGTCGCCCGCCGACAAGGCGGCGATCCGCGACGTCATCCAGGGCCAGGTCGATGCCTTCCGCCGCGACGATGGCGACGCGGCCTTCGGCTACGCCTCGCCGATGATCCAGGGCATGTTCGGCCAGCCCGAGGTCTTCATGCAGATGGTGCGCCAGGGCTATCCGCCGGTGTATCGGCCAAGGGTCTTCGACTTCCGCGAGATCGTCGAGCTGCACGGCGAGATCGCCCAGAAGGTCCATGTCGTCGGCCCCGACGGACGGCCGGTCACTGCGGTCTACCCGATGACGCAGCTTCCCGACGGAAGCTGGCGCATCAACGGCTGCTACCTGCTGGCGCCGGACGAACACCAAGCCTGAGTCCTCATGACCAGCGTTTCGCCCAAGGTGCTGGCGCTGCTCGGCGCCCTCACTCTCGTGTGGGGCACCAACTGGCCGCTGTTCCGCATCGCCCTCGACGAGCTGCCGGTGTGGACGTTCCGCACCATCGTGCTGTCGGCGGCGGTGGTGATGCTGAGCCTGATCCTGCTGCTGCGCGGCGAGAGCTTCGCCGTTCCCAAGGGCAAATGGCCGGCGCTGATCGCCGCGGCCGCCATGAACATCGGCGTGTGGAATATCGCCACGTCGCTTGCCGTGCTCTACATCCCGTCGGGTCACGCCTCGGTGCTGGCCTACACGATGCCGCTCTGGGTGGCGGCGATGGGCTTCCTGGTGTTCGGCCAGCGCCTCACCCCACGTTTGCTGGCCGCCATCGCGATCGGCGCCGCGGCGGTCGCGGCCCTGATGATCCCCAACTTCCAGAGCTACGCCCAGGCGCCGGCCGGCCTGTTCTGGGGCCTGCTGGCGGGTTTCTGCTGGGCCGTCGGCACCTTCATCGTGAAGCGCACGAGCTGGCCGGGCATGGGCCTCTCGCTCACCTTCTGGCAGGTCGTGATCTGCCTGCCGCCGATTGCGCTCGGCGCACTCCTGTTCGACGGCATGCCGACGCATTGGCCGTCGACCAAGGCGCTGGCCGCCACCCTCTACACCGGCGCCATTCCCATGGCGTTCGGCACCGCCACCTGGTTCGCCCTGGTCAAGCTCCTGCCCGCCCAGGTCGCCGCGCTCTCCTCCATCGCCATCCCGATCGTGGCGATCGTGAGCGGCATCCTGATCCTGCACGAGCCGCTGTCGTGGCTGCAGGCCGCCGCCATCGCCTCGACGGTGATCTCGCTCTGGCTGGCCCTGGTGCCCGGCCGCCACGGCTGAGGAATTCGTCGGCCACCCCTGTGTCTTCACGGAACGCTCCCTATATTTCCCTCATGGAAAGGGAGATCTAGGGCATGGCTGGAAACGACCCCCGCGACTGGATGTGGTCGGACGCGCTGCACATGCTGGCGCAGGCCGACCGGCTCCATCGCCAGATGTTCCGGCCGCAGGCCTCGGCGCAGGGCGCCAACTGGGAGCCGCCGGTCGACATGCTGGAAACCGACGATGAGGTGCTGATCCTGGCCGCCCTGCCCGGCGTCGATGCCCAGCAGGTGCAGGCCACGATCGAGAACGGCGTGCTCGTGATTGCGGGCGTGCGCGTGCTGCCGGACGAATTGCGTACCGCCACCATTCATCGCCTGGAATTGCCGCAGGGCCGCTTCGAGCGGCGCATCGCGCTGCCGGCCGGCCGCTACGAGTCGGTACGCCGGACGTCGGTGAACGGCTGCCTGGTGATCAGCCTGAGCAAGACGCCGCGGAGGGGCAGGCCATGACCGCGCCCGACGACATGAACACCAATCAGAACACCAACCCGGCCGGCGTCACGGCCTCGGGCCAGTCGGTTGCTCCGCCGCTGCCGGCCGACGCTCTTATCGTGCTGCCGACGCGTAACCTCGTCCTGTTCCCGGAAATGGTGTTTCCGCTCTCGATGGTTCGGCCGGCCACGGTCGCCGCGGCCCAGCAGGCCGTGCGCGAGCAGCGTCAGGTCCTGGTCGTGCTGCAACGCGACCCCGAGAAGAGCGAGGTCGTCCCAGAGGACCTTCACCAGATCGGCACGGTCGCCAACATCGTGCGCTACGTCACGGCGCCCGACGGCACGCATCACGTGATCTGCCAGGGCGTGCAGCGCTTCCGCATCACCGAGTTCGTCGAGGGCCATCCGTTCCTGCTGGCGCGCGGCCTGCACGTGGTTGAACCGACCGGTACCGGACCGGAGATCGAGGCGCGCTTCCTCGTGCTCCAGAGCCAGGTGCGCGAGGTGATGGACCTGCTGCCGCAGGTGCCGCAAGAGCTGCGCCAGACCATCGAGGCGACCGCCTCGGCCGGCGCGCTCGCCGATCTCGCCGCGACCTATCTCGATTCCAAGCCGGCGGAGAAGCAGGAGATCCTGGAGACGGTCGAGCTGGTGCCGCGTCTCGACAAGGTGACGGCGCTGCTCGCACAGCGCCTCGAAGTGCTGCGGCTTTCCAACCAGATCGGCCAGTCGACCAAGGCCTCGCTCGATGCGCGCCAGCGCGAGATGCTGCTGCGCGAGCAGATGGCGGCGATCCAGCGCGAGCTGGGCGAGGACGGCACCAACAAGCAGGAGATCGCCGATCTCGAGAAGGCGATCGGCGACGCTCACATGCCGCCCGAGGTCGAGGCGGTCGCGCGCAAGGAACTGCGCCGGCTGCAGCGCACCTCAGATGCGGCGGCCGAGTACGGCATGATCCGCACCTACCTCGACACGCTGATCGAGCTGCCGTGGGCGCTGCCCGAGGCGCCGCCGATCGACATCGCCGAGGCGCGCCGCGTGCTCGACCACGACCACTATGGCCTCGAGAAGATCAAGCTGCGCATCGTCGAGTATCTCGCGGTGCGCAAGCTGGCGCCCGAGGGCAAGGCGCCGATCCTGTGCTTCGTCGGCCCGCCCGGCGTCGGCAAGACCTCGCTCGGCCAGTCGATCGCCCGTGCGATGGGCCGCAAGTTCGCGCGCGTCAGCCTGGGCGGCGTGCACGACGAGGCCGAGATCCGCGGCCATCGGCGTACCTACATCGGGGCACTTCCAGGCAACATCATCCAGGCGATCCGCAAGGCGGGCTCGCGCGACTGCGTGATGATGCTCGACGAGATCGACAAGATGGGCTCCGGCGTCCACGGCGATCCGTCGTCGGCGATGCTGGAGGTGCTCGACCCGGAGCAGAACGGCACCTTCCGCGACAACTACCTCGACGTGCCGTTCGACTTGAGCCGCGTCGTCTTCATCACCACCGCCAACATGCTGGAGACCATCCCCGGCCCGTTGCGCGATCGCATGGAGATCATCGGGCTCACCGGCTACACCGCGGGCGAAAAGCTGGAAATCGCCAAGCGTTACCTGGTGCGGCGCCAGCTCGAGGCCAACGGGCTGAAGCCCGACCAGGCTGGGATCGACGATGCAGCAATGAAGCAGATCATCTCGGGTTATACGCGCGAGGCCGGTGTGCGTGGGCTCGAACGCGAGATCGGCCGGGCGTTGCGCCATGTCGCCGTCGAGATCGCCGAGGGCACGGCGACCAAGGTCCATATCGGCGTCGGCGACCTCGAGAAGCTGCTGGGTCCGCTCAGGTTCGAGTACGACGTCGCCATGCGCACCTCAGTGCCGGGCGTCGCGACAGGGCTCGCCTGGACGCCGGTCGGCGGCGACATCCTGTTCATCGAGGCGGCGCGTTCGCCGGGCAGCGGCCGGTTGATCCTGACCGGCCAGCTCGGCGAGGTCATGCGCGAGAGCGCCCAGGCAGCACTCACGTTGGTCAAGGGACAGGCGGCGGCGATGAAGATCGATCCCACGCTGTTCAAGGACAACGACATCCACGTCCACGTGCCCGCAGGCGCCACGCCCAAGGACGGCCCCAGCGCCGGTGTCGCCATGTTCATGGCGCTGTCCTCGCTGCTGACCGGCCGCACGATCCGCAGCGACACGGCCATGACCGGTGAGATCAGCCTGCGCGGCCTGGTGCTGCCGGTGGGCGGCATCAAGGAGAAGGTCGTGGCTGCCGCCGCCGCCGGCATCAACCGCGTGATGCTGCCGGCCCGCAACAAGCGCGACTACGACGATATCCCCGAAGAGGTGCGCAAGGCGCTCGAATTCGTCTGGCTGGAGCGCGTCGAGGACGCGGTGAGTGCGGCGCTGGCGTGATCTTCCGGACCGCGAGCCTCCGGCTCGACGATGAGCGATCCGGAGGCTCGCGGTCCGGAAGAGGACTCTAGCCCAGCTCCAAACTCGTCACGCCGAACAGGCCGGCGTAGTCGGCCACGGGATCGGCGCCGGTATACATGCGTGCGGTCTCGAAGGCGGGTTTCAGGCCCATCTGTTCCGCGAGCGTGACGGCGGCCTTGTTGCGGTCGGGGACGTCGATGGCCACGGCCGACGCACCGGTCTTCGCCGCCAGCGCACTTACCAACGATGCCGCGATCGCAGGCGTGGCGGCGTAGAGCGGCCCGATGCGTGCAGCGGCGCGACAGGGGCGGATCACCGCGAAGCCCTCCAGCACGCCGTCCTTCATCGCGACCAGCCCGGTCCGCTCCGGCAGGCCGATCCATGGCGCCAGGAAGCTGTCGCGGGCCTCCGGGAAGAAGCGGCGGTCGTAGGCGGCGATCAGGTCGAACGGCACGCTGCGGGCATCGACCAGGGTCATGCCGGCCGGCGGCGCGGCGGCGGGCGATGCAGCGGGGGGCGGCGGCCCCTCGTGACGGATGTTGTTCCAGGCCAGCCGAAAGCCCGACTTCTTGTAATTGTGCTGCTGCGCCACCACGCCATCGAGGCCGACATTGCGGCCCGTCAGCCGCGCCATGCCGGCGTCCCAGATCTTTATGCCGTAGCCTTTCCCGCGCGCTTCCGGCCGGGCGATGTAGAAGCCCAGGAAGCCCAAGGCCGCACCATAGCGCACCACCGAGATGCAGGCGACCGGCTTGCCGTCGAGACGGCCGATCAGGAAAGCGCCGGGATCGGCGGCATGGAAGGCCAGCGCATCGGTATTGCCGGGGTTCCAGCCTTCGTCCGCCGCCCATTCGGCCATGCGGGCGACGTCATCGGCGCTGGCGACGGAAATCTCGAAGGTCACGACGATCGCCGGCCGTTCTGGACAGCTTGCTCCAGCGCGATGCGGATAAATCTCTGGTAGGGAATTCCCGCCCGTTTCGCGCGAGAACGCACGGCCTTCAGAAGTTCGTCGGGCAAACGTACGCTGATCGCCCGGTCCTTCGGCTTCAATTCGTAACGCACCAATCGCAGGCTCGAAAGGTCGTAGGCCGACAAGTCGGACTCGGCGACGAACGTCTCCGCGGCGCGGTCACTGGCCAGACTGGGCAATCGCTTTTTCATAGGCTTCATCGTTCGATTGATACCACAAATGTATATACATTTGAAATACAGCGAACTCATGGCTGAGAGCGCGCCGCTCATAGGCGCTAACTTTGCAAGCATTGCACGCAATGCCCTCATCCTGAGGAGCGCCCGAAGGGCGCGTCTCGAAGGATGGGCCGCACAGGAAATCGCGAAACAGGCCGGTTCGCAGCACCCACGGTGTTGCCGACCCTTCGAGACGCGACCCTGCGGGTCGCTCCTCAGCGACTGTGTCAGGGGTCAAGCATTTTGCCATGGTGTTTTGTCTCGGAGGATGGCGTTGAGGATGGTGAGCAGCTTTCGGGCGACGGCGATTGTCGCCACCATCTTGGCTTTGCCGGC
>JBQTJT010000154.1:0-21254 GCA_052386855.1 Reyranella sp.
GAAGCCCTGGGCGAAGCCGAAATCGCCCGGCCCGCCCGGCCGCCCGCCGCCCTGCTCGAACGCGGCATGGCCGAAGCGGTCATAGGCCGCGCGCTTCTGGTCGTCCTTCAGGACGTCGTAGGCCTCGTTGATGTCCTTGAACCGCTGCTCGGCCGCCTTGTCGCCGGGATTGCGGTCCGGTTGGCACTTCATGGCGAGCGCACGGAACGCCTTCTTGAGGTCGTCGCCGTTTGCCCCCCGGGCGACGCCGAGCGTCGCGTAATAGTCCTGTTTCGCCATGGCCGTTCAGTATAGCCGTCAGCAGTCAGCGGTCAGCAATCAGCCGAAAACCTCCTGCCTTTGAACGTCCCCCTTGCTGACTGCTGACCGCTGACGGCTGATTGCTCCCTTACGCCGTTCCGCCTTTGCGCTTCTCATCGACCTCCTCGAAGTCGGCATCGACGACGCCCTCGCGGCCGGGACCGCCCTCCGCGCCGGGACCGGCCCCGGTTGGGCCGCCCGGACCGCCGGTACCGTTGCCGCCGGCGGCCTGAGTCGCCTTGTACATGGCCTCGCCGAGCTTCAACGAGGCTTGCGCCAACGCGTCGCTCTTGGCCTTGATGGCGTCGGCGTCGTCCTGGTCCTTGACCGCCTTGAGGTCGGCGATCGCCGACTCGATGGACTGCCGATCGCCGGCGCCGACTTTGTCGCCATGCTCCTTGAGCTGCTTCTCGGTCTCGTGGACCAACTGGTCGGCGCGGTTGCGCGCCTCGACGACCGCCTTGCGCTTCCTGTCCTCGGCGGCATGCAGCTCGGCGTCCTTGACCATCTTCTGGATGTCGCCCTCGCTGAGGCCGCCCGAGGCCTGGATGCGGATCTGCTGCTCCTTGGCCGTCGCCTTGTCCTTGGCGGAGACGTTGACGATGCCGTTGGCGTCGATGTCGAAGGTGACCTCGATCTGCGGCATGCCGCGCGGCGCCGGCGGGATGCCGACCAGGTCGAACTGCCCGAGCAGCTTGTTGTCCGCCGCCATCTCGCGCTCGCCCTGGAAGACGCGGATGGTGACTGCGGTCTGGCCGTCCTCGGCGGTCGAGAAGGTCTGGCTCTTCTTGGTCGGGATGGTCGTGTTGCGGTCGATGAGCCGGGTGAACACGCCGCCCAGCGTCTCGATGCCGAGCGACAGCGGCGTCACGTCGAGCAGCAGGACGTCCTTGACCTCGCCCTTCAGCACGGCGGCCTGGACAGCCGCGCCGACCGCGACGACTTCGTCGGGGTTGACGTTGCGGGCCGGCTCCTTGCCGAAGAACTGCTTCACGACCTCGATGACCTTCGGCATGCGCGTCATGCCGCCGACCAGGATCACCTCATCGATCTGGCCCGCCTGCAGGCCGGCATCCTTGAGCGCCGCCTTGCAGGGCTCGAGCGTGCGCTGCACCAGGTCTTCGACCAGGGTCTCGAGCTTGGCGCGCGACAGCTTGATCACGAGATGCTTGGGACCGCTCGCGTCGGCGGTGATGAACGGCAGGTTGATCTCCGTCTCCTTGGAGTTGGAGAGCTCGATCTTGGCCTTCTCCGCCGCTTCCTTCAGGCGCTGCAGGGCAAGCTTGTCGTTGCGCAGGTCGATGCCCTGTTCCTTTTTGAACTCATCGGCCAGGTAGCCGATGATGCGGACGTCGAAGTCCTCGCCACCCAGGAACGTGTCGCCGTTGGTGGCCTTGACCTCGAACACGCCGTCGCCGATCTCGAGGATCGACACGTCGAACGTGCCGCCGCCCAGGTCATAGACCGCGATGACGCCGGTCTTGCGCTTGTCCATGCCGTAGGCGAGCGCCGCCGCGGTCGGCTCGTTGATGATGCGCAGGACTTCGAGGCCCGCGATGCGGCCGGCATCCTTGGTCGCCTGGCGCTGGGCGTCGTTGAAGTAGGCCGGAACGGTGATGACCGCCTGCTCGACCTTCTCGCCGAGATAGGCCTCGGCGGTCTCCTTCATCTTTCCGAGGATGAAGGCGGAGATCTGGCTGGGGCTGTAGGTCTGGTCCGCGGCCTCGACCCAGGCGTCGCCGTTGGTGGCCTTCACGATCTTGAAGGGAACGAGCGACATTTCCTTCTGGACCATCGGGTCCTCGAAGCGGCGCCCGATCATGCGCTTGACCGAATAAAGCGTCTTGAGCGGGTTGGTCACGGCCTGGCGCTTGGCGGCCTGGCCGACGAGACGCTCGCCGCTGTCGGTGAACGCGACCATCGACGGGGTCGTCCGCGCACCCTCTGAATTTTCGATAACCTTGGTGTCGCCGCCTTCCATGACCGCGACGCAGGAATTGGTCGTACCAAGGTCGATTCCGATGACTTTCGCCATGTTGCTACTCTCTCGCTAGGCGGATCGGCTCGGCCCCAAAGGCGCCAAATCGACCCCCCAAATGTGATTACCTGCCGGAAAAACCGGGTCAGGACAGGGGCTATATAGGTCCTGCAGGGCCACCTGCAATGGTGCGATCCGATATGGGCGCTGAAATTCGCTCCAAAATGAGCGCCGCCGGCAGGCGTGCCGCGGCCTAGTTTTCGTTGCTGGGCGGCCGAACCGTCGGTCCGGCCTGGGGGCCGCCCTTGGCCACCGCGACCATCGCTGCGCGCAGCAGGCGTCCGGCGATCAGGTAGCCCGGGATCAGCTCCTGGACGATCGTGCCGGCCGGCACCGAGGGATCCTCGACCTCCATCATGGCCTGATGGAATTCGGCGTTGAACGGCTGGCCAAGCGACTCGACGCGCTTGACGCCATGGCGCTCCAGCACCGACTGCAATTCACGATCGGTGGCCTGGATGCCCACGATCACGTTGCGAAGGGCGGGATCGACCGACTCGATATCCGCCGGCAGTGCCGACAAGGCGCGGCCCAGGTTGTCGGCCACCGACAACACGTCGCGGGCGAAGCGCTCGATGCCGAACTTGCGCTCCTTCTCGACGTCCTGCTGGGCGCGGCGGCGCACGTTCTGGGCCTCGGCGAGGGCACGCAGCTGCTTGTCCTGCAGGTCGGCCTTCTCGGCCTGGAGCTGCTCGACGAGCTGTTGCAGCTCACTCGCACTCTCCGGCTTGGGCGGAATATCGAGGCTGGAATCGGACGGCTCGACCGGCATCTCCGCCGGGGCGCCGCCCGCGGTAGGATCGCTGGCCATAGGTGTCCCTCGTCGTCTTCGGGTAGTGTCTTCAGGCGGCCTTCAATTAGGGATGACCACCCGTCGGGTCAACCACCTGCGTCAGACCGCCTGGAGAGGCGCGTGCAATTTGGTGCCGTGCACAATGATGCCGCCGCGGTCGCCCACGGTCACCGTGCCGTAGCGCTGGGCGAAGATGTCGGGCAACGGCCGGGCGTCGGCGGCTGCCAGCCACAGGCGCAGCAGGTGGCGCCGCCGCTCGGGCTCCGGCCAGTCCACGAAACTTGTACGGTCGTGCAGCATGGTGTGGTTGTGCACGAGCTGGACGTCGCCCGGCTTGAATTCCATGAACATATGCAGCTCGGGGTCGCCGGCCAGCGAATCGAACATGTCGAGGGCCTCGACCTGGGCCGGCGACAGCCGCGGCGCATCGGCGAAGCGCTGGGCCGAATCGACATACTGGCGCTGATAGATCGCGCTCAGGAATCCCTTGTGCCAATTGAATACGGGGATCTCGAAATAGGGCTTCTGGCCTTCCGGCACCTCGCCGCGCCGGTCGGTGGCGAGCGGCTGGAACAGCAGCTGCAAAAGGTCCGGCCTGCGCCGGCGCATCTCGTTGAAGATCGTGGTCGAGCTGACCAGCGCCGACAGGCCGCCCGACTGTGCCGTCTTGAGGCAGAGCAGTCCGACGATGTCGCAGGAATCCGTATGGTAGGTCTGGCGTTCGTTGGTCTGGTAGATGCGGACGTTGGGATCAGCCACATCAAGGCCGAGGTCCTGCACATGACCCAGCACATGGCCCTTGCCGTTCTGCGAGCGTGCGCTGCCGAGATGGGCACCGAGGCCGAAGTAGGCGGTTGCCGCTTCGCGCATCGACCAATGCTCGACGGGGAGGCCGCGCAGCAGCAGAAAGCCGCGGCCGTTCAGAACCTCGTCGCGCACCCGCGCCTTGAGCTTGGGGCCGAGCGTGGGCAGCGGAAATTCGCGCGCCGTCACCGCCGCGATGTCGGCATCGCGTGCCGTCAGCGCCTTGGCGGCTTGCTCGACCTCGGCGATCTCCGCTGCCGACAGCGGCATCAGCCAGTCGTCGCGCCGGGTCATCGCGGGGCCATACCAGGCGGCGGCGCCCGCCTGTTCCGGCGGCAGGCCGATCGGTTTGGAGCTTATGTCTCCCATGGGAACCTCGGGGCGAAGAGATCGTCGCTGGTCGACAGGCGGAAGCTCTCGGTGGCGTTCACCAGCGCCGCCCGGATGCCGGGTTCCAGCGCGCTGTGACCGGCGTCCGGCACGACGACATAGCGCGCTTCGGGCCAGGCGCGCGCCAGGGCATCGGCCGTGACGGGCGGACAGACGATATCGTAGCGGCCCTGGACGATGGTGCTCGGCAGCTGACGGATGCGGTCGAGATCCGCCCACGGCCAACCTTCGGGCACAAACGTGCCGTGGGCGAAGTAATGGGCTTCGATGCGCGAGAGTGCCAGGGCAAAGCCGCCATGGTCCGACTCGAACGGCGCGCGTGCCGTCGGATAGAGCGTCGAGCAGGCCGCCTCGTAGCGGCTCCACGCACGCGCCGCCGGACGATGGCGGTCGGGATTGCGGTCGATGAGGCGGCGATAGTAGTTGCCCAGCAGATCGGTGCGTTCGTTTTCCGGCAGGTGTTCCGTGAAGTCGCGCCACGCCTCGGGAAAGATCGTGCGCATGCCGTGGAGGAACCAGTCGATCTCCGACCGTGCGCCGAGGAAGATTCCGCGCAGGATGAAGCCCGTCACGCGGTCGGGGTGCTTGATCCCGTAGGCCAGCGCCAGCGTGCTGCCCCACGAACCGCCGAACAGCAGCCAGCGGGCGATGCCGAGATGGCTGCGCAGCTTCTCCATATCGGCCACGAGATGGTCGGTGGTGTTGTCCTGCAGCTCGCCCAGCGGCATCGAGCGGCCGCACCCGCGCTGGTCGAGCACCACGATGCGGTAGAATTGAGGATCGAAAAAGCGCCGGTGAACCGGCGCCGATCCGGCGCCCGGGCCACCGTGCAGGAAAAGCACGGGCAGGCCTTCGGGGTTGCCGCTTTGCTCCCAATAGACCGTGTGCCGCCCGTCGACCGCCAGCATGCCGCTGGCATAGGGCGAAATCTCCGGGAACAGGTCGGAACGAAGGGGTGTCTCTGAGCGTGGCATGTTTGTGTCCGCGATCATCACTGCCATAGCGGCGTTCGCCATTCCAGCCCTGCGGCGATTGCCGCCGCCGTGGCCGAACGTCTAAGGTCGAGCGGGGGCAAGGAGGGTCAGTGTTTTTTCGCCGCATTCCGGTGCTGGTCGCGCTGCTCCTGGCCGTTGGCGCCTGCGCCGCGGGCAACAGTCCGCAGACAGCAGTTGCTGTCGGGTCTCCTCCGGTCCTGCCGGCGGCGATCGAACGGGAGGTCGGCGGTGCCTACCCCGATGCCGCGTTGCAGGCCTATGTCGATCGTGTCGGCCAGAAGCTGGTTCGCAGTTCCGCGCTCACGGGCACCTACCGCTTCGTCGTGCTCGACCTGCCGGTGGTCAATGCGCATGCTCTGGGCGGCTATGTTTTCGTGACGCGCGGGCTTCTTGCCGTGCTCGACGACGAGGCCGAACTTGCTGCAGCCCTCGGCCACGAACTCGGCCATCTCACCCAGCGCCACGCCGCCCAGCGCGCCCGCGCCCGGCAAGGCGTGCTGGAGGCCGCCCTCGAGGCAGCTACCGCGACCGGGTCGGTCACGGTCGGCCGCTCGGTGGCCCGCGACGGATTGATCGCCCTGCGCCGCTATTCGCGCGATCAGGAACTCGAGGCCGACCGGATCGGGCTCGGCTACGTCGTGCAGGCCGGGTACCGCGGCAGTGCGATGGTTTCCCTGATCGACAGGCTGCGCCAGCAGGCACAGCTCGAGGCCCAGCTTCTGGGCGAGGCGCCGGACTCCTTCGATCAACGCAGTGCCACCTCGACCCATCCTGCCCCATTCGAAAGGAAGGGCGCCCTGTCGGCCGGCGGCACGGCGGTGACCGGCGAGTCCGGCCGCCCGGCCTACCTGGCGGCGATCGACGGCATTTCGGTCGACGATGCGCCCGACGAGGGCTTCGTGCGTGGCCGGGCCTTTCTGCATCCGAAGCTGAAGCTCGCCTTCGAGGCGCCCGCCGACTTCCGGTTGTTCAACGACCAGGACGGCGTCCTGGGCGTTGGACGCGACCGGTCGTTGCTGTATTTCGGCTGCTCCCTCGATCGCGTACCGGGCCGGCTCGATGAATGGATGCGCAACACGCTGAAGCCGACGCCGACCGACATCCAGGCGATCGTGATCGGCGGCGCGGACGCGGCCATCGGGGCCCGGCCGCGCGGCTCCGATACCAGCCTCGGCCAGGCGCGCTACGTGCTGGTGCGTCACGGCGACCGCATCTGCTTCTTCAATCTGTTGAGCGAGGGGCCCGACCGCGATCGCCGAATCGAGGTGCTGGTCAATGCCGCCCGTACGTTCCGCACGCTGTCGGATGGGGAGGCCGCGGCACTCCGGCCCTATCGCCTGCGGGTGGTCCCCGCGGCCGGCACCTCGCCAGCCCAGCTGGCGGCGCGGCTGCCCTACCGCGATCTCAGGATGGAACGGCTGCTGGTTCTGAACGGCGTCGATGCGCAGTCCGAACTCGCGCGCCTGTCCGAGATCAAGACCGTCGAGCCCTGAAGCCGAGATCCTTCGCTTCGCTCAGTACAGGCATGGAAAAGGCGGCACGACGATCGTCGGCCGCCTTTTCGGCTTTTCGGGATCGGGCGGCCTTTAGGCCACCTTCTGCAGCACGCTGTTCAGTTTCTGCGTGGCAAGATCCTTGTCGATGCGTTCGACCGCGGCGAGTTCGCGGGCCAGCCGGTCCAGCGCCGCTTCGTAGATCTGGCGTTCGCTGTAGGACTGGTCGGGCTGGCCGGCGTTGCGGTGCAGGTCGCGCACCACTTCGGCGATCGACACCGGGTCGCCCGAGTTGATCTTGGCTTCGTATTCCTGGGCGCGGCGGTTCCACATGGCGCGGCTCACGCGGCTGCGGCCCTTCAGGGTGACCAGCGCGCTCTCCATGATCTTGCGCGAGGAGAGCTTGCGCAGGCCGGAAATCTTCGCCTTCGCCACCGGAACACGCAGCATCATGCGCTCTTGTTCGAACGAGATGACGAACAGGTCGAGTTTGAACCCGGCAATTTCCTTCGCTTCGATGTCGATCACGCGGCCGACACCATGGGTCGGATAAACCACGAAATCACCCTTCTCAAAGGCAAATTCCTTCGCCTTCGGCGCTGTCTTCTTCGGCTTCGCCATATCAAGTCCCTTCACGTCAAACCCCGCATTCAGCGATACCGCGACCCACCGCGCACGCTCCCCTGCGTGCTCGACCCGGAAGTCCGTATCGGTAAGTTGCTTTCGGCTACCGACGAGGATACCGAGCCCGCGGCGGACCGGACCCCGGACCGCTTCTTGCCCGATCCTTATACCAGAGATTTGGGCCGGAGTCGCGGGCGATGTTGCATTTCGGCAACGGTCTACCTATGCGACAACCGCATAGCGATCACAAAACTGCGCCAAAAAGCTTGAAAGGTTAACGTTTTGCCGGGTTTTTGCTGAAATACTTGTCGAACTTGTCTTTTTCGTCTTTGAAATTGTCGGCGTCGGCCGGTGCCTCACCCTTGCGAGTGATATTCGGCCATTCGACGGAGAGGGTGCGGTTGAGCTCCAGCCACTTCTCCAGCCCCTTTTCGGTATCGGGCTGGATGGCCTCGACCGGACACTCGGGTTCGCAGACACCGCAGTCGATACACTCGTCCGGATTGATGACCAGCATGTTCTCGCCCTCGTAGAAGCAATCCACGGGGCAGACTTCGATGCAGTCCATGTACTTGCACTTGATGCAAGCCTCGATCACGACATAGGTCATCAACGGCTCCAGCTACGAGCGGCCGCGTGATTAACGCGTGCGCCCGATGTGCGCAAGGCTGCCAATTCACGCAGCGTCGATTTCATCATACAACGCGCGGGCTTCGGGAGCGGGGCCCCGGCGATCGCCCAGGGCCACGATGCGCACGACACGCACGCGCGATCCCAAGGCAAACGTCAGCACCATGTCGGGCGCCACTATCGCATGAGGCTTGCTGACGATGCGGCCGTCGAGGCGGCAGCGCGACTTTTCGATGTAGCGCGCCGCCAGGGCGCGGGACTTGAAAAAGCGTGCGTGCCAAAGCCACTTGTCGAGCCGCATCCGCGCCAGGGCCTCCCTCGTGTGACGCCAGGGCGGCTATTTCTTTCCGCCGAGCTTCAGCTCGAGCAGCTTGGCGAACGGCGAGTCGGCCGCCGGGGCGTCGCTCTTCGTCTCGGTCGTGGCGTAGAGCCGGAGCGCCGGCCCGCCGCTGTCGCGGCGCGGCGGGCGGGCACCGCGCGGCGGGCCACCTCGATCCTGGCGTGGCCCGTCCTTGCGGGGGCCATCGTTGCGCGGACCGTCCCTGCGTGGACCATCGTTCCGGGGTCCGTCGTTGCGCGCGCCGTCCTGCCGTGGGCCACGCGGCCCGTCCTTGCCCGGCGCCTGCCGGGGCGCGTCGGCAAAGAACTGGCGCTCGTTGGGCGGCCGCTCGGGCCGCTCGCGGCGCTGCTGCTCGCGTTGCTGGCGCTGCTGTAGACGCTGGCGCTCGCGCTGCTCCTCGCGCTCACGTACGAACCGCGGCTTCATCGAGAAACTGTGCAGCGGTCCGGAGGCCTCCGACGGCGGATGCACGCGATAGCCCAGCGCCTGCATCACATTGGCCATCTCGGGCTCGGAGCAGCCGACCAGCGACATCATCTGCGGCGTGGCGCGGAAATGGCCCGGCTGCAGCGGTCGCGGCCCTTCGGGCTTCTTCTCTTCCTTCGGCGCATCGGTGGCCGCTGCCTCGACAGGTGCACCCTCATCGCCCGCTGGCGCTTCGGTTGCGGGCGTTTCAGCGGCAGATGCCTCGGCAGCAGGTGCTTCCGCGACCTGTGCTTCCGCGATCGGCGCCTCTACGACTGGAGCTTCGACAGCGACAGCTTCCACGACGGCCGCTTCAGCCGCTGGCGCCGGTTCGCTTTCGCCGAATGCGGCCGCTACGATCGCCCATTCGCTGATCTCGTCAGCCGATGGCAGTCCCGACGGGGCGGCCGTGGAAGGAGCGGCGGGCGTTGCGCCTGTCGCGGGCTTCTTTTCCGGCTGTGTGCGGCGTGCTGTCTCGCGGCTCTCGCGCACGGCCTGACGCGCCATCGCCGCAAGACGCTCGACCATGTCGGCGCGGATCGCGTGATCGCCCAGAGGCAGGTAGCCGATGGTGGCGTAGAAATCGCGCTCCGCATCCTTCGGCAGATCCATCGACGTGCGGCCTTCGGCCGGCAGCGGCGGGATGGTCTCGCGATTGCGGGCGATCATCCAGAGGCCGGCGCGGAGCCGGATCGGCACCGGCTTCAGCATGCTGGGGAAATAGATCGAATAGACGCCGACCCGGACGCCGAGCCGCGCCAGCGCCTTGCGATCGTCATCGCCGAGCTGGGCGAGCTGATCTTCGATCGGGCGGCGCGACAGGACGCCGAGGCTCTCCGAGAGCTGGAAGACGACTCCGCGGGCACCGGCCGGCAGCTCCGCCGTCGCGCGGGCATCCATCAATTCTGAGAGACCGAGGCGAATGCGGGTTTCCACCCAGGCGGCGGCGCGCTTGCGCACGTCCTCACGGGCCGGCCCGTCGAGGAGGTCGGTGGCCAGCGCCTCGACCTTGGGTGCCAGGATGTCGCCGCTTGGCAACAGGCGGGCGACCGGGCCGCCGCCCCAGCAGACGCGCAACTGGGAATCGAACACGATCTCGCCGTCGGCCGAGCTGGCGAAGGCTTGCAGGCGCGCCGGCAGATCCTGACGCAGCGCGCGAAGCGCGGCGCTCATCACGGCCTTCTGATCGGCATGGCTCTCGGCCGTGTCGGGAACGAAGCGAAAGCCCTCGATCCGTCCGAGATGCTCGCCCTCGACAGTGACTTCGCCTGCTGCGGCGACCGACGTCGTCATTTCACCCTCATCGCGCAATCTTCTTACAAGCAGAGCCGCCCGTCTATCGACAAACCTCTGCGTCAAACGCTGGTGCAGGGCGTCGGAAAGTCTGTCCTCGATGGCGCGTGCCCGTTCCTGCCAGTGGGTTGCGCGCTGAATCCAGTCGGGGCGGTGCGAAATATAGGTCCAGGTCCGGACATGGGCGATCCGCGCCATCAGCGTATCGATGTCGCCGTCGAAATGCTCCAGCCGCTTCACATGGCTGTCGATCCAGTCCTCGGGCAGGCGCTCGCCACCTTGTGTCAGGTGCCCGAACAACTGGCTGAGCAGGCGCGTGTGCTCCTCGGTCATGGTCTTGCGGAAGTCCGGCACCTGGCAGACTTCCCAGAGCAGCCGCACGCGCTGCGGCGTGCGCATGCGCGGCAGGAAGTCCGACTGCGCCGCCAGCGTCTGCAGTGCCAGCTGGTCGTCCTGCTCGCGGACCCGCTGGAGCGTCGCATGGTCGGGCGCCACGTTGAGCGAGGCGATCAGCGCCGGCACCGTGCGGAAATCGAGGTCGCTGTTGCGCCATTGGACGTCGCGCAGCGGATCGAAGCGGTGATTCTCGATCGCCTCGACGATCTCCGGTTCGAGGCCGCTCACGTCGGCCGTGGTGCCGAACGTACCGTCGTTCATGTGGCGGCCGGCGCGCCCGGCGATCTGCGCCAGCTCGACGGCGCGCAATGGCCGCGAGCCGCGGCCATCGAATTTGCGCAAGCTCGCGAACCACACATGATTCACGTCCATGTTGAGGCCCATGCCGATCGCATCGGTGGCGACCAGATAATCGACCTCGCCCGACTGGAACATGTCGACCTGGGCGTTGCGTGTACGCGGGCTCATGGCGCCCATCACGATCGCCGTGCCGCCGCGCTGGCGGCGGATCAACTCGGCGATCTCATAGACCTCGCCGGCCGAGAAGCCGACCACGGCCGAGCGGCGCGGCAGGCGCGTGGCCTTCTTGGCGCCGACATAACTCAACTTCGAGAAGCGCGGGCGCGCCACCACGTCGATGTCGGGCAACAGGCGGTTCAGCACCGGCCGGATCGTGTCGGCGCCCAGCAGCATGGTCTCGTTCATGCCGCGTGCATGGAGCAGCCGGTCGGTGAAGAAATGGCCGCGCTCCGGATCGGCCGCCATCTGTACCTCGTCGACAGCCAGGAACGAGACCGGGCGTTCGACCGGCATGGATTCGACCGTGCAGACGAAATAGCGCGCGCCGGGCGGGGCGATCTTCTCCTCGCCGGTGATCAGCGCCACCTGCTTGACGCCCTTGACCGCCACGATGCGTTCGTAGTTTTCGCGCGCCAGCAGGCGCAGCGGAAAGCCGATCATGCCCGACTCGTGGCCAAGCATGCGCTCGATCGCGAGATAGGTCTTGCCGGTGTTGGTGGGACCGAGAACCGCGGTCAGGCGGCCGGAGGCGCTGGCGGCGGATGATGGCATCGCGGCACCTTCGCCCGCACCCGTGGCGGAAGCAAGGCCGCCTGAACTGCCATTCCGAGGTCGGCCTCTAGCCGAAGTAGGCGGGTTCCAGCTTGTTGCAGCCGATCATCGGGCCGTAGTCGGCGCGCTGGACCAGCACCGCCACCCCCTGGGTTGGCTGGATGCGGTCGGCGGCAATGGTCCAGCTGGCGGGCGAACCGTCCCAGCGGCTCACCAGCTCGAGGTGACGCACGATGTTGAAGTTCTCCAGTGTGCGGCCCTGGTTTTCGCCGCTCGCCACCGGCGTGTTGTTGCGCCGGTCGTAGATGGCGAGGGTGACGTCGGCCGGGCTGCGCTCGAGCGCGAAGGCGGCCAGCTTGATCGTGAGGGGGCCGCCGATGGTGCGGGCAAGCTCCGGCGTGGCGCGCTTCGGCGACAGGCGCCGTGCCTTGGCCAGCAGCGCCTCGATCGGGCCGGGCTCGCGGCCGGTGTCGTGGCCGATGCCGTCAACGACCATCTCGGGCGTGTAGACGTATCTCTGCTTCAGCGACCGGGCATAGCCGCGCTGGCGCTCGGTGGTCTCGCGCGACGCGAAGGGGTCCTTCCAGCCGATATAGTCCCAGTAGTCGACATGGAACGAGAGCGCCACGATGTCGGGACGCTTGGCCAAACGGCCGAGGAAGGCGTCGGCCGGCGGGCAGGAGTTGCAGCCTTGGGAGGTGAACAGCTCGACCGACCATGGCCCTTCGCCCGGCGGGCGTGCCGCAGCCCCGTCAGGTCGGCCGGCCGCCATTGCGGCAGCGGCGCCGATCAGCAGCGCGCGTCGACCGGGGGTTGATCGCTTCACCATCGCCGCAAGATGCGCGCTTGAGCTCGGGCCAGCCAATCAAGAAACGGTTAGCGAGCGGTAACGTCCGGCTCTCTGGACTCAATTGACGTAATATTATAACAATATGGCTCCATGCACGAACCTGTCTCCCCCGGCACTGCCCTGCTCGCCATGAGCGCGCCTGCGCGCATCGCGATGGCGCTGGGCGTGTCGGCGCTGCTGTGGCTCTCCGCCTGGTGGGCGCTCTCGTGAGTGCCGCGCTCCGCCTGATCGACCTGACGGTAAGCTACGACCGCCATCCCGCGGTGCATCATGTGTCGGCCGAGATCCCCGCCGCCGAGATGACTGCCATCGTCGGCCCCAACGGCGCCGGCAAGAGCACGCTCCTGAAGGCGCTGCTGGGCCTCGCCCCGCACATCGAAGGCCGCATCGAGTGTTCGGCCAAGCGCATTGCCTACCTGCCGCAGCAGGCCGAGATCGACCGCAGCTTCCCGATCTCGGTGTTCGACACGGTGCTGCTCGGCCGCTGGTCACGCTTCGGCGGGTTTGCCGCGGCCGGCCGCGCCGACATCCACGACGCCCAGCACGCCATCGAATCGGTCGGGCTCGCCGGCTTCGAGCGCCGGCCGATCGACACGCTCTCGGTCGGCCAGTTCCAGCGCGTGCTGTTCGCCCGCCTGCTTCTGCAAGACGCCGACCTTGTCTTGTTGGATGAGCCGTTCGCCGCCATCGATTCCAAGACCGTGGCCGACCTCATGCTGGTGATCCAGCGCTGGCGGGCCGAAAAGCGCACCGTCGTCGCCGTCCTGCACGATCTCGACCAGGTGCGGCGCGACTTTCCCAACGCCCTGCTGCTTGCCCGCGAGCTGGTCGATTCCGGCCCGACGCTGCGCGTCCTGTCGGCCGAGAATCTGCTGCGCGCCCGGGCCATGGCCGAGGCCTGGGACGAACATGCCGACGCCTGCAAAATGCCGCTGCAGTTGAGCGCCTGATCTTCCGGCCAGCAGCATGCTCTACGAATACCTGTTCCAGCCGTTCGTCGAATTCGGCTTCATGCGCCGCGCCCTGGTGGCGAGCCTGGCGCTGGCGATCGGCGGCTCGGCGATCGGCGTGTTCCTGATCCTGCGCCGGATGAGCCTGATGGGCGATGCGCTCGCCCATGCGTTGCTGCCTGGAGCGGCGCTGGGCTTCCTGCTGGGCGGCCTGTCGCTGCCGGCCATGAGCCTGGGCGGTTTCCTTGCCGGCATCGCCACGGCGTTGGTGTCGGGCGCCATCGCGCGCTTTTCCAACATGCGCGAGGACGCGAGCTTTGCCGCCGCCTATCTCACCGCCATGGCGTTGGGAGTGCTGATCGTGTCGCTGCGCGGCTCGGCGGTCGACCTGATGAACATCCTGTTCGGCGCCATCCTGGCGGTCGACGACATGGCGCTGTTCCTGGTCGTCTCGACGGCCACGCTGACGCTGGTCGGTCTTGCCGCCATCTACCGGCCGCTGGTGGTGGAGTGTTTCAACCCGGGCTTCCTCGCCGCCATGGGTGTGCGCGGCTCGGTCTATCACTATCTCTTCCTGGCGCTCGCGGTGCTGAACATGGTGGCGGGCTTCCAGGCGCTGGGCACCTTGATGGCGCTGGGCATCGTGTTGCTGCCTGCGGTCGCGGCCTCCTTCTGGGCCCGCGAGGTCTGGTCGATGACCTTGATCGCCGCACCCATGGCGTTTGCGTCAGCCGCCGTCGGATTGCTGGTGTCGTTCCATGCCGGCCTGCCCTCGGGGCCGGTGATCGTGCTGTTCGCCAGCCTCTTCTTCCTGGGCTCGTTGCTGCTAGGGTCGCGCTCCTCGGTCCGCACGCGCCTGTCGCGGCCGGTTCACCTGCGCGGGTAGCTCCATGACCGCTTCGCCTGTTCCCGGCGTCACGCTCAAGACGACCAAGGCCAACAACATCCATATGCGCTACGCCGAGGCCGGCAGCGGCCCGCTGGTGCTGTTCGCGCACGGCTGGCCGGAGAGCTGGTACTCGTGGCGGCATCAATTGCAGGCTGTCAGTGCCGCGGGCTTCCGTTGCGTGGCGCCCGACATGCGCGGCTATGGCGGCACCGAAGCACCCGAGCCGATCGACCAGTACACGCTCTATCATCTCGTGGGCGACATGGCCGAACTGGTGAAGGCGCTCGGCGAGACCAAGGTGGTGATCGTCGGTCATGACTGGGGTGCGCCCGTCGCCTGGCATGCGGCCCTGTGGCGGCCGGATCTCTTCACGGCCGTGTGCGCGATGAGCGTGCCCTACGCGCCGCCCGGCTACGTCGACATCCTGAGCGCGCTGGAGAAGCTCGGGATCAACGACTTCTATCTGCAGTATTTCCAGAAGCCCGGCGTGCCCGAGGCCGAACTGCAGCAGGATATCAGGGGCGCCCTGCGCCGGCTCTATTTCACGGCCTCCGGTGACATGAGGGAGAAGGACAAGGGCTTCGGCCGCCTGCCCGGCGGCACCTTGCTGGGCAACACCGTCGATCCCGCGAAGCTGCCGGCGTGGCTCGGCGAGGCCGACCTCGACTACTACACCGGCGAATTCGCGCGCGCGGGCTTCCGCGGCGGCCTCAACTGGTATCGCAACCTCCGGCGCAACTGGGAGCTGGGCGGTCCCTGGCGTGGCCAGCCGATCCGCCAGCCGTCGATGTTCATCGCCGGCAGCCGCGACGGCGTGCTGCGCTTTCCCGCCGCCAAGAGCCAGATGGACGCCTATCCGACGACCCTGCCCGGCCTGCGCGGCAGCCATATCCTGGAAGGCGCCGGCCACTGGGTGCAACAGGAGCAGCCGGCCGAGGTCAACAAACTGTTGATCGACTTCCTGAGGGGCCTGTGATCCACTTCGGGCATCGATTGGAGGCGCAAATGATCCGTCTTGTTGCCCTTACGATGGCCATCCTGTTCGCGGCGCTTCAGCCGTCGTTCGCGCAGGAATGCGACGACGCTCCGCCACCGCCGCCTCCGGTCGCAAAGCCTGTAACTTAAAAGACTACTTCTTCTCTTCGAACTTCAGCGCCGCGCCGTTCATGCAGTAGCGCTCGCCGGTCGGCTGCGGGCCGTCGGGGAAGACGTGGCCGAGATGGCCGCCGCACTTGGCGCAGGTCACCTCGGTGCGGACCATGGAATGGCTCCGGTCGACAATCGTGTCGGTCGCGTCGGGCATCGGCGCATAGAACGACGGCCAGCCCGAACCGCTCTCATACTTGGTCTTCGAATCGAACAACGGCTCGCCGCAGCCGGCGCAACGGAAGATGCCGGTACGCTTCTCGTTGTTCAAAGGGCTGGTGAAGGGCCGTTCGGTGCCATGCTCGCGCAGCACATGGTGCTGCAGCGGATCGAGCTCCTGGCGCCACTCGGTGTCGCTCTTCTTCACGGGTGTGTCCTTGCTCATCGTGTCCTCCGCAGCCTATGTGGCCATGATCGCTACTCAGACAAGACGGCGCAACTCGGCCGTCGCGACCGACAGCATGGCGAGATCGAGGGCGCCCGCTGCCGGCAGGTCCTCCTTCAGGATGCGGTCGACCCGGTCGAGCGCCAGCTTGCGCGGCGCGCTCCAGCGCTGAAGCGCTTCGTCGGGATCGGCGGCACCTTCAGGGCCTGCCGTGCGCAGCGTCGAGGCCAGCAGGTCGGCGTGAAGGGCGGCGACCTCGTCCTGAAGGGCAAGCGCTGCCTGCGCCGGCCACTGTCCGTCGCGCGGCAGCTTGTGAGCACCCGCCGCCAGGGTCGCGAGCGACAGCCGTTCACCCAGGCGGAAATAGAGCCGGGCCGCCTCGCCGATGCTGCAGCCGTTGGCGTGGGCCGCCTGCATCAGGTCGCCCGCCGCCGCCAGCGTCTCCAGCGCAGCGGCGCGCCGCGCGGTATCGGCCGGCGCGCCCATGGCTTCGAAGGTGGCCGTGCGTTCGGCAAGCGCGGCGCTTTCCAACGGGCCCACCAGTTCCGCCGGCAGCTCGCCCAGCGCTGCCACCGCGGCGCCGAGCTGCTCCGTCGCCGCCATCGTGTCGAGCGGCTGCGGCAGGCGGCGCAAGGTCCATTGCACGGCCCGCGTCACGAAGCGCTGCGAGGCCACCAGCATCCGGGTCTGCGCCTCGGCCTTCAGCGCCGTGTCGAGCGCTTCGATGTCGGTCCACAGATCGCGCAGCTTCCAGGCATCGCGCACCACGGTGAAGGCGCGGGCGATCGACGCGGCCGGCGCACCGGTGCGGCCGGCGACATTGTGCACGAAGGTCGGGCCGCAGCGGTTGACCAGCGAGTTCACGACCTGAAGCGTCGTGATCTCGCGCCGCAGCCGGTGCGCCTCGATCAGCGGCTCGTGCTGCTCGCGGAGCGCCGCCGGGAAGTAGCGCAGCAGTTCGGACTCGAGCAGCGGATCGTCGGGCAGGTCCGACTCCAGGATCTCGTCGCTGAGATCGAGCTTGGCATAGGCCAGCAAGACGCAGAGTTCGGGCCGCGTCAGATATTGTTTGGCGAGTGCACGCGCGCGCATGGCGGCAGTATCCGGCAGGAACTCGACGGCGCGATCCAAACGTCCCTGACGTTCAAGGCTGCGCATCAGCCGCTCCAGCCGGTCGTGCTCCTCGCCCGCCATGGACTCGCTGACGCTGACCGACTGGCTCTGCTGGTAGTTGTTGCGCAGCACGAGGGCCGCGACCTCGTCGGTCATCGAGAACAGCAGCGCATCGCGGTCGGCCACTTGAGTGCCGGTCGCGACCTTGATGTTGACCTCGTGGTCCGAGGTGTCGACGCCGGCCGAATTGTCGAGCGCGTCGGTGTTGAGCCGCCGTCCTGCCAGCGCCGCCTCGATCCGGCCGCGCTGGGTGAAGCCCAGGTTCGCGCCCTCGCCGATCACCCGCGCACGGAGTTGGTCCGCGTTGACGCGCACCGCGTCGCTGGCGCGGTCGCCGGCGTCGGCGTGGCTTTCGCTCGACGCCTTCACATAGGGGCCGATGCCGCCGAAGTAGAGCAGGTCGACTGGCGCCGCCAGGATGGCGCGCATCAGATCGACGGGAGCCGCGGCCGGCGTCTCGATCCCCAGCACCTGCCGCGCCTCGGCCGACAGCGGGATCGACTTGGCGGCGCGGTCGTAGATGCCGCCGCCGGCCGACAGCAGCGATTTCTCGTAGTCCATCCAGGACGACCGCGGCAGTTCGAACAACCGCCGCCGCTCGGCTAGGCTCGCGGCCTCATCGGGGGAGGGATCGATGAAGATGTGGCGATGGTCGAAGGCCGCCACCAGCCTGATGTGCGGCGACAGCAGCATGCCGTTGCCGAACACGTCGCCCGACATGTCGCCCACGCCTGCCACCGTGAACGGCGTCGCCTGGATATCCTGTCCCAGTTCGCGGAAGTGGCGCTTCACCGATTCCCAGGCGCCCCGGGCAGTGATGCCCATCTTCTTGTGGTCGTAGCCGGCCGAGCCGCCCGAGGCGAAGGCATCGTCCAGCCAGAAGCCGTAGTCGCGCGCCAGGGCATTGGCGATGTCGGAGAAGCTCGCCGTGCCCTTGTCGGCGGCAACCACCAGATAGGGATCGTCGCCGTCGTGGCGCACCACGTTGGCCGGCGGCGCAATCTCACGGCCTGCATAATTGTCGGTGAGATCGAGCAGGCCGCGGATCAGCGTCTGGTAGCAGGCGATGCCCTCGGCCTGGACCTGCTCGCGCGTGGCCCCCCCTGGTACATTGGCGACCGGTGGCCGTTTCACATAGAAGCCGCCCTTCGAGCCCACCGGCACGATGACGGCGTTCTTCACCATCTGCGTCTTCATCAGGCTGAGCACTTCGGTGCGGAAATCCTCGCGTCGGTCGGACCAGCGGATGCCGCCGCGCGCGACCTTGCCGCCGCGCAGATGAATGCCCTCCATGCGCGGGCTGTAGACGAAGATTTCCACGAGCGGCCGCGGCGCCGGAAGTTCGTCGATGGCGCGGCTGTCGATCTTGATCGAGATCCAGTCCTTCGACGTTCCATCCGCGGCGGTCTGCCAGAAGTTGGTGCGGAGCGTGCAGCCGACGGCATTCAGGAATCGCCGCAGGATGCGATCCTCGTCGAGCGTGGTGACGGCCTCCAGTGCCGCCGCGATACCGGCCGCTATCTCCTCGCCACGCGTCTTGCGGGCATCGGATCCCGCCTCGCCCAAGACAGGATCGAAGCGCGCGCGGAAGAGATCGACGAGGCCGCGTGCGATCGCGGGATAGGCCGCCAGCGTGCGCTCCATGTAATCCTGGCTGAAGGGCACGCCGGCCTGCCGCAGGTACTTGGTATAGGTGCGCAGCACGGCGATCTCGCGCCAATCGAGGCCGGCCCCCAGCACCAGGCGATTGAGCCCGTCGTTCTCGAGCGCCCCCGCCCAGAGCTTCTTGATCGTCTCGATGAAGCGTGGGCCCGACGCTGCGAGATCGACGGCCGACTTGTCCGCCGTCTCGACGCGCAGCACCTGCATCGCCACGCCTTCGCTCGCGCCCTCGTTGTTTGGCGCGTGCAGCAGGAACGGCGCCTCGCTCAAGACGCGCAGGCCCAGGTTCTCGGCCAGCGGCAGGATGTCGGACAGCGCGATCGGCTTGCGCGGATGAAACAGGCGGATGGCGAAGCGGTGCGCCGGCAATCCTGCCCGGCGGCCGACCTCGACGTCGAAGGCGGCGCCGGCCAGCATTTCCTGCAGCGGCTCGATGTCGGTAACGGCCTGCGTCGCATCGAAGGTCTCGCGATAGACCGGCGGGAACCATCCGCGCCAGCGGCGGGCGGCGGCGCGGCCCGCGGCATCGCCGAGTTCGGCCTGCAGCACCGTGCGCAGCCGGTCGTTCCACGAGGTCGCCGCATCCGCCAGCGCCTGCTCGAGGGCGGCGAGATCGGGCGTGGGCCCATCCGGCCGGTTGAGCTTCACCGTGTAGAGCGCCTGGGCCAGCGCCGAATCGCTGCCGATCGAGGAGGAGACCGAGGTCGCCTTGCCGTCCCAGGCCCGTTCGAGGATCGCCGCGAAGCGCTCGCTCAGCGCCGCATCGAAGCGCTCGCGCGGGGCGAACACGAGGTTTGCGGCGAAGCGGCCGACGACGTCGCGGCGGGTGAACAGCGCCACGCGGCGCCGCTCCTGCAACTGCAGGATGCCCAGCACTTGGTCGTAGAGCGTGTCCTCGTCGATCTGGAACAGCTCGTCGCGCGGGTAGGAATCGAGGATCGCCGTCAACGTCTTGCCGTCGTGGCCGTTGGCGTCGACGCCGGAGCGGCGCAGCATGCCCGCAACCCGGCCGCGCAGCAGCGGCACGTCGGCCACCATCGCGTGATAGGCGGCCGAGGTGAACAGGCCGGCGAGGCGCCGCTCGCCGGTGACGCGGCCGTCGGCGTCGTAGGTTTTCACGATCACGCAATCCATCGGCCCGCTGCGATGGACCAGCGATGGCCGGTCGGTCTTCACGATCAGGATGTTGTCGGCGCCGCGGGCGAAGCGGGCCATCGCCTCGCCGCCGCCCCGCCCCGCCTCGAATAGCCCCGCCTCGAACAGCCGTATCTCGTCGCGGCGCAGGATGCCGAGCGCCGAGCCCTGGATCAGCTCATAGCGCAGGCCGCCCGGTTGCGTGGCATCGTCGAGGTAGCGATAGCGACGGTGGCCGAGGAAGGTGAAGTGGCCGGCTTCCAGCCACTGCAGGAAATCCTCGTACTCCTCGAAATTCTGCGAACGGCTGGGCGAAAGATCGGCGATGGCGTCGAGGCAGGCCTGGCGCATCGGCCGCCAGTCGTCGACCGCGAGGCGCACCTCGGCCAGCACGCGCGCGAGCGCCGAGGCGAGGTCGTCGAGCTGGCCCGACCCGGCCTGGCGGTCGATCTCGATGTGCATCATCGATTCGCGCCGGCTGCGCTCTCCAGTATCGGCGCCGAAATCGAGCAGGTCGCCGTCGAGGTCGCGGCGCACCGCCAGCACCGGATGGGCCAGCAGATGGACGGCGATCTCGCGGCGATTGAGTTCGTTGGCGATCGAATCGACCAGGAACGGCATGTCGTCGTTCACGACGTGGATCACCGTGTGCCGGCTCTCGAAGCCGTGGCCGGCCTCGGTCGGGTCGAACACCCGGATCTTGGCGATGCCGGGCAGGCGGCGGCGGGCGAAGGCCAGCAGGGAGAGGGCGGAGGCGGCGCGCTGGGCCGCCGGGGCGGCGGCCAGATCCTTGTCGGCGACGCGCTCGTACAGCCGCCGCGCGAAGGCGCCGCCCGTGTCGCCGCCCCCCTTGTCGCTGTCCAACTGGAGGGCGGCGACGCCGATGGCATCCAGACCGTAAAGCCGCGGCGCCGGTGCGATGGCCATATCTTGTGTTTCCCCCTCAGGACGGCCGTTGGCTCAGCCCGATGTTAACGCGCACCATGACAATATGACGACGATCAGCCTGTGACGCCGAAAGTGCTTATCGTGTCTCGCGTTTCGCACCCTGCCTCGGCGCGGGGGAGCCGATTCGCTGGCGTTTCTGTTTCCAGCCCACGGAATCCGTGGCAAAGCGCGTTTTGTTCTCATACTATGCTGCATGTGCGAAGGTTCGTGGACGGTCGAAAAAACAAAATTTCAAAGCCTATTTTGTCTATTATTTACAGACGGTTAACCAACCATTCTTGAGATTCACAGACGGAGAATAAATTTCGCGATGACAGCCGGCACAGGTGCCGTATCATCTATCCATAGTGGAAGGGATCAAACCCCTCCCAACATCTAGGTGTCTTCCACAGTGTGTTCTATCCACAGCTGTGGACAAAAAGAAAATGGGGGCCACAAGTGTTTGATGTCGTTCAAATTCGCAGCGGTGCCCGGGTTGTTACCGA
>JBQTJT010000155.1:0-15525 GCA_052386855.1 Reyranella sp.
GGGGCGGGACGAAGATGGCGCGCCGCGGGGTCTTCGGCACCGCGCGCCTCGGGCTCGCTCAGGAGTCCGAGCGAGCCACAGGCTCGCGGTCCGGAAGAGCATGAAGTCACTCCGCCGCCTTCAACTCCACCGCGCGTTGCGCCCGCGCCGCCGCGTCCTCGGCCTCCCAGCGCGCGCCGACCTCGGCCAGGCTGCCCAGCACGCCGTCGAGTTCGTGGCCGCGCTTGGTCAGCGAATAGGTGACCTTGGGCGGGATCGTGGCCTCGTAGTCGCGCCGCAGCAGGCCCGCGCCTTCCAGCGTGCGCAGCCGCTCCGTCAGCATCTTGGCCGAGATGCCCGCCACCCGCCGCTTCAGCTCGCCGAAACGCTGCGGCCCGTGGCTCTTCAGATTGTAGAGGATGTACGTCGTCCACGGCCCCATCAGCATGCGCAGGATGAAGTCCATGGGGCAGGAGGCGCTCTCCTTGCGGGGTCCGGCAGATGGGGTCATCGAAATAATCTCGAGGTTACGAATTGGTACCTACTGGCAAATATATAGTCCTCTCCTTAGGTATTTCCAGTCACTTTGAGTAATCTAATATTTATTGGAGAGTAGAATGACCACGATCGCTATCGTCTATCATTCCGGCTTCGGCCACACCCAGGCCCTGGCCGAGGCGGTCGCCTCGGGCGTCCGGGGTGTCCCCGGCGCCAAGGCCAGCCTGATCCCGGTGGCCGAAGCGGAGGCCCGCGCGGCCGAGCTGGACGCCGCCGACGCCATCGTCTTCGGCAGCCCGACCTACATGGGCGGCGTGTCGGCCGAATTCGCCAGGTTCAAGGACTGGACGTCGAAGCGCTGGATGGACGGTACGTGGCGCAACAAGATCGCCTCGGGCTTCACCGTCTCGGCCTCGTGGAACGGCGACAAGCACAACACGCTCTACCAGCTCCTGACCCTGGCGGTGCAGCACGGCATGGTCTGGGTCGGCCTCGGCCTGCCGCCGGGCAACAACCACTCCAAGGGTTCCAGCGAGGACATCAACCGCCTGGGCGCCTCGGTCGGCGCCATGGCCCAGGCGCATGCCGACCAGGGCGTCGAGGGGATCGCCGCCTCGGACTTCAAGACCTTCGAGGCGCTGGGCCGGCGTGTCGCCGAGGCGACCGGGCGCTGGAAGGAAGAGCCGCTCGAGCGGGCGGCCTGATGAAAGTTGCAAGTTCAGCAGGTTTTGGGGTATATTCCTGATATCGTTGCCATGACGTGCCTCTTCAGCACGGGCCGCCCGGTCACTTGCCCGGGCGGCCTTTTCGTGGGTTCACGAGGATCGAATTTCCAGACAGGTCCGCGATTCGGGCCTGAGTCAAAAAGAACCGTCCCGTTCAAGCGGGGCGGCTCTTTCCGAATTTCCGGACAGACAGATTCCAGACAGATGCTGTCTGGAAAAGGCTACTTCTTGCTGATGTTCCAGAGGATCGGCACCGGCGCCGGGAGCCAGCCTTCGACGCGGTCCTTGCGATAGGCGCCGAACGCCTTGTACTGGCCGAGCACGATGTAGACCGCCTCGTCCATGACGCGATCGGAGACGGCGAGCGCCAGCGCCTTCTGGCGGTCGCGATCGTTCTCCTTGGCGAAGGCCTGGCGCAGCTTCTCCATCTCGGGATCGCACGGCCAGCCGAACCAGGCCTTGTCGCAGCCGCCGCTGGTGAAGGAGTTGCCGGCCGGGTTGTCGGCATCGACGGTGACGGTGGTGGTGTAGAAGACGTTCCAGCCGCCCTTGTCCGGCGCCTCCTTGCGGGCGCGGCGGGAGACCACGGTCTGCCAGTCCATCGCCTGCAGGTCGACCTTGAAGCCGGCCCGCTCCAGCGCCTGCTTGCCGACCGGCGGCAGCATGTTGGACGAGGCGAGATCGGTCTGGTGCAGCATGACGATGGGCGTGCCGTCGTAGCCGCTCTCCTTGAGGAGCTGGCGGGCCTTCTCGAGGTTGGGCTTGATCAGGAGGTCGCCGTAGCTCTTCTCGAACGGCGAGCCGCAGACCAGCGGCGCATTGCAGACCTTGTAGATCTCGGGGTCGCCCACCTGGGCGCGCAGGAAATCTTCCTGGGCGACGGCCAGCATCGCGGCCTGACGCGCCTTGACGTTGTTGAACGGCGGATGGAGATGGTTGAGCCGCATGATGATCTGGCTGCCGAGGTTGTTCCAGCCGAACAGGGCGATGTTCTTGTCGGCCTTGAGCAGCGGGAAGTGGTCGGGGATCGGCACCTCGATCATGTCGATCTCGCCCTGGACCAGGGCGTTGACCGCCGTCATCGGGTCGGAGATCGCCAGCCATTCGATGCGGTCGACCTTGGCGATCTTGCCGCCGGCCAGCATCGAGGGCGGCTCGGCGCGCGGCTTGTACTTGGTGTTCTTGGCATAGACGACCTTCTCGCCGGGCTTCCATTCCTCCTTCTTGAAGATGAAGGGGCCGGAGCCGGTGTAGTCGTCGATCTGCTTGAACGGATCGGTCTCGGCGACCCGCTTGGGCATCATGAAGGGCACGGTCGAGCTGGGCTTGCCGAGCGCGTCGAGCAGCAGGCCGAACGGCTCCTTGAGCACGATGGTGAAGGTCTTGGCATCGACCGGCTTCACGTCGGCGGTGACCGCCATCAACTGCTGGCCGAGCGCGTCGCGGGCGCCCCAGCGCTTGATCGAGGCGACGCAGTCCTCGGCTGTCACCGGCTTGCCGTCGTGCCACTCGAGGCCATCGCGCAGCGTGAAGGTCCAGGTGAGCTTGTCGGGCGAGGTCGTGAATTTGTCGACCATCTGCGGCTGGATGCGGAGCTCCGCGTCCTTGGCGAACAGCGTGTCGTAGATCAGGTAGCCGTGGTTGCGGGTGATGAAGGCGGTGGTCCAGATCGGGTCCAGCACCTTGAGGTCGGAATGGGCCACCATCCTGAGGGTGGTCTGCGCCTGGGCCACGGAGGCGGCGACGGGGGCCGCCAGGGCGACGCCCAGGCAGGCCGCGAGCTCAGTCAGTCTACGTGCTACATGCATTGTCGGTCCCTCTCACACTATCTGCAGGCTGCCACGGGTTGAGGAATAAAGCGATGTCCATGCCGACAATCTTCGTTTCGCACGGCGCCCCGACCCTGATCCTGGGGGATACGCCGGCGCGGGCCTTCCTGGCCTCGCTCGGCCAGCAGCTGCCGCGGCCCCGCGCGATCGTGGCCGTGTCGGCCCATTGGGACACCGACGTGCCGGCCGTCTCGCTGGCGCGGCAGCCCGAGACCATCCACGATTTCTACGGCTTTCCCGACGCGCTCTACCGCCTGCGCTATGCCGCGCCCGGCGCGCCGAAACTCGCTGAGCGAGTGGCCAGGCTCACCGGGGCGGCGCACGATGCCCATCGCGGGCTCGACCACGGCGCCTGGGTGCCGGCGATGCTGGGCTGGCCCGAGGCCGACATCCCGATCTTCCAGCTCTCGGTGCAGCCGGCGCAAAGCCCGGCGCATCACATTGCGCTCGGGCGCAAGCTCGCCGCGCTACGGGCCGAGGACATCCTGGTGATGGGCAGCGGCAGCGCCACGCACAATCTGCGGGCGCTTGTACGTGGCGGCGGCGATTCCGAGCCCGAGCCGTGGGCGCAGGAATTCGACGACTGGCTGGCGGAGACGGTGGAGAAGGGCGACGAGGCCGCGCTCGCCGACTATCGCGCCCAGGCGCCCAATGCCGTCGAAGCCCATCCCACGGACGAGCACTTCCTGCCGCTGCATGTGGCGTACGGCGCCGCCGGTGAAGGTGCCCGCGGACGGGCGCTGCACCGCAGTTTTACGTTGGGGAGTCTTTCAATGGCGTCCTACGCGTTCGCGTAGGCGCGTTCCTTCGGAAGGCGCTAAGCCGCGTTGGCGAGCGAGACGCCTTTGTCCTTGAACAGCTGCTCCAGCTCGCCGGTCTCGAACATCTCGCGGACGATGTCGCAGCCGCCCACGAACTCGCCCTTGACGTAGAGCTGGGGGATCGTCGGCCACTGGCTGAACTGCTTGATGCCTTCGCGCAGGTCCGGATCGACCAGGATGTTGATGCCGTGGAATTTGACGCCGAGCTGGCTTAGCGCGTCGACGGTGGCGGCCGAGAAGCCGCATTGCGGGAACACCGGCGTGCCCTTCATGAACAGCAGCACGTCGTTCTTGCCGATCTCGTCGCGGATGCGTCCGAACACTTCGGGTTCGCTCATGTCGATCTCCTGGAAGGGCGTCGATAGACCTTCAATATAGGGCGATCAGGGCCTTTGCGCCATGGTGGTCAATTTGAGGGCATGCAGAACCCCGCCCATCCGGCCGCCCAGCGCGCCATAGACCATCTGATGCTGCTGGATCTTCGACTTGCCGGTGAAAGCCGCCGAAATAACCGTTGCGGCATAATGGTCTCCATCGCCGGCCAGATCCTGGATCTCGACCTCGGCGCCGGGAATGCCGTCCTTGATCAGGCGGATGATGTCGTTGGCTTCCATCGGCATGGCGCTCTCCTCTTTAGGCGGCGCTGTTCATATAGGTAGGCAGCCAGGCTTCGTGTACTGCGCGCAATTCGGCCAGCGGCAGGCTGAGGAGGCCCTCGACGATGAGGGCCTGTCCGCCGGCATAGCCCAGCAGCACCGCCGGAACACCAGCCGCTTTGGCCGCGGCCATAAGGGCTTCGCCGTCGTCGGTGGCCGCCAGGTAGCGGCCCTGGTCCTCGCCATAGAGGAAGGCGTGGGGGGCGACCGTACCGGCCGGCAGTTTCATCGTGACGCCGGTGCCACCGGCCAGGCACATCTCGGCCACGCCAACCAGCAGGCCGCCATCGGACAGGTCGTGGCAGGCGGCGATGCGGCTGCCCAAAATCTGGCCGCGCACGAAGTCGCCGTTGCGGCGTTCGACGGCCAGATCGACCGGCGGCGGCGCGCCTTCTTCGCGGCCGTGCAGTTCGCGCAGGTAAAGCGACTGGCCGAGCCAGCCCTTGGTCTCGCCCAGGAGCACGAGGGCGAGGCCGGCCTTGGTCAGGCGCGAGCCGACGGCCTTGGCGATGTCGTCGATGACGCCGACCGCGCCGATGGTCGGCGTCGGCAGGATCGGGCGGCCCTCGGTCTCGTTGTAGAGCGAGACGTTGCCCGACACGACGGGGAAGTCGAGCACGGTGCAGGCCTCGACCATGCCCATGATGGCGCCAGCAAATTGCCCCATGATCTCGGGCTTCGTCGGGTTGCCGAAGTTCATGTTGTCGGTGACGGCAAGTGGCAGGGCGCCCGTGGCGGTGATGTTGCGCCACGCCTCGGCCACGGCCTGGCGGCCGCCGGTCTCGGGATGGGCCTGCACATAGCGCGGCGTGCAGTCCGAGGTCATGGCCAGACCCTTGTGGCCACCCGGCACGCGCACCAATGCCGCATCGCCATCCTGCGGACGGATTGCGGTGTTGCCCATGATGAGATGATCATACTGGTGCCAGATCCATGCCTTGCTGGCGAGGTCGGGCGAGCCCATCAGCGCGAGCAGGGAGGCCTTGTAGTCCTTGGGCGCCGGCACCTTGGTCGCGTCGAGCACTTGCGGCAGCGGCGTCAGCGTCCATGGCCGCTCGTACATCGGCGCTTCGGTGACCAAAGGCGGGATCGGGATGTCGGCGACAATGTCGCCATGCCACGACAGCACCATGCGCTCGGTGTCGGTGAGATGGCCGATCACCGCGAAGTCGAGCTCCCATTTTTCGAAGATCTTGCGCGCCTGGTCCTCGCGGCCGGGCTTCAGCACCATCAGCATGCGCTCCTGGCTCTCCGACAGCATGAGTTCGTAGGGGCTCATGCCGTCTTCGCGCATCGGCACCTTGTCGAGGGCCATCTCGAGGCCGAGCCCGCCCTTGGCCGCCATCTCGAAAGACGACGAGGTGAGGCCGGCCGCGCCCATGTCCTGGATGGCGATGATGGCGTCGGTCGCCATCAGTTCCAGGCAGGCTTCGAGCAGAAGTTTCTCGACGAACGGATCGCCGACCTGCACCGTCGGCCGCTTGCTCTCGCTGTCCTCGTTGAACTCGGTCGAGGACATGGTGGCGCCGTGGATGCCGTCGCGGCCGGTCTTGGAGCCGACATAGACCATCGGATTGCCGAGGCCGGCGGCCGCTGCGTAGAAAATCTTGTTGGTCGGCGCAATACCCACGGTCATGGCGTTGACCAGGATGTTGCCGTTGTAGGCGGCGTGGAAGTTGGTCTCGCCGCCCACGGTGGGAATGCCCATGCAGTTGCCGTAGCCGCCGATGCCGGCCACCACGCCCGACACCAGGTGACGTGTTTTTGGATGCGAAGGATCGCCGAAGCGCAGCGCATTGAGGTTGGCCACCGGCCGCGCGCCCATGGTGAAGACGTCGCGCAGGATGCCGCCCACGCCGGTCGCCGCCCCTTGATAAGGCTCGATGTAGGAGGGGTGGTTGTGGCTCTCCATCTTGAAGATGGCGGCCTGGCCGTCGCCGATGTCGATCACGCCGGCATTCTCGCCCGGGCCCTGGATCACCCAGGGGGCGCTGGTCGGCAGTTTCTTCAACCACACTTTCGAGGATTTGTACGAGCAGTGCTCGCTCCACATCGCCGAGAAGATGCCGAGTTCCACCATCGTGGGCGTGCGGCCCATGATGCTCAGCACGCGCTGATACTCGTCCGGCGCGAGCCCGTGCTCGGCCACGATCTGCGGCGTGATGGCGGGTTCGTTCGGCAGCTTGACAGGCGGGGCGCTCATTGCGGGCTTGCTCATGAAAGCGACTCGACCAGGCCCTCGAACAGCGCCTTGCCGTCGGTGCCGCCGAACATCGGCTCGGTGGCGTTCTCCGGATGCGGCATCAGGCCCATCACCGTCTTGGTCTCGTTGAAGATGCCGGCGATGTTGTTGATCGAGCCGTTGGGATTGCCGGTGCCGTTCACCGTCCCGTCGGGCGCGCAATAGCGGAAGGCGATCTGGCCGCGATCTTCGAGCCGCTTCAGCGTCTCGGCGTCGGCGAAGTAGTTGCCCTCGGCATGCGCCACCGGGACTTTTATGACCTGGCCCGCCTGGTAGCGGTTGGTGAACAGGCTCTGGCTGGTCTCGACCTTGAGATGGACGTCGGCGCAGACGAACTTGAGGTGCGAATTGCGCATCAGCGTGCCCGGCAGCAGGCCCGCCTCGGTCACGATCTGGAAGCCGTTGCAGATGCCCAGGACCGGCACGCCCTGCGCCGCGCGCTTCTTCACCTCGGCCATCACCGGCGACTGCGCGGCCATCGCGCCGCAGCGCAGATAGTCGCCGTAGGAGAAGCCGCCCGGGACCACGATCAGGTCGGTCTTCTCGAAATCGCCGTCGCCGTGCCACACCATGTTGGGGCGGCGGCCGGTGACCAGTTCGATCGCCTGGGCGACGTCGCCTTCGCGATTGGAGCCCGGGAAGACGAGAACCGCGGCCTTCATCAGCCCACCAGTTCGATCGAGTAGTTTTCGATCACCGTATTGGCGAGCAGCTTCTTGCACATCTCCTCGAGCCTCGCCTTGGCCTTTTCCTTGTCGGTCTCGGCGAGTTCCAGCTCGATGAACTTGCCCTGCCGCACGTCGCCCACTTCGGGGAAGCCCAGGCGATTGAGCGAATGTCCGATGGCCTTGCCCTGGGGGTCGAGCACGCCGTTCTTGAGGGTCACGTGAACTCTGGCTTTCAATGTCGCCTCTTACTGCAAGGTAGTGGGGCCGCGCACGTCGCCCGGACCCTGGTCGATGAGAATGCCGAGCCGCCGCGCGACCTCCTGGTAGGCCTCCTCGACCTTGCCGAGGTCTCGGCGGAAGCGGTCCTTGTCCATCTTCTCGTTGGTGCGCAGATCCCACAGCCGGCACGAGTCGGGGCTGATCTCGTCGGCAAGCACGATGCGGACCATGTCGTCCTCGTAGAGGCGGCCGAACTCGACCTTGAAGTCGATCAGCTTGATGCCGCAGCCGAGGAACAGGCCGAACAGGAAGTCGTTCACGCGGAGCGTCAGCGCCACGATGTCGTCGAGGTCCTGGGGCGTCGCCCAGCCGAACGCCGTGATGTGCTCCTCGGTCACCATCGGGTCGCCCAGCGCGTCGTTCTTGTGGAAGAACTCCATGATCGAGCGCGGCAGCTGGGTACCTTCCTCGACGCCGAAGCGCTTGGCGAAGGAGCCGGCCGCGACGTTGCGCACCACGATCTCGAGCGGGATGATCTCGACCTGGCGGATCAGCTGCTCGCGCATGTTGAGGCGGCGGATGAAATGCGTGGGCACGCCGATCTCGCCGAGCTTGGTCATCAGGAACTCGGAGATGCGGTTGTTGATCACCCCCTTGCCGGTGATCGTGCCCTTCTTCTGGTTGTTGAAGGCGGTGGCGTCGTCCTTGAAGTACTGGACGATCGTCCCGGGCTCGGGCCCCTCGAACAAGGTCTTGGCCTTGCCCTCGTAGATGCGGCGGCGGCGGGACATTCTTTACTCCTGCGCGGACGATGCGGATCGCCCGCCGATCGGCGGCAAGGTTGGCGGCCGGAATATGGCGGAAGTCCCATGCGCCGGTACTGGGGAAAAATCCATTGAAAAAGGTGACGGGTCCGTCATATTGATCCAATCACTGGAGGCCCCCAAATGGCCCTGCAAATCACCTACGACAAGGCCTACGACACTGTTGCCCCCGGGGAGTTCCCGGCGATGCTGGAGGTGCCGCGTTATGGGCGCCGCACCAATGCCTTCGACGGCATCATTTCGGCCACCCACGACCATTTCTGGGACCCGCTGGACAAGAGCTATATCGACTACGACGTGCCGTTCGACATGTCCAAGACGCCGATTCTCCCGCTCGACACGGTGGTCGAGCTGAAAAGCGCGGTCGCCGACCGGCTGGACGAGGGGCAGAAGATCGGGCTCGCCAACGACGTCATGCACTGGTCGATCTCCAACCTGCTGCACGGCGAGCAGGGCGCGCTGTCGCTGTCGGCCAGTCTCTGCCACATCCTGCTCGATCCCGGCGCCCAGGAATATGCCGCCAACCAGGCCCGCGAGGAGGCCCGCCATGTCGCGGGCTTCACCCGCTACATCGCCAAGCGCTGGGGCGATCCGCTGCCGGTCGGCAAGACCATCTCCACCGTGCTCACCGACCTGGTGACGACCGAGGAGGTCTACAAGAAGATCGTCGGCATGCAGATGCTGATCGAAGGCATCGCCATGGGCTCGTTCGCGACGCTCAACGCCAAGACCAACGATCCGGTGCTGCGCCGCCTGGTCCAGCTGGTGATGAGCGACGAGGCTTTCCATCACCGCTTTGGCCGCATCTGGGCCGCCAAGACGATCAAGCATCTGAGCCAGGAAGAGCACCGCAAGGTCGAGGACTGGTCGGCCCAGCTCTTCCAGATGCTGCTGTTCAACCTGATCAACGCCGAGCAGAAGCAGACGATCTACGCCAAGTACGGGCTCGACTGGCAGTGGGTGCGCGACGCCATGAAAGAGGTCTTCACCGACGAGGACCGCCGCGCCAACCTGAAGGAAGGCACCAACATCTTCCGCGTCCTGATCAAGACGCTGCTGCACGCCGGCATCATCACCTCGCGCACCGCGCCGCTCTACGCCGTGTGGGTCGACATGAAGGAACTCGAGGCCGAGGGCGACGGCATCCCGGGCGACATCGTGGCCGAGGAGATGCTGGTCGTCCTGCGCGAGATCAACGCCAAGCGCCGCCGCATCGGCTCCAAGGACGTGGCCGCCGCCGCTTCCTAGGGCTTCTTCGCCAGCACGAAGGCCGACAGGCCGGCCAGGCGGTTGTAGGGGAACAGCGGCAGTTCGGCGGTGCAGAGCGCGCCCAGCAGGCCATTGGTGACACCGCCATGCCGCTTCATGCTGCTGCGCGGCTCGGTGGTGTTGCGGTCGGCCAGTCGCACCGCCGCCGCCAGCGGAAAGATCAGTCCGAAATAATAGGCGCCGCGCACGATCTTCAGGCCGGCGGCACCCAGCGCCGCTTCGATCTCGGGCAGGCGATAGCGCCGCTTGTGCTCGAGGAAGACGTCGTGGCCGCTCCACAGGAAGGCGAAGGCCGGCACCGTCACCAGGAAATGTGCGCCCGACGGTACCTTCGCCGCGTAGTGGCGGACCAGGCCGCGGTCGTCGTCGACATGCTCCAGCACGTCCATCATCAGCACGAGGTCGCAGTCGGCGCCAGCGGTGTCGCGGCGGTAAAGTACCGGCTTGCCGGCGACGCTGTCGTCTCGGTCCTCGGCGTAGCCGATGTCGACGCAAAGCGCGCTTTCGGCCGGCGTCTCGGCCAGCAGGTGACGGGAGAAGAAGCCCGAGCCGGCGCCAACGTCGAGCAGGTGCCGGGGTTTCAGGGCAGCAACGGCGCGGCGCAGCGCCGCCGCCTTGGCGCGGTAATACCAATGCCGGCCGATATCGGCGCCGAGGATATCCTCTTCCTTGAGATCCATCGGCCGTCGTCAGTCCTTCGGCGGTGCGTCAGACCCGTCCTCGTAGACGCCCTCGACGACGTAGATCGGCCGTCCCTTGACCTCGAGGAAGAGCCGCCCGAGGTACTCGCCGATGATGCCGAGCGACAGCAGCTGGATGGCCCCCATCAGCAACACCGCGATCAGCAGCGAGGCGTAACCCGGCGTGTCGATGCCCAGGATCAGCACGCGCGTGATGATGAAGAAGGCATAGAGCACGGACACCGCCGCGATCACCACGCCGACATAGAACCAGGCGCGCAGCGGCGCGGTCGAGAAGCTCACCACGCCGTCGAGCGCGAAATTCCACAGCCGCCAGAAATTGAACTTGGTGGAGCCCGCGGCCCGTTGCGGCCGCTCGTAGGGCACGCCGATCGAGTTGAAGCCGACCCAGGCGAACAGCCCCTTCATGAAGCGGTTGCGCTCGGGAAGCTGGCGCAGCACTTCGACGGCACGCCGGTCGACCAGCCGGAAATCGCCGACATTGGCCGGAATGCGCACCGGCGACATCGAGTTGAACACCCAGTAGAACCAGCTCGCCGACATGCGCTTGGCCGCGGTGTCGGCGTGGCGGGTGCTGCGCACGCCGTAGACGATGTCGTAGCCTTCGCGCCAGCGCGCCATGAAGGCTCCGACCAGGTCGGGCGGGTCCTGCAGGTCGATGTCGATCGGGATGAGGACGTCGCCGCGCGCATGGTCGATGCCGGCGGTGAGTGCGGCCTCCTTGCCGAAATTGCGCGACAGGTTGACGACGCGGATGCGCCGGTCAGCGGCGCTCCGGTCGAGCAGGCGGGCCAGCGTGTCGTCGCGCGAGCCGTCATTCACGAACACGATCTCGAAGTGCAGCCGGTCGCGATCCAGGATCGGCACGACGGTGTCGATGAAGAGGTCGACCGATTCGTCCTCATCGAAGACCGGCACGACCAGCGACAGCAGGGGATCGGCCGGCCGCCTGGACTGCTGCAGGGCGAGCTGGTGCGCCAGCGCGGCGCCGGCAAGTCGTGGCTTGGGGAGGGACGAATCGGGCACGAACGAGGGTTCCGTCAGCTCTGCGTCAGGTCACGGTCTCTAGGGTGCCGTTCAGGTCCATGATGCCGAGCTCGACGATGAGCTGGGGCTGGCGCTTCTTCGCCTGGTCGCGGAAGGCGCGCAACGCCTGGCTCAGCATCTCGGTCTCGTAGGCCTTGTCCGCCTTGATGCGGTCGCCGTAGGCGACGGCGGCGGCACCGCAATCGCGATGCGTCATGCCGACCAGGCGTTTCACGTTGTGAAGCTGCACGGAGATGTCGAGGTTGGCTTCCCAGGTTGCGCGCCATTCCTGGAAGACCGGGGCCACCGCCGCGATCGGGCCGCCGGCGATGTTGAACTGGCTGTACTTGTTCTGCCAGCCGCGGCTGGTCATGTATTTCCACGAGTCGGTGGTGAAGCGCGGGTCGATGCATTTCATCAGCATCGCCTCGTAGCCGGTGTCGACGGCCAGCGCCGGCAGAGCGGTCGAGGCGAGGGCGGCGCCGAGACCGAGACCCAGCATGCCGCGGCGGGAGAGCGCCTGCAGACAGCCGCAGCCGCGATGGTGGAGATGCTTGTTCATCGAAACGTTGCCTTTCCCTGTTGAGCCAGGCCGCCCTTGGGGTCAGCGATCCAGGTCGTCACCGAGCCGTCGGTCTCGCGACGCGCCTGCACCGAGAAGGCAGGGCCCGAGAACACCGGCGAGAGTGCGCGGAACTCGAAACTCCCGGGAATCTTATCGGCATTGGCGCGGCGCGCCAGTTCGATTTGCAACATGCCGAGCAGGGGCCCGTGGACGATGAGGCCGGGATAGCCCTCGGTGCCGGTGACATAGGGCTGGTCATAGTGGATGCGATGGCCGTTGAAGGTGAGGGCGGAGAAGCGGAACAGCAGGACCGGGTCGGGCACGATCCGCCGGCTCCAGGTGGCGCCGGACGGCGCCGGCCTCGGATCCTTCGGCTTCTCGCCCGGCTTGGCAGCCTCGCGATAGACGATGTCGTGCTCCTCGACGAAAGACACGCCCCGCGGCCCGGAGATCGTGTGTTTCACCGTTACGAAGACCATCGACCCGGTCGATCCGCTCTTGGGCTCGACCGACTTGATCTCCGAGGCGCGGCCGATCGTGTCGCCGACGTGCACCGGCTCGCCGTCGAAGGAAAAGCGGCTACCCGCCCACATGCGCCGCGGCAGCGGCACCGGCGGCAGGAAATCGCCACGTTCGGCATGTCCGTCGGTGCCGATCTTGGACTGCGGCGCGGCATCGAGGAAATAGAGCCAGTGCCAGAGCGGCGGCAGCGGATCGCCGCTTTTCGGCTCGGGATCGTCGGCGTCGAACGTGGCCGCCAGCGCCCGCACGGGGAAGGGCGCCGCGATATCCTCCGTGGCCTGGGTGCGACCGACCCAATCCTTCAGCCTGTCCAGTGACATCTCTCGGTTTCCTCCATGGGCGCGGGACTGTGCCACCGCCAACACGGGGTGGAAAGACCGGGTCGTCGTCGCTATATACCGGCGCGACCAGCCCAACACGGAGCGGCCATGACCACGTTCAACGATCGCGAGAAATCCTTCGAGAAAAAGTTCGAAAAGGACCAGGAACTCCAGTTCAAGGTCAACGCCCGCCGGAACAAGCTTTTGGGCTTGTGGGCCGCCGGTCTGATGGGCAAGAGCGGCGCCGACGCCGACGCCTATGCCAAGGAAGTGGTCCTGGCCGATTTCGAGAAGCCGGGCGATTCCGACGTCATGGAAAAGCTGGTCAAGGACCTCGCCGCGGCGGGACATGCCACCGAGGAACACACCATCCGCAAGCAGGCCGAGCGGCTGATGGATGACGCCAAGAAGCAGCTCATGACGGAGACGAACTAGGCATCTCCGCTACGGCCCGCGCATCGGCCCCCAGACCCTAACCGAACACGCGCTTGAAGATCGTGTCGATGTGCTTGGTGTGATAGCCCATGTCGAATAAAGCCGTGAGTTCGTCGTCGGCCAGGAACTCGCGGATTTCCGTGTCGGCCCGGCACAGCGACAGCAGCGAGGCGTTGCCGCGCCAGGCTTCCATAGCGTTGCGCTGGACTGCCGCATAGGACGCCTCGCGGCTCATGCCCTTTTGCGTCAGCGCCAGCAGGATGCGCTGCGAGAAGACCAGCCCGCCCAGCGAATCGAGGTTGGCCTGCATGCGCTCGCCATAGACCACGAGCTGCTCGACCACGCCGGCGAGGCGGCCGAGCGCGAAGTCCAGTGTCACCGTGGCGTCGGGGGCGATGTAGCGCTCGACCGAGGAATGCGAGATGTCGCGTTCGTGCCATAGCGCGACGTTCTCCAGCGCCGGCACGACGGCGCTGCGCACCATGCGGGCGAGGCCTGTCAGGTTCTCGGTCAGTACAGGGTTGCGCTTGTGCGGCATCGACGAGGAGCCCTTCTGGCCGGGCGAAAAGAACTCCTCGGCCTCGCGCACTTCGGTGCGCTGCAGGTGGCGGATCTCGATCGCCAGATTTTCGATCGACGAGGCCACGACACCCAGAGTCGCGAAGAAGGCGGCATGGCGGTCGCGCGGGATTACCTGGGTCGAGACCGGCTCGATCGCGAGGCCGAGCTTTTTCGCGACATGCGCTTCGATCCTGGGATCGACGTTGGCAAAGGTGCCGACCGGCCCGGAGATCGCGCAGGTCGCGATCTCGGCGCGGGCCGCGACCAGCCGCGCGCGGTTGCGCGCAAAGGCGGCATAGTGGCCGGCCAGCTTGACGCCGAAGGTCGTGGGCTCGGCATGGATGGCGTGGCTGCGACCGATTGTGAGCGTGTTCTTGTGCTCCAGCGCACGCTTCTTGAGCGCTGCCAGCAGCGCATCGACGTCGGCGATCAGGATGTCGGCCGCTTGCGTGAGCTGGACGGCGAAGCTGGTGTCGAGCACGTCGGAGGAGGTCATGCCCTGGTGAACGAACCGCGACTCCGGCCCGATGAACTCGCCCAGCCAGGTCAGGAAGGCGATGACATCGTGCTTGGTCACGCGCTCGATGGCGTCGATCTTCTCGACATTGCCGTCCGGGTCGGCCTGCAGTGCCGCCATCGCCTTGTTGCCGCCGTGCCAGATCGCCTTGGCCGAGGCCTTGGGAACGATGCCCAGTTCGGCCATGGCGTCGCAGGCGTGCGCCTCGATCTCGAACCAGATGCGGAAGCGGTTGGCGGGGGCCCAGATGGCGGCCATTGCGGGCCGGGAATAGCGCGGGATCATGTGCGGGCTTTTAGCCCGCGAGGGCCCGCGACGCCATGTTAGAAGTGTCCCCCATGCCTTCCACGATGACACCGCTTGCCGACTGCCCCCGCGAGACCTTGGCCGCCGTCCGCGGCGTGCTGACCGATATCGACGAGACGGTTTCCACCGAGGGCCGGCTCACCGCCGAGGCCTATGCGGCCCTCGAGGCGCTCAAAGAGGCAGGATTCCTGGTCGTCCCCGTGACCGGCCGGCCGGCCGGCTGGTGCGACCATATCGCCCGCTTCTGGCCGGTCGATGCCGTGGTGGGCGAGAACGGCGCCTTCTGGATGTGGCCCGATACCAAAGCCGGCGGCAGATTGCGCAGCCGCTATGTGCAGACCGACGGCGAACGCGCGGATGGCCGGCGCCGGCTTGAGGCGATCCGGTCCCAGGTGCTGCGCGAGGTGCCTGGGGCAGGGATCGCCTCGGACCAGCCCTATCGTGCCGCCGACCTCGCCGTCGATTTCCGCGAGGACGTGGCGCCGCTGGGCGAGGCCGAGATCGCCCGCATCGTGGCGATCTTCGAGGCACATGGGGCGCACGCCAAGGTGAGCTCGATCCACGTCAACGGCTGGTTCGGCGACTACGACAAGCTCACCACCAGCAAGCTGATGATGCGCGAGCTGTTTGGCGTCGATCTCGAGACCCACCGGCAGCACTATGTGTTCGCGGGCGACTCGCCCAACGATTCGCCGATGTTCGGCTACTTTCCCAACGCCGTCGGCATGGCCAACGTCGGCGACTTCACCGGCCGCCTCGAACACCAGCCGCGCTGGGTGACGGCGGCCCGCTCGGGCGCCGGCTTCGTCGAACTGGCCCGCGCGTTGATCGCGGCGCGGCGC
>JBQTJT010000156.1:0-15663 GCA_052386855.1 Reyranella sp.
GGGGGGGGGGGTGTTGTTGTTGGTCTGTGCGCACCACCCCGTGCTATTTGGTGCGCCCAACCCCTGTGGCGCTCTTGGTCTTTTGGCGCCAGTGGTGGGGCGCGCTCCTTTGACACTATTGATTCACGCGACCTTCTTGGCGAGATGCGGGAACATCGAGAGGCGGGCAACCTCATCCATCTCGGTCTTGAAAGTGTGCTTGTCCTTCAACGCGAGCGCCCGCACCGCTGCCGGGCGAGCGCTGATCTCGGCGAGATGACGTTGCAGATTCGGGAACTGCTTCGGTGCCTCAGGGCCCAGCACGTTGGGGATCAGCCGCGACCAGCCCCACACCGCCATGTCGACGATGCTGTAAGCCTCGCCGCACATGAAGTGGTGCTTGCCCAGCCGGGCCTCGAGGATGCCCCAGTGACGCTGCGCCTCGAACGTGTAGCGGTTGACCGCATATTCCTTGGGTTCAGGTGCGAAGTTCCGGAAATGCACGGACTGGCCCGAATAGGGACCGATGCCGGAGGCGACGAACATCAGCCACGACAGCATCTCGCCGCGCTCCTTCGGCGACTTGCCGGGCAGGAACTTGCCGGTCTTTTCCGCGAGGTAAAGAAGAATGGCGTTGCTGTCGAAGACGGTGGCGTCGCCATCGACGATGACCGGGACCTTGGCGTTGGGATTGATCGCCAGGAACACGGGCGTGTGCTGCTCGCCCTTGCGCGTATCGACCGGGAAGAGTTCGTAGGGCAAGCCCATCTCTTCCAGGCAGAGCGCCACCTTGGTCGGGTTCGGCGCGGTATTGTAATAGAACTTGATCATGGCTTCCTCCCTTTTGGCGTCACTCTAGGGCTATGCTGGCCCCGCGCAAACGGAAGGAAACCGCGTGGCAAACCGCATCAACCGGGCCATCGAACTCCTGGAGGCCGACCAGGCGATCTACTACGACGGCCCCCACACCGGCCATGTGCTGACCCATGAACAGGGCTGCAAGGATGCCAAGACCTGGGCCGACTACATCAACGTCGGCATGGAGCATGGCGCCTTCGACATGACCGGGCTGGAGGCCTACATGCGCGGGCTGGTCGATGGCGGGCCGACGAACTCGGGCCACCGCACGCCAACGGTGATCGTCGAGGCGCCGGTCAACGGCATCGACGGACCCAACGTCATCTTCAATGCCTGGCAGTTCCGCCAGATCCTGGCGCGCGGGGCTCATGGCATCCTGCTCTGCCAGGCCGAGTCAGCCGACGCCGTCGCTGAGTTCGTGCGAGCCTGCCGTTTCCCGCACCACAAGGCAGGCATCGACAAGATCGGAACAGGCTCTCGCGGCCGTGGCTCGGAGCCGACGGCCGCTCCCGTCTGGGGCATTGATCAGCAAGAATATTTCGAGCGCTGCGAGCCTTGGCCGCTCAATCCCAAAGGGGAGCTTCTGCTCGGCGTAAAGATCGAGAGTCCGCCGGGTGTCGCTCATTGCGAAGAAATCTTGGCGATGCCTGGATTGGGGTTTGCCGAACTGGGACCGGGCGATCTCGGCCTGTCGCTGGGCTACACGACGCTACAGCGCCGCCCCTACCCGCCCGAGATGGAAGCGGCCCGCGCCAAGGTCTTCGCCGCCTGCAAAAAGAACAAGCTGGCCTTCCTGGAAGGCGCCACGCCAGACAAGATCGCAGCCAGCCTGGACGAAGGCGTGCGTGTGATCTCGGGCCATAATCCCGAAGCGGCCAAGGTCGGCCGGGCCCATCAAAAGCGGACGATGCCGGTATGAAACCCGACTCCTCCCTCTCCGATGTGATCGAGGCGCTGAAGAACGGCAAGACCACCGCCAGCGCGCTCACCAAAGGCTATCTCGCGCGCATCAAGGCCTACGATCGTGGCGGCCCCCAGCTCAACGCCGTGCGCGAAATCAATCCCGATGCGCTCGCGATCGCCCGAGCCCTCGACGGCGTGAAGCCATCGAAGAAGCAGCCGCTCGCCGGCGTGCCCATCCTGGTCAAGGACAACATCGCGACGGGCGACCGCCAGCACACGACCGCGGGCTCGGTGGCGCTCGCCGCGGCGCGGGCGCGTGCCGACGCTCCCGTCGTGAAGCGCCTGCGCGCAGCCGGCGCCGTCATCCTGGGCAAGACCAACCTCACCGAGTTCGCCAACATCCTCACGATCGACATGCCCTCGGGCTACAGCTCGCTCGGCGGCCAGGTGAAGAATCCCTACAGCCCCAAGCTGCTCGACGATCGGGGCATCCCGGTCGTGCTGCCCGGCGGCTCGAGCGGCGGCTCGGCGGTCGCGGTGGCCGCCGGCCTCTGCGCCGCGGCGCTCGGCACCGAGACCTCAGGCTCGCTCCTCAATCCGGCGACACAGAACGGCCTCGTCACCGTGAAGCCCACGGTCGGGCTGGTGAGCTGCGACGGCGTGATTCCGATCTCGCACAGCCAGGACACGGTGGGCCCGCTCACCCGCACCGTGCGCGATACCGCGATCCTCCTGAATGTGCTGTCGGAGAGAACCATCGACTACACCGCCGGCCTCGACAAGGACGGCCTGAAAGGTGCGCGCATCGGCCTGCCGAGCGACCCAAGCGATCCCGGCAACGACGTCTACTACGGCAAGCTCCCCAGGCAGGCTGGAGCCGTAATGGCCCGCGCGATCAAGACGCTGGAGCGCGCAGGCGCCACCATCGTGCGCGCCAACATTCCGACGGCCGGCTGGATCGGCGGTCCCGGCACGACCATGAGCGTGCTCATCACCAACCCGCTCAGCCGACGCGTGAACCAGGCCGCTCCGGCGCCTGTCGTCTTCCTCTACGAATTCAAGCGCGACCTCAATCTCTACCTGCGCGACTGGGCGACCGGCACGCGCAACAAGACGCTGAAGGCCATCATCGCCTACAACAAGGCGCATGCCCGCAAGGCGCTGCGCTTCGGCCAGGACCTCGCGTTGGCAGCCGAAGCAACGCGCGGTGATCTCAGCGAGCTCGAGTACAGCTCGGCGCGCGCCATGGATCTGCTGGCAGCCAAGCAACGCGGCCTCGATACCTACATGCGCGCCCACAAGCTCGACGCCGTGCTGTTCCCCGCGGCCCTAGGTGCTGCGATCGCAGCCAAGTCGGGCTATCCCAGCGTGCAGGTGCCGGGCGGCTTCATCTCGAGCTTCGAGGGCAAGAAGACGCCGCCCTATCCGTTCGGCGTCACTTTCACCGGCCGCGCCTGGAGCGAAGCCAAGTTGCTGCGCCTGGCCTATGCCTACGAACAGGCGTCCAACATGCGCCGTCCGCCGAAGCTTTAGACCGCGATCACCACGCCGTCGTGACCCGGGTCGGCGCCGCCGTCGAGGCCGTCCTCATAGATGCGGATAGCGTGAACGGCGGCAAAGCCGAAGCCGTAGGGGCTGCGGGCCACGGGATAGCCCTGCCCCTTCAACTCACGCTCGACCCGTCCCTGGATACGGTTGGAGATGTCGATCGTGTCCGAGGTCGCCGAGAAGCGCGGCGCGCTCACCGCCTCGACCATGGTCATGTCGAAGTCGAGCGCATTCAGGATCACATGCAGCACGCCCATGGCGATCTGCGTGGCGCCGGGCGCACCGATGATGAGATGCGGCTTGCCGTCCTTGAAGAGGATCGAGGGGACGACCGAGCTGAAACGCGCCTTGCCCGGCGCGATCGAGCCGGCGCGGCCCGGCCGCGGGTCGAACACGCCCATGCAGCCGTTGTACATGAAGCCCAGGCCCGGCGTGACGACGCCCGAGGGCATGCCGAGCGAATGGGTCATGGTGAAGCAGTTGCCGCTCTTGTCGAGAACGGAAATGTGCGTGGTGTCCTTGGAGACGGCGCCGGAATTGAAGCGCGTGACCTCGGCCTTCACGCCGCGCTTGATCTCGTCGGAGATTATCTTGGCATAGGCCTTCGAGGTCAGCCGCTCGACCGGCACGTCGATGAACTTCGGGTCGCCGACATGGGCGTCCTTGTCGATGGTGGCGCGTTTCATCGCCTCCGACACGACGCGCAGATATTCCGCCGAACCGTGTTCCAAGCCGCGGAGGTCGAAATTCTCCAGGATGTTCAGCATCTCGATCAGCATCACGCCGCCGCCCGGCGGCTGGTTGGTCGAGACCTTGTAGCCGCGATAGTCGCCCCACAGCGGGGCGTTGCGCGTGGGCTTCCAGGCCTTCAGGTCCTCGAGCGACAGCAGTGCCTCGTTCTTCTTCATGTCCTCGGCGATCGCTTGGGCGATCTCGCCCGAGTAGAAGGCATCGGCACCGCCCTTGGAGATGGCGCGAAGCGTCTGACCGTAGTCGCGGTTGACGACCTTGTCGCCGACGCGCTTGGGCGTTCCATCGGGCCGGCAATAGAGCGCACGGGCGGCGGGCGTAAAACCGGTGCGCTCGAAATTGGGGGCGCGGCCGAAGGCACCGTCGTCCGACCACCAGTAGTGAACGTGCGGCCGCACCGTCCAGCCGTTCTCGGCCCAATGGATGGCCGGCTCGACGATGCGCGACCACGGCAGGCTGCCGTGTTCCTTGTGCGCCTCGTAGTACATCTTCAGATTGGCCGGCGCGCAGATCGACTTGTAGCCGATGTCGTTGACGCGGCCCTGCAGGATGAAGCCGTACCCGTCCCGCGCCTCGCTCTCGATCAGGTTGGCCCACATATCGGGCCGCGCGGCGAGCGGTGCCGGTGCATGGGCGTCGATATAGCCGTGGAACTTCTTGCCCGGCATGTAGATGCCGCAGCTCCCGAAGCCCGCGATGCCGCACATCAGCGGGTCGACCACACCTTGAACCAGTGCGCAGGCGATGCCGGCATCGACGGCGTTGCCGCCCTCGCGCAATACGTCCGCCCCCGCCTCGGTGGGCTCGGGCTGCGGAGCCACGATCATCGCCTGCTTGTGGTAACGCACAGTGTTCCTCCAACTCTTGTTGGAGTGACTCAATCCCAACCGTTGCGCTTGCGCAACACGGCAGTCGCCGGCGCCAGGGCGAGGCCCTTGCTTTGAACCGTCGGCAACCACTCGGCCAGCGCCTGCAACGTCGCCTCGTGCGGATGGCCGATGGCCACGACGAAGCCCTGCCGGCGTGCGACGGCCTCGGCCTCGACGAGCTTGCGGCGGACCGCTTCGACCGATTCCTCGTCGTCGAGGAAGACGTGGCGCACGATGGCAGGGACGCCCAGCTCCTGGGCCGTCTGGTCGCCCACGGATTGCGCCGTGGTGCGCGAATCGAGGAACATCAGGCCGCGTGGCTTCATCTGCCGCAGCGCCGTCTCCATGCCCGGCCGGAAGGCCGTGAAGCGGCTGCCCATGTGATTGTTGACGCCGGCAAAGCCCTCGAAACTGTCGAGTGCCGCCACCGTGCGCTGGCGGATTTCGACGTCGCTCATCGAGACCAGCAGCGCGCCAGGGCCGGGATCGTTACGGCCGGTCGGTTCCATCGGCAGGTGCAGCATCAACTCGTGGCCTCGGCCGCGCGCCGCCCGCGCCTGCTCGCGCAGGTCCTTGGCATAGGGCAGGAACGACATGGTGAGCGGGCCCGGCAGTTCCCACGCGCGCTTGGAGCGCGGCCGGTCGAGGCCGACATCGTCGATCACGATGGCGACTAGCGGCCGTGAATTGATATCTCGGAACGGCACGGCGTTGCGCCGCCAGGCCTGATCGGCCGCCTGCTGGGACGGCTTCGCGGCCGGACGCGGCTTCTCCTCGAGTGTGGGTCGCGGCTTGCCCGGCTCGACCTCGGTGTATTTGGGCAGGCCGGGAATATCCTCGATGCGTGCATATTTCGGTTCGGGTTCGCCCTGTGCGCCCCGCTTCATCTCCTCGATCGTCTCGCGCGCCAGCCTGTCGCGGTCGAGCGATTCGAGCCAGCCGGCGCCGAAATAGCCACCGACAAGACTGCCTGCGAACAGCAGCAGCAGACCGACCACGATCGCGTGCCAGCGACGACCCTGCAGCCACGTCGCAAGAGCGCTAAACGGAGTCCGCAGGCGCTCGAGACGGGACGGTGGCGGTTTCGGACTCCTTCTGTTCGCCTTCCCGCTTCTGTTCTTCCTCGACGCCATATCAACGTTCCGCCCTAACGCGTTGCCGCAACGCCATTATTTCGCCTTAGTTCAGCGCAGCCGTCAAAACAAACGTTACAGACCGCCGAGCGATTTAACCACCCGCAGGTCGGGCTCGCCGGAGCGCCCGCTCTCGCGCCGGAAGCCCAGGTGTTTGACGAGGTCGAGCATCTTGCTGTTCTCGCGCAACACATGACCGATCACGCGCTTGATGCCGCGCGACTTGGCGTAGTGCAGCACATGGGTGAGCAGCAGCTTGCCGTAGCCGCGGCCCTGACGATCCGTGGCGACGATGAGGGCGAACTCCGCCTGCTCGAACCCGGGATCGGCGGCAAGACGGCCCACGCCCAGCAGCGTGTCGCCGTCCAGCAACAGAAACGCCATCTCGCGGTCGTAGTCGATCTGCGTGAGACGCGCCGCCATCTCGTGGCTGAGCTCGCGGAGCGGCCCGAAGAAGCGCATGCGGACGTCCTCGCGCGACAGGCTTCTTGTAAATGTGTGGATCAACGGCTCGTCGTCGGGCCGGATCGGGCGGATGCGCAGCTTCTCGCCATTGTGCCGCACGTCCGTTTCGAGCTCGACCGGATAGGGCCTGATGGCAAAGCGCGCCGCCCGCTCCTGCCCCGCTTCGGGCTTGCGGACCACGATGCGGGCATCGAGCGCCAGCACGCCGTCGGCATCGGCCAGCAGCGGATTGATGTCGAGCTCGGCAATCTCGCCCACGTCGGCGATGAGCTGCGACAGCCGCACCATGGCCTCGGCCACCGCACCACGCGCCGCCGGCGCCCGGTCGCGATAGCCACGCAGCAGCCGGTCGACGCGGGTGCGGCTGAGTGCATCCTCGGCCAGCACGAGGTCGAGCGGCGGCAGGGCCAGCGCCTTGTCGCCCACCACCTCGGCCGCGACGCCGCCGTGGCCGACCAGCAGGATCGGGCCGAACACCGGGTCCTCGGCGGCACCCAGGATCAGCTCGACCGCATGCGGCCGCTTGATCATCGGCTGCACGACGAAGCCGTCGATCCGGGCCTTGGGCGCCTTCACCAGCGCATTGCCGGTCATCGTCTTCACCGCGTCGATCACCGCCTGCTCCGAGCCGAGGTCGAGCACCACGCCGCCCACGTCGCTCTTGTGCGTGATCTGGCGCGACAGGATCTTCACCGCCACCGGAAAGCCGATGCGCGCGGCCGAGGCGGCGGCCTCGGCGGCATCGAGCACGATCTCGGTCGGCACGACGGGAATGCCGTAGGCCGCCAGCACCCGCTTGGCCTCGGGCTCGGTCAGGATCTCGCGCCTGTCGGCCAAGGCACCGTGGACGATGGCACGCACGAGCTTGGTGTCGGAGCGCGCCTCGGGCACCGAGGGCGGCGTGCGCTGGAGCGCGCGCTGGCCGCGGCGATACTGGACGATGTGCATGAACCCGCGCACGGCGCGGAGCGGCGTGTCGTAGGCCGGTATGCCTGATGCATGCAGCACGTCGCGGCCGGCCGCCGCCTGCGGCCCGCCGATCCAGCAGCCGATCACCGGCACGACCTTGGCGCCAGCCGCGCCCGCGATCGCCCGCGCCGCTTCCTCCGCCGGGGTGAGCGCGGTCGGCACGTTCATCGCCAGCACCGCGCCCACGCCGCGATCGTCGGCCAGCGCATCGAGGGCGGCGGCATAGCGCGGCCCGTCGGCGTCGCCCACGATGTCGACCGGATTGCCGCGCGACCAGGCCCGGGGCATGTGCTTGTCGAGCTGGTTCAGGGTCTTGGGCAGCAGCGTCGAAAGCTCGCCGCCTTCGTCCATCAGAAGATCGGTCGCAATGATGCCGACACCGCCGCCGTTGGTCAGGATCGCCAGCCGCTCGGTGCGCGGCGAGATGCCGTAGCCCAGCGTCTCGGCGGCATCGAACAGTTCGCCCAATCCCCGCACCCGGACGAGGCCTGCGCGTGCGAAGGCGGCGTCATAGACCGCGGCCGATCCCGCCATCGAGCCGGTGTGCGAGGCCGCGGCCTTGGCGGCGGCAGCGTGCCGGCCGGCCTTCAGCACGATCACCGGCTTGATGCGCGCCACGCCGCGCGCCGCCGACATGAACTTGCGCGCCTGGGTGATGCCTTCGACGTACATCAGGATGGCGCGTGTCTCAGGGTCGCGCGCCAGCATGTCGAGCACATCGCCGAAATCGACGTCGCTCATGTCGCCCATCGAGATCAGATGCGAGAAGCCGATGCCCTGGGCCGAGCCCCAGTCGGCGAGCCCGGCCAGTACCGCGCCCGACTGCGCGACGGCCGCGATTCGTCCGGCCTTGAGGTTGCCCGGCCCGAAGCTTGCATTCAGCCCCAGCTTCGGCATGGCATAGCCGATGGTGTTCGGCCCGATCACGCGAAGCAGATGTGGCTTTGCAGCGCGCAGGATGCGCCGCCGCCAGCGCGCGTTCACCTGGGCGGCGTCGGCACCGCTGCCCGGACCGGCGCTGATCACCACCGCGACCCGCGTGCCGCGCTCGCCCAGCTCGAGGATCAGGCGGGGGATCGTCTCCGCCGGCGTCATGACGACCGCGAGGTCGGCCACCGGAACATCCACGAGCTTGCGGTAGACCGGGCGGCCCTCGATCTTGCCACCCTTGATGTTGACGAGGTGGATATCGCCCCGGAAACCACCGGCCAGCAGGTTGCGCGTCACCGCGGCACCGACCGAGCCGGGACGCACGCTGGCGCCGATCGCCACGATCGATTTCGGCGCCATGAGCTTGTCGAGATTGCGCGTGGACATCGCGTCAGCCTATCGCCGGCATATGTGTTAGAGCCATGACAGCGAACCCCGTGCCAAACAAGATGGGCGGACGTTTCGATGCTGTTGATTGGTGTGAATCGCTCGCCCTACACGCGCCGTGTCGCCATCACTCTGAAGGCTTATGACGTGCCGTTCGAGCAACGCTCGCTGTCGGGATTCGCGGACCGTGCGGAAGTGCGCGCCAGCAACCCGCTGGGTCGCATTCCGGCGCTGGTGCTCGACACTGGCGAGACCCTGATCGATAGCGCCGCCATCGTCGACCATCTCGACGAAACCTACGGCCGCGACCGCCCGCTCACGCCCGCCTCGGGCGCGGACCGCCGCGCCGTGCTGAAGATCGCCGCCCTCATGACGGGGGCCTGCGACAAGGCGCTACAGGCGACCTACACGCGCAACCACACGCCGGCGGAAAAGATTCACCAGCCCTGGATCGACGACTGCAATGCCCAGGTGATCAACGCATTGGCCGCGGTCGACGCCATGATCGATCCCGCTCAACCATACTTGCTGCTCGGTCGCCTCACCCAGGCGGACGTGACGGCTTTCGTCGCCGAGAGGCTCGCGCGCGGCATCGGCCTCGATACGGAAGGACGGGCGCCACGCCTGCGCACGCTCACGAAGAAGTTGCTGGAAGAGATTCCCTTCAGCTCGACCGAGCCGCCGGCCGCCTAAAACAGGCTCGGGCCGTTCATCAGCACGAGCCCGCAGACGATAACGACCGCCGCCGCCACGCGCCGGCCGCCGAACGGCTCGCCCAGCAACAGCGTGCCGATCAGCGCGCCGAACAGCACCGAGGTCTCGCGGAGCGCCGCGACATGCGCCATCGGCCCTAGCACCAACGCATAGATCGCGATGCCGTAGCCCAGGTTGGCGATCACGCCGCCCATCACGCCGCGGTACCAGGTGCGCTTGAGATGCCCCCAGACCGTGTCGGGTCGCAGGATGAAGGCCAGCACCAGCAGCCAGGGCCCCTCCAGCACGCAGAGCCAGGCGATGTAGGAGATGCGATGCTCGAAGGAAGGCCCGGCGGAACGCACGCCCAGTCCGTCGGCGATGATGTAGGCCGCGATGGTGACTCCGGTCAGCACCGCGAACAACGTCGCCAGCCCATGCCGGGCACCCGGCCGCGGCACGACGTTGCGCAGCGGCATGGCGAGCGCGACCAGTCCGAAGCTCAGCAGAAAGACACCGACGATGTCCTGGGTGCGCAGCTCCTCGCCGATGAAGCGGCCCGACACCAGCGCCACCAGCAGCGGCCCGAGGCCGCGCGCGATCGGATAGGTGTGGCTGAGGTCGCCGTACGAATAGGCTTTGAGGAGGAACGTGTAATAGAGGACGTGGATCAGGACCGAGGCGATCAGGAACTTCCATGCCGCGGGCTCGATCATCGGCACGAACGGCACGATGCAGAGCCCCATCACCGTGCCGGTGGTCATGATCACGCCGAATGTCGCCAGCCGGTCCGAGCTGTCGGACTTCAGGATGGCGTTCCACGTGGCGTGCATCAGAGCTGCCGCCAGCAACAACGCAACAATGAAGGGTTCGACGACCAGGGGGGCGCTTTCTTTTCTTGTTACCGTTACATTACGCCCAACCGCGCGCCGTGAGAACCGGCGGACGCACATAGCTGGGTAGGACGATGGTGGGTGGAACGAAATGACGGTGGAAGCCTACAAGGCGGCGCGCGAGTTCCTGCTCGCCAACCGCACCGACTACGACACGGCCTATCGCGATTTCCGCTGGCCCGAGATGAAGCGCTTCAATTGGGCGCTCGACTGGTTCGACGGCGAGCTGGCGCGCGGTCCGTTGGCGAACAAGCCCGCCCTCACGATCGTGGGCGAAGGCGCCGCCAGCCTCACCTTCGCCGAACTGTCGGAACGCTCCAACCGTGTCGCCAATGGGCTCCGCGCCCTGGGCGTTAAGCGCGGCGACCGCATCCTCTTGATGCTGGGCAATGTCGCGCCGCTTTGGGAGACGATGCTGGCGGCCATGAAGCTGGGCGCCGTCGTGATCCCCGCCACCACGCTCCTCACGCCCACCGATCTCGCCGACCGTTTCGAGCGCGGTCGCGCCCGCCATGTCGTGGCAGCCTCAGGCGAAGCCGCCAAGTTCGATGGCTTCGACAAGAGCCTGACGCGCATCGCCATCGGCGACACGCCGGCAGGCTGGCACGCCTACGCCGATCTCCTCAAAGCCTCGCCCGACTTCACGCCCGACGGCTCGACAAACGCCGACGATCCGATGCTGCTCTATTTCACCTCGGGCACCACGGCCAAGCCCAAGCTGGTGCTGCACTCGCACCGCAGCTATCCGGTGGGGCATCTCACGACCATCTACGTGCTCGGCCTTCGCCCGGGCGACGTCCACCTCAACATCTCGTCACCTGGCTGGGCCAAGCACGCCTGGAGCTGCTTCTTCGCGCCCTGGATCGCCGGCGCCACGATCTTCATCGCCAACCAGCCGCGCTTCAACGCGCGCTATCTGCTCGACGCCATCGTCGCCAACGGCGTCACCACGCTCTGCGCGCCGCCCACCGTGTGGCGCATGCTGATCCAGGAAGACCTGAAGTCGTGCAAGACGAAGCTGCGCGAGGTGCTGGCAGCCGGCGAGCCGTTGAACCCGGAAGTGATCGAGCAGGTCGAGAAGGCCTGGGGCCTCACCATTCGTGACTTCTACGGCCAGACCGAGACCACCACGCAAGTCGGCAATCCGCCCGGGCAGCCGGTCAAGGCCGGCTCCATGGGCCGGCCGCTGCCGGGCTACCGCATCCGCCTGCTCGACGCCGATGGCCGCGACGCCAACGAAGGCGAGATCAGCATCGCGCTCGATCACCGGCCCGCGGCGCTCATGCAAGGCTACCAGCAGGACGATGGCTCGATCGCGCCGCTGGAGGGAGAGGTCTATCGCACCGGCGACGTCGCCTCGCGCGACAAGGACGGCTATCTCACCTACGTCGGCCGCGCCGACGACGTGTTCAAGGCATCGGACTACCGGATCAGCCCGTTCGAGCTGGAAAGCGTGCTGATCGAACATCCGGCCGTCGCCGAGGCCGCCGTCGTGCCCGCCCCCGACGTGACGCGGCTCGCCGTGCCCAAGGCCTACATAACGCTCACGTCGAGCGGCAAGCCCGACCGTGCCACGGCGCTTTCGATCTTCCAGCACCTCAGGGGCCGCCTCGCCCCCTTCAAGCGCATCCGGCGCCTGGAGTTCGCCGAACTGCCCAAGACCATTTCCGGCAAGATCCGCCGCGTCGAACTGCGCCGCGACGAGGAAAAACGCGCCGCGGAGAACAAGCGCGGCCCGGGCGAGTTCCGGGAGGAGGATTTCCCGGAGCTCACCAAAGGCTGACTTTTGTCATCGCGCGCGGGGTAATCCCCGCGCTGGAGCGCAGCGAAGGATCCTTCGCTGCGCTCAGGATGACAGTTTTCGGAAATTCGCTAGACTGCCCCCATGATTCTCCTGATCGATAACTACGACAGCTTCACCTACAACCTCGTCCACTTCCTGGGCGATCTCGGCGCGAAGTGCGTCGTCCATCGCAACGACAAGATCACGGTCGACGAGGCCATCGCGCTGAAGCCCGCCGGCATCGTGCTCTCGCCGGGGCCGTGCACGCCGAACGAGGCCGGCATCTGCATGGATCTGATCCGCGCCGCCGCCAAGGAACAGGTACCGCTGCTGGGCGTCTGCCTCGGCCATCAGGCGATCGGCCAGGTGTTCGGCGGCCAGGTCGTGCGCGCGCCGCAGCCGATGCACGGCAAGCTGTCGGGCGTCGATCACAAGAACCAGAGCGTGTTCGAGGACGTGCCCTCGCCCTTCCAGGCGACGCGCTATCACTCGCTGATTGTCGACCGCAAGGGCTTCCCCAAGGATCTCGACGTCACCGCCGAGACCGGCGACATCATCATGGGCCTGCGCCACAAGTCGCTGCCGATCCACGGCGTGCAATTCCACCCCGAGAGCATCGCCTCGGAGCACGGCCACAAGATCCTGGAAAACTTCCTCAAGATCGCCGGCGAGCATCCGAGCCAGCAGAAAAAGAAGGCGGCCTAGATTCTTCCGGACCGCGCTCCGGCGCATTCACATGCGCCTTAGGCGAGCCGGAGGCTCGCGGTCCGGGAGACATGAAATATATTGATAAAAATCAATATATTATAAGATCTTGTTGAAGTTAGTTCGTAACTCCAAACCCCGCCCGGGTGACCGCCTTCGTGATCGCGGCGACGTCGGCGTCGGCCGGGAGGCGCATCTCGCCGCTCTTGAGATCGACGGAGATCGGCGCGGTGCCGGCGCCGGTGGCAGCACGGGTGACGGCCTTAACGCAGCCGTCGCAATCCATGCCGGTGACCTTGAGGATGAGTTCTTGAGCCATGTGATATAGCTAGCCGCCCGCCGGCCCGGCCGGCAAGAGGCAAATCCGGACGGAGTTTTGGTGAGCGGCGATATCGACGATTTTCGTGGCCTTCTGGCCAAGGTCGGCAACGGCGAATCCCTGGGAATCGACGAGGCGGAGCGCGCCTTCGACATCATGACCTCGGGCAATGCCACCCCGGCCCAGATGGGCGCCTTCCTGATGGGCTTGAAAGTGCGCGGCGAGACCGCCCAGGAGCTGGCCGGCGGATCCCGGGCGCTCCGGGCCAAGGTCCTGCGCGTCCGCGCGCCCGAGGGTGCCATCGACATCGTGGGCACCGGCGGCGACCACCACGGCACCTATAACGTCTCGTCCTGCTCCGCCTTCGTCGTGGCCGGCGCAGGCGTCCCCGTCGCCAAGCACGGCAACCGGGCCTTCACCTCCAAGTCGGGTGCCGCCGACGTGCTGTCGGCGCTGGGCGTCGGGCTCGAAGTGCCGATCGAGGCGCTGGAGAAGGCCCTTGTCGAGGCCAAGGTGTGCTTCCTGATGGCGCCCCGCCACCACAGCGCCATGCGCAACGTGGCCGGCCCCCGGGTCGAGCTGGCGCCCAACCGCACCATCTTCAACCTGCTGGGCCCGATGTCGAACCCGGCCCTGGTGAAGCGCCAGCTCGTGGGCGTCTTCGACCGCCGCTGGCTAAAACCCGTCGCCGAGGCGCTGGGGCAGTTGGGCCTCGAGCGCGCACTGGTCGTGCACGGCCAGGACGGCATGGACGAACTCACGACCACGACCAAGAGCTGGGCCGCCTCGCTCGACAACGGCAAGGTCACCGAGATCGAGATCGCGCCCGAGGAAATCGGCGTGAAGCGCGCCAATTTGGCCGATCTCAAGGGCGGCGATGCCAACCACAATGCCGAGGCCATCCACAAGGTATTGGCCGGCGAGAAGAACGCCTTCCGCGATATCGTGCTGCTGAACAGCGGCGCGGCACTCATGGTCGCGGGCAAGGCCAAGGACCTGAAGCAGGGCGCCGCGCTCGCGGCAGCCTCGATCGACAGCGGCAAGGCGGCGGCAGCGCTCGCCACATTGAAAAGGATCTGCGCATGAGCGACACGCCCAAGAGTGACACCTTGGCCAAGATCGTCGCCGACAAGCGCCAGCACGTCGCCGGCCGCATGTCGCAGCGCCCGTTGCGCGCGGTCGAGAACCTGGCCCGTGACACCGACTCGCCACGCGGCTTCGCCAAGGCGCTGAAAGCCACCATCGCGGCGGGTCGCTATGGCCTGATCGCCGAGATCAAGAAGGCCTCGCCCAGCAAGGGCCTGATCCGCGAGGATTTCGATCCGCCGGCACTCGCGAAAGCCTACGAGCGCGGCGGCGCCACGTGCCTGTCGATCCTGACCGACGGCCCCTACTTCCAGGGCAAGGACGAGTTCCTGACCCAGGCCCGCGCCGCGGTGAAACTGCCGGTACTACGCAAGGACTTCATGATCGATCCTTACCAGGTGCCCGAGGCGCGCGCGCTGGGCGCCGACTGCATCCTGCTGATCATGGCCTGCCTCAGCGATCAGCTCGCGGCGGATCTCGCCGGCCTCGCGCGCAAGTGGGGCATGGACGTGCTGGTCGAGGTCCACGACGCGTCTGAGCTCGAGCGCGCCCTGAAGATCGATGCCGACCTGATTGGCGTCAACAATCGCAACCTCAAGACGCTGAAGGTCGATCTCGCCACGACCGAACAGCTTGCGCCGATGGTGCCGAAGGACCGCGTGCTGGTGGCCGAGAGCGGCCTGGGCTCGCCGGCCGACCTCGCACGCATGGCCAAGGTCGGTGCGCAGGCTTTCCTGATCGGCGAGAGTTTCATGCGCAAGCCCGACGTCGAGGCCGCGGTGCGCGACATGCTGGTCCCAGAGCAAGTCAGAGGGGCCGCGTGAAGAAGAAACTCACCCACTTCGACAACACCGGCAACGCCCGCATGGTCGATGTCGGCGACAAGGACGTGACAGAGCGTGTTGCCGTGGCGCGCGCCACCGTCACCATGCAGGCCGCGACCCTGAAGCTGATCGCCACCGGGAAGGCCAAGAAGGGCGACGTACTGGCCGTGGCACAGCTCGCCGGCATCATGGCGGCGAAGAGGACTCCCGATCTTATCCCGCTCTGCCATCCGCTGGCGCTGAACTCCGTCGATGTGAAGCTCACGCTCGATCCCAAGCGGAGGGCCGTCGACATCGAGGCGACGTGCAGGCTGAAGGGCCGCACCGGCGTCGAGATGGAAGCGCTGACCGCCGCCTCCGTCGCCGCGCTGACCGTCTACGACATGTGCAAATCCGTCGACCGCGGCATGGTCATCTCCGGCGTAAAGCTCGTCCACAAGTCCGGCGGCAAGTCCGGCACTTGGAATTCATCTTCTTCCGGACCGCGAGCCTGGCCCGCGCGGCTGTGGGCGGGGGGCGCGGCCCGTGGGCATCATTGATGGTTCGGGCCCCGCCCGCCGCCCCCGCCC
>JBQTJT010000157.1:0-6291 GCA_052386855.1 Reyranella sp.
CCCAACTTCGCGCACTGGCAGGTGCGGCTCAGGATGGTGTTCGGCGGCCGCATGCCGCAAACCACGTCGTTGCCCTACAAATGGTACGACACGCCCAACATCCATCTCTGCAGCATCGACGACTTCCGCGCTCTCTGCCGCGACATGGGCGTGCGCATCGAGCGCGCCATCGTGCTCAACAGCAAGAGCCGCCCGATCCGCATGCCGCCGCCGCTCGCCAACCTGTTCGGCGAACAGGCCGTGTTCATGTTGAGGCGGGACTGAACTCTTCCGGACCGCGAGCCTCCGGCTCGCTCATGAATCTGAGCGAGCTCGGGCGGAGTAACCTCCGCCCTTAAGGCTCGCGGTCTGGAAGACGAAGAGGCCTTTCATAATGGCCTTCGATCTCGTCTTCTTTCAGCTTCACGAAGCCGTGGCGCAGGTAGAAGCGGTCGGCCTTGCTACCGGTCAGGACTTCCAGGCGAACGGGAAGACCCGCTGCATCGCCTTCGGCCAGAAGCACCTTCAGGATCCTCGAGCCCAGCCCACCATCGTGCAGGCGACGCTCGAGATAGAACGAGTCGAGCTTGAATTCGCCATCGCCCTTGCGGAAACCCACGCAGCCGACAAGCTCGTCGCCGATCATGATTGCGCGCAGGCCGGGCTCCGCGAAATGCTCGCGGAAAACGCGGCGGGCGCGCGAGGGCTTGTAGCGGAACACGCGCTCCAGATGCTCGCGCATCACGTCGATGCGGATCGCCAGCAACGGTTCGAAGTCCTCCTCCGTCGCGTTTCGGAAGCGCCACTCGACCACGATGTCAGACCTTGGTGGCAATCTTCGCCACGCGCGGCTTGGCGATAGCGATCCAGTCCCTGGTGTCGAGCTCCATCGAGCGGTCGAGGCGGCCGGCGTTGAAGAAGAGCGTCTCGTTGGCCAGCAGGTCTTCCTCGACCACGATGGCGAGGTCGGGGTTCAGCGCAAAGGGCGGCACCGCGCCCATGGCGCAACCCGTCAACGCCTGCGCGGTCTCCGGCGAGGCGAAGCCGCACTTGCGCGCCTCGAACAGGGTCGCCACCGCGGCGAAGTCGAGCTTGCGGCTGCCCGGCAGGATGGCCAGCACATGGCGCCGGCCACCGCCGCCGCCGCGCACGTCCAGCACCATGGCTTTGGCCGCCTGGTCGGGCCGGTTGCCGCGAATGACGCTGATCTCGGCGGATTTGCCCTCCGCCTCGTGCTCGATGACGCGGAACGTCGCCTTGGCGTCGCTCAGCAGCGCGACAAGCTGGTCGAAAACATCAGACGCCACGGATGACCTTCTCCGACAGGATTTTTAGCGCCTCGTCGAGGCTCGGCACCTGTCCATCGGCCGGCGCGATATGGGCGTCGACGGTGCGACGGTGGCTGCGCTCGATGGCCTCGGTCATCATCGGATCGACGCCGGTCTCGCGCAGCGTCTGCGCCACCAGGCCCATCTCTTCCCATCGCCGATGCGCATGCACGACGTGCGTCCGCACCAGCATGGTGATGAAGCCGCGCAAGGTCTGGGCATCGGCATCGCCCAGGCAGCCCAGCACCTCCTCGAGGATGCCCTGGCGCTTGGCTGTCACCAGCGCTTCTACACCCAGCGCCTCGATGCCCTTGACCAGCGTGCTGCGCAGCATCTTCACCGACGACGCGCTGCCAGGCTTCGGGCCCAGCAGCGTGGTGACGAAGCCGTTGGCGTTCATCCACGCCACCATCTCCGCCGCGTCTTCGCCCGCCACCAGCAGGGGCGCCTTGATGCCTTGGCTGAAGAAGCCGCCCATGACGGCGATGTCGGTGTAGCGGCCGGCGCCCTGCTCGATCTCGGCGCGGTCCTCGTCCGACATCTTGCCGGTGATGGTGCAGAGGTCGAGGTAATGCGCACCCTTCTTCAGGAGCGGCGCGGCCGCTGCGGCGGCATCGCGGGCGAACTCACCCTGGACGGCACAGATCACCAGGTCGGCCTCGCCGAGCGCTGCGGTGTAGCGGCCCTCGATTGCGACATCGAGGCCGCGCGCGGTCTTGCCCAACGCCGAGCCGCGCGCATCCTTGTCGAGGGCGGTGTCGATGGCGATGACGCGGCGGGGTGCGTTGTCTCCGGGTTTAGACGGGCCTCGCCAGCCCCCTTCGCTGCAAAGACCGCGGGCGATGGCCGATCCCGCCTCGCCAAAACCGAGCAACGCGATCACGCGCGGAGAAAAAGACATGTCGTTGTTTCCGGAGGTCAGGAGACGGGGGCTTCGCCGTCTCCGGTATTGCGCGCGGCGCCCGCGACGTGGCCCGCGACAGGAGAGGTGTCGCGCGAGCTGGCGATGCGCAGCTTCGGCCGCATGGCGGCGACCGGCTGGTTTTGCGCCCGTTCGGCGATGCCGGCGTAGAGCTGCTTGCCGGACTCGATCACGCTGACGCCGGCGAAGCGGCCGAGCCAGCGCTGGCCGAAGCGCTCGAACGCGGGCGCCATGCGCATGGCCAGTCGCGAACGGGTCGGCGGCATGTAGAGCGCGCGCGTCTGGCGCAGCGGCGCGAACATGTTGGCGCGCAGCAGCGTGGCGAGCTGGCCGGTGGAATAGGGATGGCCCTGGTAGAACGGCGAGCGGTCGATCTGCGACCAGAAGCCGGCGCGCGTCGGCGCCACCACGATCAGGCGGCCGCCATCGGCCATCACCCGCCAGATCTCGCGCAGCATCGGACGCACCTGCTCGGTGCATTCAACGGCATGGACCAGCAACACGCGGTCGACCGAGCGGTCGGGCAGCGGCAGGTCCATCTCGTCGACCAGGGTCGTGAGATTGCGCCCTTCGCGCGGCCAGCGCGTGACGCCCTGCTGGGCCGGCATGAAGGCCAGCGTGCGCTGCGCTTCCTCGACGAACGGCCGCAGGAACGGCGTGGCATAACCCAGGCCCAGGACGTTCTCGCCGCGAACGCTCGGCCACACTTCGCGCAGCCGGGCACGCAACAGCCGCGCCGTCGTCTGGCCAAGCGTGCTGCCGTAGAATTCCTCAAGGTCGAGGACGTCGCTCCACATGCGTCAATCCTAGCAGAAATCGCACCCTCGCCACCATGGCCCGCGCAGGCCAGCTCTGCTAGCGTTGCGCATCATGAGCACAACACTAGACATCGTCCGAATCCCGGTCCTGAGCGACAATTACGTGTGGTTGATGCGCGAGCCCCAGAGCGGGGCGGTCGCCGTCGTCGATCCGGCGGTGGCCGGGCCGATCCTGGCCGAGGCCGAGAAGCGCCGCTGGAAGATCACCCACATCCTCAATACCCACCATCACGGCGATCACGTCGGCGGCAACCTCGAGATCAAGGAAGCGACCGGCTGCACCATCGTCGGCCCGCGGCGCGACCGGGCGCGCATCCCCGGCATCGACGTCGAGGTCGACGACGGCGACCGCTACCGCTTCGGCGAGGCCGAGGCCGAGGTCTTCTTCATCCCGGGCCACACGTCCGGCCACATCGCCTATGCCTTCCGCGACCAGCAGGCGCTGTTCTGCGGCGACACGATCTTCGCGCTGGGCTGCGGGCGGATGTTCGAAGGCACGCCGCAACAATTCTGGACGTCGCTCAGCCGGCTCCGCGCGCTGCCCGATGACATGCGTGTCTACTGCGCCCACGAATACACCCAGTCGAACGCCCGCTTCGCCGTGACCATCGAGACCGGCAACAAGGCGCTGATGGCACGCGCGGCGTCCATCGATGCCGCCCGCGCCCGTGGCGAGGCCACGGTGCCGTCGCTGCTCGGCGAGGAGAAGGCCACCAACCCGTTCCTGCGTGTCGACGTGCCGGCGGTGCAGGCCGCGGTCGGCATGGCCGGCGGCGATCCGACGGCGGTGTTCGCCGAAGTCCGCCAGCGCAAGGACGTCTTTCGCTAGCACTGCTGGCACTTCATCGATTTGCAGGTTCAGCAGGTTCCGGCTAGAATTTTATCTATGATGGGAGACGCCCGACGGAGAAATCCGCCGGGCGTTTTCATGTGGTCCACGAAGGGGTCCGTTGCAGGATTGCTTTTCTGGACACTCATCCCACGCGGTGGCCGGTGTCGGTGGCACAGAATGTCCGGGGGCGAACGGGCAACCGGATCAAGGCGTTGACCCGGCTTTTCGGCACAAGTTTCCGGACACGTCGTGGCACAACGAGGTGTGCCGAAAATGGTCCATTTTCAGCCGGCTCACTGCGTGCGCAGCACCAGCGCCTCGCGCAGCGCCGCGGCGCAGATGGCGGCCGCGCGCCGTGCGCCGTGCAGCAGCATGGGCGCGCTGAGGAAGCCGTGCAGCATGCCGCCGAACTCGACGAGATCGGCCAGCGTGCCTTCCTGCTGCAGCCGCCAGGCATAGGCGCGGCCTTCGTCGCGCAGCGGGTCGTAGCCGGCGGTGACGACCAGGGCGGGCGGCAGACCGGCCAGCGAAGCGGCGCGCAAGGGCGAGACGCGCCAGTCGCTGCGGGCGGCCTTGTCGGGCGTGTAGTGATCGAAGAACCATTCCATGGTCTCGGCGTTGAGGCCGAAGCCGTCATGGAAGCGGCGGTAGGAATCGGTGCGCGCCACCGCGTCGGTGACCGGGTAGGCCAGCAACTGCAGGCGGAGGCGAGGGCCCCCGTGGTCGCGCGCCCAGATCGCGACCGAGGCGGCGAGATTGCCGCCGGCGCTGTCGCCGCCGATGGCGAGCCGGGCGGCATCGATGCCGACCGAGGCGCCGTTGGCCTGGACCCACTGAAGAGCCGTCACGACGTCGTCGAAGGCGCCGGGAAAGCGGGCCTCGGGGGCCAGCCGGTAGTCGACGGCGCAGACGGTGATCCCCGCGTCGAGGGCAAACCGGGCGCAGAGCACGTCATGGCTTTCGAGATTGCCGAACACCCAGCCGCCGCCATGGGCGAAGACCAGCGCCGGCAGCAACGCGCCGGCCGTCGCTGCTTCGGGCCGATAGAGCCGGATCGGCAGGGCGCCGCCGGGTCCGGGAATCGTCCGGTCGATCACCATCACGCCGGCGGGACGCGGACCCTGCGCCGGCGGGCGGAGCGACAGATAGAGGTCGCGCGCCGCCTGCGGGCTGAGCGTGTTCCAGGCCGGGCGGTTGGCCGCCGCGGTCAGATCGAGCAGCCGCTGGGATTCGGGGTCGAGCGCCATTCCACTAACTCCAAGGACGAAGAAACACGACACTCTAGCAGTCCGCGCCCCTGTTTCGTCACGAGACGAATGGTAAGGTCCGCCATGACATTCGATCCGGATCACGGCGCGCCACCCGCAGCAGCGCCTTCCCTGTGGCGCAGGACATGGGATCGCGTGCGCGCGTTCCGTCCCTCGATGCCGGGAGCGAAAGGATCCGGCGGCCGACGGGCGTGGAGCTGGGCCTGGCGCGCAGCCGTTGTGATCGTGTTGCTCTACTATCCGGTGGGCGCGCTGGTGGTCCAGGACATCGACGACGATCCCCAGTTCGCACCGCGCAGCGTGACGCCAGGCGAAAGCCGCGCGGTGGCCGTCGCGGCCGACCTGGTCAACCGCGAGGTCAACGTCCACACCTGGACGCCGATGCAGCCCTTCTTCATGCCGTCGGGGCTGCTCGACAACATGCCGAACTTCCAGCGTGGGATTGCAGCGGCACTCGGCCGCTTCAGCACCGAGCTGATGGACCAGCTCGGCCGCACCCGCGGTTCCAGCCAGACCGACCGCGACCTCGAGCAGGCGCGCGGCTTCCTGAACGAGCAACCCAACATCTGGGTGTGGCAGCCCAGCGTCTCGCTGATGCCATCGGCCACGTCGGCGCAGAAGTACCGCGCCGGCCGCGAGAAGCTGCTGGCCTACAACAAGCGGCTGGCCTCGGGTCAGGCGATCTTCGAGCGCCGCGCCGACAACCTGCAGGCGCTGCTCGACCGCATCGCCAACGATGAAGGCTCGGACTCGGGTGTCATCGACCAGCACATCATCGAGAAGTCGGGCGATCTGTTCGATTCGCGCTGCGACGACATCTTCTACTTCAACAAGGGCCGGCTCTACGCCAACTACCTGATCCTGCGCGAGCTGGGCATCGACTTCGAGAACATCATCCGGGAAAAGGGGCTGACCAATGCCTGGAACGGCACGGTGGAGACGTTCCGCCTCGCCGCCGACCTCCAGCCGTGGGTCGTGTGGAACGGCTACCTCGACGGGTTTCTCATTCCCAATCACCTCGCCGCCCAGGGCTTCTACCTGCTGCGGGCGCGCACCCAGTTGCGCGAAATCAGCAACATCCTGCTGAAGTAGGCCTGCGCGGTGGAGATCTACCTTCCCATTGCCGAGCAGTCGATGAACGTGT
>JBQTJT010000158.1:0-11737 GCA_052386855.1 Reyranella sp.
ACTTCGACGACATGGCGCCCATGGCGTCGAACAGGACCGACAGCGTCCAGTCGAGTTCCTCGCCGCCGCCCGCGAACATGCGATCGGCCTTGCCGAGCTGGATGGTTTCCACGGCGTTGCCGATGCAATGCGCCGAGGTCGAGCAGGCAGAGCTGATCGAGTAACTCAGTCCCTTGATCTTGTAGGCGGTCGCAAGGTTGGCCGAGACCGTGCTGCACATGGCGCGCGGCACCTGGAACGGGCCGACGCGCTTGGGGCCCTTCTCCTTGGCCGTGATGGCGGCCTGCACGATGGCGCCGGTCGTCGGACCGCCCGAGCCCGCGATGACGCCGGTGCGCTCGTTGGAGACTTCGCTCTCGGAAAGACCCGCGTCGGCGATTGCCTCCTTCATGGCGAGCCACGCATAGGCCGCGCCGTCGCCCATGAAGCGCATGAGGCGGCGGTCGACCAGATCCTCGACCTTGAGCTTCAGCGTCCCGGCGACCTGGCTGCGGAAGCCGAGTTCCTTGTACTGCGGCACGAACTCGATGCCCGACTTGCCGTCCCTCAGCGACTGGGTCACCTCGGCGGCATTGTTGCCGATCGGGGAGACGACGCCGAGGCCGGTGACGACGACGCGCTTCATCAGCCCGCCGCCGCGGCCGGCGCCGCATCCTGGAACAGGCCGACCTTGAGGCCGCTGACTTCGTAGATCGGCTTGCCGTCGGCGTGAACGACCCCGTCGCCGATCCCCAGCACCAGCTTGCGCAGGATCACGCGCTTCAGATGCACATGGTAGGTGAGCTTTTTCACGGTCGGCACGACCATGCCGGTGAACTTGACTTCGCCGACGCCCAGCGCCCGGCCGCGGCCCGGCGCCTTCATCCAGCCGAGGAAGAAGCCCAGCATCTGCCACAGCGCGTCGAGCGGCAGGCAGCCCGGCATCACCGGATCGCCCTTGAAGTGGCAGGCGAAGAACCACAGGTCGGGCTTGATATCGAACTCGGCCACGATCTCGCCCTTGCCGAAATTGCCACCGGTCTCCGAGATTTTGACGATCCGGTCCAACATCAGCATGGGCGGTAGCGGCAGCTGCGCGTTTCCGGGCCCGAACAGGTGCCCTTTGGCGCACTCGATCAGGTCTTCAAAGGTATAGCTCTGCTTCTTCTCGCTCACCATTCACCGTCCCGTGGCCGCCCGATGCAGGGATTTGGCGGCAGAATAGGGATGCAAGAGGGCCAGCGCAAACGACCGGAAATGCCCAACTGGCCCTTTTCATGCCGTTATGTAGTCCTTACATATGGGCGTAACGATGCCTGCCACCAGTCCCGATTTCCCCGACCGCCTGCGCGCGGCCGGCCTGCGCCCCACCCGGCAGCGGGTTGCTTTGGCGCGCCTGCTGTTCGAGGGCGGCCACCGCCATGTCACGGCCGAAAGCTTGCATATCGAGGTCAAGGCGACGCGGATGCCGGTGTCGCTGGCTACGGTCTACAACGCGCTCAATCAATTCCGCGACGCAGGACTTCTGCGCGAGGTCGTGGTCGCGCCCGGCCGGTCCTACTTCGATACCAACACCGGCCATCACCACCATTTCTTCGTCGAACCGGATGGCGAACTGCACGATTTCCCCTCCGAGAAAGTGACGATCGCGGGTCTGCCGACGCCGCCCAAGGGCACGCGCCTGGCGCGGGTCGATGTCATCGTGCGGGTACGGCGCTAAGCCGTTTCGCTGCGAATCATTTGCAGCATTTAGAATTGTTCTAAACTTCTTGACGGCTTTGGGGACGGGTCCTAAATCCTGTTTGTGGACTGGCGGATGGGCCGGTCAAACGGGAGAAGCACCATGGCAAATCTCAAGGGTTCCAAGACCGAAGACAATCTCAAGGCCGCTTTCGCGGGCGAGAGCCAGGCCAACCGCCGGTATCTCTACTTCGCCCAGAAGGCCGACGTCGAAGGCTACAACGATGTCGCCGCCGTCTTCCGTTCGACGGCCGAAGGCGAAACCGGCCATGCCCACGGCCATCTCGAGTTCCTCGAGGCGGTGGGCGATCCGGCCACCGGCCTGCCGATCGGCGCCACCACGTCGAACCTGAAGGCCGCGATCGCCGGCGAAACGCACGAGTACACCGACATGTACCCGGGCATGGCGCGCACCGCGCGCGAGGAAGGCATGGCGGAGATCGCCGACTGGTTCGAGACCCTGGCGAAGGCGGAGAAGAGCCACGCCGGCCGCTTCCAGAAAGCCCTCGATACGATGGCCTGAGCCCCTCGGGCTCAATGAAGGGGACCCGCGAGGGTCCCCTTTTGCTTCCTACATATTTTTGATCGCAACCAAGCGAATCCGACATGCGCGAAGGCAGCCTCGAAGCCCCGATCCGTCACGCTCTCGATTGGCAGAACCCCTGGTTCTGGGATGAGGCGGCGCTCGAGAAGGAGATGGAGCGCACGTTCGACATCTGTCACGGCTGCCGGCGCTGCTTCAATCTGTGCGATTCCTTCCCGCGGCTGTTCGACCTGATCGACAGTGGCCCGACCGGCGAACTCGACGGCGTGAAGAAGGAAGACTACGCCCAGGTCGAAGAGGCCTGCACGCTCTGCGACATGTGCTTCATGACCAAGTGCCCCTACGTGCCGCCGCACGAATGGGCACTCGACTTCCCTCACCTCATGCTGCGCCACCGCGCCGTGCAGGCGCGCAAGAAGGGCGTCACCCTGGTTGATCGCCAGCTCGCCGATACCGATCGGACCGGCCGGCTCGGCATGTTTGTGGCCGGTCTCGCTAACTGGGCCACCGACGAGCACAACACGCTCACGCGCCCGGCGATGGAGCGTCTCGGTGGAATCCATCACGGTGCCCGCCTGCCGCAGTACAGCGGCGAGACCTTCGAGATCCGGGCGGCGCGCGAAGGCGCGGTGCTGAACGAGGCCGCACCGGCCTTCGGCAAGCGCAAGGCCGTGCTTTATGCGACCTGCTTCGTGAACTTCAACAACACCGGGATCGGCGCCGCCACGCGCGCGGTCCTGGCCAAGAACGGCATTGAGACGGAGGTCGTTCATCCCGCCTGCTGCGGCATGCCGAAGTTCGAACTGGGCGACCTCGAAGGCACGGCGGCGGCGGCGAAGGCCGTGTCGGCGGCACTGCTGCCCTGGGTCGACAAGGGCTATGATGTGATCGCGCTCACGCCCTCCTGCGCCCTGATGCTGAAGTTCGAATGGCCGCTGATGCTGCCCAAGGACAGCGATGTCGAGCGGCTCTCCCAGGCGACGTTCGACCTGTCGGAGTATGTGGTCGATATCGCCAAGAAGCATGGTCTGGCGCCCGGCCTCGAGCCGCTCGAAGGCGGTGTCAGTATTCATCTCGCCTGCCACGCGCGCGCCCAGAACATGGGCGCCAAGGCCGCGGAAATGCTGCGGCTGGTGCCCGAGACCCGTGTCGCGGTCATCGAGCGCTGCAGCGGCCACGGCGGCATCTGGGGAGCGCGGACCGAAAACTTCGAGACGGCGGTCAAGGTCGGCAAGCCGGCGGCTCAGATGGCTTTGAAGAACGACACCAGCTTCGTCGCCTCCGAATGTCCGCTCGCCGCCGATCACCTGATGCAGGTGATGGAAATTGTTGCCGGCGACGACAAACCCAAGCCGTCGCGCGGCAATCACCCGATCGAGCTGCTGGCGCAGGCCTATGGATGGACCGGACGGGACCGATGACCTCACCGCGCAAGATCGAGACCGGGGCGATTCTGCCGCCGGCGGAATACCTGAAGGTGCGCACTGAGCGCCGCCGCCAGATGGCGGAACTCAAGAAGAACCGCCGGCTCGAGGTCGGCCCGTTCGCGACCTGCTACTTCGAGTCCTACGACACGATGCTGCACCAGGTGCACGAGATGCTGTTCATCGAGAAGGGCGGCCAGGCCCAGATTCCCGACGAGCTGGCGGCCTACAATCCGTTGATTCCCCAGGGCAGCGAGTTGGTCGCCACGATCATGTTCGAGATCGACGATCCGCTGCGGCGCGCGCGCGTGCTGGGATCCCTGGGTGGCGTCGAGCGTCACGCCTTCATCCGCGTCGGCACCGAGATGATCCGGGGCGTCGAGGAAGGCGACCAGGAACGCTCGCGCGAGGACGGCAAGGCCTCGGCGGTGCAGTTCGTGCGCTTTGCCTTCATGCCGGCCCAGATCGCGGCCTTTCGCGGCGACGGCGGCGACGTCGTGGTCGGCTTCGACCATCCCAACTACGGTCACATGGCGGTGATGCCGCTCGCCGTGCGCGAAGCCCTGGCGCGGGACTTCGCCTGAAGCCTAGCGGCTCCGCGAAAACGTCAGATCGTAGTGGATCGGCAGTATCAGGATCAACGGATCGCCGGGCATGTCGCTCGGCACCGGCGGAAACGGCGCCGACTTGCGGATCGTCTCCAGCTCGGCAGCGTCGATGGCGGGCCAGCCGCTCGACTTGTCGATCCTGACGTCGATCAGCCGGCCGTCGCGCGCGATCGTCACGCGCGTGACCACACGGCCCTCCTGCTTGTTGTCGGCGGCGATGCGCGGATAGAGGCGGTATCGCGACGTCAGCCGCGCGATCTGATCCAGGTAGGCATTGCGCGCCCGGCCCTTGCCGATCAGCCAATCCGAGGAATTTGACGGGGGCGCGGGCGCCGTGGCGGCGGAATTTGCCGGCGGCGGCGTTGGTTGGGTCGGTCTCGGCAGCGGCGCTTGCGATGGCACGCCCTGCGGCGGCCGGGCAGCCGGGCGAGGGGGCGGTGGCGGCGGAACGGGCTTGGGGAAGTCGCGCGCCGTTGGCGGCGGCAGTTCCTCCGGCGATGCCAGGGCCTGTTCCAGACTGGGCGGTGGCGTCGGCCGGGGCGGCGGTTGTTCGGGCTGAGGCGGCCGTGGATCGGCAAGCGCCTGCTGCGGTTCCTCGCGCGGCGGCTCGGGTGGTGCAGGTTCCGGTGTGCCGGCGGCGGCCGGCTGGACAGGTTTGTCGTCTCCTTGCTGCTCCGTGCTCGACGGCGGCGCGCCCGCATCGACCGTGATCATGATGGCGTCTTCCGGCGGTTGGGTCGGCCGCAGCGGCGAGGCCCACCACAGCGCCGCGGCCGCCAGGCCATGCAGCGAGAGCGCCAGCACCAGCGCCACCGGCGACATCTGGCTGGACTTCGAATAGAGGGCACTGACGGTCTGGGCCACGGCGCTACGTTACTCTGTTCCGATGCGGGCGGCGGCTAGCCCACCTTGGTCGCAGCGCTTAATCGCTGCGTCTGAATTGGAGCGGTAGAAGGAAGTTCTGCCGTGCGCCGGTGATGTCCGGAGGGAACGGCGGATAGGGCGAGGCCTGACGGATCATGCTGAGGGCCGTGGCGTCGAGTGTCGGAAGGCCACTGGACTTGAACATCGAGACGTCGATCAGCGTACCATCGCGGGCGATCGTCAGTCGCACGACGACGGAGCCCGATTCTCTTGTGACGTTTTTGACGAATTGCTGGTGCTGCGAGAGCTTCTGCGCGACCCGCCAGAGATAGTCCTCTTCGGCTTTGCGTTGACCGTATTGGCTCGCCGGATTGGTGAGTGGCGACGGTGCCGGCTGCGCCGCAGCCTGGGAATCGGCCGGAGGACGCTGGTGCTGCCCTCCGGCAAGCGGTGAAGGCTGGAGAGGCTGGCGTTGTGGCGGCGGTGCTTGCGCGCGCTGCGGCGGAGGCGGCGGAGCCTTCGGCGGCGGAGGCGGCACGAGTTTTGGAAAATCCTGTGCACTGAGCGGCGGAGGCGGCGCGTCCAGCGGCGGCAGGGCCTGCTCCAGCTTCATTTCCGGCGGCGGTGGCGGAGGAGGTGGTGCAGCGGCGGCAGCCTGTTGCTGCTCCGGCTCTGGCTTCGGAGGTTCCGGCCTGGGCGGCTCTCTCGCAGGTTCTCTCGCAGGTTCTCTGGCAGGCTCTGTGGCTCGCGTCGGCGGTCGCGACGATGGCGTGCCGGGTGGCACATCCGGCCTGCTGTTTGGATCGGGCGTGAGCGAACGCGGCGGCGCGAGCCCCAGTCTCGGGGCCGGCACGGGAGGCTGGCTCGGCGGCTGGGCGGCCGGCGGTGGCGCGGCGGCCGCCGCCGCTTGCTGGGGTGGGCTGTCGGGCGGTGCCGGGACGGGGACGTCGACCGTGAACTCGATGGCCTGCTCGGCGGCTTCGGCGTGGGTCCGGGGCAATTCCCACAGGAACGCCAGCGCCACCACGGCATGCAGCAGCGCCGCCATCGCCGCCGCCGCGGGCGACATGCGGTTGAACTTGGAATAGAGGGCGCTAACTGCGTGGGCCACGGCGACCCATTTTTACGTGCCCATCGCGGCGAGGGCTAGTTAATCGGTTCGGACTTATAGACGCCCCACATGCCGGTCCGTTCGATCCAGCCGCTGACGCTGGATACCTTGACACGGCACCAGTCGCCGGCACAGGAGCGGATTTCGCCCATCACCTCGGGCTCCAGCTTGGCCACGACCTCGGCCGACGCGGCCGGCGTCTTGTGGAGGCTGGCGGCCTTCGACGCGATGATGAAGCTGCGCTTGCCGGTCAGCAGGCTCTGGTGGACCCAGCCGCTGGCGCCCTGCCAGTCGCGGATTTTGCGCCAGTTTTCGTATTCGGCGACGATCTCGACGGGCATGGCCTTGCGCTTGAAAACCCAGTCCACGGGATAGCGGGTGCCCGGCCCCGTGCGGACGTTGACCTCGTCCGATCGCAGCGAGGCGAAACGCGGAATCGGCAGGCCGGATCCCTTGCGTTGGGCTGTCGCCGACTTGTCGGGGGCGGCATGGGCGCCACCGCCCGGCAGTGCCGGGGCCAGCACACAAAGGGCTGCAAAGGCGGCAAAGCCCGTCGAAAGCGAGAAGAACGGCCGAATTCCCATCGAGAGCAATATACCTAAAATCTTCACATTGGTCGACAAGTACTTGAAAAAGCGCGCTTTTTGGCCGCGCCAGATATCCGGCCCGCTTGCTGGACAAAGCGCGCGCGGAATTGGTAATCGGGCAGTTGTCATCTGTCGCGCCAGCCCGGTACCGATCCCCCATGCCGTCCAGTTCAAAGAAGAAACCGCTGGTGATCGTCACCCGGAAGCTGCCCGAGGCGATCGAAACGCGGCTCATGGAGCTGTTCGACACGCGGTTGAACGCCGACGATCGGCCGCTTGGCGCCGCCCAGCTCGTCGAGGCCGTGAAGACGGCCGATGTGCTGGTGCCGACCGTCACCGACCGTATCGACAGCCGCCTGCTGTCGCAGAGCGGCCCGCGACTGAAGCTCATCGCCTCGTTCGGCACCGGTGTCGACCACATCGATCTCGACGCCGCGCGTCAGCGCGGCATCACCGTCACCAACACGCCGGGTGTCCTGACGGAGGATACCGCCGACATGGCGATGGCGCTGGTGCTGGCCACGGCGCGGCGCATGGGCGAGGGCGAACGCATGGTGCGCTCCGGCAAGTGGACCGGCTGGAGCCCGACCTCGATGCTGGGCGCCCGCCTGCAGGGCAAGCGCATGGGCATCGTCGGCATGGGGCGCATCGGCCAGGCGCTGGCGCGCCGCGCCCGCGGCTTCGGGCTCGCGATCCACTATCACAACCGCAAGCGCGCCCATGCCGAGATCGAGCGCGAACTCGAGGCGACCTACTGGGAGAGCCCCGACCAGATGCTGGCGCGCATGGACATCGTCTCGGTGAACTGCCCGCACACGCCGGCGACGTTTCACCTGTTGTCGGCGCGCCGCCTCAAGCTGATGAAGCCCTCGGCGATCATCATCAATACTGCGCGTGGCGAGGTGATCGACGAGAATGCGCTGGTGCGCATGCTGAAGGCCGGCGAGCTGGCCGGCGCCGGCCTCGACGTCTACGAGCACGAACCGCAGGTCAATCCCAAGTTGCTCGAACTCGATCGCGTCGTGCTGCTGCCGCACATGGGCTCGGCCACGCTCGAGGGCCGCATCGAAATGGGCGAGAAGGTGCTGATCAACATCAAGACCTTCGCCGACGGCCACAAGCCGCCGGACCGCGTGCTCGCGACGATGTTCTAGGCGCGTTCACACGCGCCGGCGGGCGGCAGGGCCTTCATAGGCCCGGGAGCCCGCACGGTTCCAATTGCGCACCATTGTCTTTTCTGCCCGGCGCGGGCTCCCGGGCCTGATTACAGGCCCTGCCACCCGCCAGCGCGTCGTCGCAATGCCGCCAGCGGCATAGCGACGACGCGCTAAAGATCGTTCTCCACCATCTCGCGGCTTCGGTCGTCGACCAGGACATCGCGCGCCGAGCGGCCGACCTGGGCGCCGATCAGGATGGTGAGCGACGTCCAGTACATCCAGACCATGATGGCGGCGAAGCCCGCCGTGGCGCCGAACGCCGACGTGAGCTGCACTACTTCGAAGTAATAGACCAGCGCCCGGTTGCCGGCGGCGAACAGCAGCGCGTTCACGGCGCCGCCGATCAAGGCGTATTTCCACGGCACGCCGCCGGTCGGCAGCCACTTGTAGATCAGGGTGAAGAAGGCCGAGAGAATGCCGTAGTGCACGAACGTCGATATCGCCGGACCGATCCAGTCGCCCAGGATCGGGAAACGCGCGAGCACGCCGGCGTAGGCCGAGATCAGCACGCTGGCCAGGATGACCACGATCAGCAGGACACCCAGGACCACCATCAGAGCGACGGCGAGCAGGCGCGATTTGAGGCTCGCCAGCACCGGATGCACGTAGAGCGCCTTGCTGGTGCGCCAGATCGCGTCGATGCCGTCGTCCAGCTCCACGAAGACGCGCGTGCCGGTATAGAGCAGGACGGCGGCGCCGATGATCGCCGCGATCCCGCCGCCGCGAAAGAGATCCTGCGAGGCGAAGCGGCGGATGCTGTTGAGCTGGTCCTCGGCGACGACGGTGCCCAGGGCGTCGAAAATCGCCTCCTGGGCCATCAGCTTGCCCACGAATGGCTCGGCGATGGCAATGCTGAAGATCATGATCGGGCCGATCGCGAACATCGTATAGAACGCCATCGCCGCGGCCGAGGTCGACAGGCGGTTGGTGAAGTAGCCGGTGCCGGCAGCGTAGGCGATGCGCCAGAGCGTGGTGATCATAATCAGCGCAGATGGGCAACGGCGTTGGCATAATACGCGAGCAGGGCGCGCTCGGTTGCCACCGCGGCGAACAATCCCTCGCCGCTCTCGTCGACCAGGCGGCGCAGCACCAGCATGCGCAGGCCGACATGGAAGGCGTAGTCGCGGTCGCCGCGCGGCACGTAGAGCTTGGCGCCCTTGGCCTCGAGATGGACCATCAGGTTCGACACGCGCGTCTTCAGCTCCAGCTCGTCGAGCGGCCCGTCAGCCTCGAGCAGGACGGTGGTGATCAACGACACCGGCAGCACCGGCACCAGGCGCGCGATCTCGCCCATCACGTCGCTCGCCAGGCGGCCGACGATCTCGAAGCGCTGCTCGCGGTCGAGGCCGCGCAGGTCGCCGCCTGACGCGCCGGCGTTCGCGGCCAGCCAGTCGCGCGCCGAGATCAGGCCGCCGAAATTGACGCAGGCATAGCCGAAGCGGAACCAGCGCCCGCGCAGCATCAGGCCGACCTGGCTGAACCAGAAGCCGAGCGCCGTCCGGGCCGCAAACCAGGCGCTGCGCCGGGGCGCTTCCTTCTCCAGCCCGCGCAGCAAGGTGCGGTCCTCCAGGACGCGGTCGTAGTTCAGCGCCACCGGCACGAAGACGATATCGTTCGTTCCCTTCGGGTCGAACGACTTCAACATGTAGTCGAACAGCCCGAGCTTGGGTTCGCGCAGCCGCCCGTCGCGCGACAGCCCGCCCTCGGGATACATCGCCTGGGCGACGCCGGCCTCGGTCGCCATGTGGACGTAACGCTCGAGCACGCGCCGGTAGATGGGATTGTTGGAGTTGCGCCGCACGAAGTAGGCGCCCATCGAGCGGATGAGCTGCTGCAACGGCCAGATGCGCGCCCATTCGCCGACCGCGTAGGAGAGCGCCGTGCGCTCCGCGGCAAGGAAGGCCACCAGCACATAGTCCATGTTGCTGCGGTGATTCATGACGAACACCACGGCGGTGTTCGGCGGCACGCCGGCCAAGGTGCGCTCGTCGGCGAAGCCCAGGCGAACGCGGTAGAGGAAGCGCGCCACCGTGCGGGCGATCGAATAGCCGACCCGGAAGTAGATGTAGGCGTTGAAGGTCGGCACGATCTCGCGGGCATAGCGATGGACTTCCGTCATCGCCGCCTCGCGCGGGATGTTGCTCTCGCGGGCATGGTCGTTGGCGGCCGCCCCCACCAGCGGGTCGTAGACCAGCCGGTCGAACAGCACCAGGCGCTTGGGGAGCTGGAACGGCTTTATCTCGACGTCGAGCCGCCGGTTGACCCGGTCGATCAGCCGGTTGAGGCGCCGCCGCAGGAACCAGCGGCCGCTGGGGATCAGCAGCCGGTCGAGCAGCGACCACAGCGCGAAGGCGGCAATCGCCAGGAACAGCCAGAGCGGAACGGTGACCGGCGCGTCCATCGTTCCGCCTGCGCTCCCCGGATCCTCGTCCTAGAATTGCTTCAGGGTGATGCCGACCATGACGGTGAGGACCGAAGCCGCCAACAACACCAGTGTCGTGCCCGACGCGCCCAGGAAACGGCCCTGGGGAATGAGGCCGAGCATGCCGCCGGCATGCAGCACGCGCGAGACCAGCAGGACGATCGAGAGGCCGGCCACGACGCGGAAGCCATGGAAATCGCTGACGAAATAGATCAGCAGCAGGCAGAGCGGCGCGAACTCGATCAAATTCGCGTGCGCGCGGACCGCGGCCAGCATTTCGGGATCGCCCCCGTCGCCCATGTTGATTTTCTTCTTTCCCCTCAGCCGCGCGATGTTCAGCGTCAGGACCACGGCCAGCAGACCGATCAGGCCGGCGCACACGAAAAACACAGGCATCGGACGAAGCTCCCCCTCGATTTGGCGGCATTGTATGGCCATATTGGCCAGAGACGAAATTGGTGGACGAAAGCAAGAGGAGCCGTGCCATGTGGCAGATGCTGCGCAAGAAGGCCGAGATGCCGACCGCCGAGCGGGCCCTGCCGGGCCGCGCGTCGCGGGGCTTCCCCGTACCGGACAAGCACTTCGTCAACGGCAACCGCCTCCAGCCGCCGTTTCCGGCCGGGCTGGAACAGGCGATGTTCGGCCTGGGCTGCTTCTGGGGGGCCGAGCGCATGTTCTGGAAGGTGCCGGGCGTCTACTCGACGGCGGTGGGCTATGCCGCCGGCCTGACGCCCAACCCGACCTATGAAGAGGTCTGCTCCGGCCACACCGGCCACAACGAAGTGGTCATGGTGTGGTTCGACCCGAAGAAGACCTCCTACGAGGCGTTGCTGCGCGTCTTCTGGGAAGGCCACGACCCGACGCAGGGCATGCGGCAGGGCAACGATGTCGGCACGCAGTACCGCTCCGGCATCTACACTTTCTCGACCGAACAGAAGGCCAGGGCCGACGCCTCGCGCACGACGTTCCAGGGCGAGCTGGCCAAGAGCCGCTATGGTGCGATCACTACCGAGATTCTGGAGGCCCCGGTGTTCTACTACGCCGAGGACTATCACCAGCAGTATCTCGCCAAGAACCCGGGCGGCTATTGCGGCCTGGGCGGCACCGGCGTGTCCTGCCCGATCGGGCTGGGCGTTCAGGCGGCCGAATAGATCTTCTGGACCGCGCGCGTCTCGCTCGCTCGTGGTCAAGAGCGAGCGAGACGCGCCCGGTCCGGGAGCGCATGACGTCGCCCAAATACC
>JBQTJT010000159.1:0-22368 GCA_052386855.1 Reyranella sp.
GCAACCAGCGGCTATTCGCTGTGGTCGCACCGCGTGCCGCTGCCGCCCGACCGTTCGCAGGATGCGCTCGATCCGATCGTGGCCGAGCTGGTGGGCGTGCTCGACGCGCAGATCGACTATGCCGAGCAGGTGCGCGCGCGCGGCAACCGGCAGAACCGGCTGGAGTTCAACGACCTGATCTGGCGCGGGCGCTGGCACCTCAATCGCCTCACGCGCACGGATTCGGAACTGGCGCGGCGGCTGTTCGAGCAGGCGCTCGAGCTGGAACCTGAATCGCCCGAGGCGATCATCCAGCAGACCTTCTGCATGGGCTGGTCGCTGTGGGCCAAGCGCGGCAGCGACGCCGAGGTGGCCGAGATGCGCCAGCTCGCGCACCGCGCCATCGTGGCCGATCCCGACGATGGCCGCGGCCACATGCTGGCCGGCATCGCCGAGATGTGGCTGCGCCAGCCCGGCCGGGCGCGCACGCTGTTCGAACGCGCGATCGCGCTCAATCCAAGTCTCTGCCAGGCCCATGCCGAGCTGGGCTGCCACTACAATCTGGTGGGCGAACCGGCAAAGGCGATCGCGCCTCTGCGCCTCGCGCAGCGGCTCAGCCCCAACGACGTGCACAGCTTCTTCTTCATCGGCGAGCTGGCGCTGTCGCACTGGATGCTGGGCCAATGGGCCGAGGCGATCGACCATGCCGACCAGTCGCTGATCCGGCGGCCGGCCTATTGGTACGCGCTGGTCATAAAAATCAACGCCCTGGTCGGCGCCGGCGATCTTTCAGCGGCCCGGCGCGCCTACGACGAGCTGAAGGCGGTGACGCCCGACTTCACGCCGCAGTTCATCGACTGGACCCCGTTCATCGACCGCAGCTGGAACCAACGGCTGGCCGAGGGCGTGGCGGCGGTGACCGGTGAGATCAAGCCAGCGTCAAGGCGACGGCAGTAGAATCATGCCTCTTCCGGACCGCGCGCGGCCCCGGCGCGTATGAGCGCGCGGGCCGCGCGCGGTCCGGGAGAACAAGAACAGGAACTCTGGAAAGCCGCCATGTTCGAACTGAAATACTTCGCGAAAATCGACGCCTACGAACGCGACGAGAAAAACGACACCGACCCGCGGCCGCTGCCGCCGTTCGACATCAACGTCCTGGGAACCGGCGGCTTTTTCGACAATGCCAAGCGCCGGTTCCAGCGCTGGTTCTTCCTGTTCGCCTTCTGGGTGCTGCGCGCGGTGTGGCCGGTGGCCTGCATCGGCCGGCTGGTGATCGTCTCGCGCTACGACGATGTCCGCGAGGTGCTGGCCAAGCCGCTGCAGTTCAAGGTCCCGTTCGGGCCCGAGATGCGGGCGCTGACGGGCGGCGCGGATTTCCTGCTGGGCCAGGACGGCCCGGCGCACGACGCGCAGCGCGAGATCCTGGAAGCCGTGCTTCTCAGATCCGATGCCCAAGGCATCCTCGCCAACACGCGGAGGGTCACCGAGCTCCTGCTGAAAAATTCAGGCGGACGCATCGACGTCATGCAGGACCTGCTGGGCCGGGTCTTCACCGAGACGTGTAGCGACTATTTCGGCCTCGACCTCGATGAGCCCGACGCCTTCGCCGATCGCACCATGGCGATTTCGGCGCTGATCTTCGCCGATCCGTTCGGCGATGCCGCGACGCGCAAGCTGGCGCTGAACGGCGCCGTCAGGATCCGCTACCTGATCGATCGCGCCATCGACCGCGCCCATGCATCGCCCCGGCCCAACACGGTCATCGACCGTCTTGTGCAATATCGGCGGGCGGATGGCACCTCCGTCGACAAGCCGCAGATCCGCGCCATCGCGATCGGCACCATCATCGGCCTGATCCCGACCAACACGCTGGGCGCGGGCCGGATGATCGAGGAACTGCTCGGCCGCGGCCTGTTGCAGAGCGCCATCGGCGCGGCCTCGGCGGCCGAAAAGGCCAGGACCGCCGGCGACCTCGAGGCGGCCACGCGCCATCGCCTTGAGCTCAAAAAGATGCTGGTCGAGGCCTCGCGGCTCAATCCGGCGCTGTTTCCCGGCCAGTTCCGCCATGTCCCGATGGCCACGACCGTTGCCGGCAAGCCGGTGCCCGCCGGCTCGGTGATGATCGTCGGCACCATGTCGGCGTTGCGCGACTCCAGGAAATTCGCGAACGCCGGCGCGTTCGAGCCCGGCCGCGAACTCGACCCGGCCCTGATGTTCGGCGAAGGCGCGCATGTCTGCATCGGCGCCTATCTCGCCATGGAGCAGATCACCGAGATCTGCCAGGTGCTGTTCGCGCGGCCCGGGATTCGCCTCGCCAGCGATCCCGACGGCTGGCTGGCCTATGTCGGCCCGTTTCCGCGCCGGCTCGATGTCCTGTTCCAGACGACAGCCACCTCCTCCACGCAGAACCTGATCACCATCCAGGCCCGGCTCGACCCGGACAAGATCGCCGCCGCGCAAAAGATGATCGCTGAGCTCGGCAATCCGGCGGCGCTGGACAGCCCGATCGGCAAGGCGCTCCAGGCGACGGAGATCGTGCACTACGCCTCCATGTCGGCCTTCGATGCCAAGGATCCCGACGACAAGAACGCCACGCCCGATCCGCGCCTCCTCTTTGAGCTCAACGTCGACAGCGACGAGGACACGGTGCTGGCCCGGATCGTCCAGCACGCCGGTGCGCTGCTCGGTCCGATCTTCGACTGCATCGACGGCGCCACGGCGATCGATCCGGCGACGCTGCCGGAGCGATTCGGCGGCAGCAGGCTTCATTTCCTGCTCGAACGCCACAAGACCAAGCTTCACTTCGCGCCGTGGGGCGCCATCGGCCTCAACTTCAACGGCACGCCCGATACGCCGGTCGGCGACATCGAGAAGCAGCAGGAGCTCGCGACCTTCGTGCGCAAGGCCGTCGACCGCTATCTCCATGTCCATGGCGGCATCGCCAAGCGGGCGGTGGACACGCTGGCCTACGTCCGCGATCTCACGCGGCCCGCGGGCGCGTCGGTCCAGGATCTCGCGCGTCTCTCGGTCGCCGAGCGGCAGGTCGAGGAGGAGTTGCGGGAAGAAGGACGGACGCTGCGGCCCTTCCTCATGCGCCCGAGCAAGCGGAAGCTCGGGCTGTCGGGCTGGACGGGCGACGACACCAAGGTCGGGCTGCAAGGCCTGCCGGCTGCGCTCAAGTCGAATGCCGGACTCTTTTTGGCACTGCTGATCGGCACCACCGTGTCCCTGCTCGGCGGCGCCATCCATCACGCGGTCGATCCCAGCTCCTGGGTGGCCTATGGCTTCGCGCTCGTGGGCGTCGTGACCGGCGTTCTTCTCATTGTCGCGACGTCGGTCCGGGACGGCTTCAACACGCTCGTCCGCTGGTACAAGGCGGGCGCGGTGTGGCTGGTCGACCTCGGCACCGTCGTGGCGTTCGTGCTGTCGGCCGTGCTGTTCGTGGCCGCCTTGCTGGTCCGCTGGTTCCGGTGGCCCGCGTCCATCCTGGGCTTCGGCGTCGCGTCGTTCCTAGCGCTGCAGCGCTGCTTCCCGGACATTTCCCTCGTCTGGCAGATCGCATTGGCAGCCGCCGGCGGCGTTGCCGCCACCTGGCTGATCGTCGGCTTCTGGAACTGGGTCGTACCGCTGTTGCTGAAGGCCTGGCGGATGGTCGTGCTGGCGGCCCTGGGCGCCGCGGTGGCATTCCGGGCGCTGCAGGACTGGCTGTCGCAGAACGGATGGCTGGGCGTGCCCCTCTCCGATTGGCCACTGTCCGGCCAAATCGCGCTCGCCACACTCGCGGGTGTCGTCGCGGCCTACCTCGTGCGGGCGCTCTGGATCAAAGCTCAGCCGCTGCTGCGGCGACACCGGCTGCTCATCGAATGGATCCTGGGCTTCGGCGCGATCGCAGCCGTCATCGCCGCGGTCTATTGCTACCCCGAACCGTTCGGCGTTTTCGTCGACCATCTCGGGGCGGTGTCGCTGGCGCTGGCGGGCGGCATCGTCGCCACCGCCCTGCTGTGGCTCACCGTGCTCCTCGTCTTCGTGGCGATCCTCTACTGGCACGAAGTGCGCGACGACAAGGACATCGACCGGCGGACCGCGCCGCTCGACAAGATCGAGGCGATTGCCGCGTCGGAGAATGCGCCGGAATACGCGCAGAACCACATCACGGCGATCACGATCATGAAGCCGGGGGCCTTCCGGAAATTCACCCTGGCGCTGTCGCTGTGGGTCATCGGCAAGGAAGTCCAATACTGGTTCCGCCCGGGCTTCGTGCTCAACATGGGCACGATCCACTACGCGCGATGGTTCCGGCTGCCCGGCAGCGAGCAGATGCTGTTCCTCGCCAACTACGACGGCAGCTGGCTGAGCTATCTGGAAGATTTCATCACCAAGGCGCATGAGGGCCAATCAGCGGTCTGGAGCCATGGCCGGGGTTTCCCGAAGACACGCCTGCTGGTCCTGGGCGGCGCCGAGGACGGCGCCCGCTTCAAGCGGTGGGTGCGGCGCCAGCAGATCGTCACGCAGTTCTGGTACAGCCGGTTCCCCAAGCTCACCACCGACCAGATCCGCACCAATGCGCTGATCCATGACGGGCTGATGCGGGCCCAGACGGATACGGCGGCACGCGCCTGGCTCGACTGCTTCGGCGCCATGCCGCGCCCGCGGGACGCGATCGCGACCGACGAGGTCCAGTCGATGGTCTTCCGGGGCTTCCCGTCGCACGACTACATGCTTTGTGCCGCCCTCGCCCTGCCCGACGATCTCACGGCGCAGAAAGAGTGGCTAAAATACCTGAACAGGAACGTCTCGTTTGGCGAGCAGCCCGATATCACGGACAAGACCGCAACCTTCGCGGCGTTCTCGGCGCGCGGCATGGAAAAGTGCCTGGGGCGTACCGAGCAGGACAGGGCGGAAAAGATGGCGGCGTTCCCACCCATCTTCCGCCTGGGCATGGCCGACCGCGCGAGGGTGCTGGGCGACACCGGACCGTCGGCGCCGAAGGACTGGCAGTGGGCGGATATCGACAGGCCAGATCTCGGCGGGGCGACCGGCAAGGCGGCGGATGCCGTGCTGTTCATCTACGGCAAGACGGAACAGGCGTGCCGCGACGCGCTCGCAGAGCATGAGGCAAAGCTGGGACGGAAGGCGATATCGACGTTGCTGACCGAACCGACGCCGAAAACGAAAGAAGCCCGGGCGGCGGGCGGGCCGGCTTCGGAGCGTGACGCGCCGATGTACGAACATTTCGGCTTCCGCGACGGCATCTCCCAGCCGATCCTGCGCGGCACCCAGCGTGAAGCCGCGTCCGACAACACGGCCGACGTGGTCGAAGTGGGCGAGTTGCTTCTCGGCTACCGCGACGGCTCCGGCTATCTGCCGATGGCCGTGACCCTGCCGGCGGAAAGCGACCCTGGCGACGAACTCGAAACCGATACGCCTGATTTCCCGGCGCGCTACCCGCGCTTTGCCGGGTCGCAGGACGCGGATCTGCGCGATTTCGGCCGCAACGGCACCTTCGTTGCCGTACGCCAGTTGATGCAGGACGTCACCGGCTTCGACCAGTTCCTCGCCCTCCAGAAAGCGGAGCTCGAGAGGTATGCCGGCCTCGAGGACACTATCGGCGGCAAGATCTCCGAGGAGTGGATCGCCGCCAAGATGATGGGCCGCTGGCGGAGCGGCGCCTCGCTGATCAGCCAGCCGCATCACAAGACGCCCACCCCCCTGACACAAGTTCGCGCGGACAACGACTTCAACTTCGCGACGGACGATCCGCAGGGACTTCGTTGCCCCTTCGGCGCGCACATTCGCCGGTCCAATCCGCGCGGCAGCCTGGCGCCGAACGATCCGAACCAGAGCATCATGGAGAAGCGCCACAGACTCCTGCGGCGCGGTCGGCCCTACGGCGACGAAAGTTCGGAAAAGGGCATGCTGTTCGTGGCCCTCTGCGCCGACCTGGAGCGCCAGTTCGAGTTTCTGCAACAATCCTGGGTCGGCTCTCCGTCCTTCCAGGGGCTGAGCAACGAGCCCGATCCGATCACCTCGCCGCCGGCGGTCGATCCCGGCAAGCCGTTCGTCTTCACCATTCCCACGCCGTCGGGTCCGGTCACGATGAAGAACCTCAGGAGCTTCGTCACCGTCCGAGCCGGCGGCTACTTCTTCATGCCGAGCCGATCGGCGATACGCTTTCTGGCCGGCCTGTGAGAGCCGGTCTGTGAGAGCCGCACAGTGAAGCCCTTCACGCAGCGCTTCCCCTGGTGGGGCGGCGACCTCCAGACGCTCGCGACCGCGCTGATCGATGTTCCCAGTAGCCTGGCGCCGGGCACCAGCGAGCGCCTGCGCATTACACTCAGCGACGGCGACACGATGCTGGCCATGCTCGATCGTCCGGCGATGTCACAGCCTGGCAAGCCCCTGGTGCTGCTGATCCACGGTGTCCCGGGCTCGGAGGCCGCGCCGTACATGCTGCGGATGTCGGGCTATCTCCTCGACAAGGGCTACCCAGTGCTGCGCCTCAACATGCGCGGTGCCGGGCCGTCGCGGGCCACGTGCGGCGGCCAGTACTCGGCCGCCAGCAGCCGCGACCTCGCCGAGCTGATCGGGCTGCTGCCCGCGGAGCTGACCGCGGGGGGACTCGTCGCCGTCGGCTATTCGGTGGGCGGTGCGATCCTGTTGAAGTACCTGGGCGAGGAAGGCACGCAGACGCCGCTCCGCGCTGCCGCCAGCGTCTCGGCGCCGATCGATCTGCGCGGCACCTGTTTCACCCTGCGGCGGTCGCGCAACTTCCTCTATCACCGGTATGTCTTCACAGCGGTCAAGCGCGAGGCCCTGGCGGACGGCGCCGTGCTGACACCGGACGAACGCCAGAAGATCGAGACGTCGCGGACCCTTTACGAATTCGACGATGTCTTCACCGCGCCGCGCAACGGCTTCGCCGGCGCCGACGACTACTATTTTCAAAGCAGTGCTGTGAATTTCCTGCCGGCCATCCGCATCCCCACGCTGGTGCTGGCGTCGCTGGACGATCCCTGGGTGCCGGGCGGTGCCTATGCCGGCCATCATTGGGGCTCGAACACGAGCGCGTCGCTGCGGCCGGTGCTGACGTCGCAAGGCGGTCATGTCGGCTTCCACGGCGTGGGCAGTTACAAGCCCTGGAGCGATCTGGCCGTGATGAAGTTCCTCGATGAGGCGCTGCCGCGATAGCGCCCTTCCGATGCAGACGAGCTTCCGCCGCTCGGCCGTATCGGCCGAGCGGATGGCTCGGGACGGTCACAAGTGGCGGATCAAGCGGGCGCCGACGCTCGCTCGACAATCGGGAACGGCGTGTTGATCGCGTTGGCGAGATTGAGCCGGGCGCCGCTCGAGGAGCAGCGGCGGAGCTGCGGAATGACATCGGCAGTGTCGACCAAGTGCTGGATGAGCTGGGCGGGCGTCAACGCCCGGCCACGGTAGGTCTCCACCGCCAGCACCATCGCGGCGGCAATGCTGACGAAGGCCGCCGCAGCCGAGGTGCCGCTCATGCTGCCGTAGCTGGGCGTCGCATGGACGTGCCGCCGGGTCGTGGCGATCCGGACGCCGGGCGCCCCGAGATGGACGGTACGCGGACCGTAGTTGGAGAAGGACGGCTTGTGATCCCGACGATCGGTCGCGTGAACCGCGATGACGTTGTCGTAAAGCACGGTGCCGTCTGGCCTGACGCCGAGGTTGGCCGGATAGGTCGGATAGCGGTCGTTGTTCGAGCCGTCGTTGCCGGCGGCGCAGACGACCAGGGCACCGGCCTGCCGCGCATAGTCGACCGCCTCCTGGATTGGCCGAAGGCCGCTGTTTCCCGGGCCGACATGCCAGCTCAGATTGATGATCCTGGCGCCCCTGTCCACGGCATAGACGATCGCCTGCTTGGCGTTGGCCGGCTTGGGCCGCGTATCGGCGTCGAAGAACTTGAGGGTCATCAACTTGATGCCGGGCCAGAACGGCGAAAGCGGCGAGGCCAGCCCCAGCCCGTTGTTGGTCGTGGCAAACATGATGCCGGCCAGCATGGTGCCATGACCCTGCTCGTCGCCGATCTCCCCGTCGCCGTACATGTTGGCCGGCGCCTTGCCGACCACGCGCGCGCCGTTGAAGTCGTCAACGAAGTAGTCGCCATCGTCGTCGAGGCCATTGGCCGGCGGCGCTTCGCCGGGATTGACCCAGAGGCTGGGCGGAAACGGCGGCGGCGACACAGGGGCGGGCCGGGCGTCGAGATCCTCGTGCGTGCCGCTGACACCGTTGGCGGCGGCATCCCAGCGCCACATGAGGCCGGAATCGACGATCGCCACCGTGACAGGCGAGTTCACCACGGTGGCCCAGTTCTCGAGTGAGCCGATACGTTGCAGGCCCCACTGGCCGCGCGCGAACTGCGGGTCGTTGGGCGGCGCGCACGGGGTTATCACGCTGTTGCGCTCCCAATAGGCGACGAAGCCCGGCTTGTCCTGCGTCAGGAACTCCGTCACCGAGCGGGCCTGTATCTCGAGGATCGCGGTTGCCGTCCAGCCGATCGTCGCCGTCGATGGCGTCACGAAGAAGTCGAGGACGGCGATCTTGAAGATCGAGAACTTCTCTTCAAGTGCCGTCAGAAGCGACTGAACCTCGGCACGGGCCGAGGCAAAGGACTTGGCGGCGCGTAGCGGCCCGAAGCCGACGATCACCTGGTCCAGAACATCCGAACGCAATTCCGGCATGGTCGTGCCCTCCCCGCCGTCAGAGCATTCCCGTCCGAACGTTCCCGATCAGGGCGACGATCGACGGGCAGTGCCGGGCGCGCGCGACGACCCGCTTCGCCACCTCCTCACCGGCCTTGTTGTCCGCGACATAGTGAAGGCCGGCCACGGTACGATTCTCGGCCACCCGGTCCGCGAGAAGCCGCAGGGCCTTGCGCATCGTGCCGTTCTTCAGGTGGCCCCATTCCACGTGGCCGGGATTGGACGAGGCGACGGGCGGTTCGATCGCCTCGATCAGGAGCGCGGAAATCAGGTGGGCTTGGGTCGCATGGCCGCTCGGATAGGCCGGCGTGTCAGGCGGATCGATGGCCGGCACGATCATCGGGTGGATGCGGGAGGGGCGAGGGCACAGGTAGTGACCCTTCAGGCGCATTACAACGAGCTCGCCGATGCGCCGGCCGACGCGGATGAGAAGATGCATGTTGGGATGCTGCGCCGGATTGAGCGCGAGGAGGCCCGTCCAGTAGTTGAGCGCGCCTTCACCGTCGGCCTGGTCGAGAATCTCCTGCAGGCGATCACCGCGATCGAGCGAGGCGTCGACCAGTTTGGCGAGCTCGTCGTTGAGCTGCCCCAGCGACTGCTTCGCATTCGGGCCGGCCGGACACCTGGCGTTGGCGTTACCGGCGTCGAGCGAAGCCTGCACGTGAGTGAGCCACGACTCGAAGGTTCCCTTGTCGGGATCCTGCGTGGCCGGCTGGGGAATCTCCTTGATGAACTCGGCGAGGTGAAGCCACGCGCGGCCTTCGGCATCCCAGTCGGCGCGATGCGGCAGGGCCGGAATTCCCCTCAGAATGTCATCGTTGGATGTCGGCGGAAAAATCGCCGCCTTGGGAAAGTCCTCCGTGTTGAAGCGCGTCCGTCCACCCGAGGCCCCGGCGCCCGACGCGCCGGACGCGAGGTTGAGGTTCAGATTCAGATTGAGATTGTCGGTCTTGATCGTCATGTACCCCCCGATCTGCGACGGCCGCGGCGTCCCGCGCCCCACGGGGCGCGCTTGCGGCGACGCGACAGAGTAGCCCTTGCAGGGCGGATCGCAACCGGGCGCGACCGCACGGACCGCGATTTGCCCGCGGATCCGACCGAAAATGGCAGACCCGTTGCAGCTTTCTGCCGGGCGCTTCCGGCGGAAGCCCGCTGTGATAGGGTGGTGCATGGCTCGCAGACACGTTGCCGCGGCGATCGCCGACAAGGATTACGGCAACCGCCGGCTGGTGGTGGTGGCGGCTTTCGACGTCGTGGGATTCAGCACCGTCGTCGAAGCCGACGAGGACAATGCGCTCGCCGCCTGGCGCGTGCTCCGGCGCGAGATCGATCCGATGATCGCGCGCGGCGGCGGCCGCATCTTCAAGTCCCTGGGCGACGGGCTGCTGGTCGAATTCAGCAGCCCGGTCGAGGCGACGCGCACGGCGCTCAGCGTCCAGGCCGCGGTGGCGGTGATGCCGCCGACCCGCGACATCCGCCTCGAGCTGCGCTGCGCCATCCATATGGGCGACGTGATCGTCGACGGTTCGGACCTGCTGGGCGACGGCATCAACATCGTGTCGCGACTCCAGGACCATGCCCCGGTCGGCGGCGTGCTGGTCTCGGCGGCGGTCATGGACCTGATCAGCGGCCGCATCGAGGCGCCGATCGACGACATGGGCGTCCTCAAGCTCAAGAATATCAGCCGCCCCGTGCACGCTTACGGCGTCGGCGCCGGCGAGCGGCCCAGTTCGGTGGTGGCGATCGACAGCTTCCAGCGCCGCCGGCCGTCGATCGCGGTGCTGCCCTTCACCGACCAGTCGGGCGAGACGGCGAACTCGTATTTCAGCGACGGGCTGGTCGAGGACATCATCTCGGCGCTGTCGTGCCTGCCCGAGCTGATCGTGATCTCGCGTACGTCGGTGCTGCGCTATCGCGGCAAGGCGCTGGACCCACGCCAGATCCGCCGCGACCTCGGCGTGCGCTACATGCTGTCGGGCAGCGTGCGCCGGGCCGGCACCAAGGTGCGGCTGTCTGCCGAGCTGGCAGATTGCGAGAGCGGCACGACGATCTGGAGCGACCGCTTCGCCGGCGAGGCCGCCGACCTGTTCGACCTGCAGGACGAGCTGTCGGCCAAGGTGGTGGCAACGATCACACCGCAGGTCCAGGAGGCCGAACTCCGGCGCGTGCTGCGCAAGCGGCCGGAGCGCATGGATGCCTACGAGTATGTGCTGCGCGGGCTCGACTTGCTGTACCGCTTTGACGACGACCAGTTCGTGCAGGCGATGCCGCTGTTCCAGCGCGCCATGGAACTCGACCCGAGCTATGCCACGGCGCATGCGCTGGCCGCGGACTGGTACAGCGTGCGGATCAACCAGGGGCTGTCGCCCGATCCAGACGCCGACTTCCGCGAGGCCGAGCGGCTGTCGCGGCTGGCGCTGACGCTCGACCGGTTCGACCCGCGCGCGTTGTCGCTGTGCGGCCATGTGCGCGCCTTCTCGTTCCGCGACTTCGACCAGGCGATCGAGCTGTTCGACCGCGCGCTGGCGGCCAACCCCAGCTCGGCCATCGCCTGGATGCGCAGCAGCCCGACCTTCAGCTACATCGGCGAGACGCGCGAAGCGCGCCGGCGCGCCGACATCGGGCTCAGGCTGTCACCGCACGACGCGCACGTGTTCTACAGCTATTCGATCGTGGCGCTGGCGGGCTATGCGGCGGGCGATTATCCCGACGCCATCGCCTGGGCGCGACGGTCGGCGGCGCTCAATCCGCGCTTCGCGCCGAACCTGCGATTTCTCGCGGCCAGCCTGGCGGCCAACGGGCAGATCGACGAGGCGCGGCAGGTCAGCCGCGACCTGCTCGGCGTCGATCCCAAGTTCAGCGCCTCGCGCTTCGCCCAGGCCTATGCTTTCCGCGACGCCGCCAAGCGCACGCTGTTCGCCGATCACCTGATCCTGGCCGGGCTGCCGGAATAGGCCCGCCTACTGCGCCGCCTTGATCCGCTCCTCCAGCAGGCTGCGGATCGGGGCGTCGGAGGGCAGCAGCGCGAGCAGGGTGTTCCAGCGCCGAAGCGCCAGAGGCTTGTCGCCTGCGGCGAGGGCGGCGGCGCCGAGATAGAAGAGCGCCAGGGCGTTGCGGGGCTCGGCCTTCTCCAGCCGTTCCAGCACGGCGACGGCGGCGGGCGGTGGCGTCTCGCCGGGCTTGAGTTGCCGGACATGAGCCTCCGCCCAGTCGGTGAGCGTCCGCGTGTCGAGCGGCGAAAGCGCGTCGGCCTTGGCATAGGCGTCGGCCGCCTTGTCGTTCTCGCCCAGCACGCGCCGTGCGTTGGCCAGCCGCAGCCAGCCGGCGCGGTCGCCGGGATTTTCCTTCAGCCTTGTATCGAGGCCCTCGACCATGCCGCGGATCGCCTCCTGGCGTTGTGCAGGGTCGAGACTCTGCATCGCCTCGACCTGGTCGCGGGTAGGGGTAGGCATTCCAGTTGGCGCCTGCGGCGCGGGCATTCCCGCGGCGCGTGAGACGCGCGCGATCTCGGCACGCAGCATCGGCAGCCAGGGCGCATCGGGCGGACTTTTAGCCTCGAGCGCCTGCCAGCGCGCGACGGCGGCTTTCGAATCGCCGCTCTGGGCCTCGTGCAGGCCGAGATAGTAGGCAGCACGCGGATTGTCGGGCCGCTTGGCGAGCGCGCGGGTGAGCGCCTCGACGGCGGCTGGGGTGACGGTACCGTCGGCCTCCAGCACCAGCGCCTCGCCCAGCTCGGCCAGCGCCTCGGGGTCCTCGGGGTTTTCGGCCAGGCGCGCGCGGGCCTCAGCCAGCATGCGTTCGGCCGTGACGGGTTCGTTGGGATTCGGGTGCTCCTGCGCGGGTCGGTTGGCGAAGGGCGCCGCCGGCAGGCCCGGGCGGCCGACGTTGAGATAGACGGCCAGCGCCAGCAGCGGGATCAGCAGCGCCAACGCCGATGGCAGGAAGCGGTGGAGCGTAGCGGCGTCCTGCGGCGCGGCGACTTTGTCTGCGTTGGCGGCGCTGAGGATCCGCCGCTCGACCTCGATGCGCGCGGCGGCAGCGTCAGCCTCGGAGACCGTGCCGTCGGCGCGCGTGCGCTCGATCTCGGCCAGCTGGTCGCGATAGATCGCGAGCGCGCTGTCCAGCCGCTCGGTGCGCCTCTGGGTCGTCCGCAGCAGCGGCACCAGCAACGCACCGACCGTCGCCGTGGTGAGAAGGGCGAGGAGAAATTCCAACATCAGGGCTTCAGCAGCGCGTCGAGACGGCGCTGCTCCTCGTCGCTCAGCGGCTCGGGCGGCGGGATCGGCTTGCGCCGCCGGGCCGCGATCAGCAACAAGCCGCCGGCCACGATGAGCACGATCGGCCCGCCCAGCCACAGCACCCAGGTGCCCGCCTTGAACGGCGGCTTCAGGAGCACGTAGTCACCGTAGCGCGCGACCATGTAGGCAAAGACCTGTTCGTCCTTGTCGCCGGCGGTGATCCGCTCGCGGACGGCGCGGCGCATGTCGCGCGCGACCTCGGCCGCGGAATCGTCGATCGACTGGTTCTGGCAGACGACGCAGCGCAGCGCCCGACCGATGTCGCGGGCGCGGGCTTCGAGCGCGGGATCGGGCAGGAGTTCGGAAGGTTCGACGGCGAAGGCTGGGAAGGCGACCAGCACGAGCAGAAGAACGAGACGGAGGGCGCGCATCACTTCGCGCCCTTCAGGAACGGCAGGATCGTCTCGTTCACATCGCGCTCGGTGATCGGACCGCGGAAGTGGCGGCGGACGATGCCTTGTCCATCCACCAGATAGGTCTCGGGCACACCGGAGAGGCCCCAGTCGAGGCCGGTGCGGCCTTCCAGGTCGGCGCCGGCGAACTTGTAGGGATCGCCCAGCCGCTTCAGCCAGGCGATCGCCTCCGGCGGCTTGTTCTTCCAGGCGACGCCGATGATCACGGCGCCATCACGCGTGGCCAGCCGCGTGAACAGCGGATGCTCGGCCAGACACGGCGTGCACCAGCTCGCGAAGTAATTCACGATCGCGGGCTTGCCGGCCCGGAGCAGCGCATCGGTGAGCGGCGGCTCGCCGTCGCGCAACGCCTTCACTTCCAGGCGCGGCGCCGGGCGGCCGACGAGGACCGAGCCGATCGACGCGGGATCGCGGCCGGCCAGCAGAGACCAGGCAAAGAACCCTGCCATCAAGGCGAGCGTCGCCAGCGGCAGGAGGAAGAGAAGGCGGCGGTTCATTCGGCGGGTTGCGCCGCGACGGGCCGCCGTGACGGCGCACCGATGCGGAGGCGCCGGTCGGAGAGCGAGACGAAGCCGCCCAACGCACAGAGCGCGGCGCCCAGCCAGATCCAGGGCGCCAACGGATTGTAGTAAAGACGGATCACCCAGCCGTTGGCAGCCTCGCCCTCGCCCAGCGTCGCGTAGAGATCGCGCAACAGGTTGGTGTGGATCGCCGTCTCCGCCACCTGGCGGCGCTGCACGGTGAACAGGCGGCGCTCGGGCGCGAGTACGGTGTAGGGCTTACCGTCGATGCTGACGGCAAGCGTCGCGCGCTCGGCGATGTAGTTGGGGCCTTGCAGGGACTCCATTCGCTCCAGCTTTATGTCGAAGCCGTGGAAGGCGGCACGATCGCCGGGCTTCATCGTTTGCATCAGCTCGCTGTTCCAGGCACCGGTGCCGACGGCGCCCAGCACGACGACGCCGATGCCGGCGTGCGCGATGGTCATGCCGAGGAAGGCGCGCGGCAGGGTGCGTAGGCGGCCATTGCGCACGCGCTCAACGAATCCCGTCAGGCTGCCGACAATGAGCCAGACGCCGAAGCCGAAAGCGATGGCGGCCAAGGTGGCGCGGCTGTCGATCACAGTGGCGGCGACGACGGCAGCGGCCAGCGAGACGATGAAGGCAAGACGGAGTTTCAGCAGTGCGGGCCAGATCTCGGCGCGCTTCCAGCTGAGGAAGGGCCCGACACAGAGGGCGGCGAACAGCGGCGCGCAGATCGGCACGAAAGTGGCGTTGAAGAATGGCGGGCCGACCGAGACCTTGTTGCCGGTGAGCAGATCGAGGAACAGCGGATAGAGCGTGCCCAGCAGAACGGTGGCGGCGAGCGTGCAGAGCAGCAGATTGTTCAGGATCAGCGCGCCTTCGCGGCTGACGGGCTGATAGAGCCCGCCAGGCTGCAGCTTCGGCGCCCGCCAGGCGAAGAGCGCGAGGCCGCCGCCGGTGACGAACAGCAGGAAGCCCAGGATGTACATGCCGCGCGCCGGGTCCTGCGCAAACGCATGCACCGAGGTGAGCACACCGGAGCGCACAAGGAAGGTGCCGAGCAGCGACAGCGAGAAAGCGAGGATGGCCAGGAGGACCGTCCAGCTCTTCAGCGAGTCGCGCTTCTCGACGACGATGGCGGAGTGCAGCAGCGCCGTGCCGGCGAGCCACGGCATCAGCGAGGCGTTCTCGACGGGATCCCAGAACCAAAAGCCACCCCAGCCGAGGATGTAGTAGGCCCACCAGCTTCCAAGCGCGATGCCCAGCGTGAGGAAGCACCAGGCGGCGAGCGTCCAAGGCCGCACCCAGCGCGCCCAGGCGGCATCGACTCTTCCTTCGAGCAACGCGGCGATGGCGAAAGCGTAGGTGACGGAGAAACCGACGTAGCCGAGGTAAAGCAGCGGCGGATGGAAGGCGAGGCCCGGGTCCTGCAGCAACGGGTTGAGGCCGTTGCCGTCGATTGGCGCCGGCGACACGCGCTCGAACGGGTTCGAGGTGAAGAGCAGGAAAGCGAGGAAGCCCACGCCAATCAGCGCCTGGATGGCGATCACCCGCGCACGAAGTGTGTCGGGCAGGCCTGCGCCGAAGATCGCGACGGCTGCGCCAAACAGCGCGAGGATCAGCGCCCACAGGAGCATCGACCCCTCGTGGTTCCCCCAGACGCCGGAGATCTTGTAGAGCATCGGCTTGGCCGAGTGCGAATTGGCGACGACGTTGACGACGGAGAAGTCGGAAGTGACGTAGGCTTGTGTCAGCGCGCCGAACGCGACGATGACGAGGAGTGCTTGCATCAGCGCCGCGGTTCTTCCCAAGTCCATCAACCTGATGTCACCGCGCGACGCACCGAGCAGCGGGAGTGTCCCCTGCACAAGCGCGACCGCCAGCGCGAGGATCAACGCGAAGTGTCCTAATTCAGGTATCATGTCTTCCGGACCGCGGGCCTCTGGCCCGCCTCATGAGCGAGCCGGAGGCTCGCGGTCCACTTGACCATGACGCTCACTTCTTCCCGTCCTTCCACTGCCCGCTGTCCTTCAGCGCCTTCGCCACCTCCGGAGGCATGTAATTTTCATCATGCTTCGCCAATATCTCGCGCGCGGCAAACACACCGTCGCTGCCCAAAGACCCTTCAGCCACAACCCCCTGCCCCTCGCGAAAGAGATCGGGCAACAGCCCGCGATAGACGACGTCGACCGTCTTGTTGGTGTCGGTGACCTTGAACCGTGTGACCTGGCCGTCGGGGGATTTCGTGACGCTGCCGGCCTCGACCAGGCCGCCCATGCGGAAGCGACGCTCCGGCGGGATCTGCTTCTCGGCGATCTGGGTCGGCGAATAGAAGAAGACGATGTTATCGCTGAGCGCCGTCAGCACCAGCGTGGCGGCACAGCCCAGCACGGCAACCGAGCCCAGCACCAGCCACAGCCGCTTGCGCTTGGGAGTCATCGCTTGCGGTCCAATCCGCGTGCGGCCAGTTCGCGGCGCACGCGGTTGCGGGCGGCGAGCGAGGAGACCAAGAGGCCTCCGAGGATGACCAGTGCCACCAGATAGGCCGACATCACGTAGACGGCATGAGTGCTCATGCCTGCTGCTCCGCGTTTTCGAGACGGCGGCGGTCGATCTCGGTGTCGGTGCGCAGCAGCAGCAACAGCACGAACAACAGGAACATCGACGCCGCCATCCAGAGCAGCGGGATCAGGATCGAGGGATGGATGCTGGGGCCGCCGAGGCGTGCCACCGAGGCGGGCTGGTGCAGTGTGTTCCACCAGTCGACGGAGAATTTGATGATCGGCAGGTTGATGACGCCGACCAGCGCCAGGATGGCGGCGGCGCGATCGCCGCGCTCCGGCTCGTCGTAGGCACGGCTCAAGGCGATGTGGCCGAGATAGAGGAAGAACAGCAGCAGCATCGAGGTGAGGCGCGCGTCCCACACCCAGTAGGTGCCCCACATCGGCCGGCCCCACAGCGAACCCGTGAGAAGACAGATGGCGCAGAAGCCGGCGCCGACGGGGGCCGAGGCGCGCGCCATGAGCGCCGCCAGCGGATGGCGCCAGATCAGCAGCGAGGCCCCGAGGCCGGCCAGCAGCGCATAGCCTGCCATGGCGAGCCAGGCGGAGGGCACGTGCACGAACATGATCCGCACCGTGTCGCCCTGCTGGTAGTCGGGCGGCGACTGGATCAGCGCCATGTAGAGGCCGACTGCCAGCATCAGCACCGTCGCGAAGGCGAGGCTGGGCAGCACGCGCTGGCTGAACCGCCGGAAGCGCGCTGGATTGGCGAGGAAGTGCAAGTCGGCCATCTGCTCTATCTATCCAAACGCCTATCTATCCAAATGCTGGCACGAGTCTATTCGCCAAATTTACTCACCCGACTGCCGCAAGGCAGCGGCAATCGCCCACGGCGTGGTGGCCAAGGCGACCAGCGCCAGCGCCCCCAACACCGCAAGATGAGCGCCGAAATCGCCGCCGGTCGCCAGTGCCTCGACGGCGCCGGCGCCGAAAATGAGCGTGGGCACGCAGAGCGGCAAAGCCAGCAGGGCCAGCAAAGCGCCCGATTTGCGCGCCCCCAGGGTCAAGGCCGCAGCAAGCCCGCCGATCAGCGACAGGGTCGGCGTGCCGACCAGGAGCGTGGCGGCCAACGCCAGCAGGGCGCGAGGTTCGAGGCCGAAGGCCACGCCCAGGAACGGCGCCAGCAGGGTGAGCGGCAGGCCGGTCACAATCCAGTGAGCACAGCACTTGGCGAGTGCGGCCAGCTCGAGCGGCCACGGCGCCAGCAGCAGCAGATCGAGCGTGCCGTCCTCGTAATCGGCGGCGAACAGCCGGTCGAGCGACAGCAGCGCCGCGAAGAGTGACGCACACCAAAGGACTCCCGCGGCGATGCGGGCCAGTACGTTGGTCTCGGGGCCGATGCCGAGCGGAAAGAGCGTGGTGGCGACCACAAAGAACGCGAGCACGACGGCGACGTCGCCCGGGCGGCGCCACACGAGGCGCAGGTCGCGTCCGACGAGGGCTGCGAAGCCGCTCATGCGAGCTCCAGCGTGCGACCCGTCGCGTCGAGATCGGCGTGGGTGGCGGCAATCGCGAGGCCGCCGGCGGCGAGATGTTTTTTTAGCGCAGCATGGAAGGCCGATTGGGCGGGCGCGTCGAGGGCATTCAGCGGCTCGTCGAGCAGCCAGACCGGCACTTGCGCGAGGACCACGCGGGCGAGCGCCGTGCGTCGGCGCTGGCCGGCCGAGAGCGTGCGCACGGGACGCGCCGCGAGCGAGGAGAGATCGAAGGCGACCAGGGCGCTGTCGAGCCGGTCCTCAGCCGGTGGTGCGCCGCGCAAGCGCTCCGCCGCCAGCAGATTCTCGCAGACGGTGAGATCGCCCTTGAGGCCTTCGAGATGGCCCAGCCAGGCGAGCCACCCGCGCCAGGCCTCTGGCTCGGCCCGCACGTCGGCGCCCTGCCAATGGATCGACCCCGCATCGGGACGGACCAGCAGGGCGAGCGCGCGCAGCAAGGTGGTCTTGCCGCTGCCGTTGCGGCCGACCAGCGCCAGCAGTTCGCCCTCGCCCACGGCAAAGGACAGGCGCTCGAACACCTTCCGGCCGCCGCGGCGGCAGGCCAGGTCCGCTACTTCGAGGAGGAGGGCCGCCATGAAGCGCCGTCGTAGCACGGTGCCGTCAGGGGGCCGGAAAAGAAAAAGGCCGCCCTCTCGGGGGAGAATGAGAGGACGGCCGAAGCGCCTCCGAAGAGGCTAGAACGTGGCCTTTGGGGGGAACCACGTTCGGGGGAGATACAAAAGGAAGATGGAAACCCGGGGTGGCGGTCGCTAGGCCCAAATGGGGCGGAAGTGTGATTTTTTAATCACACTCAGACTTGGTGGTGAATGGCAAAAAGACGGGCCAAATCAATCGGCTAGGGATTGGCTCGTCGGCCTTACCTTATCGGAAGCGTGCGGGCTCTCGGGGCTGATGACAGCCCCTGACGCCCCCTATGCCTAAGCACTGCGCGCTTAGGCATAGGGATCCGCAGCGTCACGCATCCCGTCGCCCATGAACTGGTAGGCCAGAATGACCAGAACCACCGGCACGACCGGCAGCATCAGCCACCAGTTCACGGCCACGACATTGATGTCGGTCGCCTCGTTCAGCAGCACGCCCCAGGAGGTGATGGGTGGCCTGAGCCCGAGGCCCAGGAACGAGAGCGCGGTTTCGGCCAGGATCATCGATGGGATGGAGAGCGTCGCCGAGGCGATGAGGTGACTCATGAAGCCGGGCAGCAGGTGGCGGCCGATGATGCGGGCGGGCTTGGCGCCCATCATCTGGGCGGCAGCGGCGTAGTCCTCCTCGCGCAATGACAGCAGCTTGGAACGCACGGCGCGCCCCAGCCCTGGCCAGTCGAGCAGCGCCAGGATGATGGTGATGCCGAAATAGATGACCAGCGGCGACCAGGTGACCGGCAGCGCCGCCGACAGCGCCAGCCACAACGGCAGGTGCGGGAAGCTTTTTATGATCTCGGTGATGCGCTGGACGAGACTGTCGATCCAGCCGCCGTAGTAGCCCGCCAGCCCGCCGAGGACCAACGCCAGCACGAAGGACAGCGTGATGCCGATGATGCCGATGGTGAGCGAGATGCGCGCGGCATAGACGATGCGGCTGAACAGGTCGCGTCCCAATCGATCCGTGCCCAGCCAGAAGAACTGGCCGCCTTCGGGTGGGCAGACGAAATGGAACGTGGCGTCGATCATGCCCCAGAATTCGTAAGGAGCGCCGCTGCAGAAGAAGCGAAGCGGCATCGGCTTGGTCGAGTCCGGCGTATAGACCCGCTGCAGGGTTTCCTTGTCGCGCTCGGTCTTCAGCGCATAGACGAACGGCCCGAGGAACTTGCCCTCGTGAAACAGATGGACCGACTGGGGCGGCGCGAAGATGTAGGCCGAGTGGCGGCTGTGCAGGTCGTAGGGTGCGATCCATTCGCTGATGGCGGTGGAGAGATACATCAGCGCCAGGAAGATCATCGACACGACGGCCGGCCGGTGGCGGCGGAAGCGCCACCACATCAGCTTCCATTGGCCGGCCATGTAGTACTTTTCCTGCTCGGCGGTCAGGCGCTCGGCAACGTAGGGATCCCACTTCTCCTGGCTGACGAAGTGCGGGGTGCGGGCAGATGGGCTCGCAGAGGGGGGCGTGACGGGCCGGTCGGTCATCTCACTTCTCCGACGTCGCGCCGAAGCGAATGCGTGGATCGAGCGCGGCGAGCGCCAGGTCGGAGATCAGCATGCCGATCACCGTCAGCACCGCCACGAACAGGAGGAAGGTGGCGGCGAGGTTGACGTCCTGGGTCTTCAGCGCGCCCAGCAGCATCGGACCCGTCGTGGGCAGCGACAGCACCACCGAGACGATGACCGAGCCCGAGATGACGTCGGGCAGCAGGCCGCCGATGTCGGCGACGAACGGATTGATGGCATGGCGCAGCGGATACTTGATCAGCAGGCGCATCGGCGGCAGCCCCTTGGCCCGGCCGGTCACGACATACTGCTTCTGCAGTTCGTCGAGCAGGTTGGCGCGCAGCCGGCGGATCATGCCGGCGGTGCCCGACATGCCGATGACGATCACCGGGATGATGAGATGCTCGGCCACCGAGACGAACTTGCCCCAGCTGAACGGCTTGCCGATGTATTCAGGATCCATCAGGCCGCCGATCGACAGGCCGAAGTAGACCTTGCCGACATAGAGCAGCACCAGCGCCAGCAGGAAGTTCGGCACCGAGAGGCCGACGAAGCCGATGAAGGAAGCGACATAGTCGCCCATCTTGTACTGATGCGTGGCGGCATAGACGCCGATGACGAACGACACGGTCCAGATGAAGGCGATGGTGGCGGATTCCATGATCAGCGTCAGCGCCATGCGCTCGCCGATCAGCTCGGACACCGGCACGGTGTCCTGGCAACTGAGGCCGAAGTCCCAGCGGAAGATGCCGCCGACCCATTCGAAGTAACGCAGCCACAGCGGCTGGTCGAGACCGTAGAGAGAGCGCAGTTCGTCGGCACGCGTCAGCGCGTCGGCATCGCCGCGCGCCAGCAGTTCGTCGATCTGCGAGGTCACGCAATCGCCCGGCGGCAGATCGATGATGAAGTAGACGAGGGCGCTGATGATGAACAGCGTCGGGATCATCAGCAGGACGCGTCGCACGATGAACTTGAGCATCTCAGGCGCCTCCCCGCGCGACGCGCACATAGTGCCCCGGCTCGGCCTCGGTCCAGAACAGCGGCTCCTTGCCGGTGTCGCGGAACGGCTCCGGCCAGGCCGCCGGATCCGAGGCCTTGCCCTCCATCAGCGCGCCGAGATCGAGCCGGTGGCGGGGATCGGGCATCGGCACCGCCGACAGCAGCGCCCTGGTGTAGGGATGGAGCGGCCGGCGGAACAGCTCGCCCGCCGGCGCAAGCTCGACCAGGCGGCCGGCGCACATCACGGCGATGCGGTCGGCGATGTAATCCACGACCGCGAGATTGTGGCTGATGAACAGATAGGTGAGGCCGAGCTGCTTCTGCAGGTCTTTCAGCAGGTTCAGGATCTGGGCCTGGATCGACACGTCGAGCGCCGACACCGGCTCGTCGCAGATCACCATGTCGGGCCGCAGCGCCAGCGCGCGCGCGATGCCGATCCTCTGGCGCTGGCCGCCGGAGAAGGAGTGCGGGTAGCGGCTGAGGTGCCGGCGATCGAGGCCAACCATCTCCATCAGCTCGCTCACCATCTCGCGGCGATAGGCATCGTCGCCGATTTTGTGGATCACCAGCGGCTCGACCAGGATGTCGTAGACGGTCATGCGCGGATTGAGCGAGCCGAACGGATCCTGGAAGATGAACTGCAGCTTGGTGCGGAAGCGATCGAGGTCGCCGCCGTCCAGCATCATGACGTCGACCTTGCGGCCCCAGTCGTCATAGACGACCCGGCCGGCGCCCTCGTTGGGATCGGCCGAGATGCCGCGCATCAGCATCTTGCTGAGCGTGGTCTTGCCACAGCCCGATTCGCCCACCAACCCGAGGCACTCGCCGCGCAGGACGTCGAAGCTCACGTCGTTGACCGCGCGGATGGTGCGCGTGGTGCCGCCGCCCATCAGGGACTCGATCAGCGTGTCGGCCTTGCGGATTCGGAAGGTCTTGCTGAGATGGCGTACCTTGAGCACCGGCGCGGCGGGATTGAAAGTCGCGGTCGGCGTCGATGTCGCCTTCTCCTTGAGCAGATGGCCGGTCGCGGCGGTGATCTCGCGGATCGGCTGCAGGCGCTCGCCGGGCTTCATGTCGAAGCGCGGCACCGCGTGCAGCAGCGCCTTGAGATAGGGATGCTGCGGGTCGCGGAAGATGTCGTGCAGGTCGCCCGATTCGACCACCTTGCCGCGATACATCACGACCACGTCGTCGGCGACGTTGGCGACCACCCCGAGATCGTGGGTGATCATCA
>JBQTJT010000160.1:0-4220 GCA_052386855.1 Reyranella sp.
TAGGACGGCATGATGTCTTCGTTGATGATGGCGAGGTTCAGGAAGAACGCCCCCGAGAGATGGAAGGCGGCGGCGGCCCAGGCGATCGAGCGGCGGCCGGTGAGCTGCCGGACGAGGAGGTAGACGATGCAGCGGCAGAGGGCCGCGCTGAAGGCGTTGATGATCGTCAGCTGGTGCCGGTTGAAAACGGCTTTGGCGCCGCTGCATTGCCCTGAGCCCTCATGGACAGCGCCTTCCGCCGGACAGGATAGTCTATGCAAGCAATGTGCATTGTCCGAGGCGGGCACGCAAAAAGATAGTTTTAACATCAGCAAATTTAAGGGTACATGTTCGATAGCGTGGCGCTTCCTGCGTCGCCACTTGGCCGGTCCAGCAATAGGGCAGTCGCCCAGCACGGTCCTGACCGTGCCTCGAAATCCGACGACGGCGGAACCAACCGACCGCGTGAGCCTCCCCGCCGATAGCAAGGCCTGGGGGCGCCTCGGGCGTCCTCTGAACGAAATGAAGGCCTAGCCAGACCGACGAACCAGCGTCGGCCCCACATGTACCCAGAGACAAAGTAGACAAAAACGTAACGTCCGGCTGTCTCCGGAGAGGCTCAGAAATGCCCGCAGACCCGGGCATTTCCATCAATTGCCGGTACTACAGCGGCAGCGAGTGCCTACCGTCCCGACCCGAGATAAAGCACATCCGCCACATCGGCGAACTTGTCGGCTGGCAGGGTGCGCCAGAGGTCGAGCACGGTGAGGCGGTGGCCGTTGCTGCGCTTGCACCAGGCGGGGTCGATATCCTTGTACTGCGGCCAGCCGGTGGCGACGATCAGCAGATCGCATTCGCGGACGGCGCCCTCGATCGAGGAGGCGCCCACCACCTTGTCGCCCAGCACCCCGATGGCCGCGTCCTGAGCCAGCGGATCGTGCACGACCACGACATAGCCCGCATCGGCGAGCTTGGCCGCCAGCTTCACGCTGTGGCTTTCCTCCACCACCGGTGTTTGCGGCTTGTAGGAGAGGCCCATGATGGCGATGCGGGTGCCCGCCTTGGCGAACTTGGCTACGAGGCCGGCTAGGCGGTCGATCTGGTAGTTGTTGATGCGGTCGGTCGCCTCGGCCACATCGGCGCGGGCGCCGATCTTGCGGGCGAAGGCGGCGAAAGCCACGTTGTCGCGCGGGAAGCAGGGCCCGCCATAGCCCATCGCGCCCTTCAGGTACTTGGCGCCGATGCGGGTGTCGGCACCCAGCGCCTTGGTCACGGCATCGACGTCGGCGCCGGGAATGCGGTCGCAGATATCGGCCAGCATGTTGGCGTAGGAGATCTTGGTGGTGACGTAGGTGTTCACCGAAATCTTGGTCAGTTCGGCGTTGACGAAGTTCATGCGCTGCACCGGCGGCTTCTTCTCGCACATTTGCAGGTAGATGGTCTGCAGCATGTCGCCGGCCTTGGAATCGCTTTCGCCGATCAGGATCGAGTCGGGGAACAGCATGTCGCGCACGACGCTGCCGAGCGCGATGAATTCGGGATTGTAGCAGAGGCCGAGGTCCGGCCCGACCTTGCGGCCCGAAGCCTTCTCCAGCGCCGCCTTGATCTCGGTGTCGGTCGTCCCGGGCATCACCGTGCTGGTGATGACCACCATGTGGTAGCCCTTCTTGGCCTTGAGCGCCTTGCCCAGTGTCTCCATGGCCTGAAGCACGAAGCGATTGGAGAAGAAGCCGGTGCTGTCCGACGGCGTCGGCACGATCACGAAGCTGGCGTCGCTCTTCTGGATCGCCTCGTTGGCATCCATGGTGGCCGACAGGCGCGCGCGGTTGGCGGCGATCAATTCGTTGAGCTGCGGCTCGACGATCGGCATCTTGCCGGCGTTCATGGCATCGACGAACGTCTTGTTCACATCGAGACCGATGACACTGAAACCGCGGCTGGCGAGTACCGCCGCAAGGGGGGCTCCGAGCTTACCGAGACCGACGACCGAGACGCGAGGCAATGAGGCTGAAGTCATTTTCATTCCCGTTTTGAGGGTCGGTACTGATACTGTCGCAGCGGTTGGGACGCCACCCCGAATTTGTCGCGAGTTGGGCGTAAATCGCGGCTTGCGCCGTAGCGCCGCAGGGGTGAAGAATCGCGCGCCAATAGCGAGGGAATCGAATGAAAATTGAATTTTCGGCCTTTCCGAAGGCCTTCTCGGGCAACGTCGCGGTGTTTGTGGCTGCCGACAAGCAGCTTCTGGCGACCGCCCAGGCGGTCGACAAGCAGGCCGGCGGGGCCGTTGCACGTTCCCTCGAGGCAGGTCGCTTCACCGGGGCCAAGGGCCAGACGCTGACCATCCTGGGCCATTCCGGCGATGTTGGACGCCTGATGTTACTGGGGGTCGGCAAGGGCCGGGAACTCGACGCTCGCAGCGCAGAAGGCCTGGGCGGCCTGGTGGCGGCCGAGGCCAACGCGGCGGGCCACGCTGCCGTCACGGTGGTCGTCGACCCGGTCAAGGGCAGCCGGCTGTCGCCGGGCCAGATCGCGGCGCACATCGCGCTGGGGGCCCGGCTGCGCAACTATCGCTTCGACAAGTACAAAACCAAGGACAAGCCCGAGCAGAAGCTTTCGCTGACCCAACTCACCGTCGTGCTGGCCGGCCCTGCCGAGGCCCGCAAGGCCTATGCCCAGCTCGAACCGACGGTCGACGCGGTCTTCATGACCCGCGATCTGGTGAGCGAGCCCGCCAACGTGCTTTACCCGGTCGAGTTCGCCCGCCGTGCCAAGGAACTCAGCAAGCTCGGGGTCAAGGTCGAGATCCTGGGCGAGGCTGAGCTGAAGAAACTCGGCATGAACGTGCTGGTGGCCGTCGGCCAGGGCAGTGAACGCGAGTCGCAGCTCCTCGTGATGCGCTGGATGAACGGACCCAAGGACCAGAAACCAGTCGCGCTGATCGGCAAGGGCGTGACCTTCGACACTGGCGGCATCTCGCTGAAGCCCGCCGGCGGCATGGAAGACATGAAATGGGATATGGGTGGCGCCGGCGCCGTCACCGGCGCGATGCGCCTGCTGGCCGGGCGCAAGGCCAAGGCCAATGTCGTGGGCGTCTGTGCTCTGGTCGAGAATATGCCCGACGGCAATGCCACACGTCCGGGCGACGTGGTCACATCGATGTCGGGCCAGACTGTCGAGATCATCAACACCGATGCCGAAGGCCGCCTGATCCTGTGCGATGCCATGTGGTACGCCCAGGAGAAGTTCAAGCCGCAGGCCATGGTTGAGTTGTCGACGCTGACGGGCGCCATCATCGTGGCTTTGGGCCATGAGCGGGCCGGACTGTTCTCCAACAACACGCCGCTCTCGACCAAGCTGCGGGTGGCTGGCTCGGCGGTCGGCGAGAAGTTGTGGCGCATGCCGTTAGGACCGAAGTACGACAAGCTGATCGACTCCGAGATCGCCGACATGAGGAACGTCAGCAACGGCCGCGATGGCGGTTCGATCACCGCCGCGCAGTTCCTGCAGCGCTTCGTGCAGGACGGCGTTGCCTGGGCCCATCTGGACATTGCAGGTGTCGCCTGGTCCGGCAAGGGCGACAGCACCACGCCCAAGGGCGCGACGGCCTATGGTGTCCGCCTGCTCGACCGGTTGATCGCCGACAACTACGAACGCTAGGGAATCCCATGACGACCGAGGTCAACTTCTACCATCTGACCCGTTCGTCGCTCGAGGACACCTTGCCCCGCCTGCTGACCAAGACCCTGCAGGCGGGTGAGCGGGCCGTCGTGATGCTGGGTTCGGCGGAGCGGGTCGACGCAATCAACACCCATCTCTGGACCTTCGATCCCAACGGCTTCTTGCCGCACGGCGCGGCCCGCGACGGCGATGCCGATCGCCAGCCGGTCTGGTTGACTCACCTCGACGAGAATCCGAATCGGGCAAACTATCTTTTCGTGGCCGACCATGCCCGATCCGAGCGGGTGGCCGACTACAAGCGTTGCTTCGAGTTGTTCGATGGCCGCGACGATGCTGCAGTGGCCGATGCCCGGGAACGCTGGAAGGCCTACAAGGCTGCAGGCCATGTCATGGCCTACTGGCAGCAGACGGACAGCGGTGGCTGGGAAAAGAAAGCCTAGGGTCCGTACTCAATTAGCAGTGGCGGTCGTTGGGAGTTGATGATTCAAGGCTTCCAGAAGGAGCCTTGGACATGGGCAAAGGTGTTTACTGGCTGAACGACAAGGAGTGGGTTCGGATCGAAC